>CAYULY010000007.1:0-79646 GCA_964445785.1 uncultured Nautiliales bacterium
TCTCCTGGATGAACTACGATTCCTGGCACTGCTCTCACCACCTTTCGTTTTTTTTGCGAATTGAATTTTATCATAATTTTTGTTAAAATTTAAATTAAAAAGGAGTTCTGATGAAAAAAATTATTATTTTTTTTATGTTTTTATTGTTTTTAGGGTGTAAGAAAGGGCATTTTAAAGAAAATTTAAATGTAGGTAATGGTGTCTCAAATAGTATAAATGGTGTTTCAAATAAATATTTAAGTACTACCGATTTTTTAGTTCCGTTTTCTAGTTTTAAAAATAAAATTAAAAATAAAAATAATGAAACGAAGGTTAAAAGGGGGATTATAATACCTGTTTATTTTTATGATAAAACTTTGTGGGATAAGGTAATTTATGCTGATATTGACGAAATATTAATTATTAATCCTTTCAATGGTCCCGGAGATAATATCGATTCTAATTATGAAGAGTTTATTTCTAAATTAGTTTTAAATTCCAAAAAACCTATAGGATACGTTTATACCAAATGGGGTAATAGACCTATTGAAGAAGTAAAAGACGATATAGATAGATGGTTGGTTTTTTATCCGGATATTAAAGGCTTTTTTTTAGATGAAGCGGCAAGCGGAAATGATAAAATTAATTATTATATAGAAATAAAAAATTATATTAAATCTAAAGGAGATTATTTTATAGTGTTAAATCCTGGTGTTACACCTGATAAAAGTTATTTCGATATAGCGGATAATATAGTTGTTTTAGAAAACAATATAAGTGCTGTTAATGATATTAATTGCAGTTATTCCGACAAAAGTTCTGTAATAGTTTACGGAGCACAAGAGTCTCAAATGGAGGAAATAGTAAAAAAATATGATTGTAAATATGTGTATGTTACCGATGATTCTTTACCGAATCCTTACGATACTTTGCCAAATTACTTCGGAGAGGAAATTAATGCTTTAAAATGATATAATTTTAAAAAAAAGGTGCTAAATGACAAAATATATTTTTGTGACGGGAGGAGTTTTAAGCTCACTTGGGAAAGGTATAACGTCGGCTTCAATTGCTACACTTTTACAACATAGCGGATTTAAAGTATCTATGGTAAAAATAGACCCTTATATTAACGTGGACCCCGGGACTATGAGTCCTTTTGAGCACGGGGAAGTTTTTGTAACGGAAGACGGAGCTGAAACGGACCTTGATATAGGAAATTATGAGAGGTTTTTAAATAAAAATTTAAGCAAAAAAAACAACTTTACAACAGGTCAGGTATATTTAAGTGTAATAGAAAAAGAACGCTGTGGAGATTATCTTGGAAAAACTGTTCAAATTATTCCTCATATTACCGATGAAATTAAAAGAAGAATAAAAGAAGTTGCAAAAGACGTTGATATTGTAGTGGTTGAGCTTGGAGGGACTGTTGGAGATATTGAGGGGCTTCCGTTTTTAGAAGCTGTTAGAGAATTAAAACACGAAGTTGGAAAAACAAACGCTATGTTTGTTCACGTAACGCTTATTCCTTATATAAAAGCGGCTGGTGAGCTTAAAACAAAACCTACCCAGCATAGTGTTCAGGAGTTAAGAAGAATTGGAATTACGCCTCATATGCTTGTATGTAGAACAGAAAAACCGCTTCCAAAATCGTTAAAAGCAAAACTTGCCGATAGTTGCGATATCGAAAGAGACGCAGTAATAGAAGCTGTAGATGCTCCTACTGTTTATCAGGTGCCTCTTAACTTTTTAAATCAAGATATTTTAAAACCTATTGCAAATCAGCTTGATTTAGGAGAACTTCATCCGGATATGAGCGAATGGAATTTTATAGTTAAAAAAATAATTTCTCCTCAAAAAAATGTAAAAATTGCGTTTGTAGGGAAATATTTGCAGCTTAAAGAGTCTTATAAGTCATTAATTGAGGCGTTAATTCATAGTGGAGCTCATCTTGATATGAAAATTGATATCGAGTGGGTTGATAGTGAAAAACTTGAAAAATTAAGTGATGAAGAGATAGATGAGATATTTAGTGAAGTAAGTGGTGTTTTGGTTGCCGGAGGATTTGGAGAAAGAGGGGTTGAGGGTAAATTAAAAGCTATTAAATATGCACGTGAAAATAAAATCCCTTATCTTGGAATTTGTCTTGGAATGCAACTTGCGGTAATTGAGTTTGCAAGAAACGTGCTTGGGCTTAAATATGCAAATTCTCAAGAATTTGACCCGGATACAAGTGAGCCGGTGGTTTATTTGATTGACGAATTTATAGATGCAAACGGACAAAAACAACTTAGAACTCACAAATCGCCTCTTGGTGGAACTATGAGACTTGGTGGATATGAATGTTTAATTGAAAAGGGTACAAAACTTTACGACGCTTATAAATCGGATAAAGTGATAGAAAGACATAGACACAGATATGAAGTAAACGGGGCTTATGAAGAAGCTTTAAGAGAAAAAGGTATGATAGTAAGTGGAAAAAGCAAAGAAGGACTTATTGAAGCGGTTGAAATTAAAGACCATCCTTGGTTTGTAGGGGTTCAATTTCACCCGGAGTTTACGAATAAATTAAAATTACCGAATAAAGTTATTATGTCATTTGTGGAGAATGCTTATAAATGTCAAAGAAGCTGTTAATTAATGCTTACTAAATTAAAAATAAAAGAGATACTCTCAAGTAGAATTGAAGAGCTTAGCTCTTTAAATTTTCCTCACTTTTCTTTACTTTCTAATTTAAATGAAGGTGTTGAACTTTTAGTCTCTCACATTAGCAAAAATTCAAAAATAACGGTTGTCGGAGATTATGATGTGGACGGTGTTAGCAGCAGTGCCATAATGAAACTTTTTTTTGAAAAGATAGGCGTGGATGTAGAGATTGTAATTCCCGATAGATTTGAAGACGGATACGGTCTTAGTATAGGGCTTCTTGATAAAATAAAAGCGGATTTGATTATTACCGTTGATAACGGGATTACATCTTTTGAGGCTGCTAAGGAGTGTAAAAAAAGAGGTATTGATTTGATAATTACGGACCACCATACTCCGGTTGTAGAAAACGGAGAAATAAAACTCCCCGATGCTTTGGTAATTAATCCTAAAATATCCCCGGATTTTCATTTTAAAGAGATTTGTGGGGCTGAAGTTGCTTGGTATTTTTGTGCTGGAATAAAAGCTAAGTTAAAAGAAAAAATAGATTTAAGGGAGTTTAGTGATATTTTATCAATTGCAATTATTGCAGACGTTATGCCGCTTACCCATATGAACAGAACCCTTGTAAATATGGGACTTAAGAGATTGAATTTAGCTTTAAAACCTTTTTCAAAAGCTTTAAAAAGGTTTTTTAATAAAGATTTTACGAGTGAGGATATAGCTTTTCAGATAGCACCTAGGATTAATGCGGCGGGAAGAATGGCTAATGCTAAAGTGGCTTATGAATTTTTTGTAAGTAAAGATGAAAACAAAGCGTATGAACTTTTAATGGAGCTTGATTCTTTTAATAATTTGAGAAAAGAGAGTGAAAATGAGGTTTTAGAGGCTATAGGTGAGGTGGATGGTGATTTTATTGTAGTTAAAGGGGATTTTCACGAGGGGGTAATAGGAATTGTGGCTAGCAGGCTTGTGAATAGATACAAAAAACCGGCTATTGTATTTTCTAAAAAGGGCGGAATTTTAAAAGGAAGTGGAAGAAGTCTTGGGAATATTGATATTTTTAAGCTTATTAGTGGATGTGAAGATTTGCTTGAGGGGTTTGGTGGGCATAAAATGGCTTGTGGGCTTAGTGTAAGGGAGGAAAAATTTTCTTTATTGAAAGAGAGATTAAACATCCTTTTAAAAAATTATAATGAAGATGATTTTTTTATAGAGGATTATGTTTTAGGGGAGTTGCCTTTTAGGGAAATTGACTTGGAACTTCTTGATATTTTAAAAGAGTTTGAGCCTTTTGGGGAAGGAAACCCAAAACCTAAGTTTATAACTACTGCAAAAATCGAGCATATTCAAAATTTAAAAGACAATCATTATAAACTCATTCTCTCTCAAGACGATATAATTTTGCCGGCTGTGATTTTTAGGTATGACGGGGAGTTTGATGAGGTTATTACGTTTAAATTTAGCGTGGGGGAGGATAATTATTATCAAAGAATCGTTCAGATTATGATTGAGGAGATATTATGAACCATTCTATATTTAAAGCCTTAAACGAAGATGAGATAAAAGAGGTTTTGCCTTATTTTGAAGAGGTTGATATAAAAGAAAACGAATATATCGTAAAAGAGGGTGAGTATTCTGAAAGTGCTTTTATTTTGCTTGAGGGGGAAGTGATTGTCAGAAAAGATACGATTTATAAGGATGAGTATATTTTAACCGAAATAAAAGCGGGAGGCGATGAGTTTTTCGGGGAAGTGAATTTGATAGATAGAGGTCTTGTAACTTCGACTATTAAGACGAAAACTCCTTGTAAAATATTAAGAATAACCCATAACGATTTTGTAAATTTAATGGAAGAAAAACCGAAAATCGCTACTAAGCTTTTATGGGTTATTACTTATAACATAACGGGACATTTAAGAAAAGCGGACAATGATGTTATAGCGTTGTTTAATGCTTTTGTAGAGGTGGTTGAGAATGATTAAAGTTTTGACAAAAGATGGGTCTTTAACTTTAAAAAGCGAAAAATATAACGAATGTTATCATTCAAGTGAGGGGGCTTATACGGAGTCTTTATTTAAGCATGTAAAACCTGGATTTGAAGCAGCTAGGAAATTTAACTATTATAATAATGAAATAAGAATTTTGGATATATGTTTCGGGCTTGGTTACAATACTTTAACGGCTATTTTACATAAACCAAAAGACGTAAAACTTAAAATATTCTCACCCGAGCTTGACGAAAAACTTGTAAGGTCTTTAAAAGATTTTAAATATCCTAAGGAGTTTGAAAAGTTAAAAGATATCATAAGGGATGTTAGTAAAAATTTGACTTATAAAGACAGTGAAATAGAAATTGAAGTTGTTATAGATGATGCTAGAAATTATATAAAAACCCTTAAGGGATTTGATATTGTTTATCAAGATGCTTTTTCTCCTAAAGTAAATAAAGAACTCTGGACATTTGAATATTTTAAAGAGATTGTCTCTAAACTTAACAAAAATGGTATAATTACCACCTATAGTGTTGCGACGCCCGTTAGGTGTGCTTTTTATAAGCTTAATATGAATATTTATACTCATCCTTATGATAATATAAGAAAAGGGACTATCTCTAGTTATTGTGAGCTTGATTTTGAAAAAGTGGATTTTGAAGAGAAATTGAAAAGGGTGGATTGTTACGTTTATTAAAAGGGAATATTTTGAGAATCTTAATACTGTTTTTTGCGACTTTTTTATTGGCAGATTTAATTCAACCGATAAAACCGGTTAAGTTTAATTTACAAAAAGCTTTACTAGGTAAAGAGCTTTTTTTTGATAAAAACTTTTCTGCGGATAAAAATGTAAGTTGTGCTAGTTGTCATAGTCCTGCTGAGGGATGGGCTGATAAAAGAAAGATTTCTATAGGAGTTTTTGGTAGAAAAGGGAATATTCAATCTCCTACCGTTTTGAATGCCGTGTTTAATTTTAGGCAGTTTTGGAATGGAAGAGCTAAAGATTTAAAAGAACAAATAAGAGGACCGGTATGTAATTATGATGAAATGGGATTAAGTATAAAAACGATAGAAAAAATTCTTAATTCTTCTCCTTATAAAGAAAAATTTCAAAAAATTTATCATAAGAAGTACATAACGTACGATATGTTTGCTGATAGTGTAGCTGAATTTGAAAAAGCTTTAGTAACACCTAATAGTAAGTTCGATAGATTTTTAAGAAAAGAGGTTAATTTAACAAAAAAAGAAAAAAGAGGATATTTTTTATTTAAAAGATATGGTTGTATTACTTGTCATAATGGTATAAATATAGGCGGTAATTCTTTTCAGAAAATAGGAGTTATTTTTCCTTTGAAAAAATGTGTGAGGGATAGATTTGAGATTACTCGCAAACCTTTTGATAAATGTTTATATAAAGTGCCTACTTTAAGAAATATAGCTCTAACTGCACCTTATTTTCATAATGCAAGTGCCGATAATTTATATGATGCTATTCAAGAGATGGCTTATAGAAATTTAGGATTCAAGTTTGATAAAGAAGATGCTTTGGCAATTGAAGCATTTTTAAAAACTTTAACCGGTAAAACCCCGGAAATAATGGGATATAAAAAATGAAACGAGAGGTAAATTTTAGAATAAAACTATATCTTATTATAATATTTGGTTTAAGTGTAGTTACTTTAATTTATAAATTTAATACCTATATGCAATTTTATTTTTTAGAAAATAATAAGATTCAAAAAGAGTTTAGCGAAATAAAGGGTAAGGAATTAAAACTTAAATATAATATATTAATTACTGGTCTTTATATGTATGTAAATAACGATTTGGTAATTCAATCGATTAAGGATTTAAAAAGAAAAATTAGAGAATTGTTAAATAATAGTTACTTTAAATCTCAATATCCTCGACTCTATAAAGAGTTTATAAAATATAATGATTTGATAGATAAAAAAGTTAATTTAATTTATGAATTTGAGGCTCTAAACGCTCCTATTAAAAATTCTATTATGTATTTGGCTAATTTATTGGATGATTTACCGGAAGAAATTGATATTAAAAAAAATAATATTTATGCAAAAAAAATAATAAATGTGATTTCTTCTATATTTTTGGCTAGAAATAGTTTTGATAAAGATTTTATTAAAAATTTGGGCTATAAGTTTTTTGAGAATTACAAAACTGAAACTTTTAATGAAGAATTCCAAAAATTTAATAAAGTTTTCGCAGCGAATTTAAAAGTGTTCGTTAATCTTTTTCCAAAATATGTATTTTTGCTTAAAAAAATTACTGATAATAAAAGTATAGAATTTTTAGAAAAAATTCAATCCGAACATTTAAAATTAATAAACGATAAAATTATTATTATGAAGATTGTTTTTTATGTATTAATGGCTTTTGCTTTTTTTTCTATGAGTGTTGTGGTGTTTTTGATGTTTAGACTTCAAAGAGATTATATTCAACTTAAAAAACTTAATGAAAAGTTGCATTATTCTTATACAGTCGATAAATTAACAGGCCTTTATAACAGAAGTAAATTCGAAGAGGATTTGAAAGTTTATAGGAATCCTTTACTATTTTTGGTAAATATAGATAAATTTAAAAATATTAATGATTATTACGGCATTAAAATAGGGGATGAGGTTTTAAAAAAAGTTGCTTCTTATTTGAAAAAAATTGTTAATATAAAGGCGGATTTTTATAGATTAGGAGCAGATGATTTTGGTATTTTATGTGAAAAGGATAGTGTTGATAATATTCAAAAGATTGCAGAGGATATTATAGAGTTCTTTGATAAAAAAGAGTTTTTAATAGAGGGAGTGGCTTTTCATATAAGTGTTAGTATAGGAATTAGCAGTATTCCTCCTTTAATAGAAAATGCCGACATTGCGTTAAAAAAAGTAAAAAAATCTACAAGAATCAAATATATGATATTCGATTCTAAAATGGGTGTAAAATCTGAAATAGAAAAAAATATAAAAAAAGCAAATATTTTATATAAAGCTATTTCTCAAGCTCAAATAGTTCCTTATTTTCAGCCTATTGTAAATACTTTTACAAAAAGTACCGAAAAGTATGAGGTTTTGGCTAGAATTATTCACGACTTTAAAGTAGAATCCATTTATCCTTATTTGCAAATTGCTAAGGATAATAAATTATATGCGGATATTACGGAACTTATTTTAATGCAGACATATGAAATTTTAAAAGAGAATAAAGAATTAAAGGTTAACGTAAATGTTTCTATAGACGATATTTTGGATGATGATATTTTTTCTTTGATAAAAAAATATTATTTGGAAGATAGTGAAATTTCAAGGAGAATTACTTTTGAAATATTGGAAAGTGAAGCTGTAAATGATTATAAAGAGATTAGGGGATTTGTAAGTGAAGTAAAAAAATACAACGCTTTGGTTGCGATTGATGATTTCGGAAGTGGATATTCAAATTTTGAACATTTAATAAATCTTGATATTGATTATTTAAAAGTTGACGGAAGTTTAATTAAAAATATTTATACTAATAAAAACGCTTATGAAGCGGTTAAAATTATATCCTTATTCGCTAAAAATCTTAATGTAAAAACGGTTGCCGAGTTTGTAGCGAATAAAGAAATTTATGAAAAGGTAAAAGAAATAGGACTTGATTATTCTCAAGGATTTTATTTTTCCGAACCTAAATCTTATTTGAATAGTGACGCTAAAAATGTATGAAAGTGATATTAAAATTACATTTTTAATATATAATTAATTTTTTTATCGTATAATTTTACTCCCCCCCCTTTTTCATCCTTTCTCCTTTTATTAAAAGGAAATATTTTCAAGAAATTCCATTTCTTCTCCTTTTACAATTATTGCGTCAATACAAAAAGGAGAATTGATTTTTTTTAGTTTTAAAAATAGATAAACGCTTTTTATGATTCTATTTAGTTTAGTGGGAGTTATATTGTATATAGGTTCGAAGTTTTTACCGCTTTTTACTTCTACAAAGTGAAATACTCCGTCTTTATAAGCTATTATGTCTATTTCACCGAATTTTGTGTAAAAGTTTGTTGTAATTATTTTAAAGTTTTTATTTTTTAAAAATTCACACGCTTTTTTTTCGGCAATTGTTCCTTTTTTACGCGTATTCATTTAAAATCTTTATATGCTGGGGTGGAATTTTAGAGATTTTATTCTCTTTCATATAGGCTAAATTTACTTCTAAAGTAAAAATTTTTTCATCTTTTTTAAAAATTTCTTGCAAAAGTTTTACACTTGCTTTTTTAATTTGAATCACTTTTGTTTTTATTTCTATAATTTCTCCTAATTTTGCAGATTTGATATATTTTGCATTTAAGGAAGTAACAACAAAGCCCTCTTTTTCAAAGAAGATATTGTGTTTGAAAAATATTTCGCTTCTTGCTTGTTCGCAAAATTTTATATATTCGGTGTGATAGACAATTCCTGCGGTGTCTGTTGAATCGTAATATATTCTTCTTTTCATCTCAATCCTTTTGTATAATTTTAACAAAAAGGTTTAAATTGTATGATGTAATTATTTTAGGGGCAGGGGCTAGTGGACTGTTTTTGGCTGATTTTTTAAAGGGTAAAAAAGTTTTAATTATAGAACATAACCCTACTTACGGAACGAAAATAAAGGTAAGCGGAGGAGGGAAGTGTAATATTACAAATAAAATCGTCAGTTTTCAAAACTATTATCCAAAAAACGAATTTGTAAAAAAAGCTCTTTTAAAAGCTGATAATAATACTCTTTTGAAATGGATAAATTCAAAAGGTTTAAAAGTAAAAGAACTTAAGAAAAATCAATATTTTTTTGATTCTTCTTTAGAACTATTAAAAGTTTTAAAACCTAAATGCGATGTTGTTTATAATGCTGAAATTTTAGAAGTTAGTGACGATTTTAGAGTTTTTACTACAAAAGGTGAATTTAAAGCAAAAAATATAGTGGTGGCACTTGGAGGGAAAAGTTTTAAGAAACTGGGAGCAAGTGAAAAGGGATATGAAATAGCTAAAAATTTTTCTCATACTATAAAACCTTTAAAACCGGCACTTGTGGGGCTTACTTTGCAGCCCGGGGAGAATTGGTTTAAAAAATTAAGTGGTGTTAGCGTTTTTTGTGACGTGTATGTGGGGGAGAAGAAATTTAAAGAAAATGTGCTTTTTTCTCATAGAGGAATAACCGGACCGGCTATTTTAAACGCTTCTTTATATTGGGAGAGGGGAAACATTACTATAGATTTTTTAGCCGGAAGAAGAGTTGAGAAGTTTTTAAAAAACCCGAATAAACAGATAATTTCCCAATTGCCTCTTCCTAAGTCGTTTTTGAGAGAATTTTTAAATTCTCAAAATATACAAGATAAAAAAATAAAATATCTCTCTTCTTTGGAAAAAGAGAAATTAAAACTTTTAAATGCATATAAGTTTGCACCGGCAGGGATTTTCGGGTTTGAGAGGGCAGAGATTACAAAAGGTGGTGTTAGTGTGGATGAGGTTGATGAGTTTATGCATTCAAAATTAAAAAGGGGTCTTTATTTTGTAGGGGAGGTTTTGGATGTGAGTGGAGAGCTTGGCGGGTATAATTTTCAGTGGGCTTTTAGCAGTGCATTTTGTGCGTCTTTGAGTTTGTAGTGTTCTATTTTTAACGTCAGGTTTATATCCTCTTTGTTTTTGATAAAGTTTATAGGAAAGTAAATTCTTATTACGTTTTTGTAATTTTTTAAAGCGTCTACTAAATTGTAAAAGTTTTTAGGGGATTTTATATCGGCTTTTAAGATGTAAGTTGTTTTTAAGAAGTTTTTGTCAAACGTTGTTTTGTTTATCTCTTTTATGGATGTTATGTACATATATTTTGAAGAGAAGAGTTTGAAGTTTTTATAGTTAAAATCCTTTTTAAAGTCATTTAAAACTTTTTGGTTTTTGGATTTTAATTTGTTTAGTTCTTTTAATTTCTCTTTGTAAGAGAGGGTTATTGTGTCTAGTTCGTATTTTGTTTTTAAGTATTCTTTTTTGGCTTTTTTATAAGATGAAACGGCAGGGGATATAAGAACGGCTATCGCTAAAAGAGTAATTATGATAAAAAGCGTAAAAAAAAGAAAATTTTTAATAACGTCTATTCCGTAAATTGTAATTTTTGGGATTTTTGGAATTTTGATGTTTAGTTTCATTGCGAATCTTTTAAGTAGTTTTCGGATTTGAATTTATACCAGCCGTTTGGCATTTGGTAAAAGTATGTTTTTGTTTGGGTAAATATGGACTCTAAAGGAGGCAGCATTAGCATATTATAAATCTCCTTTGTAGGGGTTATGCCGTAAATTATCAGTCTGTTTTTATCAAAGTAGATACTGTTTAGGGTAATTGGGTCCGGTATTAAATCCAAAAGGTTTTTTATGCTGTTTTTCATAAGTTCGTTTTTTACCATTATGTTTTCATAAAGTGCTTTTTGAGTAAAGATAAACTCTTTTTCTTTTGAGATTGTGATGAGTTCTTTGTTTAGGTTTGCTATTTGATTGTTGAATTTATTTATGTCTTTTTTGTATAAAAGGACTTTTATCTCTAAAAACATGGCAAAACCTATGTATAAAATCAAAGAAACACCTATAAATATGAGCCAAAGTTTCGTATCTTCTTTAAAGATAGGCTTTTTTTTAGGTTTTGTGAAACTATACATTTTCCCTACTTATTTGGTTTATTGTTTTGAGTATATCAAATTCTTGAACGGTTGTGGTAATAAAAATTTCATCCTCTATTAGGGTTTTTATTTCTTGAGGGATATTTAAGGTATCTAGGATAACTATTTTTTCTATAAAATCTCCACCTTCTTCATAATACTCTTTTAGGGCGTTTTTAATATCTTCTATAATCCTATACTCCTCTTTTGTCTCTTCTACTGACGGTTCGTTTATCTCTTCTATATTTTCTATATCTTCGTCTAAAATATCGTCAAAATCTTCTATAATGTCTATATCCGAAATGTCTTCTATTTCATCTTCATCTTCTTCTTTAAATTCGGTCGTTTTTTCTTCTATTTCGAAAATATCCGAATACACAGGAATTGAGTCTTTGTAAATTAAAATAAAATTAAAGCTTTTAGTGGTTAGGATATATAAAGTGTTGTGTTTTGATGTGGCTTTTATATCTATAAGAGCAAAAATCGGATATAGGAAATCCGGCTCAAAAGATTTCGTAAGTTCCATAAGCTCGTAAATAGTGGTGTAAAAAGAGTATCTGTTTTTAATGCAGATGTATTTTATATTCTCAAGTTCTATTCCCAGTTTTTTATACTCTTTTTTGTCGCAGGAGGGTACAACCCCTTGATTTTGAGAAAGGATAACAGTTGATACGTATGTTTGAGGGTTTGAGGAGGAGATTTCTTTTATATAATTTATAAGCTCTTTTTTTGTATTGAACTCTTTTTTTTCTTCAAAAATAAGTTTGTCGTTTTTATATTGTTCATTTAGCAGGTAAAATTTATCTTCTTTGTAAAATGAGATAAAATTCGGTTTTATAAATATTTTCAAGAGCATAACGGATGAGCCTTAAGGTAGTTTTTGAGTTTTAAAGAGTCGCTTAGTTTTGTATATATTTGAGTGGTTGAGATAAATTCGTGTCCTAAAAGTTCGCTTACATCCGTAATTCTGGCTCCGTTTTGCAGCATATAAGTGGCAAAGGAGTGGCGAAGCTGGTGGGGAGTTACGTGAATACCGTGTTTTTTAAAGGCTTTTTGAATTATTCTTCTGATTTTAGCTTCTCCTAAGGGAATTGAATCTTTTTCAAACAGATACTTTTTTTTGGGATTGATTTTTAAATAGTTGTTTAAAAACTCTTTTAATTTGGGATGAAGGGGCAGAATTCTTGTTTTGTCCCCTTTTCCTCTGATTTCTATCCACTCTCCTTTAATGTCTTCTAGTTTTATGTTCGCGGTTTCGCTTATTCTAAGCCCTAAAGAAAATATTATGATAATCGCTAAATATTCATCCATCGTAGCAGTTTGAAGGGCTTTTTTGATGTGCTCGATACTTACGGGTTTTGGGAGGGTTTTCGGTACTTTTATATGTTCATCTCCTACTATTTTGAATTTATAACCTTGTGTTTCTAAAAATTCAAAAAAGCTTCTAAGGGCAGAGACTTTTTTCGCTATAGTTTTTTTGTTTAAGTTTGCTATATGGAGTCTGTAGGGGGTTATGTCTATTATATTGTTTTCCATTTCCAGATAATTAATAGCTTCGTTTAGTACGGTTTTATATGTTTTATAGGTATGAGACGATTTTGTCTGTTTTGTGAAATTTAAGAATTTTTCAATCTCTTTTTGTAAAAACTTTTTCATAAATCTCTCTTGCCTTTTGGTATTGTTGTTTTGCTTTTAGTTTTAAATCTTTGGGTATTAAAATCGACGGTTTTAAATTTTTATACTCGTCAAGCAAAATCTCAAGCATTATTTTTACTCTTTGTCTGTCTTTTAGAGTAATATGTGATTTGTTTGCTATGTTTTCTATTTTTTTAAAGTAATTATTAGAATCGTTTAAAAACGTTTCCCACTCTTTTGCTATTTTCGATTGTGTATAAATTGTAAATGCCATTCTGTTATAAGGGTCTAGCAAATAAGCCTCTTTTGCTTTTACGTAGGCTTTATTGAATTCCCCCTCTTCAAAATAGTACCTGGCTTCTAAAGAGAGGCGATAGGATTTGTTTAAAAGTATATAAATTCCAAATCCTATTAATACAGCTCCTATTAAGAAAAGTGTTTTTTTTATACTACTTCTCCTCTTAAGGTATGTTTGTTGGCTTCTTTTATTTTTACATCGACAATTTTTCCTAGGTATTTATCATTTTTAGCTATTTTTACGGTAAAAAAGTTATCGCTTTTACCCATTCCCGGTTCTTCTATTAATACTTTGTATGTTTTTCCTATTTGAGAAGTTGCTATTTCGTCAAGAATTTCGGCGTGTCTTTTTTGAAGTCTATAAAGTCTTTGTTTTGCCGTTTCTTTGTCGACTTGATTTGTAAAGGTTGCGGCTTCGGTTAGGGGTCTTGGAGAATAAACGAAACTGAAAATTTGCTCGAACCTTACTTTTTCAACCACCTCCATAGTCTCTTCAAAATCCTCTTCGCTCTCTCCTGGAAAACCTACTATTATATCGGTTGTAATGCTTACATCTGGGATTTGGCGTATTATTTCGACTCTATTTAAAAACCACTCTTTTGTATAACCTCTTCTCATATCTTTTAAAACTTTGCTGCTTCCACTTTGTAAAGGAAAATGAATGTGCTTACAAATTTTCGGGTTGTTTGCGAATTCATCCAAGAATTTATCGTCTGCGTGAAGAGGGTGAGGGGAGGTAAATCGAATTCTTTCAATTCCGTCTATTTTACTGATTTCTCTTAATAAATCCGTAAAATCGACTTTAGGGTGAGAGACGCTAAATCTTTTTCCGTAGTTGTTTACGTTTTGACCAAGAAGCGTTACTTCTTTTACTCCCTCCTTGGCTAGATTTTGTATCTGTTTTAAGATTAAGTCCATAGGAATGGAAAGCTCACGACCTCTTGTTTTAGGAACGATACAAAAAGAACACTTTTTATCGCATCCTACCATTATGTTTACGAAGTCTTTGTAAGGGTTTTTATGAATATTTTTGAATACATAAGTCGTATCATCGTAGTTTATGTCGGTAATTACAGCTTTTGGGGTTGAGATGGCTTCTTTTATTCTGCTTACGTTTCTAGCTCCCAGTACGAAACTGACATAAGGGGCTTTTTTTATTATCTCTTCTCCCATATGGCTTGCCGTACATCCGCATATGCCAAATTGTGCGTTTGGATTTTGTTTTTTTAAACTTCCAAGTTCGGAAAAAAGCTTTTGAACGGGCTTTTCCCTAACCGAACAGGTATTAAGCAGAATCAAGTCCGCTTCTTTTGGATTTTGAGTCGTTTCAAATTCGTCGGAAAGTTCGGCTATTATGTGTTCGGAGTCTTTTACGTTCATTTGGCAGCCGAACGTTTGAATGTAGAGTTTTTTCAAGGGAGTCCTTAAATTATATGAAGTTCATACATATAAGCCCCCTCATCCAGGCCGTATTTTACTTCTCTAAAATATACGGAGTATCCTTCTTCTTCAAGTTTGTCGATAAGGTCTTTTAAATCTTTATATGAAGTTTCTTTATGAAAATAGAAAAATGAATTCGGTTTAATCTCTTTTACGAACTCTTCATAGCTCTTTTCTATTATATTGTTGTTACTGCTTATTAGCTTAAGTATCATTGCAAACCCTTTTAATTATTATTTTATCAAAAATTTTTGTAAAATTATACCTAAAAAAGTAGTTTGTAGTGAGTAGTAAGTAGTTATTAGTTTTAACTATCTACTACCCACTATCCACTACAATTAAACATAAAGGATAAGCGTGGAAAAAGTATTGGATTTATTATCACTGGTCGCAAACGAAAAAGGACTTGATTTTGATGAAGTGAAAGAGGCGTTTAAACGTTCTATTATAAAAACTGCCAAAAAAGTTTTGGGTGATATAGATGTTGAAGTTAATTTAGAAGACGGAGAGCTTAAGATTTATCAGATTTTTGAAGTAAGAAACGATGATATAGCTTTGGAAAATCCGGAAAAATACTTATATCTTGACGAAGCTAGAGAATTTGACCCGAATGCTCAAATCGGAGATAAATTAAAAGCCGAGCTTGATTTGTCTAGACTCGGAAGAAGTGGGGCTATGGCTTTACAAAGAGAATTTGAACGCGAAATTACAAGGCTTCTTGAAAATGAGATTTATAGAAAACTTATTTCTAAATTAAACACTATCGTAAGTGGAGAGGTTGTAAAAGTAGATAACGAAGAAAACACCTGGGTTGAGCTTGACGGGGTAAAAGGCGTTCTTCCGATGAGAAATAGAATTAAAGGTGAAAAGTTTGAAATCGGGGATGTAATGAAAGCTTTATTAAAATATGTTCATTTCGATACGAAAAGAGGTGTTACGATAGAGCTTAGCCGTACGTCTCCTAAATTTTTGGAAAAACTGATTGAAGCTGCCGTTCCGGAAGTAAGAGACGGGATTATCAAAATTCATACAAGTGCTAGAATTCCTGGGGTTAGAAGCAAGGTGGCAGTAAGTTCGCTTAATCCTAAAGTTGAGCCGATAGGAACTATTATCGGTAAAAACGGTGTTAGAATCAATTCCGTTTCAAACGAACTTAACGGAGAAAATATAGACGTTATAGAGTATTCGGATAAGTCGGAGATTTTTATAGCAAGGGCTTTATCTCCTGCAATTGTAAAAAACGTAAATATAGATGAAGAAAAAGGGATTGCGGAAGTTGAAGTTGACCCCGATCAAAAAGCGAAAGCTATCGGTAAAAATGGGGTTAATATTACCTTAGCCGGAATGCTTACGAAATATAAAATCGAATTAAAAGACGCTAAAGAAAAAACAAAAGATACAAGTAAACTTGAGAATTTATTTAAAATTTAAGGGCAGTTCAAGTTATGAGATATTTTTATGCTTCTTTTATTATTGCAATTATAGGGCTTAGTTTGGCTTTTTTAATAGGTGGTTTTAGTGCCGTTTATTTAACGGCTATTTTAGCCGTGCTTGAGATTAGTCTCTCTTTTGATAACGCCGTTGTGAATGCTAAGATTTTAAAAAGTATGGATGATATTTGGGTTAAGAGGTTTTTAACGTGGGGGATGGTTGTTGCTGTATTTGGGATGAGGTTTGTGTTTCCTATTTTGATAGTGGCGGTCGCTGCTAATTTGGGAATTGTAGAAACGGTTGAGATTGCTGTAAAAGAGCCTTTAAAATATCACGAAATTTTAGTTCATAGCGAAAAATTAATTTATGCTTTCGGTGGGGCGTTTTTGTGGCTTGTTTTTAGTGATTTTTTGTTTGAGGATAAAGAAGTCAGATGGATAAAACCTATTGAAAAATATGCAGAAAAACTTGGAAGAGTAAATAATATTTCTTTAATTGTGGCTACTTTAATAGGTGTTATCGTAACTTATGACGCTAAATCGTATGAAATAGCTATAGCTTATTTTTTCGGAATGCTTACTTATTCGATTTTAAACGGAATTAACGAAGCGTTTGCGATAGGAGGAGCTAAAAACGGACTTGTAGGGTTTTTATATCTTGAAATGCTTGATGCAAGTTTTAGTTTTGACGGAGTAATCGGAGCGTTTGCTATTACTCCTAATATTTGGCTTATTATGATAGGACTTGGAATAGGGGCTATGTTTGTAAGAAGCCTTACTGTTTGGATAGTAAAAAAAGGTGTTTTGGACGAATATAAATACCTAGAACACGGAGCTCACTATGCTATAGGGGTTTTGGCAGTTATAATGCTTTTAAAAATTTTTATGCATATCGGAGAAGAATTAACCGGTACTCTTGGACTTGCACTTTTAATTATTGCGTTTTTACACTCTAAATTGGAGAATGCTAAACAGTCTTAATTTCAAGTTCAAGTTCAATTCCTTCCTCTTCAAAGACCCTTTTTTTTACCTCATTAATTAAAAACATCATATCTTCAAATGTCCCACCTCCAATATTTACAAAAAAGTTTGCGTGAATTTCGCTTATTTTAATTCCTCCTTTTATTTTACCTTTCATTCCAACCTTTTCTATTAATCTTCCGGCAAAGTCTCCTTTTGGGTTTTTAAATACACTTCCAAGGCTTGGGTTTTTAGGCTGGTTTTTTCTTAGATTTTTTAAGTATTCGTCAAGTTTTTTGTCGTAGTTTCTTTTTATTTCAAACATCACTTCAAATACGGGTTCATTAATAGATGAGGTTCTATAAGAGAAGTTGAAGTTATTTTTATCTTTTCCGTTTATTGCTAAAAGGTTGTTGGAGATTTCTTCTTCTTTTACTCCGGCATTCATCTTTACACTTCCCCCAATTGTCCCTGGAAGTTTTGCTAAAAATTCGAATCCACCGATATTATGCTTTTTGCAAAAGTTATAAAGGACTCTATTTTTTACTTTTCCACCAACTCTTAAATAGCCGTTTTTATATTCGATGAATTTATATTTATCGCTAAGAATTGCTAAATTTTTGGCAGTAGGGGATATTAGTGTGTTTGTAGCTCTTCCTATTAAAAATTCATTATTGTAGTTGTATTCGTCTATCTCTTTTACGTTTATTTTAGGTCCTATTTTTATTGAAGAGAACTTTGAAAAATCAATTATCAATTAATCTCCTTATCTAAGAAAAGTAGGAATTAAACTAAAGATATATTTTGTAAAGTCAATTATTTCATTCATCATCCATGGCATTGTAAAAATTAAAACAACGGCTATTGCTAAAACTTTTGGAACAAAACTCAAAGTCATTTCATTTATTTGTGTGGTAGCTTGAAAAATTGAAATTAAAAGACCGACTATAAGTCCGACTAATAGAGCCGGTAAGGCTAAAAGAAGTGCTAATTTTAGGGTTTGAACTGCTAGGGCTATTATTTCAGATTGCATTTTCTATTCCCATAACTTTTTTTACGGTTTCATCTACTTTTTTTAATTCTTTATCTGTTAGTTTAGTAACTAATCCTTTGCTAAAAATTATTTTTCCTGTAGAAATTATACCAATTGCAGTAGCTACTATTTCACTGTCTTTTTTCATTAAGTCTCTTTTTTTTATTAAGACTCTGTAATCTCCTCCAAGAATCTGTCCGGATAGGGGCAAAACTACAACCGTGTGATAAATCCCTTCAAAACAGGCTCTATTGAGATAATCGTTTTGATAGATTAAAAATGGTCTTATTTTTGCAGAATCTGTTAATTTTGCAAAATAGACTTCTCCTCTTTTAAATTCAGGGATTTTATCCCCTTTAAATTTTCCTTCAAAAAAGTCAATATAACTTTGCTTTTGAGTGCGAGGTTTACATTTTAGAGAAGTTTCATTTCTTTTTAACCACTCTTTAAATTCCACTTATTTCCTTTATTTTAAGTTTCAAATCTAAGCCTTTTATACTCTTTTGGAATCATATACTCTTTTACATCTTTCATATAAGGCAAAAGTCCTGCTTTGTGTCCAATTTCATAAAGTTTATTAATTGCTTCAATTTGTTCTTCATCAAGAATAATTGATTTATCGTTTGCATAAAGACTTAAATATTTATCAAGAGTTTTATCATCAACTCTAACTAAATTTCTCTCAATTAACATTTTTGCTAATAGATTTTTATGTTTATTAGCTACATCTACAGCTTTTATAAGTATTTCTTCTATATTTATTGCATCAAGAATAGGAATTGAGCGTCTAATAGCCATTCCTCCAAGTGGGAGAGGTCTGTTGCCTGCAAGTTCTACCCAGATATCCCAAAGTTCTTTTTCTACTTCAAGATTTTCATTATAAGTTAAAATACTCTCGTGTATCAAAACTCCGGCGTCAACTTCGCCGTTAAGTACCGCATCTTCAATTTCAAGGAAATTTTTATAAATTATTCTTGCTTTTGGATAATAGATTTTAAAAATTAATGCATTTGTAGTATATTCTCCGCTAAGGGCTACTTTAAAGTTTGGTTTTAGTTTTTTACCTTTTAATTTTACAAGCTTTGGTCCGTAACCGTATCCGAAACTAATAGCGGTTTTTAAAAGAGCGTATTCATCTTTTAAAAACGGATAAGCTCCAAAACTAATGGCACTTACATCATATATGTTTGCAAGAGTCTTTTTATTTAGTGTTTCTATATCTTCGGCTATATTTTTAAAATTATATTTTCTATCTCCAATCCACCCAAATTTTATAGCGTAATACATAAAAATATCGTCAGCATCGGGTGAATGGGCAACTGTGTAAGTTTTCACATTTTCTCCTCTAAAATCTCTTCTTTTGTAATTTCTATATTTTTGCAATGAGTAGTTAAGATTACTTTATTTGTCTTTTTTTCTTCAACTTTTAAATCAAGAATTACCACTTTTTTATCTGGATATACTAAAACATAAAAAAAAGGAATTTTATTTATTTTATATAGTCCTTTTTTTAATCTTTCATCTCTAAGACGCGTAGAAGCAGAGATAATTTTAAAAATAATAATAGGAAATTTTATTATATATTTTTTAAGCTTTCTACAAACTATACTCACATTCGAACGTAAAATTGTAGCTTTGCTTATTTTAGACTTTGCTTCTCCCCATACAAAACATTTTTCATAATCTTTAACAGTGTAATATTCTTCTACAATCGCAAGTGCCATTTTGTAGCCTTTTTTACAAATTATAGCAAAAATGATATAATTGCGTATACTACCTATAAAGGATTTAAATGGACGCAAATAAGCAAAAAGCACTTGAACTTGCCCTAAAGCAAATTGATAAACAATTTGGAAAAGGTTCTTTGGTAAAACTTAGTGAAAAAGAGATTGAACCGATTGAATCGATTCCGACAGGTTCGTTCGGGCTTGATTTAGCTTTAGGAATCGGTGGAATTCCAAAAGGAAGAATTACTGAAATTTACGGACCGGAATCTTCCGGTAAGACTACTTTGGCTTTGTCTATTATAGCTCAAGCTCAAAAAGATGGTGGGATTGCTGCTTTTATAGATGCAGAACACGCTTTTGACCCGATTTATGCAAAAAATATAGGAGTTGATATTGATAATTTGCTTGTTTCTCAACCGGATTACGGAGAACAGGCACTTGAAATTGTAGAAACTCTTGCTAGAAGTGGTGCTGTGGATGTTATTGTTATTGATTCGGTTGCGGCTCTTACTCCAAAAGCGGAGATTGAAGGAAATATGGGAGATGCTCAAGTAGGGGTTCAAGCTAGACTTATGAGCCAGGCTTTAAGAAAATTAACAGCTGCAATTCATAAAATGAATACAACAGTTGTATTCATTAACCAAATAAGAATGAAAATAGGAATGATGGGATATGGAAGTCCGGAAACTACAACCGGTGGTAACGCTCTTAAATTTTACAGTTCTGTTAGACTTGATGTTAGAAGAATTGCCACTTTAAAACAATCGGATAAGGAAGTGGGTAACAGAGTAAAAGTAAAAGTGGTAAAAAATAAGGTAGCTCCTCCCTTTAGAATAGCTGAATTTGATATAATGTTCGGGAAAGGAATTTCTCGTGAAGGAGAAATCCTTGATTACGGGGTGAAGCTTGATATTATCGATAAAAGCGGAGCATGGTTTAGTTATGGGGCTACAAGACTAGGTCAAGGAAAAGAAAACGCAAAAGAGTATTTAAAACAACATCCAGAGCTTGCAAAAGAGATAGAAGAAAAAATTAAAGAGGCTTTGGGTGTTGAACTTTCTCATATGATTGATACGATTGAGAAAAAAGAAGAATCAAATTAAAAGGAGAAAAAATGGTATTTATCGAAGATGTATTTGCGGATGAAGTGTTAGATTCTAGGGGGAATCCAACGGTTAGAGCAACAGTTGTACTTAGTGACGGAACAAAAGAGAGTGCAATAGTACCTAGTGGGGCAAGTACGGGGGTTAATGAAGCACTTGAGCTTAGAGACGGTGGAGATAGATTTTTAGGAAAAGGCGTATTAAAAGCTTGTGAAAACGTAAATAGTGTTATTGCAAATGAACTTATAGGTCTTTCTCCTTACGACCAGGCTGAAATTGATAATATTATGCTTGAACTTGACGGGACTAAAAATAAATCTAAACTTGGGGCAAACGCTATTCTTGGTGTAAGTATGGCAGTTGCTAGAGCCGCTGCTAGAAGTCTTGATTTGCCGCTTTATAGATATTTAGGTGGAGCGAATGCACTTGTATTGCCTACTCCTATGCTTAATATCATTAATGGTGGGGCACACGCCGATAACGATGTGGATTTACAAGAGTATATGATTATGCCGACGGGATTTGATGATTTTGCAGAAGCTCTAAGGGCTAGTAGTGAGGTTTATCATACGTTAAAAAAACTTCTTGCAGCTGACGGGCATAATACCGCACTTGGAGATGAGGGTGGATTTGCACCGAACTTTAAAAATAATGAAGAACCGATTGAATATATTATAAAAGCTATAGAAAAAGCAGGATATAAACCGGGAGATGAAATTACAATAGCACTTGATGCAGCAAGTAGTGAGTTTTATAAAGATGGAAAATACGTACTTGCCGGAGAAAATAAAACATTAAGTGCGGCTGAACTTGTGGATTATTATGCTTATCTTTGCGATAAATATCCGATTGTTTCAATTGAAGATGGTGTAGCTGAAGAAGATTGGGAAGGTTGGAAAATATTAACTGAAAAACTTGGCAATAAAATTCAGCTTGTCGGAGATGATTTATTTGTAACGAATAAAGAAATTTTACAAAAGGGAATCGAACTTGGTGTTGCTAATGCGATTTTAATTAAACCAAATCAAATTGGAACCGTAACTGAAACTATGCAAACGGTTAGACTTGCTCAAAGAAGTAATTACAAAACTATTATGAGTCACAGAAGTGGTGAGAGTGAAGATGCTTTTATTGCTGATTTTGCAGTGGCTTTAAATTGTGGTGAAATTAAAACAGGAGCACCGGCTAGAGGTGAGAGAAATGCTAAATATAACAGACTTCTTGAAATTGCAAGAAGTATAGCAGGTGCTGAATATATAGGGAAAACACTGTTTAATAGATGATTGATTTTGATGATTTAGTAAAAAAAGATTCGAGAAAAGTGATTATTATTGTTATTCTCTCTTTTCTCTTTCTTTTTTATATCTATGTATTGATGTTTGGTGAAAGGTCTTATATGAGACTTTTAGATTTAAACGGAGAGTATGAAAAACTTAAATATCACGTTAATAAACTGAAAAGAGAGAATGAGAAACTTCAAAAAGAGTATTTTGAATTAAAACAACTTCAAGGTGGAGGGTGAAATATTTTATTATATTGTTTGTAGGAGTTATACTGTTTGCTAGACTTAATCCTTTCGAACCGGTGGTAAAACCGGAAAATACTATGATAATAAAGCCTTCATATTTTAAAAAAGCGGTTATTAATCTTACAAAAGACGCAAGAGTTTTAAAAGAGATTGTATTGGTTTATCAAAGTGTAAACGGAGATATTAAACAAAAAGTTGTAAATATCAATAAACAGATAGACTTTCATAAGCCAATAATAGTCTCTCACAGCATTTCTAAGTTTCCGATTAAAGAGTATGGGTTTTTAAATCTTTTTAAGCTTTATATAAAAGATAAAAAAATTTTTCTAAAAACAAAAGACAAACTAATAAGGAGTTTTTTTTTGGTAAAGCCTTTTAGGATTGTATTGGATTTTAAAAGGGATGCCGACTTTTTAACTCTTACAAAAACAATATCCGATTCGGTGGTTAAAAAAGTGGTTGTGGGGAATCATAACGGATATTATAGAGTTGTTTTGTATTTTGATGCTAAGTATGCTTATAGGATTAAAGTGATTGAGGGAGGAGTTAAAATTGAGTTGCAGTAATATTATATTAACTGGTTTTATGGGAAGTGGTAAAAGTACAGTCGGAAGAGTTTTGGCAAAAGAGTTGGATACTTATTTTATAGATACGGATAGTTTGATAGAGAGTTTTGAAAATAGAAGTATTAAGGATATTTTTGAAAAAGACGGAGAAGATGCTTTTAGAGAGATGGAAAAAAGATGTTTTAGGTGGATTAAAAATCACGTTTCTTTTACCGTAATTTCGGTAGGTGGCGGGTTTCCGGTTTTTGTACCGGAAATTAAAGAAGCCGGAGTTGTAATATATTTAAAAGTTGATTTTGAAGATATTGTAAAAAGACTCTCAAAAGAAGAGATAGATAAAAGGCCTCTTTTTAGAGATTTAAAAAAAGCAAAAGAGCTTTTTTTGAAAAGAGATGAAATATATTCAAAACTTGCCGATATAATTATAGAAAACAAAGATTTAAAAACAACTATAAAAAAAATAAAGGAGTATTATGCAAGTAAGTAGCACTTCAATGCATACCACTGTTCAAGTGGAAGCTCAAAAAAAGCTCAAGATACTGTTAAAAATTTAATGGAAAAAATGATAAACGACGCTTTTAAAAATTCTACAGAACTTGAAGCTATGACGGCTCAAGCTACTGGAAAAGGGCAAAATATTAATGTCAAAGCATAATTGGAAAAAAGAGCTTTTAGATTTTTATTTAAAAAGAAAAGATTTTATAAAAAAAGAGTTTAGTGAAAATATAGATTTTACGGATGTTTTTGACCCTTATTTAGATGAAAAAAATGATAATCCCATTATGATAATAGGAGAAGCTCCCGGGGCTAATGAGGTTAGATTAAAAGAGCCTTTTGTCGGGAAAGCCGGGGAAAATCTTAACTATTTAATAAGTTTAAGCGGACTTGATAGAAAAAGAGATTTTTTAATTACAAACGCTTTTCCCTTTCGTACATTTAAAGGTAATACAAACAGAACTCCCTCCGCAAAAGAGTTAAAGTTTGGTGCTAAACTTTTAGAAAAAGAGATAGAAATTGTAAAACCGAAACTTATTTTACTTCTTGGAAACTCTGCAATAAAGGCTTTTTCTTATATTCCTTGGGCAAAAGAAGTAAAAAATCTTAAAAAATGCGGTATTTATGAAATAAATGGTAAAAAAGTAGGAGTCTGTTTTCATCCGTCTCCTCTTGCTTTTAATAGAAAAGATATAAGAGATAGTTTGGAGAAGTTTTTTAAAAAGCTAAAATTTGAGTATAATTATACAAAAAGGAGAAAAAATGGCAAATATTGAAGATATGATTTTAAGTTTCGGAGAAGTACCGGAAGCTCACGAGAGTTTTACTATTGCTTATGGAAGTTTAAGAGTTGAGCAGAGTAGATTATATAAAGACGTACTTCCTACAGATGCAGTAAAACAGGTAATTATTATGCTTCAAGAACAAGCTTTGGAAATGGGAGCTGATGGAGTTAAAAATATAGAAATAAAAATAACTCCTCTAAAAGATGAAAAAGGAGTGGATGTGGTTGATTATTATGCTATGGGAACTTTAATTAAGTTAAAATAATAAAAACGGGAAAGAGTTTTACTTTCCTATTTTTGAAATAGGATAAAAAGGGTTTTTTAAGAATTGGTTTTTTTCCGATATATTAATTGAAAAATAATTTGAGGGAATAAGAAATTTTAAATGGTGCCCAGGGACGGAATCGAACCGCCGACACAGGGATTTTCAGTCCCTTGCTCTACCGACTGAGCTACCTGGGCTAGGTAGTGAAATTATATCAATATAACTTTAAAGTTAGCTTAAAGAGAGGTTTAATTTATTTATTAGCTGTTGAAACTTCTCTCCTCTTTCTTTGTAATTTTTAAATTGGTCAAAACTTGCACACGCAGGGCTTAAAATAGCTACGGAATTTTTGGAGTGAAGTTTTGATATTTCGTTTACTGCGTTTTTAAGTTTTTTTGAAAGATGGTATTTTATTTTAAATTTTTGGGAAAGTTGTTTGAAGTTTGAGAGATTTTCACCTATTAAAAATAGTTCTATATTTAAATTTTGCATATATTCAAATAACGGGGTAAAATCTTGGTTTTTATCAACTCCTCCTAAAATTAAAAATATCTTTGTGTCTTTATACCTTTTTAAAGCGTTTAGAGTGGCGTCTATGTTTGTAGCTTTGCTGTCGTCAACCCAAGTTCTATTTAAAAAGTCTTTTATTTCTTCTAGTTTATGAGGGTCTATTTTGAATTCTTTTAAGGATTTCTCTTTAAAAAAGAGTATTTTATATACGGCTTTTGCCATTATTTCATCCAGTAAAAACGGGGTTTTAAAGTACAAATCTTTAAAATCGAAATAGTTTAGTAAGTCTTGTCCGTTTTTATATAGAATTTTAAAGGCTTTTGTTTGAGTGTCAAACTCTTTTGGCATTATTACGATATCTCTTTCGGTCATTCTTTTAAGAGGGGATAATTTAGCTTTTACATACTCTTTGAAACTTCCGTGCCAGGAGATGTGGTCTTCTTTTATAGGAAGGATTATTAAGATGTTCGGTTTTGCTTTTTTTGTGTAAAAGAGTTGAAAACTACTGGCTTCAATTACCCAAAATTTTGCATTTTTATTCATATCGGCTAAAGGAATGCCTATATTTCCTCCTATATCAGAGTTGTGTTCTTTAAGCAGATAATGAGTCATTTGGGTTGTTGTGGTTTTGCCGTTTGTACCGGTAATCCATATTTGAAAAGGAGCATTGTCGTAAAAGTAGTCAAATTCACTGATTAAATTTTTTGCTTTTTTTATTAAGGGATGAGAAGGGGGAATACCCGGGGATGTTATTTCGAGTTTGGATTTATTTGGGTCAAATTCGCTGGAGGGAAGAAGAATGTTTTCGTATTTGTCGTATGAAGGTTTTGTAAAATTGTCATCGAATATATAAAAACCACCTTTTTTGGCTATCGCTTTTGTTGTTAGTCCGTATCCGAAAAGTGAAATCATCTATTTAAATACTCCTTTAAAAGCTCTCCTAAATCGGAATCTAGTTTAATATTAAAAT
The DNA here is from genome assembly GCA_964445785.1 of uncultured Nautiliales bacterium. Lineage (GTDB taxonomy): Bacteria > Campylobacterota > Campylobacteria > Campylobacterales > Nautiliaceae > Nautilia. The sequence continues at coordinate 26,030 of CAYULY010000007.1, forward strand.
AAGGAAATTTTTTCTTTTCTAAAGAGATGTTTACAAATTCCACTTTGCCTAAGCGTTTTTTAATTTCTTCTTTAAACTGGGTAAGTGTTGAAATTTTGTCTATCAAAATTCCTTTTACTTTTGTAGCTATGAATATTTTGCCGTCTGCGTATTTTTTAAGTTTATCCAAAGAGATGTTTCTATCTTCAGCAACGGTTTTTAAGAAATTTTCATAAGTTGGAAGCAATAAGTTGTTTAGTAGGTACTCTTTTTCTTGAGAAGAAGCTTTTTTAAATAGGGAAATAGGTTTTTTATATTTTCCTACCGTTATATCGTCTTCTTCTATTCCTATTTTTTTTGCGAGTTTACTTATAACAAAATGAGGCATAATAACTCCTATACTTCCTACAACAGCGTTTTTATTAGCTACTATAGGTTTTATGGCACTTATTATATAATACCCTCCACTTGCAGCCATACTCTCAACATATACGTTTACTCTTTTTATTTTATTTATAAATTTTAAATAAGCGTTAAATTCATCACTTGCACTGGGGCTGCCTCCCGGGGTATTAAAAATAAGTAAAAACTCTTTGCAGTTTTTATCTTTTTTTAATCTGTCCATTTTGTTCATAAGAGTGTTTATATAATCTACCGTTATCGTTTTATTGATGTTTATTACGGCTACGTAAGGTTTTGTTATAGGAGTTTGGCTTGAAAAATTTTTTTTAAAAAACATTCCTACTATAAGTAATTCTGCCAAAATAAGTAAGATAACTCCAAAGAGGACTATTTTTTCCTTTAAGGCTTTTAATTTAAATATTTTTAATTCGGCTTGTAATTTTTCGTTTTCCATTTTCTACCTTATTTTTATTGAAAGTATAGCAATTAAATTCATAATTAGTGCAATAATCCAAAATCTAATTGTAATTTTATTTTCTTTCCAGTTTAAAAGTTCGAAATGGTGATGAATAGGTGCCATTTTAAATACTCTTTTTCCTCTTGTTTTGTAACTTCCCACTTGTAAAATTACGGATATGGTTTCTGCTATAAATACAAAACCTATTAAGCTCAGTAAAATTTCGCTTTTTGCAATAATTGCCAAATATCCTATAATAGCACCTAAAGCCAAACTGCCGCTATCTCCCATAAAAACTTCTGCCGGATGGGCGTTATACCATAAAAATCCAAGAAGTGCCCCTATAAGTGCGAAAGCCACTATTGCAAGTTCTCCACTTCCTAGTTCGAAAGGAAAAAATAGATAATCGCTAAATTTATAATTACCTATAATGTATAAAAATACTGCTAACGTAAAAAGAGAAAAAATAGAAGGCACTGTAGCAAGTCCGTCAAGACCGTCGGTTAAGTTTACGGAGTTACTCATTGAAACTATTATAAATGCCCAGAAAATAATCGCTAAAATTCCCATATCAAAAACGGGGTGTTTGTAAAATGGAATGTAAAGATGAGTATCAAACTTTAAAAGATAAAGTGAAATCGAAATCCCCAAAGCTCCTATCCATTGAAAAATAAATTTCTGTTTTGCAGATAGTCCTTTTTGGTTTGATTTGCCAAGCACTTTTCCTAAATCATCCACTATTCCAAGAGCCATAAAGTATAAAAGCGTAATAATCGCAAGTGTTACATACTGATTGATATCAGTAGTTAATAAAACGGAAATAACAGTACTTAAGATAAAAACGACTCCTCCCATTGTGGGAGCGTCTTTTTTTTGGTGTTCTTGAGGAGCCAGTTCAAAGATTGGTTGTTTGAATTTTTTGGCTATTTTTATAAATTTAGGCATTAAGGTTAGGGTGATTAAAAAAGATAAAAAAAATGCTACAATAGCACGAAAGGTCACGTAGTGGAAAATATTAATATGAAAATGTTCATAAAAGTAGTATAACATATATGTCCCTTTTTTAGGTAAAATTTTAACAAATAAATATGAAGATATAATGATAAAAGGAGAATAAATGAAATTTAGTGGAAAAAATGTACTTATAACAGGTGCTAGCAGAGGTATTGGAGCTGAAATTGCACGATATTTGGCAAAAGAGGGGCTTAAAGTTTGGATTAACTATAGAAGTAATGCAGAACTTGCCGATAAATTAAAAGAAGAGATAGAAAATAATGAAGGAAGTGCTGCTGTTATCGGGTTTGACGTAAGTGATGAAAAAGCATTTATTGAAGCTATTAAAACAATAGTCGATAGTGATGGAGAACTTAGCTATCTTGTAAATAATGCTGGAATTACAAACGATAAATTGGCTATGAGAATGAGTGTTGAAGATTTTAAAAGAGTAATTGATGCAAACTTAACTTCTACTTTTATCGGATGTAGAGAGTCATTAAAAGTTATGAGTAAAAAGAGATTCGGAGCTGTTGTGAATGTTGCAAGTGTAGTAGCTGAAGCTGGAAACTTAGGACAGGCAAATTATGTTGCAAGTAAAGGAGGAGTTGTTGCTATGACAAAAACTTTTGCTCTTGAAGGGGCACCGAGAAATATAAGATTTAATAGCATAACTCCCGGATTTATTGATACAGATATGACAAAGGATTTACCGGAAAAGGTAAAAGAAGAAATGCTAAAAAAAATTCCCCTAAAAAGATTTGCATTGCCAAAAGAGGTTGCAAGTGCCGTTGCATTTTTACTTAGTGATGAAGCAAGTTATATTACAGGAGAGACGTTAAAAGTAAACGGTGGAATGTATATGTAATTTAAATTTTGAGAATTATAAAATTTTATGCTAAAATGGCAAAAACAAAAAAAGGAGAAATAATGGCATTATTTGATGAAGTAAAAGAAGTTATCGTTGAACAATTAAACGTAGATGAAAATGAAGTAACACCGGAAGCTAATTTTGTAGAAGATTTAGGAGCTGACAGTTTAGATGTTGTTGAAATGGTAATGGCACTTGAAGAAAAATTTGGAATTGAAATTCCGGATAGTGACGCTGAAAACATTAAAACAGTTCAAGATGTAATTGATTATATTGAAAAAGCAAAATCTTAATTTTTTTCCCTTCGGGGATAAGATTTGAAGGTGTTAGGAAGTGAAGTTTCGCTTTTCATCTTAACATCTTCAAATCTTAACCTCTAATAAAAAGGAAATTTATGAGAGTTGTTGTAACCGGAATAGGTATGATAAATGCAGTAGGTCTTAATAAAGATGAAGCTTTTGAAAATATAATTGCCGGAAAAACTGGAATTGATAGAATTACACATTTTAATCCGGAGGCTTTTGGGTCTCAAATTGCTGGAGAAGTAAAAGGTTTTGACCCAAAAACTGTAATGCACCCGAAAGATGTAAAAAAAGCAGATAGATTTATTCATTTAGGAATTGCTGCTGCAAAAGAAGCGATGGATGATAGCGGTCTTAACGAATATAACGGGGATAGATTCGGTATTTCTGCTGCAAGTGGAATAGGCGGACTTCCAAATATTCAAAAAAACGCTGTAATTTGTGAGACTAGAGGTCCTAGAAGAATATCTCCATTTTTTATTCCGAGTGCACTTGTAAATATGCTTGGTGGATTTGTTTCAATTGAATATGGTCTTAAAGGTCCTAACCTCTCAAGCGTAACTGCTTGTGCTGCCGGTACTCACGCAATTACAGAGGCTTTTAAAACTATAAAAGCGGGAATGGCGGATAAAATGATGGTAGTAGCCGGAGAAGCTGCTATATGTGAAATTGGGGTTGGTGGATTTTCAGCGATGAAAGCCTTATCTACTAGAAACGATGATCCGGCTCATGCAAGTAGACCTTTTGATGCGAAAAGAGATGGATTTGTAATGGGAGAAGGTGGGGCTTGTTTAATACTTGAAAAATATGAAGACGCAGTAAAAAGAGGGGCTAAAATTTATGCTGAAATTGTAGGAATTGGTGAGAGTGGTGATGCTAATCATATAACAACTCCAGCTCCGGAAGGAGAGGGAGCTTATAGAGCTATGAAAATGGCTTATGAAATGGCAGGACGTCCGAAAATTGATTATATCAATGCTCACGGAACATCTACTAAATACAATGATTTGTATGAAACGATGGCAATTAAAAAACTTTTCGGCTCTAAAGAAAACTGTCCTCCTGTTAGTTCTACAAAAGGTGCGACTGGACATTGTTTAGGAGCTGCCGGAACTATTGAAGCTGTTATTACTCTTATGGGAATGGAAAAAAATATTATGCCTCCTACTATTAATTATGAAGAGCCAGATCCGGATTGTGATTTGGATTATGTTCCAAATAAAGCAAGAGAAGCTGAAATTAATATAGCAATGAGTAACTCATTTGGATTTGGCGGAACAAATGGGGTTGTAATATTTAAAAAAGTAAAATAAAGGTAAAATTTGGCGGTACTTGATTTTGAAAAGAAACTACAAGAAATTAAAGAGCAAATAGACGTCGCTAAAATAAAAGGTGATTCTCATGCTGTTTCTGCTTTAGAAGAGGAACTTAAAAAAGAAATAGAAAAAACGTTTAAAAACTTAACTCCTTATCAAAAGCTTCTTCTTGCACGTCATCCCGATAGACCTCACGCTATTGATATTATAGATTTGATAATGGATGAAAAATATGAACTCCACGGAGATAGAGAATTTAGGGATGATGAGTCTATTGTCTGCTATATAGGTATGATAGGCGATGAAAAATGTGTAGTTATAGGAGAAGAAAAGGGTAGAAATACAAAAGAAAAATTAAAAAGAAACTTTGGTATGCCACATCCGGAAGGCTATAGAAAAGCTTTACGTGTTGCAAAATTGGCTGAAAAATTTGATTTACCGATTCTGTTTTTAGTAGATACCCCTGGTGCGTTTCCTGGAATTGGTGCGGAAGAGAGAGGGCAAAGCGAAGCGATTGCAAGAAACTTATTTGAACTCTCACGCATTAAAACTCCAACAGTTTCAATTGTTATAGGAGAAGGCGGAAGTGGTGGAGCATTGGCTATTGGGGTAGCCGATAAGTTTGCTATGCTTAAATATTCGGTTTTTAGTGTAATTTCGCCTGAAGGTTGTGCCGCAATTTTATGGGGGGATAATTCAAAAGCGGAAACTGCTACAAAAGCTCTTAAAATTTCAGCAGAAGAGCTTAAAGAACTAGGACTCATAGATGATATTATAGATGAACCACTAGAAGGTGCTCATAGAGATTATGAGACGACTGCAAATAATATAAAAAACTATTTCCTAAACCAAGTAAAAAAACTAAAAGAACTCCCAAAAGACGAACTTCTACAAAAAAGATTTGAAAAATATTTAAACTACGGAAGTTTTGAGGAATAATCTCCTCTTTTCATTAACCTTTCATTAAGTTTTTATTGTTAAGGGGTAAAATTATTAAAAAAGGAGTGCTTATGCAAGTTTCAAGCAATATGCAAATGTAAAGTATACAACAAATGTATCAAATGAACGGATAAGGTGTAGGCCAAGGTAAAGGTATGGGCAGAATTATGCAAAGTCTCACACCGGACCAAAGATGAGAGATTTCCTCGCAACTGCAGTCTTTGTCTCAAAATGATAGAAAAAACATTGTAGACCAAACAATTAAACCCTACTAGTATGTCCCAAGATGATTTGTTTCAATCTATTCAAGATATCTTAAATTCTCAAACGGATACAACTATCGCTTTAACTTCGGCTGTAGATTTTTACGCTTAAAGCTCTTTTGCTAAAAATCTAGCCGTATAACTTATGTCGGTAAAGTTTTTCGCTACCTCTTCCACATTTCCGGTGGCGATAACTTTACCACCTCCACTACCACCTTCAGGTCCCATATCTATGATGTAGTCTGCATTTTTGATAAAATCCAGGTTATGTTCGATTACTATTACGCTGTTTCCAAGGTCAACTAAATGTTGAAGTACTTGTACCAATCTATCTATATCTGCAAAATGAAGACCAGTTGTAGGTTCGTCTAAAATATATAGAGTGTTTCCGGTGTCTCTACGACTTAATTCTTTTGCAAGTTTTATTCTTTGAGCTTCACCTCCGCTAAGAGTTGTTGCGTTTTGCCCAAGGGTTATATATCCAAGCCCTACGTCTTTTAGGGTTTTTAGTTTAGCTTTAATTTTTGGGATTTTTTCAAAAAATTCATATGCTTCATCCACACTCATCTCCAAAACATCTGCAATTGATTTGCCTTTGTATTTAATCTCAAGTGTTTGTTCGTTGTATCTTTTTCCTCCGCACGCTTCACACGTTACCATTACATCCGGCAAGAAGTGCATTTCTATTTTTATTTGCCCCTCACCTTTACAAACTTCACATCTTCCACCTTTTACGTTAAAGCTGAATCTCCCGGGAGTATAGCCTCTAAGCTGGGCTTCTGGGGTGTTTGCAAATAAATTTCTTATATCGTCAAATACCCCCGTATAGGTTGCTGGATTCGAGCGAGGGGTTCTTCCTATTGGACTTTGGTCAAGGTAAATTACTTTATCAAGTTGTTTTAGTCCCGTGATTTCCACGCCTTTTACTTTTTGGATTTTATGAGCGTGATTTAGTATTTCTCTTGCTACGGGAAGTAGAGTTTGTAAAATAAGGCTGCTTTTCCCACTTCCACTAACCCCTGTTACGCACACAAGGTTTCTTAGAGGTATTTTTACGTTTAGATTCTTAATGTTATGGATATTTACGTTTTTGATTTCAATCCATTCATTTTGAGGACGGTTTTTTCTATAATTTATATCTTTTTTTCTTCTTATGTATTTTGCAGTTTCAGTATTGGAGTTTAATAATTCTTTTACATTTCCGGCAAATACAATTTCTCCTCCGAATTTTCCGGCCCCTGGACCGATATCCACTATATAATCTGCATTTAAAATCGTTTCTCTATCGTGTTCGACTACAATAACGGTATTGCCTTTGTTTTTTAAGTTTTTTAGGGTGTTTATAAGTTTTAGTGTATCTCTTTCGTGAAGTCCGATGCTTGGCTCGTCAAGTACGTACATAACGCCTGTGAGTCCGCTTCCGATTTGAGAAGCTATTCTAATTCTTTGTGATTCGCCTCCACTAATTGTTCTTGCGTCTCTGTGAAGTGTAAGATATCCAAGTCCCACATCTACTAAGAAAAAGAGTCTTTCGCGAATCTCTTTTAAAATCGGTTCTGCTATCTTTCTTTCTTGTTTTGTTAAGTGTGAAAAATTCTTTTCGTTGCTAAAAAATTTATACGCCTCTTCAATTGGCATTGAGATAACCTCTGCAATGGTTTTTCCTGCAACTTTTACAGCCAGGCTTTCTGGTTTTAGCCTAAATCCTTTACAACTAGGGCATATGCTCTCACTCATAATTTCACTCATATCTTCGTCTTTGTATAAATCAAGGGCGATTTGTCTAAGTCCCGGCCATCTTTTAGAGATTTTATGTTTTACGTATTCGAATTCTATTTCATACGCCGTTCCGTTTAAAATAATCTTTTTTTGAAGTTCGTCTAGTTCGTAAAAGCTTTTATTCATATCGATATCAAGTTCATTACAAAGAGCTTTGAAAAACTCTTGATAATATTTTTTATTAAATCCCCAAATAAGTGGAATTGCACTTTTATTTAGGGGTTTGTCTTTTATTACTTTTTCCAAATCAAGAGTATAAGTAACTCCAAGCCCGTCACACTTAGGACAAGCACCTTTTGGAGAGTTGAATGAAAAAGCAAGGGGTTCAAGTTCTTCAAAGCTTACCTTACAATCAAAACACGCCATATGTTCGCTAAAATGTATAAAATCCTTTTCAAGTCCGAGTTCTTTTGCATTAAGTATTTCTATTTCCACTTCCCCGAAACTTTTATTAAGGGCTTTTTCAACCGCTTCTGCTATACGGGTTTTGTTTTCTTCTTTTATTACCACTCTGTCTATTACAGCTTTTATTGTGTGTTTTTTTGTTTTTTTAAGTTCAATCTCTTCATCAAGCCTTACGATTACTCCGTCTATATAAGCTCTTATTATACCTTCTTGTCTTAATTTCTCAAGTAAATCCTGAAATTCACCTTTTTTTTCTTTGATTAAAGGAGCGTAAATTATAACTTTTGCACCAATCGGTAGTTTTAAAACTTCGTTTATAATATCTTGTGGGGTCATTTGTGTAATTTCTTTGCCGCAAAGATGGCAGTGTTGTATTCCTATCCTTGCATATAAAAGTCTTAAATAATCATATATTTCAGTAACTGTCCCGACTGTTGAGCGAGGGTTTTTTGAAGTGGTTTTTTGGTCTATTGCTATTGCTGGTGTTAAACCTTCTATTTTATCAACTTCCGGTTTTCCTGTTTTTTGTAAGAATTGTCTTGCATAACTTGATAAGCTCTCAATATATCTTCTTTGACCTTCTGCGTATAAAGTATCAAATGCGAGAGTTGATTTACCACTTCCACTAAGACCCGTAAAAACAACTAAAGAGTTTTTTGGTATTTCAAGGTTTATATTTTTTAAGTTGTTTTCTCTAGCCCCTATGATTTTTATTTTATCCATTTACGCTCCTTAGATTTAGTCGCGTATTATAGCAAAATTTAAGGAAAGTTTAAGAAAAGAAGCTTTTTTATTAGATAAAATTTGTTATTTAAAGGAAGCAAATGAAGATAGTACAAATAGGGGAATTTTATAAAAAAGGGACTTTTTACAAAAAAGAGTTGGCTTTAATTAAAAAAGAGAAAAAATTTAACGGAGTGGCTTATATAGTAAAAAAAATATTTTTTAATACCATTTTTGTAATAAAAACCGATTTTGCAACGGTTAGGATGTTGAGAAAAGAAGGGTTTAAACCGAATGTTTTAAGTGTGAGTGGGATTTTGTATTATAAAGATTCTCTTTTACTGCATAAACGTTCTTTAAATTCCGATACTTATCCAGGGTATTTTCATTTTTTCGGAGGTGGAGTTGAGAGTTTTGATGTGTTTAAAGATATAAAAAGGGAAATTTTAGAAGAGAGCGGTTTGAGGGCTGATTGTAAAAAAATAGGTCTTTATTTCGAAGAAACGGGAATTATCAGTATTATTTTTAAATGTAAAGGAAAAGGAGAAATAAAATCCAATTGGGAAGGGGAAATTTATAAAATAAAAAGTTTAAAAAGTTTAAAGTTAACACCTATGGCAGAGTGGGGTTTAAAACTCAATACTCCATATCGCAAAGAAAAACACCATCATTTCACTAATGTAGAGCTTCCATTTAGGTTGAGGTTTTTGTAATTCGCTTTTTATTTGTTGATATTCGCTATAAGTTAGAGTTGAAAATATTCTTTTTATAACTATGTCTATGTAAGCGTCTTTGTCGTCAGTTTTGAGTGCTATGAATATGTGTCTGTATACCATATAAAGTTCAATCATCGCAATAAAAATTAGAGTGATATCCACTACTTGTAAGGTAATTATCTGTATTAAAATAATTTCGAATATGTAAAAAATAATAACGTAACCTAAAAGAGGGTAGTGGTTTTTTAGGTAGTAAAGAGCGAAGAGTTTATCGGCTGCGGATTTGATTTGAAATTTTTCTAAAGTGTAAATTCTAAAAGCGATTAAACAAGTTATAATAATTTCTACTAAAAGTTTATCCATTAATGTCCTTGAAAATAAAGTTTGTAAGTTGTTGCACAAAATACGAATATATACCATATAAGCAGCAGTTTTTTATGGTAAATAGGGTTTATTTTGTGATAGAGTTTAATTCCGAAATAAGTTCCTATAAGAGAAGCTATACCGATTGTAAATCCTTTGGTATAATCGATATGCCCTGCTATACTTTGGGAGATAAATCCAGAAATTGAAGAAAACACCACAAAAAAGAGACTTAAACTAACAGTCGTTTTGAGACGATATTTTAAGAATCCTACTAAAATGGGAGTTATTAAAATAGCTCCTCCCACTCCTACGCTTATCGCTATTAATCCGACAAAAAGCCCGATGAAAAAGAGTTTTTTATTATCAATCGGTGGTTCTTCTTTAGGTTCCGGGACCGTTATGAAAAATCTTATAATGGCAATTAAAACAAGTGTTAAAAATATAGCTCCTAAAATTTCTTTGGGAGCGTATTTGACTATAGTACCGCTTAAGCTGGCACCTATTGCTCCGCCTATTGCAAGAGATAAACTGTTTTTTATTTTTAAAAGTCCTTTTTTGTAGTTTAAATAAGACCCGTAAACGGAACTTAGCATCATTTGAGTTACGCTAATTCCTATGGCTTCTTTGAAATTAAACCCTAAAAATAGTAATATAGGCACAAGTACTGTCCCTCCTCCTATGCCGAAAAAACCCGACGCAAATCCTACGAATATGCCTATTATAATTGCACTTATCAAAACGTACCTTTTTTGATAAAATTATATCATAGTAAAAATTGGAAAAAGGATTTTGATGTTTAATATAGTAAAAGAGGCGGTTAATAACTTTGTAAATTCCATAGAAGCGAAAACGACCGAGTGTAATGAAAAACTAAAAGAAGGGGTTGTAAGTAAAATTTCTATCAGTGGAGACGAAAATTATGATATTTATATCGTTTTGCCGCACGAAAAGTTAAGTTATATAGCTAATTACTATTTCGGGGATGATAGTTATGATGTAGAGGATTTGACAAAAGAGATAGCAAATCAGATTATAGGAAACGCTAAAATAATAGCTGCTAAAAAAAATAAAAATTTTGATATTTCAATTCCCGAATATTTGGGAGAATATAAAAACGATATAGAGTATGACGATAAGCTTTCTTTTAAATTTAACGGAGATAAATGTTTTTATATTCTGTTTAAAGGAAAGTAGATGAGTGAAGAGAAAAAAACGGATTCTTTAGAGGATGATATAGCAGAGTTTATTCCCGATTATTCGAATTTACTTGATACCGAGGTTTTGTTTGAGAGTGATTTAGGAAGGGTCGATATAACGTTAAGAGAGATTTTAGCTCTTCAAAAAGGAAGCGTTATAGATTTGCAAAAACCCGAAGGTGAGAGTGCCGAAGTTTACATAAACGGAAGAATTATCGGAAAAGGCGAGGTTATGGTGTATGAGAAGAATTTGGCTATAAGGTTAAATGAAGTCCTTGATGCCAACCAGCTTATTTATTACTTAACCAAAGAGCATTAAGGAGTATTTGTGAAAAAACTTGTTTTGCTGGTGGTGGGTGTTTTTTTATTCGCTACCAATTTAATTAACGTTAATTTTTTTGAAGGAAAAAACAAAATAGATATTTTGCTTTCTTTGGATAATGTGTTTGAGGGAAGAGTCAAGCAGATAGGAAAATACTCTTATTTGATTACGAACATAAAAAGCGATAAGGTTATTCAAAAAGAGTTTAACGATAAATTTATAAATTCCATTATAATTTCACCTCAAAATAACGGTATAAAAGTGGATGTTATTACAAAATCTAAAATAAAAACCAGCGTAGCTTTAACACCGGATGGATACGGTCTTAGGTTTAGAATAGTGAATTTGACCTTAAAGTCTAAAGATGTAAATATTCAAAAAGTACCTCACGCTAATGACAGTGGGTTTGATATGTTTTCTTATCTTATGGCTTTGCTGGTTTTGGTAATTTTAGCCGGTATTCTTTGGTTTATTAAGAGAAATAAAATCTCTTTGCCTTCTGCTAATCTTCAGATGAAGGTAATTATGCAAAAGCCTATAGATGTCAAAAACAAAGTTGTGCTTTTTGAGTATCAAAACAGAAAATATTTAATGCTAATAGGTAATACAAACTTACTTTTGGATGTATTTAGCGAAGATACTCCTGTACCTAAAAACGAAGTGGAGTTTGAAGAGATGTTAAAACTCTCTAAAAAATACGATAATATAGAACAATACATAAAAAACGCCGAAAAATTAAAGGGGATAGATGAAACAATTTGATATTATAGTAGTAGGTGGAGGACACGCCGGGATAGAGGCTGCACTTGCACCGGCTAGAATGGGTAAAAAAGTTTTGCTTCTTACTATGCTTGTAGAACAGATAGGAGCTGCTAGTTGTAACCCGGCAATAGGGGGTCTTGCAAAAGGTCATCTTGTAAAAGAGATAGACGCTCTTGGGGGTGAAATGGCTCTTGCTACCGATAATACGGGAATTCAGTTTAGAGTACTTAACGAAAACAGAGGACCGGCCGTTAGAGGAAGCAGGGCTCAAATAGATATGGACAGATACAGAATGTATATGAGAGATGTTTGTTTAAACACTCCTAATTTAACCGTAGCTCAAGAGATAGTCGATGAAATTGTTGTAAAAAACGGTAAGGTTGTGGGAGTTAGAACAAATTTACTAAATGAATACGGATGTAGGGCATTGATTTTAACAACTGGGACTTTTATGAGAGGGATTATGCATTTTGGTCCCGTTAAACTTGAGGGTGGAAGATTTCACGAGCTTCCGGCTAAAAAAATCTCTAAATCGCTTGAGGATTTAGGCTTTAAACTTGAAAGACTCAAAACCGGAACTACTGCTAGAATTGATGCAAGAAGTATCGATTTTTCAAAAATGGAAATTCAACCGGGTGATGAAAATCCTAAGCCTTTTTCTTTCAGAACCGATAAAAAAACGTTTAACCCCACTCAACTTCCTTGTTATATAACTTATACGAATGAAACCACTCACGATATTATTAAAAGCAATTTCCACAGAGCCCCTCTTTTTACGGGGCAAATTGAAGGAATAGGTCCTAGATACTGTCCTAGTATCGAGGATAAACTCAATAAATTCCCGGATAAAGAACGTCATCACGTATTTGTAGAACCTCAAACTCTTGAAGCTACGGAGTATTATTTAAACGGACTCTCAACTTCTCTTCCTATGGACGTTCAGGAAGACTTTATTCATTCAATACCGGGTCTTGAAAACGCTAAAATCGTAAGATTCGGATATGCGATTGAATATGATTTTATTCAACCGACAAACCTTAAACATTCACTTGAAACAAAAGAGATAGAGGGGCTTTTCTTTGCCGGACAGATTAACGGAACAACCGGATACGAAGAAGCGGCGGCTCAAGGTATAATGGCCGGAATTAACGCAGCTCTTAAAATTGACGGAAAAGAACCTATTATTTTTAGAAGGGATGAAGCTTATATCGGAGTTTTAATTGATGATTTGGTTACAAAAGGAACGAACGAGCCTTACAGAATGTTTACCAGCAGAAGCGAATACAGACTCTTACTTAGAGAAGATAATGCCATTTTAAGGCTTGCAGATTACGGGTATGAGCTTGGAATTTTGGATGATAAGACGTATGAGAGAGTACAAAAGCTTAGAAAAGAGATAGAAAAAGGTATGAAGATATTAAATGAAACATTCGTAACTCCAAATAAACAGATAAACGCTATGCTTGAAGGAATGGGAGAAGAGAAAATCCAAAGCAAGATGGAGATAAGAAAAATAGCCGGACGTCATACGTTTAATAAAGAAAAACTCTTAAAACTGGCTCCGGAGTTTAAAGATTTCAGTGACGACGCTATAGAACAGATTTTAATAGACGCAAGATATCATCATTATATAAAAAGACAAGAAGCTCAAATAGATAAAATGAAAGAGATGTTAAGTGTTAAAATCCCTAAAGATTTCGAATATAAAGGAATTCCGGGACTTAGTCGTGAGATAGTGGAAAAACTTGAAAAACACAGACCTACTACTTTATTTGAAGCCAGTGAAATAAGTGGGGTTACACCGGCTGCGATTGATATTATCCATATGTATATCAATATGAGAAAAAAGAAAAGTTGATAAATTTTCTATTTTTTTATATAAATGAACCTCTAAGAGGGGCTAAAAATAGAAATTTTCGGTTCGTATGCAAAGGGTAAGGACTATAAGGATATAGATGTAATTGTTGAGTTTGAAAAGGTTTCTTATAGCCTTATGTAAAAAAAGAAAGGAAAATAATATATGAAAAAGCCTAAAGAGGATATCGTTTATTTAAAACATATAAATGATTTTTGTGAAGATCTCAAAGAGTGTTTTTATGAGATAGGCAGTTTTGAGGAGTTTTCTAAAAACAAGATGTATCAAGATGCTGTTTATAGAAAAATTGAAATAATTGGAGAAGTCGTAAGTAATATTTCAAATGATTTAAAAGTTAGGTATTCTGATATCCCTTGGCAACAGATTAAAAATATGAGAATGTTATAATACATGGATATTTTGGAATTGATAAAAAACTTGTTTGGAATCTTTTAACTAATGAAATACCAGTATTTCATAAGCAGATTAAAAAAATTATAAAGGATTTAAATTGACATATATTTACGTTTATACGGCAGATAAAGAGAAGTTTGAGAGAATTAAAAAGGCTGTTGAGGTTGCGAAGAGTTTAAGTGAAATGCCGGTTTTTTGTGTAAATGACCTTGAAGCTATAGATGAGGTTAGAAAAAACGGATTTAAAGCTATGAATGTGGATGCTTTGGAAGATTTGTTTAATTTAAGTGACGGCAGTGATACGTTTTATGTTTTAACACCGGAAGATACGACTTATTTAAAAGCTACTTTTACAAACGTAAAGGAGATATAATGGAAAAAGAAAAACCTTTTAATTTTTGGCTTTTTATGCTTTGGATGTTTGTCGGGTTTTTGGTTTTAACTTCTATTGTGGTTGGGGTACCTTATCTTTTAATGAAGTGATTTCAAAGTAAAATTTACTTCCTTTTCCTTTTTGACTCTCTATTTTTAAAGAAGTTTTATGTAAATTTAATATTTTTTCCACAATTGCAAGTCCTAGTCCTAAGGAGTTATCCCAGTCGTTTTTTGCGATACGGTAGAATTTTTGTTTTATAAGTTCTATCTCTTTTTTGTCTATTCCTTTACCTTTGTCAATGACTTCGAAGTTATCGTTTATGTTAATGATTATTTCATCTTTTGAATATTTAAGTGCGTTTGAGATTAAGTTGTAAATTACTATTTCTATTAAAGTTTTGTCGGCATATATTATTTTTTTTTCGCAATTTAATTTAATTCTGTTTGTATTGAAGCTTTCTATTAGATTTTTTGTTGTTTCGCATAAGTCGAAAGTTAAAAAGTTGGTTTTTATTTTGTTGTTTTCGAGTCTTGTTATTAAATAGAGTCTGTCTATTAATTCACTAAGTCTTAGAGAGTTTTTTTGGATTTTAGTTAAGAATTTTTCGTTTAACTCTTTTGGAAGGTTGTTTTCCAAAATGGTTTGGATGTATCCGTTTATGATGGAAATCGGATTTTTGAATTCGTGGGAAATTGCGGATATCAGTTCGTCTTTTGAAGAGTTTAGAATTTTGAGTTTTTTATTTTCTTTTTTTAATTTTTTATTCTCTTTTTGGAGTTTTTTTAACTCTTCAAACTCTTTTTTAAAAAAAATCTTAAAAATATTCACACCATCTCCTATTTTAATTTATACCCCACGCCTCTTACGTTTTGAATTATTCCACCGATTTTGCGGTTTAATCTGTTGATTGAAACATTAATGCTTTTTTCGTTTGTTATATTGAATTTTTCACTTATTTCTTCTCTTGTAAAGATTTTTTTTTGGTTTTTGAAAAATATTTCAAGCAGTTTGTATTCGTTTGGAGTTAGTAGTATTGTTTCTTTATTGAAAAAAAGGGTTTTTGTGCTTGTATTTAAGTGGTAGTTTTTATAAGAAATTATATTTGAATGTATGTTGTGTCTTTTCAGGACGGCTTTTATCCTGGCTATTAACTCTTTCATATTAAAAGGTTTTTTGATGTAATCGTCGGCACCTCTTTCAAACCCTTCTAAAACTTCATCTTCATTTGCTTTAGCACTTAAAAAAATTACCGGAATATCGTAGCCCTCTTCTTTTAACTGCTGAATAAATATACTTCCTTCAATTCCCGGCAGGTTTCTATCTACTATTAATAAATCGGGATTTTCTTCTATTATGAACTTTTTTACGTATTTGGTATTTAAAAAACCAACGGCGTCGTAGCCGTTTTGCTGAAGAGTGAATTCTAATAATTCTAATAAATCTTCTTCATCTTCTATAATTACTATTTTAATCATTATGTTACCTTTAAAGTTCAAGCCCTTCTTTTGCAAACAGTAAATAAGAAGCTATTGTTTTTGCACTGTCGCTTATTCTTTCAAGTTTTTTTGCGATATTTAAAATTTTTAAAATTTCGTCTATGTTTTCTGTCTGTTTAACTTCTAAAACAAGTTCTTTGTATAATTCATCCGCTATTTTTTCGTAGCTTATAATGGTAGAGTAAGCGTCTTCTATGGTATCGCCTTTTACTGCTAATTTAAGTGTGCTTATAGTGGCAAGTGCGTTTTGATAAAGAGCGTCTATTTTTTCGTTTGAGAAGTTGTATTTTTTGATAAAAGACTTTGTCGATTTTTTAATTTTAGCAAGAAACGAGCTTACTTTTAAATATGCAACAGTTTCTCTTAAATATTCTCCTTGAGGGTGAAAGAGGGCTAAAAATTTAATTACTTCGTTATCAAACTCTTTTAAGTCTATTAAAAAAAACTCTTCCGTTAACTCTTTTTTTTGTAAAGATTCTTCAATCGCTTCTATGTATTTTAGGAATTTATTGTTTAAATCGTTTAGTGCATTTTCGAAAGAACTAAGCATTTCAATCCTTTTTTTTGTAAAATTATAACATTAATATATAATTTCGGCTGGTGTGAATTGTTATTGAATTGTTATTAAACTGTTTTAAAATTTTAAAAATCAAAAAGGAGAGAAAATGAAAAAATTGATTTTAGGTGCTTTAGTGGCGGTTAGTTCTTTTGCTTATACTATAAACGGTACAGGTGCTTCTTTTCCGTATCCGGTATATAAACAATGGATAAAAAGCTATTATGACCAAACCGGAAACAGAGTAAACTACACTCCTACAGGAAGTGGTACCGGGATTAAAGAAGTTGCTTTAAGACACGTTGATTTTGGTGGGAGTGATAAACCTTTGCCTCCTAAAGTTTTGAAAAAAGCTAAACTTTATCAGTTTCCTACGCTAGTTGGAGGAATTGCTTTAAGTTACAATATTCCGGGAGTTGATAATTTAAAACTTAGCGAAGCTGCTATTGAAGGGATTGTATTAGGTAGTATTGTGTATTGGGATAATCCTTTAATCGTTAAATACAATAAAAACGCAAAACTGCCTCATAAAAAAATTATTTTTGTTCACAGAAGTGATAAATCGGGAACAACTTTTAATTTTACTTATTATTTGAGTAAAATGAGCAGTATTTGGAGAAGACATTATGGGGCTAGAAAACTTATAAACTGGCCTACAGATGCTCAAGGTAGAGGAATTGCCGGAAAAGGAAATTTTGGTGTTAGTGCTGCTATTAAAACAAATGAATATTCTATAGGATATGTAGATTATGCAGATGCTAAGAAAAATTCTCTTAAAATGGCGACTATTGAAAATAAAGGTCATTTTGTAACACCGACTCCTAAAAACTTTGCAATAGGAGCTGCATATGCCGGATTTGATGCTAAAAAAGATTTTTATAAGATTATAGCTTATCCTAAAAAAGGATATCCTATAATTGCCGCTACGTTTATTCTTGTACCTAAAGAAAAAGTAAATAAAGATAAAGAAGTAACGGCGTTTTTTGATTACGCTTATAAAAACGATGCAGTTGCCAGTAAATTAGGATACATTCCTCTACCGGCTAGTGTTAAAGCCCAGGTTAGAAAATATTGGGAAGAAAAGGGAATTTCTCCTTCAAAATAAAAAAAGGTCTTTAAAACCTTTTTTATTTTTTATACAATTACAAAAACTAAAGGCTATAGATGGAAGCTTTGTTTAAGAAAGTGTCTGCTTTAAGTGCTACTTTGATATTGTTTTTATTAACCGGTATATTTGTTGTGTTGTTTATATACGCTAAACCTGCTATTAAAGAGTACGGACTTCATTTTTTGGTTGACCCTAGATGGGGAGTTGAAGTGTCTCAAAATCAAAACAGTGTAAACAATACAGCAAATACCTCCAATCAAGTTGCAACTCTCCAAGATTCTCCTCAAATAGTTGATAGTGATACTATAGACAGTGATGATGACGCAATAGATACGGATAATGATTTGGCAGCAGATGAAGATAGCGATATAGCGGTAAATGATGACGATATTGCAGCAGCTACTACGGATACTGATATAGGAAGCTCCACTTCTAATATAAAAGTCGTATACGGAGGATTGATTCCTATTGTAGGTACTGTTTTATCGACTATTTTGGCAATGGCTTTTGCTGTACCTATTGCTATGGGAATAGCTGTATTTTTAAGTGAAATAGCACCTCCTTTCATATCAAAGCCTGTAGGTATCGCAATTGAGCTTTTAGCTGCGATTCCTAGTATTATTTACGGGATGTGGGGGCTTTTTTATTTCGGACCTTTGATTTCTTCAATTTTTGGAGGAGGAAGCGTTTCTTTATTGGTTGCCGGGATGGTTCTTGCGGTTATGATTATTCCTTTTATGGCTTCTCTTACACGTGATAGTATGAATACTACACCTAATGTATTAAAAGAATCGGCCTATGCAATGGGGGCTACTAAATTTGAGGTTATAAAAGATGTAATTTTTCCTTATGCTAAAAAGGGTATTATAGGGAGTATGATTTTAGCCTTAGGTCGTGCGTTGGGTGAGACTATGGCAGTTGCTTTTGTAATAGGAGGTGTATTTAACTTCCCTCATAAATTAACCGACCCTACAGTTTCAATTCCAGTTGTACTTGCGAATAACTTTGCAGAAAGTAGTGGAATGAGTTTACACGCACTATTTTATTTAGCGTTAATTTTATTTGTAATTTCATTTATGGTAATTAGTTTTGCTAAGTTTTACTTTTTAAGGGATAAAGAATGAGATTGTTAGTTAATAAAGTCGTACTCTTTTTATCAACATTAAGTGCAGTTATAGGTCTTGTGTTTTTGTTTTGGATTTTGATTACCCTTACCATTAAAGGATTGAGTTCTATTAATTTTTATATTTTTACCCACGATTTGGTAAATAATGGGCTTAGAAACTTACTAATAGGGCAGTTTGTTTTGGCGTTAATTGCAGTGGTTATAGGGGTTCCGATTGGAATGATAGCCGGGATTTATCTTCAGGAGTATTCATTCGGAAATAAATATGCAGAGTTTATAAGAAACCTTTCGGATGTTATGATGTCTGCTCCTAGTATCGTAATAGGTACTTTTGTTTATGCGATAATAGTAAATCCTATAGGTCATCAGAGTGGGTGGGCCGGAGCAATAGCACTTGCTATTATGATGATTCCTATTGTTGTAAGAACTACCGATGATATGTTAGGGCTTGTTCCAAAAGAACTTAGAGAAGCCGGAGTTGCAATAGGGGCACCTAAGTATAAAGTAATTATCGATATTATTATAAAAGCTGCAAAAGTTGGTATAATGACGGGTATTTTACTTGCATTTGCGAGAATTGTTGGAGAGACTGCACCACTTCTTTTTACAAGTGGGAATAGTGAATATTTTACTTTAAATTTAAATGAAGTGTTTCCGAGTTTAACTGTTGCTATTTACAATTTAGCGACGATGCCGGATGCTAATTTGGTTAAAATTGCTTGGGCTGGAGCTTTTATATTGACTCTTTTTGTTTTAATTGTGAATTTGCTTGGTAGATATATTATTAAAGATAAAAAATAAAGGTTTGCTATGAAAGTAATGGATATAAAAAATTTTAGTTTTATGTATGCCGGGGCTACGAAACCTTCTTTAAAAAATATTAATTTACCTATTTATGAAGGAAAAGTAACGGCTCTTATCGGTCCTAGTGGTTGTGGTAAATCAACTCTTTTAAGAAGTTTAAACAGAATTCACGATTTATATCCGGGTAATAAGTATGAAGGAGAAATTCTTCTTAAAAATTTAGAAACCAATGAAATGGAAAATATTTTGGAATTCAAAAAAGAAAACGAACTTATAAATCTTCGTCAAAGAGTTGGAATGATATTCCAAAAACCGACTCCGTTTCCTATGAGTATTTATGATAATATAGCTTACGGGGTAAGACTTAAAGGGATAAAATCTAAAAGTGAGCTTGACGGTAGGGTTGAAGAGGCTTTAAAAGGTGGAGCTTTATGGAAAGAGGTAAAAGACAGATTAAAAGATGATGCAAGAGGACTTAGTGGAGGTCAGCAGCAAAGACTTTGTATCGCAAGAGCTATTGCAGTTGAACCCGAAGTGCTTTTAATGGATGAACCGACAAGTGCACTAGACCCAATTTCCACTCTTGCTATTGAAGAGCTTGTAACAAAACTTAAAGAAAAAGTAACAATAGCTATCGTTACTCATAATATGCAACAGGCAAGTCGTGTTAGTGATTATACGGCTTATATGTATTTAGGGGAGCTTGTGGAATTTGGAGAAACTACTCAAATTTTCTTAAATCCGAAGGAAAAACACACTGCAGATTATATTGCAGGAAAATTCGGATAAGATTTTTTTCTTTTTTTCTTTTATTTAAAAGTGTCGATGACTTATTTTTTATAAAGCCAAATTTTTATATAATTTTATAAAAAAGGCTTACAGATGAGAATAGTTTTTATGGGTAGTCCGGATTATGCAGTTGAGATTTTAAAAGAGTTGATTAAAAAATATGAAGTTGTGGGAGTATATACTCAGCCGGATAAACCGGTAGGAAGAAAAAAGGTTTTAACTCCGACTTCGGTTAAAAAATTTGCACTTGAAAATGGTCTTGATGTTTATACGCCTTCAAGTTTAAAAAATGATACGGTAATTAAAGAGTTAAGTCCGGATTTTATAGTAGTCGCTGCTTATGGGCTTTTATTGCCAAAGAGTATACTTGAGATTGCTCCTTGTATTAATCTTCACGCTTCTTTACTTCCGAAATACAGAGGTGCAAGTCCTATTCAAAGTGTTATTTTAAATGGGGATAGATATACCGGAGTTACTGCAATGCTTATGGATGAAGGGCTTGATACGGGCGATATTTTAACTTGGGATTATACGGAAGTAGAGAACAAAACAAGTATAGATTTATTTAATGAATTGGCACTAATAGCTGCAAAAACCACACCTTTTGTAATAGATAACTTTTCTAAAATATCTCCTTTAAAGCAAAACGACGCACTGGCTACTTATTCTCCTAAAATTAAAAAGAGTGACGGTAGGGTTGATTTTGAAGATGCTTTGATTATAGATAGAAAATATAGAGCCTTTCAACCGTGGCCGGGAATTTTTACGGATAGGTTTAAAATTAATGAAATGGAATTTCTTGATAAGACTTCTTTAAATAATCCGGGAGAGATTTTGGAGATAAATGACGGGGTTGTCGTAGGATGTAAAAGAGGAAAAATTAAACTCTTAAAAGTGCAGGTCCCCGGAAAAAAAGAGATAAATGCCATTGATTATGTAAACGGAAAAAGATTAAAAGTCGGAGATAAGATAATTTAATGAAACTTATTTATTTAAAAGAGATTGACTCCACTCAAAAATATCTTATTTCAAAGTTAAAATCCTCTAATCTTTTTCCTCCTATTTGTGTATGGAGTGATTATCAAACTAATGGAATTGGAAGTAGGGGAAACAAGTGGATTGGAAAAAGGGGAAATCTGTTTTTTTCTTTTGCTTATTATAAGAATGAATTTAATGTCCCACTTGAGAGTTTGTCTATCTATTTTGGATGGTTGTTTAAAAAGAGTCTTAATAAATTAGGTAGTAATGTAGTTATGAAGTGGCCTAACGATATCTATTTGATTGATAAAGAGCCTAAAAAAATAGGGGGAGTTATTACTAATATCGTAAGGGATTTTGTAGTTTGTGGGATAGGATTAAATACTTCTTATTCCCCCTTAAAAGAGTTTGGATGTTTGGATATTAAAGTAAAAAATGATAAAATTCTTCAAAACTTTTTTGATATGGATTTTCCGAGTTGGGAAGAGGTGTTTTGTGAATATAAAAGAGAGTTTAAAAGAACTGGAACTTTTTTGGGGATAGAGGGTAAGTTATTAAATGATGGCAGTTTAGAAAAAAACGGACAAAGGATATATTCAAATCGATGATAGAGATAATATCAATTGCAAATCAAAAAGGTGGGGTCGGAAAAACGACGACTGCAGTTAATTTGGCGGCATCCATAGCTTTAACGGAAAGAAAAGTATTGCTTATAGACGCAGACCCTCAGGCAAATGCCACGTCTTCTCTGGGATTTCTAAGAAATGATTATGAGTATAGTTTGTATCACGTTTTAATCGGTAGTAAAGATATAAACGATACTATTTTAAAAACACTCATTCCCACACTTCATTTAGTTCCGTCTAATATAGGACTTGCCGGAATAGAAAAAGAGAGTGAATTTTTGGATAAAAAAGAGTTGACGTTAAAAGAGAGAATTAAGGATTTAAAAGAGGATTATGATTATATTATAATCGACACTCCTCCAATGCTCGGTACTATTACCATAAATTCTTTAAGTGCGAGTGACAGTGTGATAATCCCTATTCAAACAGAGTTTTTCGCACTTGAGGGACTGGCTCAACTTTTAAATACCGTGAAACTTGTTCAAAGAACAAAAAATCCTAAATTAAAAATTAAAGGCTTACTTCCTACTATGTTTACAAAAACAAACAATCTATCAAAACAGGTTTTTCAGGATTTGATTAACCACTACTCCGATAAACTTTTTAAAAATAAAGAAAGTGGGAAATATATTTATATTCCTAGAAACGTAAGACTTGCCGAAGCTCCGAGCTTTGGAAAACCGGTTGTTTTATACGATATTAAAAGTTCGGGAGCAAAAGCTTATGAAGTACTTGCAAAAACAATAATCGAGGATGTTGAAAAATGAAAAGATTAGGAAGAGGTTTAAGTTCTATTTTAGAGGATGTTGAAGCCGGATATTTAAAAGATTTGCCGACTCAAGGTGTTCAAGAAATTGATGTTACTAAAATTAAAAGAAATCCTTATCAACCGCGTAGAGAGTTTGATGAAGAGTCTTTAAAAGAACTCTCTTTATCTATAAAAAAACACGGTCTTTTGCAACCTATAGTTGTAATTAAAGATAAAGACGAATATATTTTAGTTTCCGGCGAGAGAAGACTTAGGGCTACTAAGCTTTTGGGTGAGAGTAGAATTAAAGCTATTGTAGTTGATTATTCAAAAGAAGATTTAAGGGAATACGCTTTAATCGAAAATATCCAAAGAGAAGATTTAAATCCTTTGGATATTGCTTTATCTTTACAAAGTCTTATAAAAGAGCATAATTATACTCACGAAGAATTAGCGGCTACTATTGCTAAAAGCAGAAGTTATGTTACGAATTTACTCAGAATATTAAATTTACCTTCTTTTATACAAGAAAAAATAAAAGATAAAACATTAAGTGTAGGACACGCGAAAGTTTTAGTGGGACTTGATGAAGAGTTGTTAAAAAAAGTTATAAAAGAGATAGAAGAGAAGTCTTTAAGTGTAAGAGAAACTGAAAAATTGATTCAAAAATTAAAATTTCCTAAGAAAAACAAAGAAGAAAGCGAAAAAGAGATAGATAAAAAGCTTATTGATGTAGTTGAAAAATTTAAAAAAATAGGACTTAAAGTGGAGTTAAGTAACAATTTTATAAAAATTAAGTTTAAAAATGACGAAGATTTGGAAAAATTAGAAAAACTTTTAAATGTAATCAGTTAAATTTATGTTAAAATTTCAAAAAAAGGAGAATTAATGCTTGACCTAAATTTAGGTGTGATGTTAATTGAAGCCGGTATTTTTTTAGTAACGTTAATCTTGCTAAAGATGTGGCTTTTCGATCCGTTAGTAAAATTTATGGATGAAAGAGAAGAAAAGTTAAGAAAATTAGCAGAGATGGCTGAAGCTAATACCGAAGATTCTAAAGAATTAGAAAGAGAAATCGAAGAAATTTTAGCTGCGGCTAAAAAAGAGGCTAAAGCTATCAGAGACGAAGCTAGAGCTAAAGCTATTGCCGAAGCAAATGAAATGAAAGCTAAAAGATTAGCTGAAATTGAATCGGCAAAAGAGCAGTTAGCAAAAGAGATTCAAGCTGAAAAAGAGAAAATCTTAGCGGAACTTTTATCATCTAAAGATGAAGTTAAAAACCTTGTGGAAAATAAAATAAGGAATGCGGCATGAAAAAGATTTTCTTATTGGGATTGATGAGTGTAGCTTTATTTGCTAGTGAAGCTGCTATGAGTGGCGGGACTGATATTGTTGCTAGAACGGTTAACTTTTTAATTTTCGTTGCCATTTTATGGTATTTAGTAGGAGATAAAGTAATAGCTTTTTTTAGAAACAGAAAAGAGGAAATTGCAACAAAATTCCAAGAAGTTGAAAACAGATTAAAAGAAGCTAAGCTTAAAAAAGAGGAATTAAACACAAAACTTGAAGAGGCTAAAGCTAAAGCAAAAGAAATAATCGAAGATGCGACACAAGAGGCGGAGCATATTTATAATACTATAATCGCTCAAGCTAAAGAAGAATTGGTTTTAATGGAAAAACATTTTGAAGAAGCTAAAATCGCTGAAATTAAAAAAGCGAAAAGAGAAGCGGTTAAAGCCTTTCTTGAAGATGTATTAAAAGATGTGCATCTATCAAGTGAAGATGCCGCTAAACTTGTATTAAAGGTAGCGTAATGGTGGTTGAAAAATATACGAAAGCTTTTTTATCGTCACTTAGTGAAGAAGAGATTACTCCGGCTTATGAAGCAATTGCAAGAATTGCTTTGGTTGCAAAAGACCCTAAATTTATATTAATAGTAAAATCTCCTCTAATGAGTATAGATGAGAAAATTAAAATTTTAGCTGAAATTGCAGAATATAACAATCCTAAGTTTTTAAACTTCTTAAGAATTGTTCTTGAAAATAAAAGAGAAGATTTATTCAAAGAAATTCACACATCTTTATATGAAAAAGTAGCAAGATACTTTAATACGTATGGAGGTGTAGTTGAGGGTAAAATCAGTGAAGAGACTCTAAAAGAGATTGAAAATAAACTTTCTCAGAAATTTAATGCAACTATTAAACTTCAATTAAAAGAGAAAGATATAAACGGCATTAAAGTGTTTGTAGATATTTTAAATGTTGAAGTTGCAATTAGTGAAGAAAAAATAAAAACCGATTTAATAAACGATATTTTAAAAGCAATCTAAAAGAAAGGAGTATAAGTGGTACAAGAAATCACTTCGATAATCAAGGAAAGAATTGAAAACTACGACTTAAAAGTGGACGTAGAAGAAGTTGGTAAAGTAATTTACTCAGCTGACGGTATTGCAAAGGTTTATGGTCTTACGAATGTAATGGCCGGTGAAATGGTTGAGTTTGAAACAGGTGAAAAAGGTTTGGTATTTAACCTTGAAGCTGATAATGTAGGGGTTGTTGTACTTGGAAAAGGTACTGATATTACCGAAGGAAGTTCGGTAAAAAGACTCGGAAGACTGATTTCAGTACCGGTTGGTGAATCTTTAATCGGAAGAGTTGTAAACGCACTTGGTGAGCCGATTGACGGTAAAGGACCTATTGAGGCTACTGAATATAGATATGTAGAAGAAAAAGCTCCTGGAATTATGGCGAGAAAATCTGTTCATGAGCCGCTTCAAACAGGTATTAAAGCAATTGACGCACTTGTTCCGATAGGAAGGGGGCAAAGGGAGCTTATTATCGGGGACAGACAAACAGGTAAAACTACAGTTGCACTTGATACAATTTTAAATCAAAAAAATGAAGATGTAATTTGTATTTATGTTGCCATAGGTCAAAAACAGTCAACTGTTGCAAATATCGTAAGAATTCTTGAAGAACACGGTGCAATGGATTATACAATCGTTGTTAACGCAAGTGCTTCCGAAGCTGCTTCACTTAAATTCTTAGCACCGTATGCCGGTGTTACAATGGGTGAATACTTCAGAGATAACGGAAGACACGCACTAATCGTTTACGATGATTTAAGTAAACACGCAGATGCATACAGAGAAATGTCATTACTTCTAAGAAGACCTCCGGGAAGAGAAGCATATCCGGGAGACGTATTCTATCTACATAGTAGATTACTTGAAAGAGCTGCAAAACTTAACGACGAACTTGGTGCGGGAAGTTTAACGGCTTTACCTATCATTGAAACAAAAGGTGGGGACGTTGCAGCATACATTCCGACAAACGTAATTTCAATTACCGACGGACAAATTTTCCTTGAAACTAACCTTTTCAACAAAGGTATCAGACCGGCAATTAACGTAGGTCTTTCGGTATCAAGGGTTGGAGGTGCCGCTCAAATTAAAGCTATGAAACAAGTTGCGGGTAACCTAAGACTTGACCTTGCACAATTTAGAGAACTTGAAGCGTTTGCTCAATTTGCAAGTGACCTTGACGAAGCAAGTAGAAAACAACTAGAAAGAGGACAAAGACTTGTTGAAATTCTAAAACAACCGGCGTATTCTCCTTTACCGGTAGAAAAACAGGTTGTAATTATTTATGCGGGAACTAGAGGATATTTGGATGATATCAATACTAAGTCCATTAGAAAATTTGAAGACGAATTATATCCGTTTATTGAAACAAAATATCCTCAAATTTTTGAAAACATCAGAACTAAGAAAAAATTAGACGATGAAACCGAAGAGCTACTTAAAAAAGCGTTAGAAGAGTTTAAGGCTGGGTTCGAAGGATAATAAATGGCAACATTAAAAGAGCTAAAACAAAAAATCAGTAGTGTAAAAAATACTCAAAAAACAACTAGAGCGATGAAGCTCGTTTCTACCGCTAAGCTTAAAAGAGCGGAAGAAGCGATTCTTCGCTCACGTGAATATGCTAGAAAAATAGATGAAGTTATAAAAGAAATTTCGACAAAACTTGCAAGTGTAAAAGATTCTATCGAACTTAGAGCGTTTGCAAAAATTGACGAAGTAAAAAAAGTTGATATTATTGTTATTACGGCCGATAAAGGGCTTTGTGGTGGATTTAATATTCAGACAATCAAAAAAACTATTGCTTTAATTGAAGACTTAAAAGAAAAGAAAGTTAAAATCAGACTTAAAGTAATAGGTAAAAAGGCTATTGAATATTTCAATTTCGTTGGAATTGAAATGTATGAAGAGATAGTAGGTCTTAGTGCCGTTCCGGATTATCAAAAAGCGGCTGAAATAATTCAAAAAAGTTATGAAGATTTTGTAAATGAAGAAATTGATAATATAATTACGATTCATAACGGATATGTTAATAAATTAACTCAAGAAGTACATGTAAAAGGGTTATTACCTATAGAGGTTAAAGTTGAAGATTCTCAAGAGTTTTTAGAAGTTGAACCGGATAACGATTATGAAACAATTTTAGAAATGCTTGTTAAAAAGTATATTGAGTATTCTTTATATTATGCATTACTTGATTCTTTGGCAGCAGAGCATAGTGCTAGAATGCAAGCGATGGATGCAGCGACTAATAATGCAAAAGAAATGGTACATCAATTAACACTTGAATTTAACAAAGCAAGACAAGAAGCGGTTACTAGAGAGCTTATCGAAATTGTAACGGCTATTGAAGCTATGAAAAAGTAAAGGAGTAAAATGGAAGGTAAAGTATTACAAATTTTAGGTCCGGTAGTTGACGTAGAATTTGAAGGAGATATTCCGGCTATAAACGAAGCTTTATATGTTGAGTTTGAAGCTAACGGTGAAAAGAAAAAAGTTGTTTTGGAAGTTGCGGCACAAATTGGTGATAATATCGTAAGAACGATAGCTATGGATTTAACTGACGGTTTAACAAGAGGAGCAAAAGTAATTGCAACTGGTGCACCTATTAAAGTACCGGTAGGTGAAGCGGTTCTTGGTAGAATTTTCAATGTAACTGGTGATGTAATTGACGGTGGAAAGCCTATTTCGGCTGATGTTCCTAGATGGTCAATCCATAGAGACGCACCTCCGTTTGAAGAACAATCAACAAAAATGGAAGTTTTTGAAACCGGTATTAAAGTTGTAGACCTTCTATGTCCTTATATGAAAGGTGGTAAAACAGGTTTGTTCGGAGGGGCCGGAGTTGGTAAAACGGTTATTATTATGGAACTTATTCACAACGTTGCGTATAAACATTCCGGTTACTCTGTATTTGCAGGGGTTGGTGAAAGAACAAGAGAAGGTAACGACCTTTATCACGAAATGAAAGAATCAGGAGTTCTTGATAAAGTAGCCCTATGCTACGGACAAATGAACGAACCTCCAGGGTGTAGAAACAGAGTTGCGATGACTGGTCTTACAATGGCTGAATACTTCAGAGATGTTGAAGGAAGAGACGTACTTATGTTTATAGACAATATCTTTAGATTTGCTCAAGCAGGTGCGGAAATGTCAGCACTTCTTGGAAGAATTCCGAGTGCGGTTGGTTATCAACCAACACTTGCAACTGAAATGGGTAAATTACAAGAGAGAATTACTTCAACTAAAAAAGGAAGTATTACATCAATTCAAGCGGTATATGTACCGGCGGACGACTTAACTGACCCAGCACCGGCAAGCGTATTCGCACACCTTGATTCAACAACGGTTCTTAACAGAAAAATTGCTGAAAAAGGTATTTACCCGGCAGTTGATCCGCTTGATTCAACAAGTAGAATTCTTGACCCTCAAATTGTTGGTGAAGAACACTACAGAATTGCAAGAGGAGTTCAAGAGGTATTACAAAAATATAAAGATCTTCAAGATATTATTGCAATTCTTGGTATGGATGAACTTAGCGAAGAAGATAAGTTAACTGTTGCACGTGCAAGAAAAATTGAGAAATTCTTATCTCAACCGTTCTTCGTTGCGAAAGTGTTTACAGGTGCGGACGGAAGATACGTAGAACTTGAAAAAACAATTGCAGGATTTAAAGAAATCTTAGAAGGTAAAGTTGACGATTTACCGGAAAATGCATTCTACATGGTAGGTGACTTAGACGAAGCTAAAGAAAAAGCTGAAAAAATGAAGGCTGGTAAATAAAGGTAGACAATGAAACTTGATATCGTAACACCTCTTGGAAGAATTTACGAGGGTGAGGTAAAAGAAGCATATTTTCCCGGAATTGAAGGTGAATTTGGTGTCCTTGAAGGACACGCACCTTTGACTACCACTCTCACTCCGGGTGTAATTACAATTAAAAAAGAAGACGGTAGTGAAGAGATTATTGCTATTAACAGTGGATATGTGGAAGTGGCACCTGATCATGTAAATGTGCTGGTAGACAATGCACAACCTATAGCGGGAAACGGTAGCAGTGATATTGCAGAAGCTATAGAAAAAGCTAAACAGCTTATTCGTGAAGCTGCTAATTCGGATGTATTAGTGGCTTCTGTGGAAGCAAAGATAGAAAGTGCTGCTAGAAAGCTCTAAAATTCTAAGTAACCCTATAAACGTTATAGTATTAGGGTGGCTTGGGATTTATCTTTTTTTTACTTTTTTTGTATTTTTTTATAAACTTTTTTCATTACTATCTTGGATAAAAAAAGAAAAAGAATCTCTTAATGCTCTTTTAATGAGTGGTCATATTGTGGGAAGTTCTTTTTTACAAAAATGTCTTGATAAGTCTTTTCATATAAACTCTTTCTCTTTTGATGCTTGTATAGAAGTTGCTAAAAATAAAGCAAGTAGTGGAGTTGTATTTTTAAGTATTGTGGCTTCGACCGCACCTTTTATAGGTCTTTTTGGAACGGTAATAGGAATTTTAAACGCTTTTTCTTCTATGCAAAATATTACTACGATTAATATGATTGCACCGGCTATTGCGGATGCTTTGGTTGCTACTGCGTTAGGTATTATTGTAGCGGTACCGGCTTATTCTTTTCATCAGATTTTGAGTAAAAAAATAGAAGATTTAATCAGCTTTTTAATTATGCAAAAGGATTTTTATTTATCCAATGAAGAAGCCTGAACTTAATATTACGCCTTTTGTGGATATAATGCTGGTTTTACTAGCAATATTAATGGTTTCCGTTAGTGTTAGTACTTATCAAGAAAAGAGTGTGAACTTGCCTGAAGGCAGTAAAAAAAACGTAGCTACGAAAAAAGCTTCTATTTATATAGTAATAAAAAAAGACGGGGAAGTTATTGTAAATAAAGAAAAAATAAGTTTAAGAAATTTTTTAGAAGATTTTAATTTAAAGTACGGAAATTTTAATAAAAATGCTTTAGTTTATATTGCAGCCGATAAAGATATAAAGTATGACATATTTATGAAAGTTTATTCTTCTGTTATTAAAATGGGATTTACTCAAATAGGGTTACTTACTAAATGAGGCTGTTGGTTTCTTTTTTTTTGTCTTTAATGTCTGTTGGAGTTATTTTATTTTTTTTCTTAACTCTTTTTAAAGCTCCTAAAAAAGAAAAAGAAGTGTTTATTCATACTGCTATAGTTGTAAAATCTCCTAAAAAATCTTTAAAACCGAATAAAACAGTCAAAAAAACTTTTAAAAAAGCGATAAAACCTAAAATAGGAAGTAAGAAAAATATTACAAAAGGTGGAGAAAAAATAGAATTTAATGATATTTTTAGTAACGTAAACTATAATATAAAAACCGAAAAAGTTCATTTAAAAGAGAGTCCGGATATTAGTAGATTAAAAGAAATAGAAGGTAATTTAAAAAAAGTTAAAACCTTGAGAATTGAATATACCCAAAATGGTGGTAAAAAGTTAAAAAAAGAGGATATTCAGAATATTGTAGCAAAAAAGCTTTATCCTATTTGGGATGAGATTGCTATGATTGAGGGAGAATATGCTAAAATAAATATAATTTCTCAAGATTCAAACGTAGAAGTGATGATTTTGGATAGCAATTTGCCTATAGATAAACAGAATGAATTAATAAACAGAATAAAACAGCAAAAATTTAAAGATAATTTTAATATTACGGTTTTATTTCAAACAAAGGTGGAAAATGAGTAGATTAATATTTTTACTGATAAGTGTTATGTTTTTGAATGCTAAAGAGTTGGTTATTACGAAATATTTGGATTATAGACCTTCAATTGAAATTAAGTTTAATGGGAATAGAAATGTTTTAAGAATTTTGAAAACGGATTTACAAGTTTTGGATCATTTTAATTATACGATTAATACCGATAAAAATTGTAGCTATACTTTTAAATTCAATTATTCGGATAAGAATTTAAAAGTAAGTTATTTTAATAAAGGAAAGCTTTTAAAAAGTATTATTTATAAATCGAACAGTTCTTATTATTATCCTTTTTTAATTCATAAAGCCGTATATGATATTAATGAATTCTTTTCGCTTCCTAGTGCTAAATTTTTAATTAGAAAAGTTGTTTATTCTCTTTCTACTGCACCTAAACAAACTAATATTTATTTAGCCGATTATACGCTTTCTTATAAAAAACTGATTATAAGCGGAGGGCTTAATATTTTTCCTAAATGGGCAAACAACAGATATCAAAATGAAATTTTTTACACTTCTTTAGGAAGAGAAGCTGTTTTGTATAAACTTAATTTAAAAACCGGAAAAAGAGAAAAACTTCTCTCTTCCCAAGGGCTTTTGATTGTATCCGATGTGAAGGGAGATAAACTGTTGGTTACTTTGGCTTTAAACGGTAGTCCGGATGTTTATGAGTTCGATTTAAAAACAAAAAAACTTACTCAAATTACGACATATCCGGGAATAGATGTAAACGGAAAATTTTGGGGAGAGGATAAAATAGTGTTTGTATCGGATAGATACGGTATTCCTATGGTATTTAGTAAAGATTTAAAAACGGGGGCAATTTCTAGAGTTGTATATCACGGGAAAAATCAAGTGGGAGTGGATACTTATAAAAAGTATCTTGTTTTAAGCTCAAGAGAGAGTGATAAGAGTTTTGGGAATAATACTTTTAATCTGTTTTTAGTAAATAAAAACGACGACTCTTTAAAGCGTTTAACATTTAGCGGACAAAACTCTTTTCCTAATTTTTCAGTTGACGGAAATTCCATAATGTTTATAAAAAGAGAAAATTTTTATTCAAAAATTGGTATAATACGTTTAAATGAAAATAAGGTGTTTTATTACCCTTTGCCTAAAATATTACAATCATTTGATTGGTAAGGAGATTATTATGAAAAAAAATTTATTAGTAGCCGGATTTGTGGCTTTTTTACTTTTAAGCGGATGTACGAAACAACCGGTTTTAGAAGACGCTAAAGAAGTGAATACCACTACAAGTACGTCTCAAGTTCAACAGCCGGCGGAAGTGGTAACACAAGCAGATACTCAAACCGCTCTTGAGAATAATGAGAGTGTAAGTACTGCAAATACTGAAGTTGAAGAACAACAAATTCCTGTTACTCAAAAACCACAACCGGTTCAAAAAGAGTTTGTAAAAGAGGTTTCTCAAATTGTTGTTTATTTTGATTTTGACAAATACAATATTAGAAAAGACCAATGGTCTAAAGTTGAAAAACTTGCAAAATTAATTAAGGAAAATCCGGCTAATTATACTATCAGAATAGAAGGTAACTGTGATGAGTGGGGGACTGAAGAGTATAATTACGCTTTAGGTTTAAAACGTGCTAATAGCGTTAGAAAAGCATTAATCAAACTAGGAGTTGACCCTAAGAAATTAACTGTTATCAGTTATGGAGAATTAAATCCAATATGTACGGCTCACGCTAAATGGTGTTGGAGAAAAAACAGAAGAGATAATTTTACATATCTTCCATAATTAAGGTACAATTCCTTAAAAAAGGAATTGTATGAAAAAACTATTTTTTCTTTTACCGGTTTTATTATTAGCGGATGTAGACCCTTTTAAAGCCGGTTTAAATTCTGCTAATCCTTACGGACTTACTCCTCAAGAAAAAGCTATTTTAAAAAATCAAAAAGCAATTCAACAAAATAGAGATTTAATTTTGAATTTAGACAGAAAATTAAGAGAACTTAATTCTTCCATTTCTCAAAAGTTTATAATGTATGACAGTTCGATTTCAGATATTCAAACCAAACTTTTATCTTTTAAAACCATTCTTTCCGAAATAGACTCTTTAAAACAAGAGATTGACGCTTTAAAAAAGAAATATGTAGAGTATAAAGAAAAATTAAAAACTATGAACGAGCTTTTAATTCAGGAACAAAAAAAGATAGAAGCTTTAGAACAGCAAAACGCTACTTTAAAAAGTAATTTTGCAGAAATTGTAAAAATTAACAATCAAAATATTCAAAATTTAAGAACCTCTTTACAAGAAGTGTTGGCTCAATTAAAAAAAGTTACAACTCCTATGTCGGCAAAAGAAGCCTTTAAGAAGGCTAGAAAGCTTTTTTTTGACGGTAAGTTTGATAAAGCAAAAGAGCTTTTTAGTTACTCTTTGGAAAAAAAATATCTTCCGGCGACATCCGCTTATTATTTAGGTGAAATTGCTTATAAAGAAAAAAATTATAAAGAAGCTTTGGCTTTTTATAAACAAAGTGTATCTATTTATCCTAAAAAAACCTCTTTTGCTGAAAGACTTTTATATCATACGGCAAAATCTTTTAAATATTTAGGCGAAGATGAAAAAGCAAAACTCACCTTTAAAAAACTTATAAACGATTATCCGAGTTCAAAGTATGCGAAATTAGCTCAAAAAGAGTTGGAAAAATAGAAACTTTATGTTATACTCACTAAAATTTTAAAGGATAAATATGGCAAAAGTATATGCAATTGAATATACGGTTAAAAACTCAAAAGGTGAAGTTGTAGATTCTAATAAAGGACAAGCTCCTCTAGAGTTTATAGCAGGTCAAGGTCAAATTATTCCGGGACTTGAAAAAGAAGTTGAAAAAATGGAAGTTGGAGAAGAAAAAACAATCGTTGTAAAAGCTGACGAAGCTTACGGTCAAAGAAATGAAGAGTGGGTTGAAACATTACCTAAAGAACAATTTGAAGGAATTGAGCTTCAAAAGGGAATGACTCTTTACGGTCAGTCGGCGGATGGACAAACAATAGCGGTAACTGTAAAAGATTTTGATGATAAAAATGTAACTATAGATTACAATCATCCGTTAGCCGGAGAAGATTTAACGTTTGAAGTTAAATTGGTTTCAAAAAGAGACGCTACTTTAGAAGAGTTGGCACCTCAAGGCGATAGCTGTTGCGGTAACGGATGCGGGTGTCATTAATGGCACCTTTTTCTTTTTAAGAAAGATAGTGTCTGGTGATTATTTTTTACTCTGTTGCTTCAATATGATATAATTTTACAAAAAAAGGAATAAAATGAGAGTAGGTTTATTTTTTCCCGGGCAAGGTAGTCAGTTTGTAGGAATGGGAAAAGATTTTTACGAAGCAAGTCCTAAAGCAAGAGAGATGTTTGATATTGCAAGTGATGCAATAAAAGTTGATTTTAAAAAACTTATGTTTGAAGAAAATGAAAATTTAAATAAAACAGAATTTACTCAACCGGCTATTTTATTATATTCGGCTATTGCTTATGAACTGTTTAAAGACACTAATTTTGAGTATGCTTTTTCTTTAGGTCACTCTTTAGGAGAATTTAGTGCTCTTTATTCTGCCGGGGCTTTTAATTTGGCAGAAGCTGTAAAAACAGTTCATCAAAGAGGAAAACTGATGAATGAGGCTTTTAAAGATAGAGTCGGTTCGATGATGGTTGTACTTGGTTTAAACGATGAAGAGATAGAAACGATTTGTAAAGAGTCTAATTTACAAGTTTGGCCGGCTAATTATAATAGTGACGGACAACTTGTTATTGCCGGTATAAGAGAAGATTTGGAAAAACTTGAATCTATTTTAAAAGAAAAAGGTGCAAAAAGAGTTATGCTTTTGAATATGAGTGTGGCTAGTCACTGTCCTTTACTTGAGAGTGCTACTAAGCCTTTAAAAGAGTTGCTTAGTGAATATTTAAAAGATGAATTTAAACCTGTTGTAAGTAACGTAAGTGCAAAAGCTTATACCACTAAAAAAGAAGCACTTGAAGTACTGCCTGTTCAACTTACAAAGCCGGTGCTTTATAAGCAGTCTGTTAAAAATTATGAAGATGAAGCGGATATCTTTGTAGAACTTGGTGGAAAAGTTTTAATGGGAATTAACAGAAAAGTTACGAAGAAAAAGACACTGCCTGTTACTGATATGAAAAGTTTGGAAAAAGCTATTAGTGTAATTGAGAGTTAAAATGAAAATAGCTTTAGCTCAAATAAGACCGAAATTAAGTCCCAATAATTTAAAAAAGCATATTGAATTTATAAAAAAAAGTAGTGCCGATTTGGTTGTGTTTCCGGAACTTTCAATGAATGGTTATAAAATAAAAGACGCACTTTTAGAAGACGCTTTTGAAGTGGGTTTTTTTAAAAAACTTGAGTTTGATAAAGACGTGGTTTTGGGTGCCGCTATAAAAGAAGATAAAAAAATCTTTAACGCAGCTCTTTATTTAAGCGAGGATATTTTTATCCATAAAAAAGTACATCTTCCAACATACGGGGTATTTGAGGAAGGTAGATTCTTTTTTGCTGGTGATGAATTTAAAGTTTTTGATACGAAATTCGGAAAAACGTGTATGTTTGTGTGTGAAGATGTTTTTAGTGGGGATGCTATAAATTTCGTCTCCAAAGAAAAACCGGATTTAATTATAGTAATTGCAGCTTCTCCGGCAAGAGAGTTTAAAGAAAATTCACTCTTAATTGATGAACAGTGGAGTGCTCTTTTAAAATCTATGGCTATTTTAAGTGGGGCTTATGTGGCTTTTTGTAATAGAGTCGGATTTGAAGACGGTCTTGGTTTTTGGGGAGGAAGTAAGGTTATAAATCCAAAAGGAGAAGTTGAGATTAGGGCTTCTTATTTTGAAGAGGAGTTGGTTGAGTGTGAATTAAATCATCATTTAACGACTACTCAAAAATATTTTTTAAGGAAAAATTGATGATAGGTATTTTATGTGCTATGAGAGAAGAACTTGAGCCTATTTTAGAGTATATGGAGGTTAAAGAGAAGATAACTCACGCAAATAATGAGTATTATTTAGCTGTTTTTGATGGGAAAGAGATAGTTTTGGCTTATAGCAAAATAGGAAAAGTTAACGCGGCACTTACGGCTACCGTAATGATTGAGAAGTTTAAAGTTGAAAGACTGCTTTTTAGTGGTGTAGCGGGGGGAATTGACGAAAATTTAACAATAGGAGATTTGATTGTAGCTACCAAAACGACTCAACACGATGTCGATTTGACGGTTTTTGGATACGAACCGGGGTTTATTCCGGAGAGTAAAGTTTTTTTTGAATGTGATGAGGAGCTAAATAAAATAGCTTTTAATATCGCAACTAAACTTAACATAAAGCTTAAAAAAGGTATAATAGCGAGTGGAGATCAGTTTATTCATTCAAAAGAGAAAAAAGAGTGGATAAAGAAAACTTTTAATGCCAGTGCCATTGAAATGGAAGGTGGGGCTGTAGGGTGTGTATGCTGGAATGAAAAGATACCTTTTTTTATGTTAAGGGCTATAAGCGATACCGCCCAAGAGGGTGCCGGAGAGGATTTTGATAAATTTTTAGAAGAATCCAGCAAAGTTAGTGCAAAATTTTTAATTGAAATGTTAAAGGAAATAAAATGAATAAAAATAAATTAATTGTAATGGTTGTTACGTTTGCCGTTTTGATAGCGTTAACTCCTTTGATTTTTTCAAAGCTTATGAATGCTAAATTAAACCAGATGATAGAAAATTATAAAAAAAAGGGGTATAAAGTAGAGCTTTTATCTGATAAGAGTACATATCTTCAAACGGATAAAGTGTTTTTGGTTACTTTACCTAGTAAAGATTTAAACCCCCAAGGTGTTAAAGACTTAACTTTACAAGTCGAAACGACTTTTAAAAACTTACCTATTACGGATGTAAAATTTGATGTACGTGTCAAAAAAATAGATTTTATGGCATCTGATATGCACTCTTTCAGTGATTTTATAGAAAAAAATATTCACGCTAAGGTAATTACTCCTAATTTTAAAGTTTACGCTTATAAACTTGATGATATAAAAATTAAGAATTCGTTTAAAGAAATGGGGCTAGAGAATATAAGAGGTACTTTTAAATCGGGTGAAGATATTACAAACTCTCTTTTAGTCTCTAGAATTTATACTAAAGATAACGGATTTGAAATTTCTTTAAACAATTTTACTTATGATTTTAAAAAACACAAAGATTCTGCAAAGTCGGATTTAAGTTTTAATATGTTTATTAAAACTATGTTTGGGGAGTATAAAATTACGAACGTTTACTTAAGCAATTTAGTAGAACTTAAAAAATTGGCTTTTATTTCTGCTAAATTGGGAGTTATGAGAATGGATAGCGAATCCATTAAATTAAAAGATTTTAAAGTGGCTTTTTCTTTAAATGATATTCCTACCGAAATTTTAAAACAGATTGCTGTAAAATCTGATGATGAAACGGTTGCTAAGATATTCGAACACGGATTTAAGTTTAAACTTACAAGTTCTTTAAAAGATGTTATTTGGCAAAAGGATTTGGGAGGATATATTCTTGAAGTTGACGTAGACTCTTTAAAAACTCCTAACGCACTTGAAAAAATGAAAGCTAACGATTACAGCTTTTTAAATGTTAAAGTTAATATTATAGCTTCAAAGCCTTTATTTGGAATTTTGATAAGAATTGTTCCTAATTTGGCTCCATTTGCACAGTTTGCAAAAGAACAAAACGGAAAAATGGTACTTGATTTGGAAATAAAAAAAGATAAACTTTACATTCAAGGAAAACCTGTTCAATGAAAAACCCTATAAAAGATCTCTTTTTTTCTAAAAAAGTAACTAAATTCGTAGGAAGGGTTCAAGGAGAGTATGAACTTATAAAGCCTGGGGATAGGGTTTTGGTGGGGTTTAGTGGAGGAAAAGACAGTTTTGTTTTGTTACACGTACTTAAAAGGATGCAACTTATTGCTCCTTTTAAGTTTGAATTAGCGGCAATTACCATAGACCCGGGAGTTGGGATTGATTATTCTAATTTAAAAAAACACTGTGAAGAGTTTGGGATAGATTATATTATTTATCAAACTCCTATTTTGGAAATTTTAGAAGAAAAAAAACGCCCCGGAAGCAGTGCTTGTGGATTTTGTGCCAGAATGAGAAGAGGGGCATTGTATTCAAAGGCAAAAGAACTCGGGTTTAATAAATTAGCTTTAGGTCACCATTTTGATGATGCCGTGGAGACGTTTTTTATGAGTATGTTTTATAACGGAATGATGAAAAGTATGCCTCCTATTTATACTGCAAATACTGGAATAGAGGTTATTCGTCCTATGATTAAAGTAAGAGAAAAATGGATTGAATATATGGCCGGTAAAAACAATTTTCCTATAATTGATGGAGAGAACAGTTGTTTAGCTTTAAAAGAGAGTGAAAGTGTAAAAACTCCTTATGCAAGAGCTAAAATTAAAGCTTGGTTGAAAAAAATGGAAGAGGAAGAACCTAAACTTTTTCAAAGACTTGAGAGTGCTTTTCACAATATAGAGTGTCATACGTTTTTTATGAAGGAGTATTTAAAATAATTAATAGGAGTGATTTTGAGAGTTTTGGTAGGAATTAGTGGGGGAGTTGACAGTGCAGTTAGTGTTTATCTGCTGAAAAAAGCCGGGTATGATGTAGTCGGACTTTATATGAAAATGCACGGAGGCGTAAATCATAAAGAGAATTTAGAAAAAATAGAAAAGCTTTCGAAACTTTTGGGATTTGAATATTTTGTAGAGGATGTGGAAGAGGAATTTAGAAAAGAAGTTTATGAATATTTTGTAAAAAGTTATCAAAACGGAATTACACCGAATCCTTGTGCTATGTGTAATACTAAAATAAAATTTGGTGTTTTTATGAAATTTTTGGAAAAATACAATTGCGACAAAGTCGCAACGGGTCATTATGTAAGAAACGATGGGGAGTTTTTATATGAGGCTAAGGATAAAACCAAAGATCAGAGTTATTTTTTATTCGGTGTAAAAAAAGAGATTTTACCAAAAGTTTTATTTCCGCTTGGAGAATATACAAAAGATGAGATAAAAAAGATAGCGTCTAAAATCGGACTTGAAGAGTTTGCGACTCAAAAAGAGTCTCAAGATATATGTTTTATCGATACGACTTATATTGATGTTTTAAGAAATCATTTTAATCCGGAAAAAAAAGGGAAAGTTTTAAATACTAAAGGTCAGAGGGTAGGAGTCCATAAAGGGTATTCTTTTTATACTATCGGACAGAGAAAAGGGTTTACTCTTTTTAAATCTCACAAACCTCAATATGTAGTGGGAATAGACGCTAAAAGCAATACTTTAATAGTCGGGGATAAGAAAGATTTGCAAAAAACTCAGGTGTTTTTAAAAGGGGTTAATCTTTTTGTTGATAGTCGTCTATTTGAGTGTGAAGCAAAAATACGTTACCGTGCTCCTAAAGAGAGAGCTTTAGTAAAGATGGATAGTAAAACAAAAGCGGTAGTCAGATTTAAGATACCGGTAAGTGGAGTTGCAAAGGGACAAGCTTGTGTCTTTTATGATGGGGAAAAACTTTTAGGTGGAGGTTGGATAAGAGGAGCTAAGAAGTAGATTTTATAATATAATAAAAAATAGCACTTATAAGGTATAATATTTGAAAATAAAAATCGAATGAAACTGTTGAAATAAAAAAGAGGCAATAAGTGATTAAAGATGCTCTAAAAACAAATTCTTTAAAATGTTTAGAATCTAATATGAAGGCTTGTATGAAAGTTTGCATAAATAATGATAAAAATTCGCTTATTTGAGAAATTGTCCTTAGGGTTATTGTTTATTGTTTTGAATCATTATAGCTTATTTAAAGGAAATTTTGATACCATTTCAATAATAAAACAAAGGAGAGATTATGAAATATAAACTTTTTAGCGGAACGGCAAATCCTAAAGTAGCGGAAGATATAGCTCATTATTTGGATAGACCTCTTAGTAAAATAACTGTTAATAGATTTAGTGACGGTGAAATTAATGTTCAGGTTGGAGAGAGTATAAGGGGGGTTAACTGTTTTATAATTCAGCCTACTTGTGCACCGGCTAATGATAATTTAATGGAACTTTTGATTATTACCGATGCTATGAGAAGAGCCAGTGCGAAAAGCATTACTGCAATCGTTCCTTATTTCGGATATGCAAGACAAGACAGAAAAGCAGCTCCTAGAGTTCCTATTACTGCAAAACTTGTTGCTAATATGATGGAAAAAGCCGGAATTGATAGGGTCGTAACTCTTGATTTACACGCTGGTCAAATTCAAGGTTTTTTTGATATTCCGGTAGATAATCTTTACGGAAGTATTTTGTTTTTTGATTATTTTAAAGAAAAAAGGCTTAAAAATCCAATTATCGCATCTCCGGATATCGGAGGAGTTGCAAGGGCTAGATATTTTGCGAGTAAGCTAGGTCTTGATATGGTAATTGTGGATAAAAGAAGAGAAAAAGCAAATGAAAGTGAAGTTATGAATATTATAGGTGATGTAAAAGGAAAAGATGTTATTTTAATTGACGATATGGTAGATACTGCCGGGACTATGGTAAAAGCCGCAGCGGCACTTAAAGCAAAAGGTGCTACAAGTGTAAGGGCTTTTGCAACTCACGGGGTACTTAGTGGACCTGCGATTGAGAGAATTAAAGATTCTGTCTTAGAAGAGCTTATTATTACAGATACAATTCCTTTTAACAAAGAGTGTAAAAAAATAAAAGTGCTTAAAACCGGAAAACTTTTTGCAGAGGTTATTAGAAGAATCGTTTATAATGAAAGTATTAATAAACTTTTTGATTAATGAAAACAGTAAACAAACTTTCAGCCGCTACGATTGAAGTTAAAAAGTCTAAATTTCACTCTTTTCTTGTTCCCTTTTTTTTGTTTGAAGATAAGTTAGAAGAATTAAAAAAAGCACATCCAAAGGCTAATCATTTTGTGACGGCTTTTAGGTATTTAAACGAGTATAATCAGATAGCTGAAGGAAGCAGTGATGACGGAGAACCAAGAGGTAGTAGTGGTAAATCTACTTTAAAGGTTCTTCAGGGGAATGATTTGGTAAATGTCGGAATTATTACCGTTAGGTATTTCGGAGGTATTTTATTGGGAGTTGGAGGGCTTGTCAGAGCTTATAGCGACGTAGCCAATTTAGCTGTAAAAAATGCCGAGTTGATAGAATATAAGGATATATTTGAGTATACTTTTAGTGTGGATTATGATAAAACAAGAGAAATCGAGTATATCTTAAAACAAAACGATATTTTGGTTGAAAAAAGAGAATTCGGAATAGATGGAATTGAGTATACGATAAGAGATGATATTGAAAAAATTAAATTGATAAAGGATATTTTATGAAAAAGTTACTTTTGGTTTTACTGTTTCCTTTGATGCTTTTTGCAGTATCTACGGAAAATATTTTGGCTTTGTCGTGGATGAACGGTTTTTGTAAAGCTCATCCTAAAAAACCGGTATGTTTAAAAAGAAAAAGCGGAGATTATTCTTTAACTCATTTTACACTTCACGGGCTTTGGCCGGTACATAAGAATTATTGTTCAAATAAACCTTTACATCTTTCTTATAGATTTTGGAAGGTTTTAGAGAAGTTTATGCCGGCTGCTAAATACGGTCTTGCAAAACACGAATGGAAAAAACACGGAACTTGTTTCGGTACCGATGCTAATACTTATTTCTTAACAGCAATAAAACTTAACCAGCAGTTTAACGAAACTATGATGTTGCAGTTTTTTAGAATGCATATGGGAGAGACTGTAAGTTTAAAAAGAGTAAGATGGCTTTTTGGACAAGTATTTGGAAAAGGTAATATAAGAAAATTCCAAATGATTTGTGAAAAGGGATATATTACTGAAATCAGAATTAACTTAAAAGGAAATCCGGTTGATAAAAATTTAAATTATTTGATAGATAGAGCGGATGAAATGATAGGAAAGAGACAATGTCAAATGGGAATTATCGCAGCTCCTTAAATTTGACTTTTTATTTTTCTTTTTGTTGTAACTCTTAAAATAATCTCTATCAAAAAACAGGCTAAAAAGGCAAAAACCAGGTAAAAGAGTATGTTTTCGTCGTATTTGGAGGTATAATAAATTGTAAGGAAGGCTATCGAAAACATAGCTAAAGTTGCAAGAATTATTAAAATTTTGTTTGCGTTGGTTTGTTGGGTTATGAAGATATGCCCTAAATGAACGAAACCTTGAATAATAAGTACGCTTAAGGCTGCAACGGTTGTAATTTCGTTTAAATTAAAAAATAAAATCATAGGTATTATAATGGCTGTACTTATAATAAGACCTTCGTTGGAATTAAAGATATTGTATTGGTAAAATTTAGGCAATTCCCCCTCTTTTGCCAATGTGTAAGAAATTTCGGCAGTTGCATATAAAGTTGCGTTTATAGCACTTGCAGTTGCTATAAGGGCGGTTATTGCCATAATTTTAAAGCCGGTTTCTCCAAATATCGGCATTGCGGCTTTGGCAAGAGCGTAGTCTTTTGCTTTTATAACTTCTTTTAACGGTAAATTTCCAAGTACGGCTATACTGGTAGCTACGTATAAAATCATTACTATAACAATCGCTAAAATCATAGCTTTTAGCATTGTTTTTTGAGGGTTTTGCATATCTTCTACTGTATTTGTAATTACGCTAAAACCTTGATACGCAAAAAATGTAAGCCCTATGGCAAAAAACATATTTGAAATAGAAGGCATATTTTTTAAACTTAGGTATTGAGGATTAACGTAAAAAAGAGCGACTATTGTAAAAATGGTTAGAATTGAAATTTTTATTTTGACAATTAAGTTTTCGAATTTTGCTACAAAATAAGCACCCAGTAGGTTTATTATTGTAAAAATTAAAACAATCCCCACGGCAAAAGAG
The DNA here is from genome assembly GCA_964445785.1 of uncultured Nautiliales bacterium. Lineage (GTDB taxonomy): Bacteria > Campylobacterota > Campylobacteria > Campylobacterales > Nautiliaceae > Nautilia. The sequence continues at coordinate 68,711 of CAYULY010000007.1, forward strand.
TTTATCATAAAATTACTATGATATCCGAAAAGTCTTGCCCCATACTCTCCAAAACTTTTAGCAACAGCCCCTAAGGCTATCAATTGAGCAAAATAAAACATTATACTAAGGGTACCGGCGAAGATGTTTTCTTTGTATTCTTGAGTGATGTATTCTATTATTCCACCTCTACTTGGGAATCTTAAAGCCAGTTTTGCTAAAGAGTATCCGCTAAGTAAAGCGACTATTCCGCCAAATACGAAAGAGAGCCATACTATGTTTCCGGCAATACTTCCGGCTTCACCTATTACTATAAATATCCCGGCTCCTACCATTGAGCCGATTCCCAGCATTGCAGCGGAGATGGTATTAAACGCTTTCATTATTTTCCTTTTTTATGTTAATATTTTATCAAAAAAGGCAAATCTTTGAATCAAGATTATGAAGACAGAATGCTTGAGGCTTTTATTCAAACTCCTAAGAAGTTTAAGTGGTATAAAGAGGCTTTTTCGAAATTTAATATAAACGGAATAAAAAGAATTGCGTGGGTTTGGAGTTGGTGGGCGTTTTTTGGAGGAGGGTTTTGGTATCTGCTTTATAGAAAAGCTTATTTAGCTGGTATCGTTTCTTTTTTTATAGCGATTATTTTGAATATGATTGTTCCTTTTTGGGGACCCGTGATGTTTTATATAATAATGGGAGGGTATTCAGTATATTTTGTTTATAAAAAATATTTGAGCTTAAAATCTAAAATCGAATCAAAAATAGAGGATAAAGAAAAAAGAATAGAAACAATGAGAATCCTTGGGGGGTACAACAAATGGGTAATATGGGTTGCGGGAGTTATTTATTCAATTTTATTTTTACTCTTTGTAGCTTTATTAGTGAATAATTCTTAAATATCCCATATATAAAATTCCGGCGGCTATTCCTCCGAATGCTCCTGCTAAAATATCATCACCCATAACTCCTAAGCTTCCGGGAGCTTTTTTGTCTATTTTCCCTATAATAGAAGGTTTCCAGATATCAAATATTCTAAAGCATATAAAAGTTAAAATAACCTTAATAAGCGTATCTTCTTTTAAGTTTCCAAAAACTCCTATGGCAATTAACACTCCCACAAATTCATCAATTACTATTCTTTTATCGTCGTGAATACCGCCTTTTGATTCATAGTCGTTTATAAGTTTAAAACCTATAATCGAAAATAAAACGACTAAAAGCCATATTGTAGTTGCCGGATTCGGTAAAAACGTAATTATTAAATAAGCTATTATCGTAGCAACCAAACTTCCCCAAGTCCCTGGAGCTTTTGGTAAAAGACCGCTAAAAAATCCGGTTAATAAAAACCAGTTGAATTTATTATACTCCATATCTTCTCCTTAGGTTAACGAGCTTGTCTGATAAAGTTTCATTAAAGATATATAAAAATCTTCTTCTTTGTTTTTTTCTATAAGTCCTTTATTTGGCGAAATATCGTAATAAAGTTTTTGAAGGTTTTCAAATCTGTTTGGATACATTCTGGCTAAAAATTTTGCACTAATCTCTTTTCTCATTAATATGGTAGGCGGCATAAGACCGGTTTTTAAAAGTTCAAATATCGAATCGCTGTGATAGCTTATATGGTGGTGGCTTCCGTGAGGACAAGAGTTTACGCTTACTATCGTTTTACATTTGTCGCAATAGACGTATTCGTTTATGGTTTCTATATCTATGCCTAAATCCATACTGTCGAAAATGCTTTTTAAATGATTCGCTTCATAGTGAATTCCAAGCCCTTTATGAGTTTGTCCCATTATAAATTTATTACAACCGAAATTTTTGGCAATCATAGCATCAAGTATGGCTTCGTTTACTCCCGAAAAAATATAAGTGTTTATAAGAGGTACGATTATGATTTTTTCTTTTGGGAAATAATTATCGACTATATAACTTAAAGCTTCGTATCTTAATTCGTAAGACACTTCTTCGTCTTTCATATTTTTAATTAAAAATACGATTAGCATATCGTTTTTTTCTATAGCACTTCTCATAATTTTTTCGTGGACCCTATGGATAGGTTTTGCGTGCATAGTCATTCCGACTACGTTTTTTAGGTTTTTAATTTTTTCTTTTACGAAATCTATTTTTTTCTTTATGCTCGTATCTTCCACCCAAAACTCCCCGGCTATTGCATAGCGACCTAGTCTTTTTAGTGTTTTTGCCACTTGAGGATAGTTTTTTGTGTCTTTTGTGCCGTAGATTGTCTCAACTCTTTTTAAAGGATCTATTTCGTATATCTCTTCTACGTCCACTTCACCTACTTTTTTCCCTTCGCAAAAGAGTTCTATTTTATTTGGATTGGTTTTTAAAATTTCTCGGTTTTTTTTTCCTGCCGGTGCTAAGATAAAAGAAAATGGTACGGGTTTGTTTTTGTATTGTTTTATTTCATCTGCCGTTTTAGCCTCTTTTTTATTCATAAGTTTATCTATAGGTTTTAGTAAACCGGCTTGAACCATAGCAAGAGTTATATAGGCTTCTTTGTCTATAAAAATCTTATTTTTGTTTAAAGATTCCATATTTTTTCCTTTTTTCCCACAAACTTTTTCTACTAATTCCAAGTCTCTTGCTAAGTTCGGTATCCGGCAGTTTATGTTGATGGTTTAAAATGATAAATTTTATATAATCTTCGATTGATAATATTTCGTCGTTTAAAAAGTTTGTTTTAGAAAGTTCTATTTTCGTTAAGTTATAATGAGGATAGTTATTTTCAAATTCTTTGGGAACTATAATTGCTGTTTTATATTTTGATAATATGTTTAGAGTTTCCGGATTATCATAAAAATTTTTAGCATAATATATAGTATGTTTATTTAACTCTTTTTTTTTGAAATTTTTTATATTGATAATTTCTATTTCAAGGTTATTTTTTTGAGCGTAATTGAATATCAGTTTGTCGACGGCTTTTTGATAATTCGTTTTTATAAAGATAGGAAATTTCAGTTCTTCTATTTCTATTGTTTCTATGTCTTCTAACACCGAATTCATAAATTTTATTATTTTATTATTTTTTCTTTTTAAAGAGTAATACTCTTGCAGATGAACTATTTTTCTAATTAACTCTTCTATTGAAAAAGGTTTTTGTAAGTAATCGTCAGCTCCCATTTGGATAGGTTGAGTTACGTTCGAATAGGTTACATATGGAGCCAATAGTATAATTATTTTATCTTTTTTGGCTTCTATTAATTTTTCTATTTTTCCTTGAAGATTCGTATTTACTATAAAAACGTCGCCTTCCGTTTCCATCGCTTCGTCGTAAGAAGCGAAAATTTCACATTTTGCGTTTAATTTCGCACTTAAATTGTTTTGAATGCTTTGAGCTAAATATAATTCGTTTTCAACGATTATAATCTTCATACCAGTCCTTATATGTTAATGTTGCCGTTGATATTACGGCTATTCCTTCTTCGCGTCCTACAAAGCCCATTTTTTCGTTTGTTGTGGCTTTTACGTTTACGGGTGCTTGTAGTAGGTTTGATAAGTTTCTTTGAATTTTCGTTTTATACTCTTTTAATTTGGGTTTTTGGGTAATAATCGAAATATCGGCGTTTACTATCTCATAACCAGTGTAGGTTAGGGTATTTAATACTTCTTTTAAAAGTTTTATGCTTGAGATGTCTTTGTATTTTTCGTCGGTATCAGGAAAAAACTCCCCTATATCTCCGAATCCGGCGGCTCCCAAAAGGGCATCGATTAGTGAATGAATTACGACATCCCCGTCACTGTGGGCTTTTAGTCCGTAATCGACGTCTATTTCAACTCCGCCTAAAAACATTTTTTTATTCTCTTTAAATTTGTGGCTGTCGTATCCGTTGCCGGTTAAAAATAGTTTTTTAGGTGGTTTTAAGCAAGGTAGGCTTAAATCTTTAAAATAGGTTATTTTTTTGCTTTTCTCTGAACCTTCTATATACTTTATATATCCTCCTATCGCCTCTATAGCCGCTCTTTCGTCGGTAAATATTTTTTGGGTGTTAAGAGCTTTTTTTAAAATCTTGCTGCGACTTAGTTGAGGTGTTTGGATTAGTTTTACTTTTTCTCTATCGATTGTTTTGTTTTCATATACTATCGTATCTACCGGTTTTAAAAAAGGCACCGTACAATCGGAAGGGTTTTTTATTAAATTTATTAGTACTTCTTTTGGGATACAAGCCCTTGCGACATCCGTTACTATTACGTATTCGGTGGTTACATATTCCAAGGCTTTTTTAAGACTTAGTTGTCTTTCTTTGTCTCCCGGGACGATTTTATAATCGCTTAGTTTTTCATATAATCTTACGTCTTTTGGATTTGCCGTAATTATCGTTTGTTTGAAGTTAAAAAATGAGTTTAGCCTTTTTGCTACGAATAGCCATAAAGGGTCTTTGTTTATTCTTAACCACTGTTTTTTTATCGGATAATTAAATCTTGCGGAATTTCCGGCACTAAGTATAATTAAAGTTATCTCCAAAACTGTTTCCTTTGGTAAAAGTGTTACGAAATTATACATTAAAATGTTACGATTTGTAAACTTATTTAATTAATGTAAAAGGTGTTAATTTTAACGTTATTTTAATTTTCTTTACAAGTTTACTTATTTTCTAAAGTGTGGGGTAAAAATATTATAATATAAACTGTCCCCTTTTGAAAATTATTTATTGTTTTAGTTATATTGTTTTAATATAAGTCATCTAAGTGTCATTTCATTTGGATAAAATTTCAAATAGGGGGGAGAACGGTCTTTAAGACCGTTTTTATTTTTTTATTATGCTAAATAATAATTAGATAATAATTTTTATTAAAAAAATATATTTTAAAATTAACAAAAATTTAATAAAATTATTGTAATTTAACAATTTCGTTTATAGAAAAATTAAAAATTCTCAAATCCGTTTTTTCTTTATTAAATCACTTTTTAAAGGAGTTTTTTTTATGAATTTTGTGAATTCAATTAAATTGACGTTTAACGATATCAAACAAAAGGATATAATTTCTCTTATTTTATTAAACGGAATATTTTGGAGTGTGTTTTGGGTAATAGCAGGAATTTATATTTTTAAATATATAAATCATGCGATTATATTTGTAGTGGATATGTTGCCTTTTACTTTTTTAGAATATGATGGTGCGGATTTTTTTTTAGTATTTTTGTGGTTTCAAGTTGTATTGGTTAGTATAGGATTGTTTTTTTCCATATTTAGAGATTTATATCAAGAAAAACGTACGTTTGTAATTAGTTCTGTTGTGATAGCTGTTTTTTGGTTGTTGTTTTTTATGGTAAATTATAATTTCGTTTCTAATTTTTTACAAAATTTAATTAATATTTTCCCTTTTAAAGATATAGAGGAGATTATAGCTGCTATAGTCAGTTTATTTATTATTTATTCTTTTTATGTTTCTACTTTATATTTCGGTTTTATGGTTATAATACATAAACGTTTAAAAAAAATGAAATCGAGCCAATATCCTAATGTTCAATCCAGAGATAAAAAATGCTCTTTTTTTAGTCTTTTTATGATAATGTTTATTGATTTAATAATTATTTTAATTTCTATTTTTATTATATATCCGGTTTTATTTATTCCTTTTTTAAATATTTTATTTGTAGTTTTTATTTGGTCTTTTTTAACTAAGGAGATAATTAGCGAATTTATAATTCAAATGTTCGGTAAAAAAACTAAAATAAAAACAGTGTGGTGGAGTGCCGTATTTAGTGTTGTTTTTAATTTTATACCGTTTGTTAATTTTTTCGCTCCGGCTATAGGAGTTTTCTTTTTATATCACTATATTTTTGAGAAAGAAATTAAAAACAATTCTTCTGTTCAAAATGAAAATGATGAAAAAAAAGTTTTTTTTTAAAATAAGAAAAAAGTATTGTAGTTTTTTCCTTATTATGGTATAATTTTATATCCTCAGCCCTGTGCAAGGATGGTAGGAAGCAACGCTTCAGGCCCGGAAGGGAGCAGAGCACTTCCTACTGTCTTGTGCCGCAGGTGTCTGGGGAGCTATTTATATATAAATAGTGACAGTCACTTTGTTGTGAGATTTTGTTGTGAGACTAGTGTCTGGCAAAAATATTTGATAAATAAAAATCCCGAGAAGAGGGATTATAAAGCTGCTTTTGCTTTTTCTACGATTGAAGCGAAAACCTCAGGTTCGTTCATTGCAAGGTCCGCAAGAATTTTTCTATCTAAATCAATATTTGCTTTTTTTAGACCGTTAATAAATCTTGAATAGCTTATATCATTTAATCTACAAGCAGCGTTAATTCTAACAATCCAAAGCTTTCTGAAGTCTCTTTTTTTCTGTTTTCTATCTCTGAATGCGTAAACTAAACTTCTTTCAACTTGTTCTTTTGCTTTTCTGAAATGTTTTCTTCTACCGGAGTAGAAGCCTTTAGCCATTTTTAAAATTTTTTTATGTCTTCTTCTTCTAACCGTACCAGTTTTTACTCTCATTTTGTCTCCTTATCGTTTTGGCGTGCATCTATGCAACTTAACGGTTTTTACCGTGAGGCTTTATCGCCTTCTTTGCCTCTTCTACACTGTTATATAGCTAGTAAGTCTCTTACCGCTTTGATGTTTGTATTATCAACATATTTTGGGGCTCTTAAGTGTCTTTTTCTTTTTTGTGATTTTTTAGTTAAGATGTGGCTTCTGAAAGCTGCACCTCTTTTTACTTTTCCACTTTTTTTAACTTTAAATCTTTTTGCCGCCCCTCTGTTTGTTTTCATTTTAGGCATAGCTTCTCCTTTAAAGAATTGAGACGAAATTATAGCATAAACTCTATTTTTCTGCTACAATAAAAAACTTTTTTTAAAGGAGAAAAATGGTATTGAAAGATTACTTAGAACCGATTTGTTATAAAGAATACGAAAAAATAGAGGGGTTGGAGGTAAGAGAAGTAGCTAATTTTATGCACAAGTGCGGGAATTATACATTTTATATAGTAAAAGATAATAAACCTATTTATATTTTTACCACTACTGATATTTTGGAAATTATTACTAAAAATTTAGAATGTATAAAGATATCGGACTATATGTCAAAGTATCCTAAAACTTTAAAATCTTTAAAAATTTCCACTCATATTTTGGATGCTTATAATTATATGAGAAGCAATCGATTAAAATATATTCCTATTATTGATGATAATAACGAGTTGGTGGGGGAGGTTGCTTTTAAAACTTTAAGTTTAAAAATTGCTGATATTGCGATAAAAGATTCTTTAACGGGACTTTATAATAAAAGATATTTTGATGTTTTATTGAAGGAGTTTAATGAGTTTAATAAGCCGTTGGGAATTATTTATATAGAATTTTTAAATTTGGATATCATAGAAGATTTTTATTCTCCGGATTTTGCAAAAGCTCTTTTAAAACTTTATGCAAGAACAATTAAACAATGTGTTAGAGATATAGACTTTGTTTTTAGGATAGAAAAAAGGTTTAAAATTTTAACTTTTAACAATTTGGAAGATACGGATAAAATTGCAAAAAGAATTAATAAAAAATTGGAAGAAACTTCTTTTAATGACGTTAAAGCCGCTTTTAAAATAGTTTTGTCTCAAGTACCGGAATTAGAAGATAATATTTTAATGGCTATAGAAAGTTGTGAGAAGAGGTTAATTGAAAGGAACTAAAGCACTTCCCCAGGTAAAACCTCCTCCGAATGCATCAAGAAGCATTATATCGCCTTTTTTTATTTTTCCGTTTTTAAACATTTCATTGATAGCCATAGGAATGGAAGCTGATGAAGTATTTCCATATTTTTGAACTGTTAAAACGGATTTTTCAGGAGGCATTTTAATTGCTCTTGCTACTGCGTCTATTATTCTGTAATTTGCTTGATGAGGAATAAACCAATCTATATTTTCACTTGTCATATCGTTTCTTTTTAAAATGTCTCTTACACTTTGAGATAAAGTTTTAACGGCTACTTTAAAAGTTTCGTTTCCTTTCATTTCAAGCCATATTTTATCGGTTTCGCACCCGTATTTTACGCCACGACCCGGGGTTATTAAATAATTTTTATATTTTCCGTCGGCATTGATATCAATATCTATAATTGCTTCGTTTTTGTTTTCCGTGGCACTGATAATAGCAGCTCCCGCTCCGTCTCCAAATAGTACGCAAGTTGTTCTGTCTTGCCAGTTAACTACTTTGCTTAATGTTTCTGCTCCGATAATTAATATGTTTTTATACATACCGCTTTCTATGAAAGCTTTTGCGTGAGCTAGTGCGTATATAAATCCGGTACAAGCCGCACTAATATCAACGGCCGGTCTTATTATGCCTAGTTTTTCAGTTACTATACAAGCGGTTGAAGGCATTGTAAAGTAATCAGGAGTAATAGTCGCTACTATTATCATATCTATATCTTCCGGTTGCATATTAGCATTTTTTAAAGCATCTAAAGCAGCTTTATAGGCTAAATCGCTTGTAACTTCTTCTTGAACTATATGTCTTGTTTTTATTCCGGTTCTTTTAGTGATCCATTCGTCACTTGTATCTACAATTTTCTCTAAATCTTTATTCGTTAAGATTTTTTCAGGAACATAAGCACCGATACTTTTAAATTTTGCATACATTAATGAACCTTTAATGACTTTTGTATTCTATTTGTTACATCGTTTTCAATATATTTAATTGCTTGGAAAATAGCGTTTTTAATAGCTTTGGCATTACTTTTTCCGTGACTTATTATAACACAACCGTTTACTCCCAGAAGTGGGGCACCACCGTATTCCGCATAATCGGTTGTTTTTTTAAGTTCTTTAAATACCGGTTTTAAAAGTAAAGCAGCTATTTTTTGTAAGATACTGGCTTTTTTAATCTCTTCTTTTATTAGTTTGCCTATTGTATCCGCCACCCCTTCGCTTGTTTTAAGTACGATATTTCCTATAAATCCGTCAGTTACGACAACATCTACGTCACCTTTGAAGATATCTCCGCCTTCTACGTTCCCTATGAAGTTTTCAAGGTTGGTTAATAATTCATATGCTTCTTTTGTAACGGAGTTTCCTTTGCTTTTTTCTTCTCCGTTGCTTAGCAGACCTATTTTTGGAGTTTGGGTGTTTAGTACTACTTTGGCGTAAACCTTACCCATAAGAGCAAATTGATATAAGTTTGTTGCGTCGCAATCTACATTTGCTCCCACATCCAGCACAAGAGAATATTTTTTTTTGATAGTAGGCATAAAGGTAACAATAGCCGGTCTTTTTATACCCTTAATTCTTCCTAGTCTTAAAGTAGCAAGACTCATCGTAGCACCACTATGACCTGCCGAAACGACACCGTCGACTTCTTTATTTTTTAAAAGTTCGATAGACTTATAAATAGTGGATTCTTTTCTTTTTAAGGATTCTGTGGCACTATCACTCATTTGTATAACGTCGTCACTATTTATAAACCTAACACGAGAGTGATATTTTTGAGGTAAAAGTTTTTGAATTTCTTGATTTCCTACAAGATATGGAGTGAAGTTTTTATTTTCTTCTAACGCTTGAATAACACCTTCTATTATCGGTACGGGACCGAAGTCCCCACCCATTGCATCAATTGCTATTTTCATTAATATTCACCACAGCTAGGGCATACTCTATGAGGTCTTTTGTAAGCACCGCATTTTGAACATTTAACTACTGAACTTAATCTGATTTTATAATGAGTTCTTCTTTTTGCTGCTCTTGTTTTAGAGTTTCTTCTCTTAGGAACCGCCATTACTTCTCCTTAGTATTCTTTATTGAATTCTTCATTTTCGCATTTAGGACAAACATTGTAATCGTTTTGAACGGATTCATATTCGCTTTTTAAAAGTTCTTCAATGTCAAATTTGTCCATTTCAATAATATCATATTCTTCGTCAAACCCTTTATACGGAGGTTTTACGATTTTAAAATTTACATCTTCTTTAATAGGTTTTGTGTATTTTTGTAAACATTTAATACACTCAACTTCTATATTACCTTTTAAAGTTCCTTTTACTATAAAAGAACCGTCTTTAAGTTTTTCGCTTGAACCTTGAAGCTCAAGTCCTTTGAAAGTTTTTTTTACTTCCAATTATAAAATCTCTCTTTCGGCAAAGAAAAATGCAATTTCTTTTTTAGCGTTTTCAAGACTATCACTTCCGTGAACCGCATTAGCTTCGATGCTTTCGGCAAAATCAGCTCTAATTGTTCCGGGAGCTGCTTCTTTAGGGTCAGTTGCACCCATAAGTTCTCTGTTTTTTGCTACGGCATTTTCACCTTCAAGTACCATAACAACAACAGGACCACTGCTCATATATTCGCATAAGTCGTTAAAAAATGGTCTTTCTTTGTGAACTTCGTAGAATTTACCAGCGTCTTCTTTTGTTAGTTTGATTTTTTTCATTGCAGCAATTCTTAAGCCGTTGCTTTCGAATCTATCAATGATTTTACCTATAACATTTTTTGCTACCGCATCCGGTTTGATAATTGAAAGAGTTTTTTCCATATTTTCTCTCCTTGAGTTTTTAGAGAGGAATTATATCAAATTTTGAAGAAAAAAAAAGAGGAAAAGAATTACTCGATTACTGGTTCTCCCGGTTCTCCTCTGTTTTCAGCACAAGTTTGACCTTCTTTGCACTCATCCCAAACTATACATCCTTCAGTCGGACATGCTGCCGCACATGCAGGTTCATCATAGTATCCTACACATTCAACACATTTATCCGGATATACATAATAAATTTCTTCACCTGTTGGGTTTTCGCTGTCATCAACGATTGCTTCTACTGGGCACTCATCCAGACATGCACCGCAGTTAATACAAGTATCAGTAATTTTTACTGCCATTTTAACTCCTTTTTGTTGTATTTGTAATAGAAATATATCATTTATTTCTTAAAAATTGCTTAAACTTGTATGAAAATAAGTTTTACTTAATTAACTAGTTACTTTTTGAAAGGTAAAATTTTAGAAT
>CAYULY010000007.1:79746-85520 GCA_964445785.1 uncultured Nautiliales bacterium
AAAATAAGTTTTACTTAATTAACTAGTTACTTTTTGAAAGGTAAAATTTTAGAATCTTTGTTAAAAATCGAAGGAGCTACAATGTTGGAGAATCTATAACACATTATCCTCTAATTACGTTAATTAGCGTCGGTTTGTCTTTTTGTGTTTCTACAATTAGGGATAATGGATATAGACCGGTTTAAAAGTATTAACGATACTTACGGACATAAAGCCTGGGACGAAGTTTTAAAAAAATTGGTTTTTTTATTAAAAACAATATAAGAGAAAATGACTTTTTCGCAAGATGGGGAGGGGAAGAGTTCGTTATTATTTTTTGTAATACCGATAAGAAAAACGCTAAGAGGAAATATGAGGGTTTAAAAGAAAAATTGAAAAACGATTGCAATATCCAAATACCTATAAAATTCGTATTTAGTTGTGGGGTTACGGAAAAAAAAGAGGGAAAAAACTGAGAAGAAGTATTAAAAAGAGCCGATAAAGCTTTGTATAAAGTCAAAGAATCAAGAGATTGTGTGGTGGCTTTTTAAGCTTATTTTAAGTTTTTTTGGATAAATTCCGAGAAAATATATCTTAAAGGATTTTAATGAGAAGCGAATGGATTGAAAAAAGAATGAAAGATAAAACCAGAACTCAGATGTATTACGCCAAAAAAGGTATTATAACCGAAGAGATGGAATATGTGGCAAGAGAAGAGAACCTTGACCCTGAGCTTGTCAGAAGCGAAGTGGCAAGGGGAAGGCTGATTATTCCTGCAAATATAAATCATAAACATTTAAAACCTATGGCGATAGGAAGGGTCAGTAGAACAAAAGTAAACTCAAACATCGGAGCTTCTGCACTTGCGAGCGATATTGAAGAGGAAGTAAAAAAACTTGAAACTTCCGTAAAATACGGAGCGGATACTGTTATGGATTTAAGTGCCGGGGCGAAAAATATGGACGAAATACGTGAGGCGATTATCACCGCAAGTCCGGTGCCTATCGGTACTGTTCCTATGTATCAGATTATAGATGAAATAGGAGACGTTCTGGAGTTAACTTATGACGATATTTTAAGAGTGCTTGAAAAACAGGCAAAACAAGGGGTTAGCTACTTTACAATTCATGCAGGGCTGCTTTTAAGACATATGCCGGAAATTGCAAAAAGAAAAATGGGAATAGTAAGCCGTGGTGGAAGTCTGACTGCAAGCTGGATGCTTAAACACCATAAAGAAAACCCTTTTTATACGATATTCGATGATATTCTGGATATTTGTAAGGAATATGACGTTTCTTTAAGTCTTGGGGACAGTTTAAGACCCGGATGTTTATATGATGCAAGCGACAAAGCACAGCTTGAAGAGCTCAAAACGTTAGGTGAGCTTACTTTAAGAGCATGGGATAAAGACGTTCAGGTAATGATTGAAGGTCCCGGACACGTGCCTATCAATGAAATAGAAAGAAACGTAAGACTCGAGCAGATTTACTGCCACGAAGCACCGTTTTACGTTTTAGGTCCGCTTGTACTTGATATAGGTGCGGGGTATGACCATATTGGAAGTGCAATAGGTGCCGCTATGGCGGCGTGGTATGGGGTTAGTATGCTTTGTTACGTAACGCCTAAGGAGCATTTGGGACTTCCGAACGAAAAAGACGTCCGCGAGGGAATGCTTGCGTATAAGATAGCCGCCCATTCCGCAGATATCGCCAGAAAAATTCCGGGAGCGAGGGATAAAGACGACGCAATGAGCGACGCAAGGTATCATTTCGACTGGAAAAAGCAGTTCGAACTTGCACTTGACCCCGAAAGGGCGAGGGAATACCATGACGAAACGCTTCCTCAGGAAGTATTTAAAGAAGCGGAATTCTGCAGTATGTGCGGACCGAAATTCTGCAGTTACAAAGTAACGCAGGAATCTATGGAAAATTTTGACTGGGAGGAATTTAAAAAGGAAGCCATGAAAAAAATGGAAAATGAAAAATGAAAAATGGTTTTTTTATTTTGACAATATTGTATATTGACAAAATAAAAAAAAAGTAATATAAAGCAGGAAAATTTAACGTAAGGAGTTAACGTGAAAGAAAAAATTAAAGAACTGTTAAAAAAGGTAATTTATCCCGGATTTAAAAAATCGGTTGTAGATTTCGGATTTATAAAAGAGATAGAAGTCAGCGAAAACGGAAAGCAGGCGATTATAACGTATCAGATTCCTTCAACCGATGACGAAGTCGCCCAAAAACTTAACGACACTACAATTGATGTATTAAAAGAAGAGGGAATTGAAGCAAGCGTAAATATCATAAGACCTAAAAAACCAAGAGAAACAAGCTCAAGAGGCGTAAACAAAATGCCTAGCGTCAAATCTTTTGTTATGGTGTCTTCAGGTAAAGGAGGGGTAGGAAAATCCACTACCGCGGTTAATTTGGCTTTAGCTCTTGCCAAAGAAGGAAAAAAAGTAGGGATTCTTGACGGTGACATTTACGGACCGAATGTTGCAAGAATGCTCGGAATGCAGGACAGAAAACCGGAAGTTGTAGGCAATAAAGTAAAACCTTTTGAAAATTACGGAGTTAAATTCATATCGATGGCGAATTTGCTTCCCGAAGGAAAGGCTCTTATGTGGAGAGGTGCAATGCTTGTAAAAGCACTTCAGCAGTTTATGGAAGATGTGGAGTGGGGAGAGCTTGACATACTTGTAATAGATATGCCTCCGGGGACAGGTGATGCTCAAATGACTATGGCTCAGCAGGTACCCGTAACCGCTGGTGTTGCGGTAACCACACCTCAGACGGTTGCGGTTGACGATGCTAAAAGAAGTATGGATATGTTCAGACAACTTCATATCCCGATTGCGGGGGTAATTGAAAATATGAGCGGGTTTATATGCCCTAACTGCGGTATGGAATATGATATTTTCGGAAAAGGTGCCGCCGCAATACTTGCTAAAGAATACGATACGAAAGTTTTAGCCCAGATTCCTATCGAACCTGAAATAAGAGAAGGTGGGGATGCAGGAAAACCTATTTTGGTAAACAGACCCGATAGCGAAAGTGCTAAAAGATTTGCAAAAGCCGCAAAAGAAGTGATAGAGTTTATCGATTACGTTCTTGCCGAAGATTTATCCGGAAATGAAATGATTCAGCCGGTTTACGGAGTAAATGGGATGCCGAGTGCGTGCAGTATGAAGTAAACTTTTTAGTTTGCTTCTTTTTTACACTTTTCTGACATAATTTTCTCAAAAATTTTCTATTGTATTGAATGAGTGTTCATTTGTTGCTATACTTCTTAAAAAGAAGGTATGGTAATGAAAAATCTGTCCATTACGGCAAAATTTATGGTAATTCTTTTCGGAGCGATTTTTACTCTTAGTATGTTTTCGCTTTACAATTGTATTACCAAGATAAATGAAGTAACGGAAGATAACGTTGCAAGTTTTACAAGAAACATTATGAATGAAAAACGAAGCGAGCTTCAAAACGAAGTGGATATCGCATACAGGCTGGTTCAGGGCGAATATGAAAAAACACTTCCTGAGAATATTCAAAAAACCGTTGAAAATTCGCTTTTAAAAAGAAGTGAAATTTTAATAAATATTTTAAACAAAACCTATATTAAATATCACGGTAAAATTCCCGAAAACGAACTAAAAAAAAGACTTAAGGAAACAGTAAAAAACGCAAGATACGGCAACGACGGGTATTTCTGGATAAACGATATGGATTACAGTATGGTTATGCATCCGATAAAACCTTCGCTTGACGGGAAAAACTTTAAGTTTTCCTCAAAAGTGCCCTTTGTGGCTCTTGGTGTAAACGCCCTTAAAAAAACTTCTAAAGACTATGCATTTATTAAATACAAATTTTATAATCCCGTAACAAAAAAGTACGAATTTAAAGTAGCTGTTGTAAGAAAATTCAAACCTTATAATTGGGTTATAGGCACCGGCGTTTATCTGACGAATGTTACTCCGAGAATAAAAAAAGAAGTTTTATACAATATTAAAAACCTAAGATACGGTAAAAACGGGTATTTCTGGATAAACGATATGAATTATAAAATGATTATGCATCCTGTTAAACCGGAGCTTAACGGAAAGGTTTTCAAAGACTCCTCAAAAGTGCCGTTCGTTTCAAAAGGAGTCGAAGCCCTTAAACACAGTGATAAAGATTATACGTATGTAAAATACAGATTTTACAATCCCGCAAGCGGAAAATATGAAGAAAAACTTGCCATAGTCAAACTTTTCAGACCGTGGGGCTGGGTTATTGGTACAGGTGTGTATTTGAATGACGTGGAAGAAACTATAAACGAAATGCGTGCCAAAGCCGAAGAAAAAATTAAAAAACTTGTAATTTCCACACTTATTGCGGATGGGGTTATAAGTTTTATCATTATAATGGTTGCGTTTTTACTTAGCAAGCAATATATTATTATACCTATCAATAAAGTAAGAGAGGAAATTTCTAATATATCGGAGGGAGATTTAACTAGAAGTTTAAATATCGATTCGAAAGACGAAATAGGTCAAATGGCAAGAGATTTGAACGCTTTTATAGAGAAACTTAAATTTACAATAGACGATATTAAATCCTCAACGCGTATAAACGCTCAGTCCGCTGATGAAACGAAAAAAGCAGCCGATAAAATGGAAGAGAGTCTTCAGACCCAGTTTGAGAGTGTGCACAGACTTGAAGAGCTGACTTCCAACGTAAAAGAAAATGTTGAAACAGCAAGTATTAATTTAAATACCACCGTTAGTGATATAGAAAAAACAAAAAGTGTACTTGAGGATACTATCGAAACGTTAAATGACGTGATAAGTGATATTACTAAAGAATCCGAAAACGAAATGAGTATATCACAAAAAATTACGGCACTTGCGGAGCAGTCGAATCAGATAAAAGAAGTTATTTCCATTATAAAAGAGATAGCCGACCAGACTAATTTACTTGCCCTTAACGCAGCTATTGAGGCGGCAAGAGCGGGCGAACACGGAAGAGGGTTTGCCGTCGTTGCGGATGAGGTAAGAAAACTTGCCGAAAGAACTCAAAAAAGCTTAGGCGAAATAGACGCCGCGGTAAATATTATCGTCCAGGGTATTGTAGAAGCTCAGAACGAAATCGAAAGTACATCGGAGAGTTTTACGAAAATTACTGATAAAGCCGCTATTCTTGTGGAAAAAACCAATTCAACCAAAGAACATCTTGATTTGACGATAGAAAAATCTCATAACGCCTTGAAAGAAACTGAAGAGATTAACGCTCATATAAAAGATGTGGTAAAGGAAGTAAATAAATTACTTTCTCAAAGTAAAGTTACGAAAACGGTTTCCGATTCACTTAAAGGAATTGCAAATAAACTTGCAAGTATCGTAAAAAACCTTGAAAACAAACTAAATCAGTTTAAAACCTAAGAGTAATTACTCTCTCAATTTCCGGGATTTCCTTTTTTATTTTTTTTTCCAATTGATGGACGTATGCGTGGGCTTTTTTGATGGAGTCGGTTTTTATGTTTATATCCAGATAAGTGAATTTAAAACTTCCGGCGTTTTTGTCTTTTATGTCGTTGATTTTTTCAATAGTTTCATAATACCAATTCTCATATATTCATAGCCTTTATAATATAGTTATAAGAAACCAAAGATTTGATTTGCTTTTTTGTATATGAAAAAAGAATTTCTGTAACTTTTTTTTCTAATTCTTCTATCGTTTTAAATGTTATATTCTTTAAAAATTTCTTTATATCTTCAAATCTTCTTTCCTGTGGATTTAACTCTGGTAAATATGGAGGAA
>CAYULY010000008.1:0-45871 GCA_964445785.1 uncultured Nautiliales bacterium
ATTCTATCATAAAAAGAAAAACAAAGCAAAAAGGCTCTTTCCCTTCAAAAGAAGCGGCTTTTAAGGTCCTTTTTACTTCAACACAGGAGGTGATGGAAAAATGGAAAAGCTCTAGAATCAGAAACTGGTCGGAAATTTATCCACAGCTTGTGATATATTTCCAGGATATTTTAGTAAAATACATTTAAGGTTTAAGTATGAAGTTTACGGTTTACACAGTTATGATGGGCTGAAGCTCTTCTCTTATGTTAAAATACCCTTATTTTTTAAGGAGAAATAATGAGATTTTTGTTGTTTTTTGTCTCTTTTTTATTTGCATCGGATATTTATGTGGCTTCTTGTGCAAATACTTCTTTTGTTATGCCTCAAATCGTTAAGGCTTTTCATAAAAAATATCCGTCACTAAAGGTTCATCTTATATTCTCAAGCAGTGGCAAACTTACTGCTCAAATTACTCATAATGCAAACTATGATATCTTTTTATCTGCCGATATGAAATATCCTATGTTTTTGTATCAACACGGTTTTGTTCTTGAAAAACCCAAAGTTTACGCATACGGTAAATTGATTTTAATTTCTCAAAAAAAAGTTGATTTAAGCAATCTCTCAAACCTCTCTTCAATCGTTATAGCAAATCCCAAATTAGCACCGTATGGGAAGGTTGCTATAGAAGTTTTGAAAAACTTAAAAATTTATAATAAAGTTAAACAAAAGTTAATTTACGCTCCGTCGGTTAGTGGGGTTGTGCCTTATGTTTTAAACGGAGTTGAAGCGGGGTTTGTTTCTAGCAGTTTTATTCCGAAACTACATATGAATGTTTTACAAGTTCCTATATCTCTTTATACGCCTATTAAGCAGGGAGTAGTTCTTTTAAAAGATAAAAAAGAAGCAAGGGAGTTTTATAATTTCCTTTTTTCCAAAGAAGCAAAAGAAATTTTAAAAAAATACGGATACGGAGTTTAAGGGTTGGAGTTTGAAGTTGATGTAAAAGAGATTTTAAAAAAAGAAGGGCTTGTATTGTTAAAGTGCCTTTATAAAGAGATAAATATAAACATATTAACGTTTTATGATATAAATCAAACCACTCTAAAAGTTTATATAAATCCGAGAAGTTTTTTTTTATTTTCAGAAGGTAAGGATAAAAATTGTTTTAAGGCTAAAATTTTAGAAACAAAAAAAGGTAAAATTTTGAACTCTTACGTTGTAAAGGTGTATGATAAAGAGATGGAAGTTTATTCCGTAGACTTTTTTGAAGATGAAGTGTTTTTGCTTTTTAGACCTCAAGACGTTATGTTAAAGGGTGTTAAATGATAGATTTTACCCCTTTTTTACTCTCTTTTAAACTGGCGTTTTTTACTACGTTGATTTTGTTGGTTATCGGAATTCCTTTTGCGTGGTATCTTAGTAATTTAAAAAGCAGACTCAAGCCTTTTTTGGAAGCTGTTGTGTCATTGCCGTTAGTGTTGCCTCCGTCGGTACTTGGGTTTTATCTATTGGTTTTTTTCTCTCAAAACTCTTTATTGGGTAAGTTTTTGTACGAACATTTTAATTTCAAACTCGTTTTTACGTTTGAGGGGCTTGTAGTTGCTAGTTGTATTTATTCTTTTCCTTTTATGATTCAACCGTTACAGAACGGGTTTGAATTAATTCCTAAAAACATAATAGAAGCGTCGTATTTAAGTGGTAAAGGAAAACTTACGACCCTTTTTAGGGTAATTTTGCCTAATATGAAACCTTTTTTAATAAGTGCTGTTATTATTACTTTCGCTCATACCGTAGGGGAATTTGGGGTTGTTTTGATGGTGGGAGGTTCCATTCCCGGAAAAACCGAAGTGGCTAGTGTGGCAATTTACGATTATGTCGAAATGCTTGATTATAAACACGCTCATATTTACAGTCTTTTAATGCTTGGAATTAGCTTTTTGGTTTTAATTTTCGTTTATTATTTTAATTACGTCCAAAAGAGAAAATATGTTCAAAATTGATATCAAAAAAGAGCTTTTTGGTCATAACGGGGGTATGATTTT
The DNA here is from genome assembly GCA_964445785.1 of uncultured Nautiliales bacterium. GTDB lineage: Bacteria > Campylobacterota > Campylobacteria > Campylobacterales > Nautiliaceae > Nautilia. The sequence continues at coordinate 2,028 of CAYULY010000008.1, forward strand.
AGAGTGCAAATTTGAGATAAAAAAAAGGGATTTTTTAGCCGTCAGTGGGCCCAGCGGCAGTGGGAAAACAACGCTTTTAAGAATTATAGCAGGGGTTGAAAAAGCTACCGGCGAGATTATTATAGATAATGAAATATGGCTTAGTAATGCTAAAACACTTCCCCCTCAAAAAAGAGAAGTAGGGTTTTTATTTCAGGATTTTGCTCTTTTTCCTAATATGAGTGTGGAAGAGAATTTATTGTATGTAAAAAAAGATAAATCCTTGGCAGAGCATCTTTTAAAAACGGCAGATATTTACGAATTAAAAGACAGATATCCTCATATGTTAAGTGGAGGGCAAAAACAAAGGGTCGCACTTTGCAGGGCTTTGATGAGAAAACCCAAACTTTTGCTTTTGGATGAGCCTTTTTCGGCGTTGGATTTGAAAATGAAAGAAAAACTTCATTTTTATATTCAAGAGTTTCACAAAGAGTTTAATTTAACGACGATAATGGTTTCTCACTCTTTAAGTGAAATTTATACTCTTAGCAATAAATTTTTAGAACTTGATTACGGAAGGGTTGTAAGGTTTGGGAATACTAAAGATATTTTGTTAAATTCTGGTTTTGATACTATATTAGAGGGTAAGATTTTGGATATTTTAAAAACGGATACTGTTTATAAGGTTATCGTATCAGTTGGGAATAGGATTTTAAAGGTTGTCGTTACTGCTTTGGAGGCTGAATCTTTGAAAATAGGGGAGAGAGTGGGGATTGTTGTTAATGAATTTAATATTACTCTTCAATCAATTTAAGGGCAAGTTCTGTTAGACGGTTTCTATAGATTTTTTGTAAATCTATGTGGGCTAAAGCGTCGTGAGGGAGTACTTTTTGGAGTCTAAAGAGTCCACTCTCTTGTTGGGAGATTGTAGAATATGTTTGACGCAAATCTCCAAGTAAAAACAGTTTACTTCCTTCACTCATTCTGCTTAAAATCATACTCATATATTCTCTTGTAACGAGTTGGACTTCATCCACTATTAAAATTTCTCCTTCAAGAATTGACACTCCTTGAATCATATTAAGGGGAATTATTTCAAACTTTTCAAAAAACAGTTGAGATTTTATCGAGTCGTAATTTAAGTTTTTTGAATCTCTGTATAAGAAATTCAGGGCACTTAAAAATCCACCGGCCCATTCTAACATTTTTTCGTCTTTGCTACCGGGCAGAAACCCTATGTCATAGTCGCTGCTAATTCCTATTGGTGGGCGTGTTATGAATATTTTTTTGTTTGTAAGGGCTAGGGCTGTGGCTGTTGCAAGCAGGGTTTTTCCACTTCCGAATTTCCCCGTAAGAAGGGTTGCCGGGGCTTGAGTTAGGGCGTATATCGCACATTTTTGATAGATATCAAGAGGAGAGAAGGTTTTTGCGTTTTTGATTCTAAGTTTGGAAGTTTCTGGGATGTTGTCTATTCTCTCTATTCCTTTGTAAGGGTTATAGCAATAAGCGAGTTCTCTTTCGTTCATTTCGTCGTATGTAATAATAAAATCCCAGTAGTTTAATTCGTGATTGAATTTCTCTTTTATGTATTTAATAATTTCTGTTGGTTCTTTTACCCCTATAAAGTGTCCTATTTCAAAGTTTTTATCTTCTATTAAAATGGCTTATCCTTTCATTTTCATTGAAAAGTCTTTAAATGTTGCCTGGTGGATTATAGCACCACTGCTTATTGCATCAATTCCTGTTGAGATATAATTTTTTATATTGTCTAATATAACATTTCCGCTTGCTTCTAAAAATACGCTTGAAAAATTTGAATTTCTAAATTCCACTACTTTTTTAATTTCTTCAAATTCCATATTATCACACATTACAATATCAGCTCCAGCTTCCATAGCTTCTATTGCCATATCTACGCTTTCCGCTTCAATTTCTATTTTTGTGGTAAATGGGATATTTTTACGAGCCACTTGAATGGCTTCTTTAATAGAGCTAAATAGGGCTAAGTGGGTATCTTTTAACATTAAGCAATCATCGAGTCCTAAGCGATGATTTGTAATTCCCCCGCATTTTGCAGCGTATTTTTCAAAAGTTCTAAGAAGCGGTCTTGTTTTTCTTGTATCAAGTATTTTTAGATTTCCGGCTCTTTTTACAAATTCATAAGCATTGCTTGCAATTCCGCTTGCGTGTTGAAGGATATTTAAAAGGGTCCTTTCAATTGATAGGATATCTCTTGCATTTCCTTCTATTTCTAAAATAATATCCCCTTTTTTATAGTTTTGAGAATCTTTAAAAAATGGAGTAATTTTAACATCTGCTATCTCTTCAAAATGTTTTATATATTCAATCCCTCCAATCACTCCTTCGCTCTTAGCCCTTACTATTGCTTTTGCATTTTTATTTATTAAGCTTCTTGTTAAATCCCCTCTTCCTATATCTTCTTTTAAAGCCTCTTTTAAGAATTCAATAATTTGAAATTTCATTAAATTCATTTTGATAACTCCATCATTTTATTTAACGCTTTTTTTGCTTCATTTGCAATCTCTTTTTCTACAAATATCTCATTATAACTTCTTCCTTCATCAATCGCTTTTAATAGGTCGTATAACTCTTTTAGAGTAGTTTCGTTCATTGAGGGGCATTCCGGTTTTGTTGAGCTTAATACAAAAATATTTGGATTTATCTCTTGTTTTAGTCTGTTTACAAAGTTAAATTCAGTACCTATTGCCATTTTTTCATTAGAATGTTCTTTTACATATTGAAGGATTTGAGAAGTAGACCCTGCAAAGTCTGCCATCTCTACAACTTCCGGTGAGCATTCCGGGTGAACTACGATTTTAATATCCGGGTATTTTGATTTGAAAAATTCGACGTGTTCAGGCATAAAAAGCTGATGTACAGAACAGTGCCCATCAAAACATATCATAGTCGCATCTTGCCAGTTTTCTTCTCCTATTACTTTTGCACTGATTCCAAGTCTTTTTGCTATGTTTCTTCCAAGGTTTTTATCAGGTAAAAAGAAGATTTTTTTATTTTGTATTAAAGCCCACTCAATAATTTTTTTTGCATTTGAGCTTGTACAAGTAACTCCGCCTTCTCTTGCAACTATTGCTTTTGTTTTGGCAGTTGAATTTATGTAAGTAATTGGAATAAAGTCTATGTTATTTTCTTTTAGAAGTTTTATGTTATTTTCTACCAAAACCTCTTCTGCTATTCTTGCCATTGAGCAGTTTGCAAGGCGTGGCATATATACCGGAATATCCGGATTTAGTATCTTTGCACTCTCTCCCATAAATTTTACCCCGCAAAATATTAGAGTGGTTTTTAGGTTAGTACTCTTTTTTGCGAGTTCTAAACTATCTCCTGTTAAATCGGCAAGTTCGAATATTTCGTCTTTTTCATAATAGTGAGCTGCAAGGGTTATATTGTGTTTTTTTATAAGATTTTTTATTTCGTTTAACATTTAGCTCCTTTTAAATACTTTAAAAAAATTATATTATAATTTCACAAAAAGGAAAAATATGTCGCCTCTTATGTGGTATTTGACAGCTTATTTAATTGGTGGGATTCCGTTTGGGTATTTGATTGCTAAGTATGCAGCCGGAATTAATATAAAAGAACACGGAAGCGGAAATATAGGTGCTACTAATGTTTTGAGGGTATTAAAAGAAAAAGACCCGAAACTTGCCAAAAAACTTGGTGCTTTGACTTTGCTTCTTGATGCACTAAAAGGAGCCGTTGTTTTAATAATTGCTAAATTTATGGGAGTTTGTGATGCTGTTTTATGGGGAATGGCAGTTTTTTCAGTAATAGGGCATTGTTTTTCTCCTTATTTGAAATTAGAAGGTGGAAAAGGAGTGGCTACTACTGCCGGAGTTTTATTGGTACTTGTACCAAAAGCCGTATTGGTTGCTTTTATTGTTTGGTTTATTATGGCAAAAACCGTTAGGATATCCTCTCTTAGTTCTTTAACAGCAATAGTAGTTGGGATTTTGAGTACTTATGTTTTATATTCTAATTTATCTATTCATTCCTATGCACCACTTTTAATTATAGGTTTTATCGTACTTTATAAGCACAAAGAAAATATCTATAGGTTAATTACTGGCCAAGAGAAAAGAGTTATTTGATGTATAAGATAGTGATTGAGAATTTAGAATTTGAGGCAGTGGTTGGGATTTTGCCTTTTGAGAGGGAAAAAGCTCAAAAGGTATCGGTAAACGTTCAAATAGAATATGAGGATAAAAAACGCTTTATAAATTATGCAAAAGTGTGTGAAATTATAGAAAATCTTATGATAAAAGAGCAGTTTTTGCTTTTAGAAGATGCAATTGATGAAATAGAAAAAGAGCTTTTAAAAGCTTATCCGAATATGAAAAGTTTAAAATTGCAGATTAAAAAACCCCAAATTTTAAAAAACGCTTTAGTAGGTGTGGAAGTTTTAAGAAAGTATTAAATTTTTTGATATAATTTTTTACCTATTCGGGCTTGGGGTCGTTATCCGGCCACCTGCCGGATGCGAATAAAAAGGAGAAATAGTGAGGCTTTTGGTAATAGAAAAAGATGAAACTCTAAATCACTTAATCAGAAAATCTTTAGAAGAAGCCGGATATAAAAGTGATGAGGCTTTTACCGTAAGAGACGGAGAGTATTATCTGGATATAAGAAGTTATAACCTTGCGATAATAGACGCTGATTTTGGTTTGAGCGAGGTGTTTAAATTTATAGACTATGCAAAAGAGAAATATCCTTTGATTAAAATTATCGTTATTTCCGATGACGCATCTGTAGAGACCGAGATAAAAACATTAAAAATGGGGGCTGACGATTATATCAAAAAGCCTTTGAATTTTGATTTATTGATTACCAGGGTAAACGTTGCTTTAAGAGGCGGTAGAGAGTCTCAAATAAGAATTAAAGATTTAATTATTTTAAAAGACGAAGAGAAAATTATATATAAAGGAAAAGAGACTTTTTTAAAAGGTAAAGCGTTTGAGGTGTTTACCCATCTTGCAAGATACCCTAATCAAGTAATATCAAAAGAACAGCTTCTTGACGCTATTTGGGAAGAACCGGAGCTTGTAACTCCGAATGTTATTGAAGTTGCGGTAAATCAAATACGCCAAAAGGTTGACAAAGTTTTTAAAATTGATACAATTAAGACCATTCGCCGCAGAGGCTATAAATTTTGTTATCCAAAGGAGTAGCATGTCACTGAAGATAAATGATGAATGTATAGCGTGTGATGCTTGTGTTGACGAGTGTCCAAACGGAGCAATTGAACCGGCTGATCCGATTTATGAGATAGACCCGGATTTATGTACAGAATGTATTGAACACGGGGGCGAGCCTCAATGTGTTCAAGTGTGTCCTGTTGATGCGATTGTTCCGGACCCTGATAATGTGGAAACTGCAAAAGAACTTAGACTTAAAGCTGAAACTATCCATAAAGCTGAAGAAGAGTAATGGCAAAAATAACGGCTGTAATAGATATAGGTTCAAACTCTGCCAGAATGGCAGTATTTAAAAAAACCAGCCGTTTTGGTTTTTATCTTCTTCATGAAGAAAAGAGTAAAGTTAGAATTAGTGAAGGTGCTTATGAAAATAGTGGCAATCTTCAAGATTTTGCTATTAAAAGAGCACTTAACGCCCTTAAAGAGTTTCTTTTAATTGCAAAATCTTTGAAAGTTAGAAAAATTTTGGCAGTTGCTACTTCTGCAGTGAGAGATGCTCCGAATAAAAAAGAGTTTTTAAATAGAGTAAAAAAAGAACTAGGCATTAATATAAAAGTAATAGACGGAAATAAAGAGGCATTTTTTGGTGGAGTTGCAGCTGCAAATTTATTATATGAAAAAAACGGGGTTACTATTGATGTAGGTGGGGGGTCTACCGAACTTGCTTTAATAAAAAAGAAAAACATAATAAAAACAATTTCTCTTAATTTGGGGACGGTAAGACTTAAAGAGCTTTTTTTCGATAAAAACGATATCAGTGGAGCTAAAGAGTATATAAAAAGAGAGTTAAAAAGACTTGATGATGATTTTAAAAAGTCAAAAGTTTTTGGAATCGGTGGAAGTATAAGGGCGTTATCTAAAGTTATTATGAAACAAATCGAATATCCTCTTGATATTCTGCACGGCTTTACTTATGAGGTAAAAGAGCACGAAAAGTTTTTAAAATCAATTATTAAAATGAATAACGAAGAGCTTTTAAAAATAGGTGTAAAACCTGAAAGACTTGATGTAATAAGACCCGGGGTTTTAATTTTAATAGAGCTTTTGGAATTTTTAAATGCTAAGTATGTGATTACAAGTGGTGTTGGAGTTAGAGAGGGTGTTTTTTTAACGGATTTGCTAAGACACGATAACTATAAATTCCCTGAAAACTTTAATCCCTCCGTTAGGACTATTATAGACGTTTATCAAATAGATACCAAGTTGTCTTATTATGAAACTAAAGTAGCCCTTGAGCTTTTCGATTTATTAAAAGATGATTTTAAATTGGACGAAAAATATAAGCTTCATTTAAGTTACGCCATTAAACTTTCACGTGCCGGGGAGCTTATAGATTTTTATGAATCCCATAAGCATACCGATTATATTTTACTGAATTCTCTTCATTACGGGTTTAGACACTCCGATAGGCTTTTAATTTCAAAAATTATTCGTTTTTACAAAAGAAAAAAAATTAAAAAAAGAGAAATTGAGAAGTATAAATTTTTGCTGCCTAAAAAAGAAGTAATAGAAAAATTGTGTAATATTTTCTGGGTTGCGAAGCTTATAAATAAAAACTTATCAATGCCGAAAGTCAAAATTTATAAAGAAAATGATAAAATAGTAGTTGAGGGTGAAAATTTATATTTGGCAAAAGAGCAGAGTAAAACGAGGGAGTTGTTTTTTAATTTGGAAATAAAAGGTTAGTTATGAAAAAGCTTCTTTTTTTACCGTTAGTGTTTGTTGGGTGTTCTTTAACTACAACCACTCAAAAAGTTAAAAATTTTGCTACTTGTTATATAAATAAAATTCCGGCACCCACTTGGGTTTGTTATCAGTCCTCTTTTTTAAGTATAGGAAAAGTTCATACCGATTCTTTTACTAAATTAAAACAAGAGGAGGCTTACTCTTTAGGGGTTAGCGAATTTGTAGCTAAACTTCAGTCAAAAACAAAACTTTTTTTAAGAAAATTGAATATTGACGATAAAGAGATTTTAAAAGAGGTAAAAGAATTCGTTATTTTAAATGCGATAGAGGGAGATAGCTGGTTTGATAAAAAATCGAAAATGCTTTATGTAAAAGTTGAAGTTTCTAAAGATGAATTTAAAAAATTTCTCTATTCTAAATTAAAAACTAAAGTAAAAAAATCCACATTTTTAATGATGTTTGATGAAACCTTTTGATTTTATTGTTATCGGTGGAGGAATTGCCGGGCTGTTGGCAAGTTACTTTTTGAGAGAGTTTAATACACTTTTAATTGATGAAGATGGAATTTTAACATCCGGGGCTAGTGCGGCTGCCGGGGCTTTTTTGTTTCCGAAAGTCGGATTTGATACCAAATATACGAGATTTATCAATAATGCTATTTTAGAGGCTTTTGAGTTTTATGAATCTTTAAATATCTCTACTTATAAAGAGGGTGTGACTATTTTGCCAAGAAATGAGAGGGATATAGAAAAATTTAAAAAATACGAAAAAGATATTAAACTGCCTTTTAAAAAGAGATTCGGAGGTTTTTTCTTTAAAGATGGGGGAGTTGTAAATCCACAGGAAGTAAAAGAGAAAATTAAAGTCGATTATGAGGTGTTAAAAGTTGAGAAAATTTTTCAAGATAATAGCTTTTGGGTTGTAAATGAACGTTTTATAGCTAAAAACATAATCTTAACAACCGGTCATAAAAGTTTAATCGATATCCCTTATATCAGCATAAGACCTATTTGGGGTGAAAGAATTGAGGGAGAGGCTTCTTTAAACCTTCCTTGTCATTTTCATAAAAATTGCTCTTTATCGAAAATAGGAAACATAGTAAAAATCGGAGCCACACATAAAAGAAACTGTTTAGAGTGTAAAGAAAATGAAGAAGAGGTAAAAGAGCTTTTAAAAAAGGCAAATGAAATTACGGGAATTAAAGATTTTAAATTATCAAAAATTTTAGGAGGCTTTAGAGCTGCAAGTGTTGATTATTTTCCGGTTGTAGGGAATGTTATAGATGTTAATGAAACTTTAAAAATAAATCCTAAAGTGGTAAAAGGAGAAGTTCCTAAGACTTTTTCTTATGTTAAAGGGCTTTATATTATAAACGGAATGGGTGGAAGAGGTTTTTCAAACGCTTTAGTATGTGCTAGGGCGTTAAAAGAACATATTGTAAATAATAAAGATTTAGGTGTAATTGATACTAAAAGACTTTTCATCAAATGGGCTAGAAAGGAAGGGGAAAAATATCTACTTGTTTAAAAGTTCTCCTATTTTTGCTCTCATCCATTTACCCATTTTCATATTATGGTAAGCCCAGTTTAGATACTGCATATCTATTTCCGCCACGTCTTCAATAAGCATTCCTTTATATTTCCCTACGTTAAATCTAAACTGCATAGGCTCGTCTAGGTTTGTAAGGTGGTGTTCTATTGAGTATTTTACATCGGGGTCAAGGTCGGTTGATGTTAGGATATATTCGATATAGTCAGGATTATTTATAATAACGTCTTTGATTTTTTCGAATTTATATTTCCCTTGATAGAATTTATCGTAAAGTACCGGTTTTTGGGTAAGTTCGATTAATTCTTGAAAATTTTTGTTTTTTTCTTTTACTATGTATTCAAAAAGAAGTCCTAAAACAATTACATCTCCTAGGGCGTCGTGGGCGTTTATTTGAATATTGTATTTATCGCAGATATCTTTTTCTTTTTTGTAAAGTCCCAGAGCGTATCTGTTGTATTGCAAAGAAAATTTACCATCCGGAATTAAATGTTTTAGTACTCTAAAGGTGTCAATTAATTTAAAAAACGAGTTGAATCCTTCTTTTTCAAGCATATCCAGGTCGAATTTGGCGTTGTGGATTACTATTAAATTTTCCGGGGAGTTTAGTTCTTTTAATCTTTTATAAGCTGTTGTATGTTTTATTTGAGGCTTATTCTCTATCATTTCATTTGTGATATGATGCACTGCCATTGCTTCAAAGCTTATAGGAATGGGTGGTTTTACAAGTTCGTTGTGTATTTCTTCAATTTCTAAGTTTTCATTCATTACAAGGTAGCTTAATTGACAGATTCTATCCTCTTCTTTATTTCCGGTGGTTTCCGTATCAAGTATTACTATTTTCATTGATATCCTTAATTAGTGGTATGTTTATTATGTATCCGTCTTTTTTGTTTACAATTTCAAAGTATGGGGATTTGATTGTTTTTGTAGGAGTGGTTTTTACGTAAATTTCTATAATCTGATATTTTTTATCTTTGATTTTGATATATTCTCCTACCTTTATTTTGGTTGTAATAGTCGTTTTTTTTTGATTCTCAAGCATTTCTAAAATTATATCAATTAAAGCTTTTTTATGCACTAGTATAGTGGGGATTGAGGGGTCGAAAAATGTTGAAATTTTTATATTTTCTTTTAAAGTCGCATACTCTATGATAAAATTTATAAGCATTGCCAGGTCTATTTTTTCAAGTTCTTTAAGTTCTATTGAGTGGGTGTTTGTATTTATAAAAAATCTAACTCCTATATAAGAGTTGTTCTCATACCCGATTGAGTATCCGTTAAATTTAAAGTCTTTGAATTTAACCTGTTTAAATTCCGTCTTTATGCCCGGATTTTGTGGGGCGTTTTTTATTACGAATTCATACACTTCTTTTTTATTTACGTAAGAGAGAAAAATTTCAGCTTCTTGATTACAGTATTTGATATGACTTTTTTCGTTGAATATAATTAAAGGATTTATATCGTATTCACACCAAAACTCAAACATCTAACGCCTTCATTTTCTTTGTAAGGGTTACTCTGTTTATTTTTAGGTGATTTGCAATTTGAAGTTTACTTTTATATTTAACTCTCATTGCACTAAATAGAGCTTTTTCGAATTTTATCAGTTCTTGTTCGTATGTTGTTTCTTCTTGGGTGTTTTCGTAGAGATTTTTTAGAAGTTTAAAAGCTTCATTTGTGGTTTGTGGCATAAGATAGAGTGAATATATCTGTTTTTTTAGGGAGTTTAAATTTTCGCTTATATCGGGTGAGAGGATTTTTATATTTTTATTTATTTTAAGTTCTTTTTGTGCTTTTTGTTTAAAGAGTTCTATAAATGAGTCTATGTCTTGAGGGTGGTCTTTTAGAGGTTTTAATTCTATATCCATAGAGAAGTATTTTTTTAAAATATCTTTGTTTAAAGGTTCACCGCCCGTTGCTATAAAAAAAGGGGTTTTAATATCAAGGTTAGAGTTTTTGTCAAAATCTTCTATTATAATCGGGTTTATGGTTTGAGTTTTGGGGTTTATAACGGCGTTTGGAGCTATATATTTAGCCAAAAAAGTTTTACCCACACCCTTTTTACCCCAGATATATACGTTAATTTTAAGTTCTTTACACATATCGGCTATGTTTTTGATTTTTTGGAGATATTTGGAAGTTGCTATAAACATACTAACCTTTTTTTAAATAATTATAACAAAAAAGGAGAAAAGTAAAGATGAAAATTTTTTTTAGGGTTTTGTAGAAAGAAGACCATTAATCTTGGCTTTTTATTTACTCTAGTTAAAGTTAAATTAGTAAAACTAAATTATATGGTATTTAATAAGAATTTAAATTGTTATTTTTAATACTTCTTGAATATTTTTTAATCAATAAAAATTTTTATTGACATTTATTTCTTTTTTGATAAAATCAGTTAAAAATTAAAGGAGAGGCAATGCTTGCACCAAAAAGAACAGATGTTGATATGGGTAGTGAGGAGTTTAAATTAGAGGAAGAAAAAACGAAAAAATTCGTAGAAAAAGTTGTAAAACAGTTCGGGTGGTGTTTAACTCCGAATAAAGAAGTTTATGACGGAATTGTCATGGGGCTTACAAGAAATAAATTAATGTACGGAAAAAGATACTGCCCTTGTTTTATCCCAATGGGTGATAAAGAAGACAGAATTTGCCCTTGTAAACCGGCAATTGAGTATGAAGTAAAAGAAGGATGCTGTCATTGTGGGATTTTTTGTAATCCTAATAAATGTGAAGAAATGAAAAAGGAATTAAATGAAAACGGTTGATATTAATTCTCCTGAATTTCAAAAAGAGTTTGTAAAAACTGAAAAATTCGCACATAAAGTTATTAAGCAGTTCGGCTGGATGTTTAATCCGAATGAAGAGGTAGTCGAGAGAGTTTTAAAAGGGCTTACAAATAACAAACTTTTATACGGGAAGAGATTTTGTCCCTGTTTTCCTGTTGAAGAGAAAGACGGTAAATACGTAAGCAGCGATAACAGAATTTGCCCTTGTTCTCAAGCTATAAATGATGAAATTCCAAATGAGGGAGTTTGTCATTGTGGGATTTTCTGTACTGAGGAGTTCGCTAAAAACGCTTCTAATGAAAAAAAAGAGTCCCATATTATTGAAATAGACGGGCTGAGTGTGGAGGAGCTTGAAGAACTTCTTAAAAAAGAACAGATTTTGGGAAAAGAACTTGAGGTTTTACTTAAAGCAAGAGAAGCCTCTCTTGTGAATTTTGAGCTTATAGATATTCGTGAGCCTTTTGAGTATCAGATGATGAGAATAAAAGGTACCGATAAACTGCTTCCTATTAGCAGAGTTCAATATGATTTGGATGAATGGATGAAGCTTAAAGATAAAAGAATAATAATCTATTGTCACGTAGGAAGTAGAAGTGGCTATCTTCAAAGAGCTCTTCAGCAGCAGTTAGGATTTAATAAAGTTGGAAACTTAACCTACGGAATTGCCGATTATTTCGGAGAAATAGAAAGAGGGTAAGATGTTTGTGCTTGGAATTCCTGTTAAAGATAACGTATGTGTAGGGAGTAAAGAGGCTGAAAAATTTGCAAAAGTGTTTGTTGAAAACGGAGCTATAGAAAAAATAGAATATGTTGATAATAGAGATGATTTGGTAGGAGTTGTACATTTTTTTATAACTCCGAAAGAAGAGTATGTTTTTGATTTTTTAGAAGCCGGGGCGGAGCCTCTTATGACTCCGGCACCTCAAATGAGTATAAACGATATAGTTGAAGCGTTTTTATTTAGAGAGCTTTTTTCTTACGGTACTGTTTAAAGGCAAGAGATGAAACTTATAAATACACAGCTTATAAATGAAATTATAGGGAGTGAGTCAAATATCAATATAGGAGTTAGCAGTGAAATTTTAAAAGAATCTTTAAAAAAAGATGAGAGAAATATAGAGCTTCTTGATGACGAACTTAACGCTAAGAGATATTATCATTTTGTGGTAATTGATAAAAAGGTTAATTTAAAATCACTTTTTCGTTCTCTAAGAAACGGAGGATATTTGATATCTTTAATCGAACTTGATGATAATGAGCTTTATGATATAGGCTTTTCTGCTTTAAATAGAATGGATGGAATTTTGATTGTTAAAAAAGTTCATTCGTGGAATGACTGGTAAAGGATATTTATGTTTTTAGAAGCGGCTTATGAAGTAGTAAGAAAAAGAGATGAGAGAATTAATAGCTATTTTAAAAAATGTCCGGATGATGTAAGAGCCCTTTTTGAGGCGATTTTAAATGAACTAGGACTTGAAGTTAGTGAAGAGAATTTACTTGCTTTAAAAAAAAGATTTTTTCATCTGCGTGAAGACAGTATTGTTAATCTTTTAAAGCAAGGAAGTTTTAGCGAAAAAGAAATTAAAGAGATTCAGCTTGATTTATATGAGCTTACGAAAAATTTCTGGTTAAAAGAACACGAAAAACTTATAAACGAATTAGCACCGTTTGTGGGGGCTTTTTATGCTGAAATTTTAAGAGGAGTTCATAAAATCGGAATTGCTTTTTCAAAATGGCAGCCTAATTGGACTAAACATATTATTCATACTATAAACGAAGAGTTAAATCTTGAGTTTGGTGGAGATGAAGCCGAAGTTATGGCGTTTTTGATTGAAAAGGATTTAATAGACAAAGGTCATAATGAAGAACTTGGGGATAGAAGCTATTCTGTGCTTGTAAAAACTCAAAACGGATATATTGCAAAATCTTATTATGAAGTTTTTGAAGAAGAGGTGAAAGAAGCCGTAAAAGCGATAGATGAACTTATCTTAAATCTTGAAAATTTAGAAGATGAATATAAACTGCAGTGGATTTTGTATTTTCATTCTTTAAAAATGGCACTTCTTGAAAAAAACAGACACGAGCTTATTAAAAGATGGGCTGAAGTCGATAAAATGTGGATGGATATAAAATCTCCAATTCAAGTAGGACATCCTCTTGAATACTATGAAGATAAGTTTCGCAAAACCGTAGCCCTTGAACTTGATGTTAGGATTCAAAATCCAAATTTAAAAAGTGAAGTAAAAGATAATATCATAAAGATGTATAAAAAGTATTGCATTGATAAAGAGCTTTTAGACAAAGCTTTACAAAACATTAATAGAACCCAGCTTTATATCTCAACACCTGCTACATTTTATGGAGCGGAATTTAACGGGCTCTTTTCAGCTCAAGTCGTACCGAATGACGAAGAAGTAAGTCTTGAAAAAGGTAAAAAAATATTTGCTTTTGTAGATAAGGTTTATGAAGATATAAAAGCAAGACCGAAAATGGCACTTAGTTATGAAATTTTTGGTAAAAGTTTTATGGATAGGTTTTACACTGAACTTGAAGATAAAGAGAAGTTCATAAAAGTTTATGATATTACAACAATAGGGCACGAGTTCGGGCATATTTTATGGGTAGATGAAGAGAGTGAAAGAGTGATGAATAAAAGCGGGATGTTTAAAAACATAGAAGAGTTTAAAGCTACAACCGGTGGGCTTATGGCATTTTTTGAAAATGAAGATAAAGAATTAATTAACGCTATTTTGGATGATACTATAAAAAGAGCCGTGGGACTTATTGCGTGGATGGAAGTTGATGAGGTGTTACCTTATTATATTGAAGGGCTTATTCATTTAAGTGGGCTTTTTGAGAGTGGAGTAATTAAATTTAACGGTAAAAATCTTGAATATGATTATTCAAAATATAGTGAGCTTAAAAATTGGTATAAAGAGACTTATTTGGATCTAGCTAATCATTATGTAGAAAAAAAAGATGCAAAAGAGTTTTTGGATAAGTTTCTTTATAAAGATAAAAACTCTTATCCTTTAAATAAAAAAGCAGATGAATTTGTAAAGTATTATTATAAAAGATATCAAGAAATAGGAGATAAAATTTATAAAGGGGAAAAATGTCTGAAAAACTTGATTTAAGCGAAGAAAATATTAAAAGACTGAATAAAAAATGTCAAGTCCAAGATAAACATCTGTATGAATTTCTGAAAGAAGAGTTTCCGAATTTGAATATTGAAGATAGACTAAAATATTTAGCAACCGTTTTAAACGACCATTTTGAGGATTATGAGTTTGACGAAAAGGCCCCTCACCACAAAGAAGAAGGATATTCAATAGTTAAATTTTGGCCAAAAAAGGCTCACTAATCGTGAGCACCTTTTTTGCTTAAAATTCCTAGATAAAGAAATACTATACCGTCCATTAAAAAGCTGATACCAATTATCACTCCTAAAATGTATGCGGAATTAATAGGCCAGTTAAGTACCATAATAATTCCTAAAATTAAACTTAAAATCCCGTTTGCGGCGGCCATTCCCCAACCTTTTAGGGGTCTTAAATCAAGTGCCACTCCGAAACTTGCAAAAGCATCCATAAAAAAGTAAGCCGCAAGTAAAAGTGAAAACGCCGCAATTCCGCTTAAAGGCCATAGTAAAAGTAAAATACCTGTTACAAACAGTAAAAATACTTTAAACCACGCTCCTAGTGATTTTTGATGTGCTTTAAAAGTGATAACGGCTTGAATAATACTACCGGTAATAAACATAGTTCCTAAGAATATAATAAAAGTTAAACTTCCAGCTAACGGATTGGTAATTGATAAAATACCGGCTCCTATCATTAGTAATCCGCTTATAATAGATAGAGTGCTAAACTCTTTTAATTTTTCTTTGTCTATTCTGTTTGAAATAAACATTTTACTCTCCTTAAAAGTTAAGTTAAGTGAAATTATATAAATTTAGTTATATTATGTCAAGTTAATTATTTTGAGGGTTTGAAACGTTAGATTTTAGTGAGAATAGAGTGAAAATTAAGTTTGTTTTTCTAGACAAATTAAAATTTTAAGAATATAATAAATAAAAAATAATAAGGTGTATAAAATGTTTTTTTGTAAAAAAGAGGAAATAGATTTTAGCTTTGTAAACGCTAAAGTTAAGGAAATTTTAAATTCCAAATTTTATATAAGTGAAGAGGAAAAAGAAAAGTTATTAAAGGCAGAACCGGTAGAAAAAATAAAAACTATTTTTGATATTCAGGCAAGAGAGACTTTTTATTGGAAGGAATTTAAAAATAATTATCCCGTAGCTTTATTTGTAGTAACTCCGGATAGAAAATTTATAGAGTGGAATAGAATATTTGAAGAACTTACTGGGTGGAGTAGTATAGAGTTAGAGCGTATAGACTCTGTTGCAAAAGTTTTGTGGTCGGTTAATCCTAGCGAATGTAAAGTTTGTAAGGTTATAGATAAATTTGACAAAGAACAAAGACATTCCGGGTATGGTTTTGCAGAAATTATTAATAAAAACGGAGAAAAAATTCCGGTATTTACTTATGTTATTCCTATTTTTAAAAATGGGGTACTTGAGAGGACTTATGTTGTTTTAAGAGACAGAAGAGAAGAGATTAGACAAAGAAAAGAGTATTTACAAAAAGCTATTGAACCTTTAATTGAAAGATTAAAATGTCTTGCTCAAAAAGATATAAAAAATTTAATTAAAATCGACAGTGAAGAGCTTAAAGTCTTGGAGGAACCTATTAATGCTATTATTAGGAATTTAAGAAATATTGTAAAAGAGATTGAACATTCTACTCTTAGCATAAATGAGTATGCCACTGAAACAAAAACAATGCTTGATGATTCTTTAAATTGGGCTACAAATGAGTTTCAACAAACTCAACAGGATTTAATGAGTAGGGCTGAGTCATTAGAGGAGTCGACAGCCTCAATTGAAGAGATGGTAAACTTAATAAAAGACATAGCAGACCAGACAAATTTACTTGCACTAAATGCGGCAATTGAAGCTGCACGTGCCGGGGAACACGGACGGGGGTTTGCAGTAGTTGCCGATGAGGTTAGGAAACTGGCTGAAAGGAGTCAAAAGGCTACAAGTGAGATATCTTCTACTATTTCTATTATTAAAGATGCCTCTTTTTCTATTGTAGGTGGAATTGATAGTGCAATTCAGGACAGCGAAAAATTAGTAAATATATTAAATCAAATAGACGATAAAATAACTCAAATGCAAAAATATGCTCAGCATTTGAAAAAAGAAGTAGAAGAATTTAAACTATAAAGGCTTTTTAGCCTTTATCTATCGGAAGATTTTCAGTTGGTAATTCTTCTATAAACCAAGGAAGTCCGTATTTGTTTAGAGCATACATAAATGGACGGGCTGGGAATTCTTCCATGTTTTTAACACCAGGACTAAACCAAGTTTTTGTAGCTATCATCATAGCCCCTATCATTGCAGGGACTCCTGTTGTATAGCTAACACACTGAGCTCCAACTTCTCTAAAAGCACATTGATGGTCGCAGATATTGTAGATATAGTATCTTTTTTTCTTTCCGTCTTTATATCCAGTTACAACTACTCCTATATGAGTTTGTCCTTTTGTTCTAGGTCCTAGGCTTGCTGGGTCTGGAAGTACCTTTTTTAAAAATTCCATTGGACTTATTTCACATCTTTCACAAATTTTAATAGGTTCAATTGAAGTCATTCCTACATTTTGAAGTGCTCTAAGATGCCAAAGGTATTTATCGCTAAAAGTCATAAAAAATCTAGCTCTCTTAATTGATGGAAAATTCTTTGTAAGGCTTTCAAGCTCTTCGTGATATAGAAGATAACTTGGATATTTTCCTACTTTTGGATATTCCCAGTCAAACTTAACACTCATTGGCTCAATCTTTTTCCATTCTCCGTTTTCGTAGTATTTTCCTTTTTGAGTAATTTCACGGATGTTGATTTCCGGGTTAAAGTTTGTAGCAAAAGGATATCCATGGTCTCCTGCATTACAATCTAAGATATCTAAATATTCAATCTCATCAAGTAGCTCTTGTGCGGCAAATGCTGTAAATACATTAGTAACCCCCGGGTCAAATCCGCTTCCAAGAAGTGCCATAAGTCCTCTTTTTTTAAACTCCTCATCTTTTGCCCACTGCTCTTTATATTCAAACTTAGCTTCATCTGGGTGTTCATAGTTTGCAGTATCTACATAGTGAGCCCCGGCTTTTAAACACGCATCCATTATTGCTAAATCTTGATAAGGAAGTGCAACGTTTAATACAATATCAGAGTTTGTCTCTTCAATTAATTTAGCTGTCGCATCTATATCCATCGCATCAATTTGAGCCGTTTTTACTTCAACCCCAAGTTTTTCTTTTATATCTTTTGCGATAGCATCACATTTTTCTTTTGTTCTGCTTGAGAGGGTTATGCTTGTAAAGATATGGTCATTCATTGCAGCTTTAAACGTTGCAACCCTTCCAACTCCACCAGCTCCTATAATTAATAAATTACTCATTTTTGCTCCTTTATTTTTTGTCCTTCTTTATCCCAAAAAAATACTACCCACTCATTTGTTTTGTGTAGTTTTATATCAGGGATTAGTTTTGAGTTTTCTTTAAAAAATAGAGTTAGGGTTTTAAACTCTATTTTTGGATAAGTTTTTTTAAGAATTTCTAAAACCTCTTTTAAAGTCTCTCCACTATCACTTATATCATCAATAATTAATACTTTTTTTTGCCCGTTTAGATTTGGGATGTTAGAGATTTTTGGAGAAGAGAGTTTTTTTTCATTTTCATAAGAGATTGAATTTATCATATAAACTTCTCTTATATCCATTCTCTCAGCCAAAAAATGGGCAATGCTCATTCCCCCTCTTGCAATTGCAACAAAAGAAGAGGGGTTAAACTTTTTTATTTCCTCTTCTAAAATATCCAAATCTTTTAAAAATTCATTGTATGAATAGAATCTTTTATTCAATTTCAATTACCTTAATAGGAAGTCCTTGTTTTTCCATCTCTTCAAAGAAAGGTTTAGCATCAAACTCTTCTACATTTCTAACACCCTCAGCCCACCAAGTTTTATTTGCCATAAGCTTACATCCTATAATTGCAGGGACCCCCGTTGTATAACTAACACAATGAGCTCCCGTTTCTTCAATTGCTTTTTCGTGGTCGCAGATGTTGTAGATGTAGTAAGTTTTAGTTTTTCCGTTTTTTTTACCTTTTGCGATAACTCCTATATTTGTTTTGCCTTTATAGTTTTTAACCAAATCTTGTGGGTCTGGTAGAACTTTTGCTAAAAATTGAATAGGGCTTATTTTACAACCTTCACAGATTTCAATAGGCTCAATACTAAACATTCCTACATTTTTTAAAGCGTTAAAGTGGTAGAGATATTGGTCGCTAAAACACATATAAAATTTAGCTGACTTTAAATTAGGGAAGAATTTAACAATACTTTCAAGTTCTTCGTGCCAAATTAAAATACTTGTAGCCTCTCCGCATTCTGGATAAGAGTGTTTTACTTGTACTTCAAAAGGTTTAGTTGTCTTCCACTCTCCGTTTTCCCAGTATTTACCCGGAAGATTAAGCTCTCTTAGGTTGATTTCTGGGTCAAAGTTTGTAGCAAAAGCGTGTCCGTGCTCTCCAAAGTTACAATCATAAATTTCAACTTCTTCAAGTTCATCAAGCAAATAATCAGCTGCATATTTTACCATTATAGAAGTAACCCCCGGGTCAAATCCACATCCAAGAAGTGCCATAGTATGTGCTTTTTTAAAATCTTCATCAAGTGCCCATTGTAAATCGTAATAAGTATCTGGGTTATCTTCTGTTTCAGCCAATGCTGTATCAAGGTAAGCTGTGCTTGTTTCAATGCAGGCGTGCATAATAGGGAGATTTTGATAAGGCAGAGCAACATTACAGACTATATCAATATTCTCTTTTTTGATTAAATTAACGACATTTTCTTTTTTGTTTGCATCAAGAGCATAAGTTTTAATCTCAACTCCAAGTTTCTCTTTTATATCTTTTGCAATAGCATCACATTTTGACTTTGTTCTGCTAGCTAAAACTATATTTTTAAAAGTATCTTTATTTTTTGCCGCTTTAAAAGCAGATACTCTTCCAACTCCACCAGCACCGATTATTAATAAATTCGCCATCTCTCTCCTTTTTGTCTAATTATATCATTTTTGCTAAAATTCTTAAAAAAAGGCGTCTTATGAAAATCTCTCTTATCCAGCAAAGCTACAAAGGAAGTAAAGAGGCTACCGTTAAACACACTCTTGAAATGATAAAAAGAGCAAAAGGTAAGCTTGTAATATTGCCAGAGCTTCATCAGAGTGAGTATTTTTGCAAAAGTGAAGATACTAAATATTTTGATTTGGCTGAAAGTTTTGAAGAGGATGTTGAGTTTTGGAGGAGAGTTAGCAAAGAACAAGATATAGTTTTAGTAGCAAGTTTGTTTGAAAAAATTATGGATGGGATTTATTATAATACTGCCGTTGTGTTTGATAGGGGAAAAGTTGCCGGAAAATATAGAAAAACCCATATTCCGGATGATCCGGGGTTTTATGAGAAGTTTTACTTTACCCCAGGAGATAGTATAGAACCGATTGATACATCTGTTGGCAAACTTGGAGTTTTGGTGTGCTGGGACCAGTGGTATAGCGAGCCTGCAAGGATTATGGCACTTAAAGGGGCTGAGATTTTAATTTATCCGACGGCTATCGGGTATCTTATGTGTCCTAAGGATAGGAAAGATGAGCTTTGTGAAAAAGAGAATACAAAAGAAGAAAAAGAGAAGATGTTAAACGCCTGGCTTAGTGTCCAAAGAGGACACGCTGTTGGTAATGGGGTTTATGTTGTGGCGGTAAATAGAGTTGGGAAAGAGAAAGATGAGAGTGGAGTACTTGGCGGAATAGAGTTTTGGGGCAGAAGTTTTGTTTATGGACCACAAGGCGAAGAGATTGTAATGGGAGGAAATGAGGAAGAAGTGATTGAGGCTGAGATTGATTTAAAAGCCGCAGCTGAGGTTAGGAAGATTTGGCCGTTTTTTAGAGATAGGAGAATAGAACTTTATGATTGTCTTAAAAAAAGATATTGTTAAGGAGAATGATGAGGCTTTTGTTTTTGCTCTTAGCTGTAATTTTATATGCCGATGTTAATGTTTATACCGATGAAAATTTTTCCGTTTCTTTACCTAAGCCTTTTGTTAAAAAAAGATTGGATTTTTATCATAAAGACGGATTTTTTATTATAAGTTATAAAGAATTGCCAAAAATTGCAAATAAAGATTTTGTAGTTGTTTCTGGAATTGGTAATTTAAACAGTTATGTTTTTTCAAATGTACCGTTAGATCGTATAAAAAATATTGCGAATTCTGATATTGTTTCTGATATTTTCTTTTTTTCATTTGATAAAAAGATTCATAAAATTTCATCTTCTGTAAAAGAGTTTAAAGATAAAAAAATTGACGCTATAGTTACTCATAGGAAGCTAAATATTCCGAATGTTTATTATTATGATTTGTCTAAACTCGGAATAAAGTTTAATAAATATTATCTTGTGGCTTATAAAAAATTTTATGATTTAAACAAAAACGCCGCTAAATTTTTAAGTATTTATTTTGATGGGGATGACACAGTTAATATTTCGCCTCTTTTACTTTCTTTGTATCTTAAAAAAAAATTAAATCTTTCTGCAACATATAAAGAGAAAATTGAAAATATAGTAACAAAGAAGTTAAGAGTAGTCATAACGCCTAGTTGGCCTCCTTTTACTATGTTTAACGGTACTAAAGTGGAAGGAATAGGAGTTGATTTTTGGAAATTAATAGCGAAAAAAGCTGATTTGGATTATGATTTGGTTATAGAACCTGTATGGATTAAGATTTTAGAAGGAATAAAAGATGGTAATATTGATATTACAGTAGCTACTTCTAGAACAAAAGACAGAGAAAAATATGCCATTTTTTCTATTCCTTATGTAGAATTTCCTTTTGCTATTGCTTGCAGAAATGATTTAAAGTTTTCTTCTATTAAAGATATTAAACAAATAGCGGTAGGATATAACTATACGGCTCATAAATTAATGAAAAAATATTATCCTTCAAAAACATATATTCCGGCAAGAAGTTTAAAAGATGCTTTTAATCTTGTTTTGGATAAGAAAGCTGAATGTGTTGTTGATGTTTTGCCGAGTGTGCTTTGGATGATAAATAAAAATCATTTAGGAGAAGTTAGGATAGCTTTTAAAACTCCTTTTACATTTAAACTGCAGGTTATGATAAAAAAAAATTTGAAGGATTTAAAACCTGAAATAGATAGAGTAATTAGGTCTATTAGTGAAAATGAAAGAAATAGAATAGTTGCCAAATATATAGGAGAAGGCTTTATTCAAAAGCAAAGTAATTTTTACGTATATTTTTTAGTTTTATTGGTAGCAATTTTAATTTTTTTCGTATATAAAACGTTTTTTTATAAGAAAAAGTCGGAGATAGATTTGCTTACGAAAACTTTAAATAGAGGAACTATAGAAGAGCGTTTAAAATATATCTTAAATAGCTCTCATGGAAGTTTATTGTTTTTGGATATTGATAAGTTTAAAAGCATAAACGATACTTACGGACATGAAGAGGGAGATAAAGTTTTAAAAATTTTTGTTAAACTTATAAAAAAAGAGATTCGCTCAAGCGATATTTTAGGTAGGTGGGGAGGTGAAGAGTTTGTAGTTGTTTTACCGTTTACCTATTATGGAAATGCATTTTTGGTGGCTGAAAAAATTAGAAGAAGTGTTGAAGAGTTTGATTTTAACGGTAAAAAAGTTACGGTAAGTATAGGAGTTACGGAGTTTAAAAAGGGTGAGAAGTTAGAGGATGTAGTAGCAAGGGCCGATGAAGCCGTATATGAAGTTAAAAATTCCGGAAGAAATCAAGTGAAAGGAAAGTTATGAAAATAGCACCAAGTATTTTAAGTGCAGATTTTGGAAGATTAGCTGAAGATGTAAAAAAGGTAAGTGAAGCCGGGGCTGATTTTATTCACGTTGATGTAATGGATGGACATTTTGTCCCTAATATGACAATGGGTCCTATGATAGTTGAAGCTGTAAAAAAAGCTATAGGTGTGCCTCTTGATATTCATTTTATGGTGGAGAATATTCCGTTTTTTATCGATATGTATAAGTATCTAAAGCCTGAATTTATAAGTTTTCATATAGAAGAGGAAAAGCATATAAATAGAGTTATTCAAAAAATAAGAAACGAAGGTATTCGCCCGGCAGTTGTGTTAAATCCTGCAACTCCTGTATGTTTGCTTGAATATATTGTATCTGATGTTGATATGGTTTTATTAATGAGCGTAAATCCTGGCTTTGGAGGGCAGAAGTTTATTCCAAGTGTAATTGATAAGATAAAAGAATTAAGAGAATTAGCAAGTAAGAAAAATCCAAACCTTTTAATTGAAGTTGATGGAGGTGTTAACGATAAAAACGCTAAATTGTTAAAAGAAGCTGGGGCTGATATTTTGGTGGCTGGAAGTTTTGTTTTTAAATCAAGTGATTATAAAAAAGCGATTGAGAGTCTTAGGGGATAATATGAGAGTAAAGATTTGTGGAATAACAAACTATGAAGATGCGAAAGTAGCGGTTGATGCGGGGGCTGATGCGTTAGGATTTGTTTTTTATAAATCTTCACCAAGATTTATTGAAGTAAAAGAAGCTAAAAAAATTATTGAAAAACTACCTCCTTTTGTTACGAAAGTGGCTCTTTTTGTAAATATGGACGCTGAAGCTATAAACGGGGCAATGGAGTTTTTAAAAGCCGATATAGCTCAAATTCATTTTGATGTGGATGAAGAGTTTTTTAGCAAATTAAATTGCAAATACTTACCTGTTGTAAGGGCAAAAGGGAAACAAGATTTGGAAAAATACGGTAATAGGTATAAAATAGTCGATGCTTTTGTAAAAGAGTATGGTGGAAAAGGGAAAAGGCTTCCTATTGAGTGGTTTGAAAATAGAGACAATTCAAATATAATACTTGCCGGGGGGCTTACTCCTGAGAATGTTTTTGAGGTTGGAAGGTATGGTTTTTACGGCGTTGATGTAAGTAGCGGGGTTGAGAGTTTGCCGGGTAAAAAAGATGAAAAAAAGATAAGACAATTTATAAAACGGGCTAAATATGAAATTTAATAACGCTTAATTGACAGTGGGGGGTAATATATAATTATAAAAAAAGGTTTTTTTATGAAAACTTATAATTTAATTTATAAAAATGATGACGAATTGATAACCTTTCTTAAAAACCTTCCTAAAAAAGAAAATCTTTTTCAGGTTTTTAGCGGAGTGTCTGATAAATCTAAAATTTCTCATATATTGAGTTTGATTAATAAATATTATCCCGGTGCAAAAGTTATAGGAGCGACAACGGATGGTGAAATAGTAAACGATAAAATTACAGGTCGCAAAATAATAATCAGTGCTTCTTTTTTTGATAAAGCGAAAGTAGAAATAGTATCTTTGAAAAAGAAATGCAAAAGTGAAGATTTCGGAGAGGAATTTGGAAAAAGATTAAATTTAAAAGATGCAAAAGTAGCGATAGTGTTTAGTGACGGATTGAATATTAACGGGGATGAATTTTTAAAAGGTATAAAAAAAGAGTGTAATATACCTATTGCCGGGGGATTTGCCGGGGATAATGCAAAATTTAAAGAAACTTTGGTATTTGATAATAAAAATATTATTTCGAAAGGAGCTGTAGCGGCAGTTATCAAAGGAGATATTTTTGTCAATAGAAGGTATGGGTTTAATTGGGAAGGAATAGGAAAAAATATGGTAATTACAAAAGCGAAAGGAAATATTGTTTATGAAATAGATAATAAAAAAGCAGCTTATGTATATAAATATTATTTTCAAGACGCTTCTAGTGATATAGCTCAAATAGGAATACAGTTTCCTTTGATTATAGAAAAAAATAATTTAAAAATAGCTAGAGCGGTTTTGAAGGAATATGAAAACGGGAGTTTGTTGTTTGCCGGAAGTTTGGAAGAAGGTAGTATTGTTAAGTTTGGATTTGGAGATGTTAGTAATATTTTAAAACAAGATAAAGCTTTATTCGATTCTTTAAAAGAAGTGGAAGTGGAGAGTATATTTATTTATTCTTGTATGGCGAGAAGAAGATTTTTAGGAAAAGATATCAAGTATGAAATAGAACCTTTCGCTCAAATTGCGGATGTTAGCGGATTTTTTACTTATGGAGAGTTTTTTACTGCTGATGAACCTTTGTTTTTTAATCAAACGATGACAATTTTAGTTTTAAGCGAAAGCGAAATTGTTAATAAAAATATAGAATATATTCCGAAATATAATAAATTGTTTACTATTAAAGCTCTTACAAGTTTGATAAAAGCTACTTCAAGCGAGTTAAATGATTTGAATAAAAATTTGGAAAAGAAAGTTAAAGAAAAATCCAAAGAAATATTAAAGAAAAATGAAGAGCTTAAAAAACTTTTGTATAATGATAGGATAACAGGGCTTCCTAATAGATTTCAATTGGATGAAGATTTAAAAATATACGATATGAAAGGAGGGGCTTTAGTAGATATTAAAGGTTTTTCCAAAATTAATGATATATATGGAGAAAAGGTGGGGGATGAGGTGTTGAAAAAAGTTGCCGTCATTTTAAAAAGTTTGGTGGGAGCCGGTTGTAACGTATATAAAAGCGGAGCCGATCAGTTTTTAATAATCGGATATACGAATGATTCGTTTGAAGGAATTATAGAAAAGATAATAAATTATTTTGATAAAGAACTTATTGAAATTAATATTGAAAGTTCTTCGATTATTCTTGATATAGATGTGAGAATTGTATTGGTAAAGGGGAATTATAAAGATATAAGAGTAAAGGCTGATTTGGCTTTAAATTATGCAAGGCATCATAACTTACAGTTTGTGGAATATAGTGAAGATTTAGGATTGGAAAAAAAATTAAGAGATGAACTTAAATCGTTAGAAATGGTAAAAAAAGCTATTAAAGAAAATAGAATTGTGCCTATTTTTCAAAAGATAGAGAAACAAGAAGTAACATATGAAGCTTTGGTAAGAATAAAAGAGGGAAATACGTTTATTTCTCCTTTTGAATTTTTAGATTTTATTAAACCCGCTCATTATTATTATGAGCTTACGAAAATTATGATTAAAAAAAGTTTTGAGATTTTTCAGAATAAAAAAGAATCGGTTTCGTTGAATTTTTCTTATAAAGATATAGAAAATAAGGAAATTGTGGATTTTTTAATAACCAATATTAAAAAATACGATATGCAAGGAAGAGTAATAATAGAACTTTTAGAAAACGAAAATTTTAAAGATTTTGAAGAGTTACAAAAATTTGTTGAAAAAGTAAAACAATTCGGTGTGAAAATAGCAATAGATGATTTTGGAAGCGGATATTCTAATTTTATATATTTATCGAAATTAAAGCCGGATTTTATAAAAATAGACGGAAGTTTAGTTGAAAATATTGATAAAGATGAAAATTTATATATTATTACAAAACATATTCACGAATTCGCAAAAGATTTGGGATGTTCAACTATTGCGGAATTTGTTACTAATAAAAAAGTGTATGAAATTATAAAAAAAATAGGAATAGATGGAGCTCAAGGCTCGTTTATAGAAAAACCTAAGGAACTTAATTGAAAGCGTTTATACTTAAAAAAATAGTAGATGAAATTAAAAAACACAAATTTATTAAAAAAGCTTTTAGAGTTGATGAGAATCTTATTTTAATGCAATTTGATAATGATAAATATTATTTTGATTTGACAAAAGGGAGTGGAGATATTTATATTAATATCGATTATCCTCTTGTTAAGAAGTTTAGAGCTCCTTTTGATATTGTATTTGAGAAAAAATTTACAAAAGCAAAACTGCTTGATGTTAATGCAAAAGAGAGAATAATTACAATTACTGCTAAAAACCAAAACAATTTTAAAGAAGAGATTGTAAAAATTTGTTTTGAATTTACGGGACGTTATACAAATGCGATAATTCTTGATGAAGAAGATAGAATAATCGAGAGCTTAAGGCATATTAGCGAAAACATATCAAGCCGTGTGGTAAAACCCGGGGTTAAGCTTGAGGAGCTTCCGAGTATAGAGATAAAAGAGAAAGTTTTTGAGATTGATAATTTAGAAAAATATACTCAAGAGCTTTTTAATAAAAAATATCAAAATAGACTTAATCAAAAAAAACAATCAATTTTAAACAAAATAGACAAAAAAATAAAAGAAATACAAAAAAAACTAAATTCGCTTGAAAGTGAAAATGAGCTTTTAAAAAAAGCTCAAAAATATAAAACTTACGCAGATGTTGCTATGGTAAATCTTTATCAGATAAAACCTTATCAAAAAGAGCTAAAAACTTATGATTTTGAAGGAAACGAGATAATTATTCCTTTGCCTGAGCTTAAAAATATAAATGAAATCGGAAATTATTATTATCGTCTTGCGAAAAAAGCCAAGAAAAAAGCCCAAAACTTACATATCGAAAAAAATTATTTAAAAGAGCAGCTTGAATTTTTGCAAAATTATAAAAAGCTTGTTGAGAATGCAAAAAATTTAAGTGAGCTAAAAACGTATGAGCCTCCTAAAAAAGAGAAAAAAGAAGAGGAAAACATTGCAAAATTTTATTATGACGATTATTTAATAATGGTCGGTAAAAACGAAAAAGGAAATATTAAGCTTTTAAAAAGTGCAAATGCAAACGATTTTTGGTTTCATATCAAAAATCATCCGGGAGCTCACGTAATTGTAAAAAACAATAAATTAAGTGTAAATAATGATATAATTAAAAAAGCGGCAGAACTTGCGGTGGCTTTTAGTTCAAAAGATGAAGGTGAAGTCGATTATACAAAAAGAAAATTCGTAAAAATAAAAGAGGGTGCAAATGTAGAGTATGGAAAATACAACACCATAAAGGTAAAATTATGAGTTTAATAGGAGAAGTAACCTTTATTAATCAGAATATGCATATTCCGGCTGCTGTTTATGCCGACTCTTTGGCTAGAGAACATATTTCAAAAGAGTTTCAAAGAATTATAAACGAAGAAAAAGAGAGAAAAATAGAAGAAATCAGAGAAATAGAAAAAAGTGAAAAGATTTTAGCCGAGGGAGATTTAAAAGAAGATACCGATAGAGAAATTAAACATTTAGATTTTAAGGTTTAAGTATAGTATAATTTGGAAAAAAGGATTCATATGAAAGAGCGTTTGATAACCTCTTTGGTGTTAGTTGGGGTTTTGTTGATAGTTGGATTTATAGATAATAAATATTTAACTGGACTTTTAATAGCCCTAATATCCTTTGTAGGATATAAGGAAGCTGAAAAGCTTTTTGGTGTTCGTGAAGTTAATATTTTTTATATGGCTATTGGAGCGATAGGGCTTTCGTTTTTTATTTCCCCTCTTGTAGCGGCAGTTGTAGGGGTTATTTTTGCAGCTTCTTATATAGCTTATTATCAAAAAGATTTGAGTATCATCTCTCCTATTATTTATCCTCTTTTGCCGGTTATGATAATTTACGCTTTATATCTTAAATTCGGAATGGCTTATATAGGGTGGCTTATTGTAATTGTAGCGGGGACCGATAGTTTTGCTTATTTGATAGGAAAAATTTTTAAAGGTCAGTTTTTTAAAGAAAGGTTTTGTCCCACTTCTCCGAATAAATCGTGGGAAGGTGTTATAGGTGGAGTTGTTTTAGCTACTATTTTGGGAAGTTTAATCGGAATGGAATTTGTTGGTTTTTTTAACGCTTTTATAATAAGTTTTTTGGTAAGTGTTGCCGGAGTTTTTGGAGATTTGTTTGAGAGTTACTTAAAAAGAAAAGCCGGTGTTAAAGATAGTGGTAATTTACTTCCGGGGCATGGAGGAGTTTTGGATAGAATAGATGGATATCTTTTCGGGGCACCTTTGATGTTCGTATTGCTAGGAGTTTAATTGGTACTGCTTGGCTCAACCGGGAGTATTGGAGTAAATACGCTTGAGATTGCAAGACGCTATGGGTTAGAAATTGAAGCGTTGGTAGCCGGCAATAACTGTGCTCTTTTAAATTATCAAATTGAAGAATTTAAACCGAAATACGTAGTTGTAAAAGATAAAAAAACGGCTGATAGGATTAATTTTAAAGATGTTAAATTCGGAGAAGAAGCGATTTTGGAAGTTATTGAAAAATCAAAAAGTGAGTTGGTGGTAAATGCGTTGGTTGGGGATGCAGGACTTAAACCTACTCTTAAAGCCCAGGAGTTTAATAAAAAAATAGCACTTGCTAATAAAGAATCTTTAGTAAATGCCGGTAAATTTATTGATGTTTCAAGAATTACCCCGATTGACAGTGAGCATTTCGGGCTTTGGTATCTTTTAAGAGAAAAAGAGGATTTTAAAAAGCTTTTTATAACAGCAAGTGGTGGAGCACTTAGGGATTGGAAAATAGAGGATATAAAAAAAGCGAGATTAAAGGATGTGTTAAATCATCCAAATTGGTCAATGGGGGTTAAGATAACGATTGATAGTGCTACTATGGTAAATAAACTTTTTGAGCTTCTTGAAGCAAAGTGGCTTTTTAATACAAAAGAGATTGATGCTTTTATAGAGACAAAGTCAATAATCCACGCGTTGGTTGAGTGGGAAGATGGAAGCACAACAGCCCATATCTCAAGAACCGATATGAAGCTTCCAATTGTCTTTGCAATTTTAGGTGATGTTAAAGAGGAAATTTTAAAGCCTGTTAATCTGCTTGAAGTTAAAAGTCTTGAGTTTAGAGAAATTGCAAACAATAGATATCCGGTTTGGGAGATAAAAGATTTGCTTTTAGAAAAAAGTGACTTAGGAGTTGTAGTAAATACGGCAAATGAATTTGCAATTGAAAAGTTTTTAAAAGAAGAGATTGGATTTTTAGATATTAGTAAAACTATTTTAAAAGCTACTAAACAATTTGAAGATATAAAAATTAACTCTATTGAAGATGCTTTTGACGTGAAAAAAGAGGTAAGAGAGTTCTTGAATGCCAAAATTTAATGATTTAAATTTAAAAGATTGGAAAAATTGTGATATTAATGCTGATAGTCTTTGACTTATAAATGAAAGAGATAAATCAGGAAAACATAAAAACATATATCACGGAATTCTGTATCAGCTTATTAAAAGATACACAAAAGAAAATGAGATTGTAATCGAGTCTTTTATGGGAAGTGGTACAACCTTATTTGAGTGTGAAAGGTTAAATCGAAAGTATATAGGATTTAATATAAACGAAAAAATGGTTGAATATGGGCACTGACTAAATAAAGGAATAAAAGTTGCTTTTTATTGAAAAAAAGGTTATTCAATGAAAGTAGGTACAGATAAAGGTAAAAGATATAGACCATACAAAAGAATGAGTGATGAGGAAAAAGAAATGATTTTTAAATTATATGAAGAAAAGATGGAACTTAGGAAAATAGCTAGAATTTTAGGAAAGAGTTTATCTTTAATTCAATATCAGTTAAGAAAAAAAATGAAAGAATATAAAGAATTATATAATCAATTTATTAAATTATTAAAAAAATTAAAATTAGTTTTTTCTTATCTTTGTTTAGACGAATTATATACTCTTTATAGAAAAAAAAATAATATTTGGAGTGTAGTAGGGGGTATAAAAACGGGTAGAAAGTTTTATTTTTATTTTTTATCAAAAAAGAAAAATATTGATAGTTTATTATTATTCAATTTTGATTTACCAAAAGTAGAAAGATATTATACAGATGGTCATTTTGCATATTCAAATGTATATGGAGACAAAGCAAGTCAAAAAAAATCAAAACATACAAATTTAGTTGAGAATTTAAATTCACAAATGAGGGATAAAATATCTTATCTTGTTAGAAAAACCAAAGTTCACGCTAAATCTTTTAAATGGCTTAATCAAAAGCTTGCTATGTTTTTTGTTGAACTTAATCTTAAAGGTCTTAAAATTGCTATTTAGTCAGTGCCTTTTTTCTTTCTCATTTTCGCCCCTTTTGTTTATTTATTCTATCATCTTTTTGTCTGAATATTTAGGGGCATTATAGTGAGAGTAATTTTGTTTGATTTAGACGGAACACTTATTGATTCTACGGATGCCATACTTGATGGGTTTAGGCATACGTTTGAGAAGTTTAATAGAAAATATCCAGGGGATGAAGAGGTAAAGAGGCTTATAGGGCTTCCTCTTGAGGTTATGTTTTCAAAGCTTGGTATTAAAGAAAATGTATGGGATTTCGTGAATGCTTACAAAGAGAGATATAGGATAATCTCAAAAAAAAAGACAATTTTACTTCCGAATGCAAAAGAGGCTATAAAAGAGGCGAAAGAGTTTGCAAGGCTTGGGATTGTGACTACAAAGACGGGGCTTTATTCAAGAGAGCTTTTAGAGTATTTTGGGGTAATGGATTATTTTGATGTGTTAATAGGTAGAGAAGACGTAAAAAAACCAAAGCCACACCCTGAGCCTATTTTAAAGGCAATTTATTTAATGAATGCAAACAAAAAAGCTACCTGGATGATAGGGGATACCTGTCTTGATATGGTAAGTGCAAAAGAAGCTGGAGTTCATTATATAGGGGTTGAGTTTGATTATGAAGACAAGGAAGAGTTAAGAAGATGTGCAGAGATTATAAAGTCTGATGCGTTAGAAGCTATAAGACATATTAAAACTTCTTCCAAAAATCTCTGCTAAGCAGTATTAATACCGTAAAAAATTCGAGTCTTCCTTATAATGCCTCTCGAAAAAAAGATCGGAAAGAGATGTTAAAATATATCTAAAGAGGCTAGATAAAAAGGAGTGAGAGAATGAGCAAAAAAAGAAGTTAAGAAAAAAGTAATAATAAAAAAGATGTTTGAAGAGAATTTAACAATAAATGAGATAGTAAGTGAATTTGAGTTGCATCCAAATACGGTAAAACAATGGAAAAAGCAGTTTTTAGAAAATGCGGTATTGGTATTTGATAAAAGCAGTGTGGTAAAAGATTATAAAAAAGAAATAAAAAGACTTCAAAAAGAAAAAGAGTTACTAGCAAAGAAATTAGGAGAAACCGTTGTTGAAAAAGAATAGCTTGAAAAAAAGCCAGGACTTCATAAAAATTTAAATTTTTATGGAACCTGCTTATGAGCTTGGACTTATATAATAGAGTTAATAAAAGAAGACAGTCCACAGGTCCAAGCGGAAGACGGGCTGTCTTTAAATAAAAGATTGAAGCTATTAAACGTTTCAAAAACAGCTTTTTATTATACAAAAAAAGATTATTTTTAAACAAGGGAGGGATTAAATATATTAAACGCAATAGATGAAATATGCACTGGGAGATGTTTAATTTTTGAAAATTGATGGATATGTATGCTGTGTTTGTAAGTCTTATTATGCATTTTTTTAATGCTTAAAAACTCTTCCGCTATTAATTTTGAAATAAGATTAATTTCGTCGTTATTGGTAACGGCTATATAAAAATCCCAATCCCATATAGGTTTTGGGCTTCTCATATCGCCTTTTATTGTTAAAACCTCAAGTGATTCTTTTAATATTTCGAGTGCTTTTTCGTTTTTATCTATAATTGTTACGTTGTGCTTTGAAGAGAGGGTTTTTGTTATGTTATAACCCACTTTTCCGGCACCGGCTATTAAAATATTCATTTTCACTCCTTTGGGGAAACTATACAACTTTTAACTTAAATTGGGGATGAAATTTTTTATTACTATTAGTAACAAAATATGAAAAAAAGCGTTTTTTATTTAAAGATTGACAATTTAAGAGAAAATTTATGCTATATTAATACTACTTTAAGTAAATTTTAGTTAAAATATGACAAAAAAAGGATAACTTATGCTACAAATTAGATGGCATTCACGTGCAGGACAAGGGGCAGTAACAGGTGCGAAAGCTCTTGCTGATGTTATGGCTAGAACTGGTAAGTATGTACAGGCGTATTCGGTATACGGTGCGGAAAAAAGAGGGGCACCTATGACTGCTTATGATAAGATTGCAGATAAGCCTATTTTAGACCATTCAAAATGGATGATACCGGATTATGTATTGGTTATTGACCCTTCTTTGGTTTTTCAAGAAGAGATTGTAGATAATACGACTGATGATACGGTATTTATCGTAACGTCTCATTTAAATAAAGATGAACTTGTAAAAATGGCAAAACATCTTGAAGGTAAAAAGCTTTATGTAATTGATGCTATTAAAATTTCTCAAGAAGAAATCGGAAGAGCAATTCCAAACACACCAATGCTTGGGGCTTTTATAAAAGTAAGTCAAATTTTACCTTTTGAAGATTTCTTGGTTTCAATTGAAGATATCTTATCAAAATTTCCACAAAAAATTATTGACGGTAACTTAAGAGCTATTAAAAGAGCTTACGAAGAAGTAAATTAAGGAGATATTATGGCAACACCAAAAGAAATGTTAACAACTTGGGATAATATTCAATTCGGAGCGGTTTTACCTTCATTTGAAGACCCGGAAAAGAAAATTAGAAGTAAATTCCATTCATACAATTATAAAGTGGCTGATTGGAGGGTTGAAAAACCGGTATTTAACAGAGACCTTTGTATCGATTGTGATTTTTGTTGGGTATTTTGTCCGGATAGCTGTTTTGAAGTTGAAGAAGTTGTAAATAAAAGAGGTAAAAAACAGGCCAAAATCAAAGGAATTAATTATAACCTTTGTAAAGGGTGTGGAGTTTGTGTAGAAGTTTGTCCAACTCCAATTAAATCACTTCTTATGTTCCCAGAACATGTTGAAACGCAAGAGGCTTTAAAACAATGGCCTACAAAAGAAGATAAAAAGGATAAATAATGGCTGAAAGATACGAATTAAAAAGTAAGGAAGTTTGGGACGGAAATATGGCGGCGGCTCACGCCTTAAGACAAGCTCAAGTTGATGTAGTTGCAGCTTATCCTATTACACCGTCAACTCCAATTGTTCAAAATTACGCTCAATTTTTGGCTGATGGATATGTTGATGGTGAATTTGTAAAGGTTGAAAGTGAACATTCCGCAATGAGTGCTTGTGTTGGTGCTGCAGCTGCCGGTGGTAGGGTAGCAACTGCTACTTCAAGCCAAGGTTACGCTTTGATGGTAGAGGTACTTTACCAAGCAAGTGGTATGAGACTACCTATTGTTATGACGGTAGTAAACAGAGCTCTTGCATCCCCACTTAATATTCACGGAGACCATAGTGATTTATATTTAGGTAGAGATGCCGGATGGATTCATCTAATGGTAAACAACCCGCAAGAAGTGTATGATATGACTTTATGTGCGTTTAAAATCGGAGAAGATGAGAGAGTTAGACTTCCGGTTACAACAAATCAAGATGGGTTTTTAGTATCACACACGGCTCAAGTAGTTGAACCTCTTCAAGATGAAGATGCTTATAAATTTATAGGTGAATACAAAGCCTTAAATCCAATGCTTGATACAAAAAATCCGGTAACATATGGGGCTCAAACGGAAGAAGAGTGGCATTTTGAACATAAAGCCGTTCAACATAAAGCTTTAATGGAAAGTTTCCCGGTAATTGAGGAAATATTTAATGAATTCGAAAAACTTACAGGTAGAAAATATAATCTTGTTGAAACATATAAACTTGATGACGCCGATATCGCACTTGTAGTGATGGGAAGTGCATATGAAACGGCAATGCTTGCAGTAGATAAAGCTAGAAGTGAGGGGATTAAAGTAGGTTTACTTATGCCAAGAGTATTTAGACCGTTCCCGTATAATGAAATTGCTAAAAAACTTAAAAACGTAAAAGCAATTGCGGCACTTGATAGAAGTGCACCTATGGGAACAACAGGAGCACTTTATAATGAAGTGGCAGGAGCACTTGTAGCAAACGGACAAAGTGCTATTATAACAAACTATATCTATGGACTTGGTGGAAGAGATACGACTGTTGAACATATTTTGGAAGTTATTAAAGAAACAAAACAAAATGCAGACGCTGGAAAAAGAGTAACTGACTTACAAGGTTTCATAAACCTTAGAGGTCCTAAGTTATCATTTAATTAAGGAGTTTTTATGAAAAAGATTACAACATTAAAAGAATTTGCGTGTACTCCTGATAGATTTCAAGGTGGTCATAGATTATGTCCCGGATGTGCTCATAGTATGATAGTTAGAGAAGTAGTAAACGCTACTGATGATGATTTGGTTATTTCTACGGCAACCGGATGTCTTGAGGTTTGTACTTCAATTTATCCGTATACGTCTTGGGACGTTTCTTGGATTCATATCGGATTTGAAAACGCAGCAGCAGGGATTGCCGGTGCTGAAGCTATGTATAGTGCACTTAGCAGAAAAAATAAGCTTTATAATGAAGACAGAAGAGTTAAATTTGTAGCATTCGGTGGTGACGGTGGTACTTACGATATCGGTTTTCAATCATTAAGTGGTGCGGCTGAGAGAGGTCACGACTTTTTATATGTATGTCTTGATAACGAAAATTATGCAAATACCGGAGGTCAAAGAAGTAGTGCGACTCCTCTAGGGGCTCACACTTCAACAACTCCAAGAGGAAGAGTAAGTTACGGTGAAAAACAAAGAAAAAAAGATCTTACAATGATTATGGCAGCTCATGGATGTCCATATGTAGCTACAGCGATTCCTGGGTCTAAACATTGGAAAGATTTAGCACAAAAAGCTGCAAAAGCTATTAGTACTGTAGGTCCTACTTTTATAAATGCTTTAAGTCCATGTACAACTGAATGGAAATTTAAACCAGAAGAAACGGTTGAAATTGCAGACCTTGCAGTTGAAACGTGTGCGTTTCCTTTATATGAAATTGAAGACGGACACAAACTTACTATTACATACAGACCTAAAAATAAGCTTCCTATTGAAGAGTACTTATCAAGACAAGGAAGATTTTCTCATCTATTCAAACCGGAAAATAAATGGATTATCGAAGAGTGGCAAAAACAAGTTGACGAATATTGGGATTATTTACAAAGAAGAGAGGAAGCTGGAGTTTAATTCTCTTCTTTTTTATTTTATATTCATTTAATAGTGCCAGATACTTTTTATTAAAAGAGTTAAGAATTAATTGTAGATTTTTTAATAAAGTCGAAATTTTAGTGGAAGAGAGCTTAGAGAGATTAAACTTTGAATTTATCACTCTCTTGTTTTAAGTTTTTGATGATATGTTTTAGAGAATTCGCTATTTGTTTTAGATTTATAGCTACTTTTTCTGTGATTTCTTTATCTTTGAGTAAATCTTCAAGTTCTTCTATTAACAATCTTACGTGAGTATTAATTTTTGTTGTTTCATTTAATGCTTTATAAGAGCTGTCTATAGTGATAGAAAGTTTATCTACGGTGGTATTTGTTTTTTCTATTAAGAGATTTGTTTTTTGTGATATTTTAGAAAAGTCATTTGCATTTTTTTCAATTTCTTCTTGGGCTTCGTCAATGCCTTTTACTATTACGTTAATGGCTAAATCAATTTCTGTAAGAGATTTTTGGGTACGTTCTGCCAGTTTTCTCACTTCATCTGCCACTACTGCAAATCCACGTCCGTGTTCTCCGGCACGTGCCGCTTCAATTGCTGCATTTAGTGCAAGTAGGTTTGTCTGGTCTGCTATTTCTTTTATAATGCTGATAATTTTTTTAATTTGATTTGACTGTTCTGCTAAATCCGTGATTTTTGCCGATACGATAAGTTCTTTTTGAGATTCATTTTGGATATTTTCTATTACTTCGTTTAGGGTGCTTATCATATCTTCTAATGCCTGGTGAGTCTCTTTTATATCTTCAACACTTGAAATTAGATTTTCTTCAGCCGTTCCTAAGTCACTTTCTACTTCTTTTGTGTAAGAGCTTATGTTTTCTATAGCTTTTGATTGTTTTTTGATATTGTCTTCTAATAGGTTGGCGTTTTTTTGAGTATCATCTGCTAATGAGTTGCTTTTTGATGAGTTGAATTTAATATTTGTAATCACTTCTGCTAAATTTTCTATAAATTTATTTACATTTTTAGCGATGTATCCTATTTCGTCTTTTGTAAAGATATCTACTCTTTTTGTTAAATCGGCTTCTCCACTTGCTAAATCCTCTATTCTTTGAGAAAGTTTTTGGATAGGGTTTATTATGTGAATTTTACTTATCATATAAGCTAGTATTAAAATTAGAATTCCTATAATTGCATCCATAATAACGGTTTGAATAATAAGTGATTTAATTTCTTTGTTTGCATCTTCTCTCATTTTATTGATTGTATCTTTTATATCTTGAAGATAGGTACCGGTTCCTATTACCCAATTCCAAGGTTTAAATTTTCTTACGATTGAGAGTTTTTCTTCATATCTTTTAGTAGTAGGGTTGTGGAATTTGTATTTGATAAAAGCGTAGTCTTTGTTGGATTTTTTAAGAGCATTTACGCCAAGTTCTACAAAAGGCACTTTTGGGGTATGGATAAATGTTTTGCCGTTAAACTTCGGTTTAATTGGGTGCATTACCATTTTATAGTTCATATCGTTTATCCAAAAATATCCACTTTTTCCAAATCTTATATCTTTAATGTTTTGTAAAACTGCTTTTTGGACTTGAGGCGTTACGTCGCTTATGTATCTTCCGGTTCCTATTACCCAGTTAAAAGGCTTAAAGAGTCTTACGAGAGAAACTTTAAATTCATATTTTTTAGTAGCAGGGTTGTAGAATTTGTATTTGATAAAAGCGTAGTTTTTGTTGGATTTTTTAAGGGCATTTACGCCAAGTTCTACAAAAGGCACTTTTGGGGTATGGATAAATGTTTTGCCGTTAAACTTCGGTTTAATTGGGTGCATTACCATTTTATAGTTCATATCGTTTATCCAAAAATATCCACTTTTTCCGTATCTTACAGATTTTACTAGGTTTTTAATTTTTTCTTTAATGTCTGAGTAGTTTTTATGTTTTTGGTAGTAAGTGTTTAGAATATTAAAAAGAATTTCCATTCTTTGAGTTAAATAATGTTTTGCGTTTTTTTCCATTTCAGAAGGAAGTGTTTCTTTGTAATGAGATTCTATTATTTTGTAAACGATTTCACTTTTGTCTAGAAGTTCTTTTTTTTTCTGTTTAAGAGTTGTTTCTTTAAATTTTTGAATGTTTTTTTCGGTGACGTCTTTTATTTCTTTAATGGAGAGGATAACTGAGGCAGTACTCATTAAAAAGATAACACCAAAAATTAAGATAAAAATTTTTTTGGTAATTGATAGGTTTTTCATAACTTTCCTTTTGTAAGATTTTTGTTCTTGTATTATATAAGAATCTTATAAAGAAGTTAAATCCATTTTTTCTTTTTAAGCCACCAGTAGATACTTCCGGCTATTGTAAGGTTTACTATCCAGGTCATTAAATAGCCGTATTTCCAGTGAAGTTCCGGCATATGTTCAAAGTTCATTCCATAGTTTCCAACAACGAACGTTAAAGGTAAGAATATCAAAGATATAGCAGCCAGGCGTTGCATAGCTTTGTTCATTTTGGTAGAGAGTATCCCCATATGAAGGTTTAGGAGATATCCAGTTCTGTCAAGTAGGGTTTTTGATTCGTTGATTAAATATTTTAAGTGTTCGTTTAAGTCTATAAATTCGTATTTTAAGTTTTCTTTGATTTGAGGGTCGAATCTGTGATAGGCTCTGTTTAATACATCTTTTTCGTGGATAGAGACTTTTGTAATTCTATTTAGTGTACGCCTTGCATAGTAAATGTCTTTTTGTAAGTCATCTTCTTCTATGTTTTCGTGAAAAATACTATCTTCTAAATCTTCTAAAGCTTCATCTATTACGTCTATAATAAGTATCGTGTTATCTATTAAAATATCTGCTACTTGATATAATAAATATTCAAAATCTTTATATTTATGGCATCTTTTTGCGAATTTTTTGGCGAGTTCTACGATAATGTCTCTTTTTTCGGCTAAAATGAAAAGTTTGTTTTCTGTAATAATAGTCACTACGTTTGAATCGTCATAAAGTAAGTTTTCTTCTTCGTCAAATGATATATATTTTAAAACCATAAATTTAAAGTTTTCACCTTCTTCATAAGTAATTGACTGTTCTTCGCTTTGAATATCTTCTATAAAGCTTTCTGGAAAAGAGTGAGTTTTTAACCAGTTTAAAATATTTTCGTTATTTACGGTTGAAAATATGATTTGTCTTTCTTGTGTAATTTTTATTTTATCAGTTTTTTGAAGTTTATCTGTGAAGATGAACATTTTAGCCTCCTTGAAGGAGGTTGTAGAGGCGATATAAAAATTTTTCTACATCGACTCTACAACCTAAAAATCCTAGCGGAATTATACTAAAAAAAGTTAATTTATTTTTAATTACACTTAAATATAATAATAAAAAAAGGAAATATATGAAATTTAATATTGAGTTAAAATTTACTCAAACTCAACTGATAATTTTCGCTTCTTTATTTTTTGTTTTGTTTGATAATTTTGTCTTTTTCAAATACTCTTTTAAATCTTTTCATAATCTGTTTTTTATGGTGGGGCTTGGTTGGCTTTTGTTTGTGGTTTTATCGACCCTTTTATTATTAATTTCCAATAAATATATTATAAAAGGCGTTTTGATTTTGTTGTTTTTACTCTCAAGTGCGGCAAGTTATTATATGCAGGAATACGGGGTAATTATTAATGATAAAATGATTCAAAATATTTTTGAAACCGATACTAATGAAGTTAAAGATTTGCTTAATATAAAGCTTTTTTTAAATCTTTTCTTTTTAGGAATTTTGCCCTCTTTGGCGGTTTATAAGACAGAAATTATAAAAAGACCTTTAAAATCCGAACTTTTTTCAAGATTAAAGCTTATAGGGTTTAACGTTATTTCTATTGTCGGACTTTATTTTGCGTTTTCTAAATATTGGGTTAGTTTTTTTAGAAGCCATAAAACTTTAAGAATGTATACAAATCCCACTTATTATCTCTATTCTCTTGGGAAATATATAAACGAAAAATATTTTACAAAGCCTATAAAATTTAAGCATATAGGACTTGATGCCGTTCAGTTAAAAGAGAAAAAGCCTAAACTTATTATATTTGTTTTGGGAGAAGCGGCTAGGTGGGACCATTTTTCTTTAAACGGATATAAAAGAGATACGAATCCAAACTTAGAAACGACTAAAGATTTAATAAATTTTCCAGATGTTCATTCTTGTGGGACCGAAACGGCAGTAAGTGTGCCTTGTATGTTTTCGCCTTATACAAAAAGCGAATATTCTGATAAACTTGCAAAAAATACAGATTCCGTTATAGATGTGATAAACAGAGCTAAGGTAAACGTTTTATGGAGGGATAACGATTCAGGGTCTAAAGGTGTTGCAAGTAGAATTAAAAATTATGAGGATTTTAATAACGCAAATATAAAACCTTTTTGTAAAGATGGAAACTGTGTTGATGAGGTGTTGTTTGTGGGGCTTCAAAAATGGATAGACGATATAAACAATTCGAATAACATCTTGATCGTACTTCATACGAAAGGTTCCCACGGACCGGCTTATTACAAAAGATATCCTAAAGAGTATGAGAAATTTAAACCGGTTTGTAAAAATAACCAGCTTCAAAACTGTAAAAAAGAAGAGGTCATAAATGCTTATGATAATACTATTTTATACACCGACCATTTTCTTAAAAAAACGATAGAATTTTTAAAAAAGAACCAAAAAAAATATAACGTTGCTATGTATTATATGTCCGACCATGGGGAGAGTCTTGGAGAAAACGGCATATATCTTCACGGAATGCCTTATTTTATAGCACCGGATGCTCAAAAACATCCGGCATCGGTTGTGTGGTTTGGAAAAGGCTTTGATATTAATATTTCTTGTGTAAAAAGTATAGCTTCTAAATCTTATACTCAAGATAATATTTTTAGTACGCTTTTGGGGCTTATAGATGTAAAAACGAAAGTTTACAATCCTAAAATGGATATTTTTAAGGAGTGTAGAGTAAAATGAAACCAAAATACAATTTTATGAAAAATTTTAGGTATGCAAGGGAGGGATTTAAGAGTGTATTTTTAAATGAGAGTTCTTTTAAACTTCAAGTGTTTTTTTTTGTTATTTTTTCTATTGTGGCACTCTTTTTGCCTTATCCTATTTGGGCTAAAGTGTTTATTATAGCAAGTATGCTAGTGCCGGTTGTGGTTGAGCTTTTAAATTCCGCGATAGAAGGGGTTGTGGATTTGGTAAGTCCTAATTTTCACGAACTTGCTAAATATGTAAAAGACGCCGCGGCTGCGGCCGTAATGGTTTCTATTGCGATTCCCGTTATGGTGTGGGTTGGGTTTATTATCTATTTTTGGTAGAAAAATTCTATTATAACTTCAACCCCACCTTCGCTTTTTATTTCTATTTTTCCATTGTGAAGGTTTATGATGGATTTTACGATAGACAGACCAAGTCCGAATCCTTTAATTTTTTTGTTTCTACTCTCATCAACTCTATAAAATTCATCAAAAATAAAAGGAAGTTTTTCTTTAGGTATTCCTATTCCGTTGTCTTTGATTGATAAGACGATTTTATTTTTCTCTTTTTTAAGAGAGATTTTAATTTTGGAAGCTCCGTATTTTATGGAGTTTTCTATAATGTTTGAGAGGGCTATTTTTAAAAGGGTTTTATCTCCTTTTATTGAGAAGTCGTCTTCTTGAATATCAAGGGAGATAGAGATTTTGGATGAATATTTTTCAAATAGCTCTAAAATAATCTCTTCTAAATCCACCTCTTCGAAATTTTGTTTGTTTAGGGTGTCTTTTTTGGTTAAAAAGAGAAGTTTGTCGGTTATTTCGTTTATGTAGTTTATTTCATCAAGAAGGGATTTTAAAAGTTTTTTATCGCAGTTGTCGTTCATAAGGGCTACTTCAATTTCGCCTTTCATAACCGTTAAAGGAGTTTTTAGTTCGTGAGATACGTTTGAATTGAATATTTTGAGTCTTTTAAAGGCATCTTCTATGGATGATGCTACTTCGTCTATAAATTTATAACCTAAAAGAAGGACTATTAAGTAAATAAAAAGAGAAATGGCAAGTGAAATTGTTTTTACGATTTGAATTTTATCGTCGTTTCCGGATATAACGGTGGAGACTTGGATGATTTTGTTGCCTTTTACGTAGTTATAAATTAAAAGTGTTTCTTTCCCCGTAGGGGTTGAAATTTTTTTCTTAATGAATTTGTCTTCCGGTTTTAATTCTTTTTTGGAAAAAAAGGCGTCTTTTTTATAAACGATTTTAATAAAAAGAGGGTATACTCTATATTTATGCTGGATTTTAAGAAGGGTTTGTTTGTCGAATTTTTCGTTTGAAATTTCAGTGGCGATTATTACGAGTTTATCTTTTAAATGCATATTAAAAGAACTTATTAAAAAGAAAATCAAAGCCCCCTCAAAAAGGGCGATTATTATAAAAACGACTATTGCGAATTGAATAAAAAGAGTGTTTCTTAAATTATTCATCGCTTAGTTTAAATCCCATTCCTCTATATGTTTTAATGAGAGAATAAGTTATACTTTTTTCTTGTTCTTTTAGCGATTTTATAGTGATATAATCTTTCTCTTTTTTGTTTTCCTTGGCTTTTAATTCGGCTAATTGTTTTTTTATATTTTTTACTTTTTCTTTTTCTTCTTCGCTTAAGAGTTTTTTTCTAAGATGAGAGATATATACGTTAATTACGTTCGAATCTATATCGCTATCCATTTCCCAAAGATTGTTTTTAATCATATCTTCGGTAATCATTTTATTTTTGTTTATCATAAAATATTTCAAAAGCTCAAACTCTTTTGCGGTAAGTTCTATTAATTTTCCTGCACGTTTTACTTCTTTGGTATCGGGGTTAAGTTCCAAATCTTTTATTTTTATTATATTGTCGTCAAGATTCTTGCTTCTTCTATATAAGGCTTTTACTCTGGCTAT
This sequence comes from uncultured Nautiliales bacterium, assembly GCA_964445785.1. GTDB lineage: Bacteria > Campylobacterota > Campylobacteria > Campylobacterales > Nautiliaceae > Nautilia. The sequence continues at coordinate 44,226 of CAYULY010000008.1, forward strand.
TAACTCTTCAAACTCAAAAGGTTTGGTTAAATAATCATCCGCAATGCTTAAGCCTTCCACTTTATCGTCAATATCTCTTTTTGCAGTTAAGATTAAAGCCGGGGTATTTTTTTCTTTTTTTAGTTGTTTTAACATATCTATTCCACTAAGTTCGGGTAACATCCAGTCAACTATCAATACATCATAGTCGTTGTTTTGTGCCATATACAAACCCTCTTTCCCATCGCTTGCCGTATCTATTCTAAATCCTAGCTTTTTAAAACCTTCTTTTATAATTTTCTTTATTTTTTCATCGTCTTCAATTAATAAAATTTTCATTTTATCTCCTTAGCTGATAATATTAACGGTTATGTTACTATACAAAGTTTAATACAAAAATGTTAAAATTCTATTAAAAAGGTTAGTAATGATTTTAGCAATCGAGAGTAGTTGTGACGATTCTTCAATTGCTGTTATGGATTTTGATTTAAAAGTTTTGTTTCATAAAAAAATTTCCCAAGAGCTTGAACACTCAAAATACGGAGGAGTGGTGCCCGAACTTGCAAGCCGCCTTCACGCCAAGGCTTTACCTAAGATTTTAGAAGAGGCTAAAGAGTTTTTTCCTTATTTGAAAGCTATAGCCGTTACGAATGCTCCTGGGCTTAGTGTTACTTTACAAGAGGGTGTTATGATGGCTAAAGCTTTAAGTATTGCACTTGATTTACCGTTAATTGGAGTAAATCATTTAATAGGCCATATATATTCGGTATTTATAGGAAAAGAAGAGATAAAACCTATGATGGTTTTGCTTGTAAGTGGAGGTCATACAAAACTTTTGAATTTTAACGGAATTGAAAATGTATGTGAAATTGCAACTACTCTTGATGATAGTTTTGGAGAGAGTTTTGATAAAGTGGCGAAAATGTTAAATCTGGGTTATCCGGGCGGTCCTGTTATTGAAAAATTGGCAAAAGATGGAGAAAGTGTCGTTACATTGCCTCTTCCTCTTAGAAATTCTCCCGATATTAAATTTAGTTATTCTGGAATTAAAAACGCAGTTAGACTTGCAATTGAAAGTGATAGTTATAAAAAAGAGGATATTGCTGCTAGTTTTCAACAAAAAGCGATTGAACATCTTATATTTATGAGTAAAAGGGCAGTGAAAAAGTATAGACCTAAACATTTTGCGATTGTAGGAGGGGCTAGTGCTAATTTGTCTCTTAGAGGAGAGTTTGAGAAATTGGCGAATGAGTTCGGTTTTAATCTTTTATACCCTCGAATGGAATATACTTCCGATAATGCGGTTATGATAGCAAGAGCTGGTATTGAAATGTATAAGAAAAGAGTGTTTACAAGTTATAAAGATATTAAAATTTTGCCTAGAGTAGAATTTGAAAAATGTAAGGAATAATACTTAGAAGAAGCAGATTATAATCTGCTTTCGAATCTTCTAAGCATCCAAAGTTTTCTAAGGATTTTCTTACGAGTCGCGATTTTTTCTTTTTTGCGTCTTTCACTTGGCGGCTCGTAGAATCTTCTTTTTCTAATTTCAACGACAATTAGGTTTCTGTCTACTTGTCTTTTGAATTTTCTGTAAGCAGATTCGAAATCTTCTCCTGGATGAACTACGATTCCTGGCACTGCTCTCACCACCTTTCGTTTTTTTT
>CAYULY010000009.1:0-42017 GCA_964445785.1 uncultured Nautiliales bacterium
TTCCCATATCGTTATTATATCAAAGTAAAGTTATTAAATATATTGGAATTGGTATCACTATAAAAATGGAAAATTTTGGTATCTTACGAAGATTTATGACAAAAATTATGTGGAAGTTGTGAATGTGTTTGATGAAAACATCAAAGAATCTTTATTAAATTCATCGCTTACATAAGCGGGTTACACATTGAGAAGCAAATTTTTTAAAAACGTTGAATATTTGTAGGTTTAGCGGATTTTTAATGGCGGAGAGTGTGGGATTCGAACCCACGGTGGGTGTTAACCCACACACGCGTTCCAGGCGTGCGCCTTCAACCACTCGGCCAACTCTCCATACTGAAATTATATCAAAAATTGCTATTTTTTTAGAATTTTTATAATTTTTTCCAGGATAATTTCATCGTCTTTTGCTTCCGCTTTAAAAAATTCTTTTTTCCCGTCTTTATGTATAAAGGTAATATTTTCAGAGTAGTTGGAAATCGATTTAATTCCTTTTTGAGAAGCCAGGACTTTTATTTTGATTTTTTCTAAGAAGTTTTGGGTCGGTTTATCAAGCTTACCGAATCTGTCTATAATCTCTTTTTCTATTTCATAAACTTCTTCTAATGTTTTGCATAAAGATAATCTTTTGTATAAATCCAGTCTTAATCTGTCTTCTTTTACTATATCATCAGAAATATAAGCGTTTATATTTAGTTTTACTTCAATCTCTTCTTCTTGAGTTTTTGTACCGCTTAGTTCTTTTAGGGTATTTTCAAGCATTTTAACATACATTGAATAACCCACACCTTTTATTTGTCCCGATTGTTCGGCTCCAAGTATGTTTCCTCCACCTCTTATTTCCAAATCTCTCATAGCTAAGATTTGTCCGCTTCCTAAGAATGAATTCTCTTCCAGTGCCAGTAATCTTTTTTTTGCGTCTTCGCTTAGTTCGTCTTTATTTTTTACCAGAAAGTAAGCATATCCTTCGTGTTTTCCACGACCAACTCTTCCTCTTATCTGATGTAAGTCCGCTATTCCGAATTTATCTGCGTTTTCTACTATTACAGTATTTACGTTTGGTATGTGAATTCCGCTTTCTACAATTGTTGTAGTAAGTGCTAAATCGTATTTTTTATTTATAAAATCCACAAGTCCTTTTTCTATCTGATTAGGAGTTAGTTTTGCGTGAAGTATCAGAATTCTTAAATTAGGCAGTATTCTTTGGAGCTCTTCTTTTTTTTGTTCGATGTAAGCTATATTGTTATAGATATAAAAGACCTGTCCACCTCTTCTTATTTCTCTTAAAATCGCTTCTTTGATTAAGTTTTCATCCCACTCTTTTACGAAAGTTTTGGTTGACTGTTTGCCTTTTGGGGCTTCTTCTAGAGTGGAAATTGATTTTACTTGAGAGAGTGCCATATTTAACGTTCGAGGAATAGGCGTAGCGGACATTGAGAGGGTGTGAACGTTTTTTGAAAATTCTTTTAATTTTTCTTTCTGTTTTACGCCGAATTTATGCTCTTCGTCTATTATTACAAGCCCTAAGTTTTTATATTCCAGGTTAAATCCGGCGTGAGTTGTAATTAATATCTGAATTTCGCCTTCTTTTATTTTTTGGGTTATCTCTTTTTTTTCTTTGCTAGGTGTGAATCTATCGAGTTTTGCTATTTTGATGTTTGTATTTTTAAATCTTTCTTTAAAACTTTCGAAATGTTGATTAACCAAAATTGTAGTAGGTGCTATTATCGCTACCTGATATCCGCTGTTTGCCACTATAAAACTTGCAACCATCGCTATTTCGGTTTTTCCAAAGCCCACATCCCCACTTAATAATCTGTCCATAACTTTTGTTTTAAAGTCTTGAATAATCTCATTAATAGCTTTTTTTTGGTCCGAAGTATGGGTAAACGGAGCTTGTTGAATAAACTCTTTTACTCCTTCAAAGTTTAAATCGATAGGTTTTATGAGTTCTCTTTGGGCTTGAAGTTTAATGATATCTGCAGCCATTGCAAATATTTTTTCTTTTATTTTTTCGCGTTTTTTGGCAAAAGAGCCTTTTCCTAGCTTATCTAAAGTGGGAATTACTCCGCCCGGGGCTATATATTTTTCTATTAAGTTTAAATTTTCAACCGGAAGTAAAAGTTTGTCTTCGTTTGCGTATAAAACTTCTGCGTATTCTCCTATTTTGCCTAAGATTTCAACTTTTTTAAGTCCGTTAAACTTTCCTATTCCGTGTGTTTCGTGTACGATAAAATCGCCTTTTTTTATTTCGTCCAGTTTTAAGGTAAAATGTTTTTGTCTTTCAAAAGCCGGTGGGTTTAGGGAAATTATATATTTGTTAGGGCATTTTATATTAATATGAGCGTCTTTTTTTATCCATTTTACAAGAGGGGCTCTTAATTTTATGGTTTCGTATATTTCCTTTTCTTTTAGCAAAACTTCGTTTTTAGCTACTATTTCTATGGTCTGATTTTTATGAAAATCTAAAAATTCTTTAATATTTTTTATTTCAATATCTTCACATTTTTCGTTTGGAATAATAGGGGCTTGTAAAATCTCTTCATTAAACTCTTCGTGAAACTCTTTATACTCTTCAATTTCTTGAGTCATATCGTGTAAGAGTGAAAAATCTTTTAAATATTCTCTTTTTAAATACCAAAATCCCAAAGAGTAAAAATCTTTATAAAACGTAGCGTAAGGGGATTTTTCTATTTCTTGGGATATTTTTTCATATTCTTCTTTTTCAAGGGCTGCAATTGCCGGAATTATCGTAAATTTTTCAATCTCTTCTATACTTTTTTGGTTTGTCTCATCAAATGTTCTTATGCTTTCTATTTCGGTATCAAACAGAGAAACTCTTATAGGCTTTTTTAAGTTAATAGGCCAGATATCGAAAATATCCCCTCTAAAACTCATTTCTCCGGGTTCCGTTACTATTTCAACGGTTTCATATCCCCAGTAAAAAAGAGTTTCTTTAATTTCTTCTAGATTTATGTCTTGTGCGAATTCAAATTCTATTGATTTGTAATATTTTTTTACGGGGAGTTTTTTCATTATGGTGGAGTAGGGCGATACGAAAAAGGTGTTTTTGTGATAAAAATCGTATAAAGCGTTGTTAAGCTCAAATATCTCACGCCTAAAACTTCTTAAATCATCCCCTACATTCGCTCTAAAATCCGGAAAAATTACATGGTTTATATTTAGATATTTAAAAACTTCGGCTACTAAAAAAGCCTCTTTTAAATTTGCGGTAATTATGTTTGTTTTTTTGTTTTGTAGATATTCATAAACTTTTGCTTGCAATTTAAACCTTTAAATTAGGATGTTTTTTTAAAAACTCTTCAACCACACTAAAACTTCCGAAAACCAGCATAGGATTTTTAATATCTTTAAATTCTTCAACTTCTATTCCTAATTTTAAAGCTGTTTTTTTTATTTTCTCTTTATCTTCTATTCTTTCGTTGTTTACGTCTATTAAATAAAGCTTATTTATTTTTGGTTTTAATATATTTAAAATTTCTTCGTAATCTTTGTCGTTGTAAGTGTTGTAAACTAGATTTACTTTTTTGGGAAGGCTGTTTAGCAACGCTTTTGCCGCTAAAGGATTGTGCCCTACGTCTATCCATAAATCTTTTTCGATTTCCTGCATTCTGCCGATTAAGGTTAGGTCTTTTATATCCTCGATAGAAAAAGGAATATTCTCTTTTTTTAAAAAACTCATAGCAAGAATATAATTATCAAATAAAAACTTTGGGAAATGAAAATCGGCTTTTAGAGTTTTAATTTCTTCGTTATTGAAAAAGTCTAAATAGTTATAAATCTTTTTGTTTAATTTTTTCGCTATTTCGTATACTTCTTTGTGAGGCTGTTTTCCTATGACGGCTTCTTTTTCTATGGATTTTAATTTTGTAGTTGCAATCTCTTCGATACTGTTTCCTAAAAACGACTGATGGTCGAAATCTATTGGGGTTATTAGGGAAATTTTCTTTTTAAATACGTTAGTTGCGTCAAATTCCCCTCCAAGACCGGCTTCCATAATAACATAATCAAGCCCCTCAAATGCAAATGCTGCAAGAAGCGTTGTGTATTCGAAATAGCTAAGGGAATTTATAATCTCTTTTGGAAGCAGTTTTTGGAGTTTTTGGTGGATTTTTTCAAGTGTTTCGTTGTCTATATTTTTGCCATTTATCCAAATTCTTTCGTTAAATTCTATAATATGAGGGGAAGTATAGTGTCCTACTTTAAATCCTCTTTTTAAAAGAGTGTGGGCTAAAAATCTGCCGGTTGAGCCTTTTGCATTTGTACCTACTATATGAATAACAGGAGGAAGATTTAGTTTGTCTTTTATTAATTCATATGTTTTTGGCATTCTTTGAAGGTCTATTTTTTTGTAAAACAACGGCTTTTGGTTTAAAAACTCATTCACTCTCGTCACACGTATCCTCCGCACAAATTTTGTTTCTTCCGCTTTTTTTTGCTAAATAGAGTCTTTTATCGGCAAGTCTTAAAGTTTCTTCTTCATTTGAAGTTTCGCTTCTACCCGCAACTCCTCCGGAAACCGTTACGTTAATTCTTGTTTTTTTGTAGATGAATTTGGTGTTTTGGATAATCTGTCTTAGTTTTTCCGCAAATTTATAAGCTCCGTTTTTATCGGTATTTGGTAGAATTGCTACAAACTCTTCACCCCCGAATCTTCCTATCAAATCCACATCTCTTGCGTATCTTCTAAATAACAATCCTAAAGATTGTAATATTATGTCTCCTGCTTCGTGTCCGTAAGTGTCGTTTATATTTTTAAAATGGTCGATATCGAAAAATACCACCGAATAAATTATCCCGTATCTTTTATAAGCCGATTCTTGTTTTTTAAGTTCTTCCAAAACGGCTTTTTTATTTGCTATTTTTGTTAAAAAGTCCGTTTTTACTTCTTTTGAAAGTTCTTTTAATTTTCCTTCTAAATATTGTACTTTTTCTCTTAATTTTTTTATATCTTTATTCTCTTTTTTCATCTCTTTGGAAAAATATCCTAATTCTTTATCTATTGATGTAGCTATGGTTAAAAGTTTTTCTTTTATAGTTTCAAAATCTTCATCTTCTTTTCGCCAGTTTTTTAATTCCAAAGTGATATCTTTTATTTCGTTGGAAGAACCGTCCGTTTTTTCTAAAATTTTTAAAATCTTAATGGATAATCTTTCCGCTATTCGGTCTAAATCTTTTAATTTTTTTTTAAGTTCCTCTTTGTCAAGTTTTATTCTTTTATTGGTTAAGATTTTTAAATCTTCGGCAAATGCTTTACTTAAGATAAACGAACTCTCTTCTTTTAACTGTTTTTTTAGCATTGCTATTTCGTCATTCATATAAGGAGCGTAGCTAGGAGTTAACGTATAAACTAAAGAATCAACCAAATAATCCAATTTCGGATTTTCTTCAAACTTTTTAATAAGGGCATCTATTATAACTAAAGCGTCTTCACTTTTAATTCCTGCAACTGCCGCACCTTTTCTGACTATCGAATCGTCAAATTCACTTAAAAATTCAAACCACTCTTTTCTTAATTCATCAAACTCTTCTTTTTCTAAGTAGGGTTTTAGAAAATCCAAGTGTTTAATGGCAGTATTTTTTGATTTTGCTATAGGAAGTATCGCAAGTACATCCAAAGCCCTTTTTGTATACATAAATAGATTTTCCAAAGACTCTTTTTCTTTGCTTTTATTTTCGCGATTAAGGTAGTTAATTAAAAATACTATCAGTTCATCTAAAGTTTTTATATTATAGTTTTTGGCTAAAAGTTGGTATTTTTGGTCCAGTTTTTTTATAAATTTTGCAACTTTATTACAGTCTTTTACTATTACTTTCGCTTTTCTTGCTTCTTGACAAAAAACTTTTGCATACTCATCCGGGGTAAATACGTAACCGTTGTTTTTAAATTTAGCCAGTGTTTTTTTTGCTATCTCTTTAATTGTCATTTTTTGCTCCGTCTTTTGTAATTTCAGCTAATAGTTTATTAAGTGCGTTTGTAGAAGCTTTTTGAAAGGCGTTAAATTTTAATTGGTCGTTTATAATACTATTAGCCGAAACTGCAAAGTCGTAATTTCCTCTAACGTTATATGTATATGTTTTTTTTGTTTTTAAGTTCTTAATAATAGCTTTTAAATTGACGGAACTTCTATAAAGAATGGGAAAACCGTTTTCATCATAATCTAAAGTGTTAAGTGATGAGGAAGAGAGTTTTAAAGTGATTTTTGTAGTCGGGTTTTTGTTGTCGATTTCGGAACCAAATACCGTATATACAGCTTCATTTAAGGCATCTGTTAAAAACGCACTCTCTTTTGGCTTTTTAGTTGAAATTTCTACGGTTGTCTTAATTTTGTTCGAAATTATCTCTTTTTGATATACATTGCTTGGCTCGTAGGCACAAGAGATAAAAAAAAGAGGAAAAAACCATTTAAAAATGGCACTTTGATAATTCAATTCTATCCCTTAACGACAATATTTATAATTCTTCCGGGTACGAAAATCTCTTTTACTATCTCTTTTGTGTCTAAGTATTTTAAAACAGCTTCTTTTGCTTTTTGTAAAACTTCTTCTTTACTCGCATCCGGACTTACGCTTATTTCTGCCCTTTTTTTACCGTTTACCTGGACAGGGTAGTTGATTTCGTCTTTTTTAAGAGCTTCTTGGTCTATTTCTATCTCTTTAAAGTTGTTTCTATTAAATAGTTCTTCGCTTATTTCGCTTGTTATATGAGGAATAATAGGTTCAAGAACGTTCATTAAAATCCAATAACCTTCGGTATAAACGTCTTTATTATCGATTTTATTTAACGCATTAAGTGCTTCCATAGCGTTTGCTATTAACGTATTAAATGCAAATGTTTTTTCATAAGTTTCCTGGCTTCTTTTTAGAGTTTCGTAAACTTTTCTTCTGGCTTCTTTTTCATATTTAGTAAGCTTTGAATTGTCTATTTTTGGCATAGTGTCTGTTTTGTAACATTTTTCGGCGTTTAAATAGAGTCTGTTTAAAAATCTGTAAGCTCCCTCAACTCCACTATCGCTCCATTCAAGTTCAGCTTCCGGAGGTGCCGCGAATAGAATAAACAATCTTGCGGTGTCAGCTCCGTATTTTTCCACTATTTCACTAGGGTTAACTACGTTTCCTTTTGATTTTGACATTTTAGAACCGTCTTTTAAAACCATACCTTGAGTTAAAAGTTTTTTAAACGGCTCGTCTAAATCCAGATATCCCAAATCTCTTAAAGCTTTTGTAAAAAATCTGGCATACAGCAAATGTAAAATAGCGTGTTCTATTCCACCTATATATTGGTCTACCGGGGAGAAATATTTTACATCCTCTTTTCTAAAAGGGACGTTTTTATATTTGTGAAAATCACTTACGTATCTGAATTGATACCAGCTGCTTTCGACAAACGTATCCATCGTATCAGTTTCTCTAATTGCATCTTTACCACAAACCGGACATTTTGTATATTTCCAGGTAGGATGTTTTTCCAGAGGATTTCCAGAACCTGTTATCTCTACGTCATCCGGTAGGGTTACCGGTAGGTTTTCTATTTTTTCCGGGATTATTCCACAATTTTCACATTTAATAAAAGGAAGAGGAGCTCCCCAGTATCTTTGACGGCTGATTCCCCAGTCTCTTAGTCTGTAGTTCGTTTCTTTTTTTCCTATTCCAAGCTCTTCAAATTTTTTAATAATAGCTTCTTTGGCTTGTGTGTTTTTCATCCCGGTAAATTCGCCACTGTTAATTAATATTCCATCTCCCGTATAAGCTTGAGATTTGTCAAGTTCTTCATTTAAAGGTTTAATTACCCATTTAATAGGAAGATTAAATTTGGTCGCAAACTCAAAATCCCTTTCATCGTGAGCCGGTACGGCCATAACCGCACCGCTTCCGTAGTCCGTTAAAACAAAGTTTGCCATCCATACCGGGATTTTTTCTTTTGTTAAAGGATGAATTACGTCAATTCCAAGATAAACCCCGTCTTTTTCCATAGCTTGTCTCTCTTTTGGAAGAATTGCACGAATGTGGAGAACTTTTTTTTCTGTTTCTTCATCAAATAGTTTATTCTCAAGCATATAATCGATAATAGGGTGTTCCGGTGCTAGGGCTGAATACGTTACTCCGTAAATAGTATCCGGACGGGTTGTAAATACTTCGTATTCTTTAAATTTGTTGTTTAGTTTGTCTTTGCTTTCATCCGATAAATCGAATTTAAATTTCAGTCCGATACTTTTTCCTATCCAGTTTTTTTGCATAGTAAGGACTCTATCCGGCCAGTTTCCTTTTAATTTTTCGTCTATGTCTTTTAGCAGTTCTTCTGCGTATTTTGTAATTTTAATATACCAGCCTGGTAACTCTTTTATCTCTATTTCATTATCACATCTCCAGCATTTTCCGTCAATTACTTGTTCGTTTGCCAAAACAGTATGACACGTTTCACACCAGTTTACTTTTTGAGTGCGTCTCTCAAGCAGACCATTTTCATACATTTTAATAATAAACTCTTGTTCCCATCTTGTGTATTCCGGGTCTGATGTTGCAAATTCTCTTTTTTTAGAAAAACTAAGTCCCAAACGGTTTAGTTCTTTTCTCATATAATCTATATTTTCATAAGTCCATTTTTTAGGATGAACTCCGTTTTTTATAGCCGCGTTTTCAGCCGGCATTCCGAAACTGTCCCACCCGATAGGATGAAGTACGTTAAAACCTTTTTTTCTGTAATGTCTAGCTATTGCGTCTCCTATTGAGTAGTTTCTAACGTGTCCCATATGGATTTTACCACTAGGATACGGAAACATTGAAAGGATATATTTTTTAGGAAGAGTGTAGTCTTCTTTTGGTTCGAAAGCCTCTTCCTTGTCCCATGTCTCTTGCCATTTTTTTTCTATTTCAGCTGGTTTGTATTCTCTCATTTTAACTCCTATTCCCAATCGTTTTTAGTTTTTGCAAGTTCTATAAAGCTTAAAATAATGGTTACGGTGTTTGCTATAGTAGCTCCTATAGCCATAGCGTAAGCTGCGTTTAGGTTGTTTTTAATTTCTAAGTAAATAAAAGCCGGAATCAAATGTAAATCGGCTACTAAGCTTGCTGCAAAAAGTTCCGCTGCAAAGATGTTTTTTACGCCTATTTTAAGTACCGTTGATATTAGATTTAAACTTAAAGCTATAAAAAGTGCAACTTTATTGTGGTCGTATAAAAACCCTGCAATACTTGTTAAACTCATAAGTTGAAAAAATACGTAAACCACTTTTCCCCAATCCATTGTAATCCTTTTTTTGATTTTATTATACTACTCCGCCTTCATACATTTTTCTAAGTTTTTCTTTTTCCTGTCTTTTTTTCTCTTTTTCGGCAAGTTTTTTTCTATAATCGTCTATTTTAAATCCAAGCCATATCAAAAGAGGAGAAGCTATAAAAATTGATGAATAAGTACCTACGATAATCCCAACAAGCAGCGTAAAGCTAAACGGTTTTATAATTTCTCCTCCGAATAGATATAAAGTCAATACCACAAAAAACGTAGTAAGAGAAGTTAAAACCGTTCTGCTAAGCGTCTTTGATACAGCTTCATTAATAAGAAGAACCAAATCCCTCACTTTAGAATCCCTGACCTGTTCCCTGATTCTGTCAAATACCACGATAGTGTCGTTAAGTGAATATCCCATAAGCGTTAAAATAGCAGCTAAGACGTCAAGGTTTACTTCTATATGAAAAAAACTAACGGCTCCGAGCGATATAATAGTATCGTGAAAGAGAGCCAAAACCGAAGCCACGGCAAAACGCCATTCAAATCTGAAAGCAACATATATTAAAATACCCATAATAGAAAAGATAAATGCCTTAAGCCCCTTTTCTTTCAGTTCATTTCCGACTTTCGCACCTACTATATCGACTCTTCTTATATCTATTTTCCCAAGAGGTTTGAGAATTTCGGCGATTTGATTTCCTATGTCGTTTTGAACGTTAGTTGAAGCGTTTTTTACGTTTAGTCTTATTAAGACTTCTTTAGGGGTTCCGAATGTCGTAATACTAGCTCCCGGATATTTTGAAGAAATAAGTTTTCTTATTTCTCCAAGGTCCGTTTTTTTATCAAATCTGACTTGTACTTCGACACCGCCCTGGAAATCGATTCCCCAGTTAAAGCCTTTTGTAAAAATAGAAAAAAGGCTTAAAATAATCAGTATAAGGGAAATTGAGATAAAAATTTTTCTTTTTCCCATAAAATTGTATATTTTATTATCTTTAAACAGTTCCATATTAAGCCTTCATACCAAAGTGTTTTGGAGTTAGTTTTTTCCCATCTGCAAGTAGATATTCCCAAATTCCGTGAGTTCCCAGAATGGCTGTTAGCATACTTGCTAAAATACCTATAGCCATTGTAATTGCAAATCCTTTAATAGTCCCGGTTCCATATGCAAAGAGTGCGAATGCCGCTATAAGAGTTGTGATATTTGCATCCAAAATAGCACTCATAGCATTTGCGTAACCACCTTCTATTGCCTGTTTTATAGGTTTTTCCTCTCTTATAAGTTCTCTTATACGTTCGTTTATAATTACGTTTGCGTCAACTGCCATACCTACCGTTAGGACTATACCGGCCATTCCGGGCAGTGTCAAAGTAGCCCCGAAAAGTGCCATAATGGCAATAATTAAGAACAGATTTGCAATTAACGCTATATCTGCGATAATTCCGGCTAGTCCGTAATACCACGCCATAAATAAAACAACCGCTACAAATCCGGTAATTAAAGCTATTAAAGATTGTCTTATGCTATCAGCTCCAAGGCTAGCACCTACACTTCTTTTTTCAAGCAATATAACCGGTGCCGGCAAAGCTCCGCTTCTAAGTGCAATTGCAAGTACGTGTGCTTCTTCAGGGCTTCCTACCGTGATTTGCCCACTTCCACCACCGATTCTCTCTTGAATGGTAGGGGCTGAATAGACTTTATTATCAACTACGATAGCCAGTTTTTTACCTACGTTTTTTCCCGTAAAGTCCCCGAAGATTTTAGCTCCTTGAGAGTTAAGGGTAAAGAATATTGCCGGTTGATTCGTTTTTTGAGTAAATCCTACTTTTGCGTCCGTAATCATACTTCCATCAAGCACCGGAGGTGTTTTTAAAAGATATTTGATGTTTGGGTTATCTTTACTAGGAAGTAGAATATCTCCGTATTTTTTGGCTTCTTGAGGAGTGGTTGCCATATGCTCCTCATCTACTGCATACAGTTCAAGATGAGCTGAAGTCGATATAAGTTTTTGTACTGCTTTTTGTTCTTTTGGTGTTTTAATTCCGGGAAGTTCTACTAAGATTTTGTCTTTTCCTTGTTTTGTAACGGTAGGTTCTGCAAGTCCGAATGAATCAAGTCTGCTTCTTATTGTTTGAATGGCTTGAGATATTGCGTCTTGTTTTATTTTTTCGATTGCTTTTGGAGTTAGTGTAAGAGTGTAATTTATAGAATCTTTGCTCTTTGTTTTGGTTATTTTTACATCTTTAAAGATTGTTAACTCTTTATCGAATTTTGGTTCGTCGTCTTTATCTATAAGTTCGAATTTAACACTGTTTTTGCCTATTTGCAAGTTGTCTATAAAGAGTTCTTTTTTGTCGCTTATGTATTTAATTGTAGATGCTATTGTTTTTAGTTTGCTTTTTACGGCTTCATTACCATTTACACCTAAAACTAAATACATACCTCCTTGTAAATCAAGTCCTAAGTTTACTTTAGGTTCTTTTCCTAAAAAAGATGGGATAGTAAAAGCTATCCCGAATATTGCCGCTAGAATAAAAATAACTAATCTGTAATTAAGCTTTTTCATCGTTTAGCTTTCTAGCTACTGCACTTTTATCTAATTTTACTTCTACGTTGTCGTTGATTTTTATTTTTAAAAATCCCGGTTCGTTTTTAACAACTTCTGCGATAATTCCACCGGTTGTTACGATTTTGTCACCTTTTTTTAAGCTTTCTACCATTTCTTTGTGTTTTTTGGCTTGTTTTTGTTGTGGTAAAATTACAAGTAAATAAAAAATACCGAATAAAATAATAAGAGGAAGTAAAGATGCTAAAAGTGATGGTTGTGCAGCCTGTTGAGGTGCTTGTGCGTATAAGAAATTCATTTTCGTCCTTTTTTAAAAGGAATTTTAACACAAATTCGTTAAAACTGGCAATTTTTTTCGCACTTCCTATTTATATTAACTTTTTTCTTTTAAAGTATGAAATAGGAATTAATCTTTACTGGAAAATATTCTTTAGCGTCAGCCTTTTATCGGCACTTTTTTATCTCTTTAAAGAGCATAACTGGTTTTTGAGTGGTTTTTTGATAGGTCTTTTTTGGTTTTGGTGGATAGGACTTAGTTTTAGGTATTACGGACTTGGCTTTTTAATACCTTTGATAGTTGTTTTGATAGCCTCTTTTTACGGAGGAGTCTTTTGGATAATTGATAAAATATCTTTAAAGTTTAAAAAATTTCGAAAATTTTTTTTGGTACTATTTTTTACGTTCGGGTTTGATTATATTACTCCTTTTAGTTTTGATTGGTTTAAACCGGAAATTTTGTTTGTAAATTCTATTTTCGGAGTTAGTAAAATTACTCTTTTATTGATCTTTTTGGGTGTGGCTTTTTATAAAGAGCTTAGATATTTTGCTTTAGTGCTTTTAGTAGGGGCACTTTTTTTTAAAAATCACTATCCCAAACCTCCAAAGCTTGATATTTATTTGGCTTCTACGAATGTTTCTCAAGATAAGAAGTGGGATAAGAGGTTTATTCCAAAAGAGGTTCAAAACAACTTTAAGATTATAAAAAAGGCTATCGAATTAAAAAAAGACGTTGTGGTATTGCCTGAGAGTGTTTTTGCTATGTTTTTGAATTTAAACGAAGATTTAATGAAAAAATTAAAAAAACTCTCTTTTAAAATAACGATAATAACCGGGGCTTTGCATTTTAAAAACCATAAATACTATAACGCTACTTACATTTTTGAAAAAGGAAAAGTAATTATTTTGGATAAGCACGTTTTAGTGCCTTTTGGGGAGTATATACCTTTTCCTTTTTTTCAAAAAGAGATAAACGAACTTTTTTTCGGGGGAGGAAGCGATTATATGAGTGCCAAAAAATTCGGTATTTTTAAAATAAAAAATTATAAGTTTATTAACGCTATCTGTTATGAGGCTACGGTGGAGGATTTATATAAATTAAAACCGAGTTATGTGGTGGCTTTAAGTAACGATGCGTGGTTTATGCCTTCTATTATGCCTTCTTTGCAAGAAATGCTTATTAAATTTTATTCAAAAAAATATTCAAAAATAGTCTATCATAGTATAAACGGATTTAAAAGTTATGCAGTAGGGACTAGAAACTAGCTCCTATTGAAAATTCGAATCTTTGCAAATCGTCGTCTTTAGAGTATTTAATAGGCCACGCCCATACGAAACTTAAAGGTCCCATAGGGGTTATCCAGTCTATTGAAATACCATAAGAGCTTCTTGTAATATCAAGTCTGTTTTCTCCTACGGCTCCATAGTCTATAAAAGCACTTAGCCAAAGTCTTTTTTTAAGATTAATAGGTGTTGAAATTTCCGGACCGGTTATAAGTTCATATTTACCGCCTATTAAGTTCCCTTCACTGTCTTTTGGTGCGATAGAATAGCTGCTAAATCCTCTTAGAGTCCTAATTCCTCCAAGATAGAATTTTTCATTTATAGGCAGATATCCGTTGTTTGCGATTGCCCCGGCTATGATTCTATATTTTAAAACGGCTACGGTTTTATAGGTTTTGTCTAAAATAGGATAAAAGTATTTGTATTTTGCGATTGTTTTTACATACTTTTCATCTCCTCCAATTCCCGCGTATTCAAGGATTAAAGAGGCTTTATGACCGGTTGTAGGGAAAAAGTAATAATCAGTGTTGTTGTATGAAAGGGATGTTAAAATATAGCTTTTCGTACTTTTAGGCATAATGTATTCTGTTGTCGAATAATCGCTAAGATAAGTTTTTGTATATCCGTAAGTAATATTAGTTCTGGTAAATCTTGTTAACTGTTTTCCGACTCCTAATGTGAATCCTTTTTGTTCGGAAGTGTAAGAAATACCATCAAAAGTTGTATTGAAAACGGATGTGTTAAGAGAATATGAAGAATCAAAAACTCTAGGATTATATAACGATAAGGAGTAGGTTTTATTTACACTGGAAAAATCGGCACTTGCTTTTATACTTTGACCGCTTCCGAAAACGTTTTTTTCGCTTATGGAAAAATTAAAGCCGAATTTAGTATAGCTTCCGTAACTTATTCCGGCTCTTAGTGAACCGCTAAGTCCTTCTTTTACGTTTATCAGTAAGTCTATTTTGTTGTTACTTACCTTTTTTTCTATTATTTTTACATCTTCTAAATAACCGCTTCTTCTAAGGGCGTTTTTTGAATCGATTAGGTTTTGGTACGAATATTTATCTCCAGGGGCTAGGTAAATGTTTCTTCTTATAACTCTATCTAATGTTTTGGTGTTTCCATTTATTATTACGTGTCTTATGTATACTATTTCTCCCGGGATTACTTTGTAAGTAACGATTGCCAGATTTTTTTCTTTTTTTATTTGAGGGTATACTTTCGCATATGCGTAACCTTCGTTTGCAAAAGCGTTTTTGATATCTTGTAAATCTTTTCTAAGGGCTGAAACGTTAAAGTATTTATTCGGTTTTAGTTTTAATTTAGGAAGTTTTACTTTTATGTTTTTTGGATAATTTACAGATACTTTTTTTATTATGTATCTTTTCCCTTCTTTTATTGAAAAGTCGATTTTTGCAGTGTAATTGTCAAAATTGGAATAAGCAAGGGGAGTGGATACATAAGCGTCCATATAACCTAAGTTTAAGTAATAGTTTTGAAGGGATTGTTGGTCTTGAATTAGTTTGTAAAGGTTTAGTTTTCCACTGTTTGTGAAAGGTAAAGCACTCCAAAAGGTTCTTGGCTTGTTTTCGATTTGGTCTATAAGTTCGCTTTTAGCTAAATGTGCTCCATAGAAATTTACATCTTTTATAATAAGTTTTTTCCCTTTTTTAAGAGAGATTTTTAAAATAATGGAGCTATTTGTCTCTTTTTTTTCTACGTTTACTATTGTATTAAAATAGCCTTTTGAACTGTAATATGACTTTATGAATTTTTTAAGAGCGTCTATTTTTTCTTTTGAATAGATTTCTCCTCTTTTAGGTAAGAGTCTGTTTTCTTTTAAAAGTTTTTTTAAATCTTCACTGAAGTTTGACAGTTCCACTTTAAAAATTGAAGGCTTTTCTTTGCATTTAAAAATTAATGTATTGTTTTGTTTTATTGCTTTTATTTGTTGAAAATAACCGGTTTTATAGAGTGATTTTATGCTTTTATCGATTTTTTTTAAGTTAAACTTATCTCCTTTTTTTATGCTTATAATGGTATTTGTTGTTACGGGAGAGATGTGAATTAATCCTTCATATTTTATGTTGTCTATATTCGCCAGTAACAGTGTGGGAAAAAGGTATAAAAGTTTTTTCATATGGCCCCTTGTTTGTAAAGATAAGGGCAATTATACCAAAATAAAGTTATAAGATTTTGGAAAAAATTTAATTTAAGGGGTTTAAAAATTGTATAATATGTTAAAAAAAGAGGTGTTATGACTTGTGCAATTGTAGGATTAGGACTTATGGGAGGTAGCTTCGGACTTGCTACTAGAGATTATTTTGATGATATTGTAGGAATAGATAACAATCAAGCTCACGCAAGTGAGGCTTTAAATTTAGGATTGGTGGATAGGATAGGGAGTTTTGAAGATTTAAAACAAGCAGATGTAATTATTTTAGCTATTCCCATAAGAGGAATTATTTCCGTTTTAAAAAATTTATCCACTCTTGGCATAAAAAAGAGTGCTACTGTTATAGATTTCGGTTCTACCAAAGAGAGTATTATTAAAGAGTGTCCTAAAAACATAAGAAAAAATTTAGTGGCTTCCCATCCTATGGCAGGGACCGAATACTCAGGTCCTATGGCTGCTATTGCCGATTTGTATGAAAATAAAATAATGGTTGTTTGTAATATAGAAGAGAGTGGGGAGGTCCAGAGAAAAACGGCTTGTGATATATTTAGCTATCTTAAGATGAGAGTTAAATATATGGACGCCAAAGAACACGACAGACACGCTGCTTTTATATCTCATATGCCTCATATCGTTTCTTTTTCTATTGCCAATTCGGTTTTAAAACAAGAAGACAAAGAGTGTATCGTAACTCTTGCAGCCGGTGGGTTTAGGGATATGAGCAGACTTGCCAAAAGTAATCCCGATATGTGGGGTGATATTTTTAAAGAAAATAAAAAAAATCTTCTATTGTCGGTGGAAGCTTTTGAAGAAGAACTTAAAAAAGCAAAAGAGATGATAGAAAACGAAGAGTGGGAAAAGTTAAAAGAGTGGATGAAAAACGGTAATAAACTTCATACTATTATGTAAGAAAGTATCTTATACTTCCAAAGCCTATGGCTTTTGTATTTTTTATTTTTTTGACTTCCTTATCACTTATTATACCTCCTAGGGCAATTACGTTTTTATGTAAAAGTCTGATTTCGTTTAATATTTCAACTCCTAAACCTTTTCTGTTTTTAGATTCAAAAATTGGAGAAAAAGTAATAAAGTCAGCGTTTTTTGCTTTTTTTACTTCTTCTTTTGAGTGAGTTGAGGCTATTGTGATTAAGTTTTGAAAGTTGTTTATTAAGTGTAGTTTTGATGATGGAAAATGAATGCCTTTGAAATATTTTAAAAGGCCAGTATTTTTTAAAGAATCGAAATTTATAATAGGAGTTGAATAATTAGAGGTAAATTTTGCAAATTCTATTATTTCATTTTCATCAAAGTAGTCTTTATTTCTATAGCATACGAATGTAGGGGAATGTTTTTTTATAGCTTCAAAAATCTTTTCAAGAGGATATTTAGGATCTGTTATAAAGTAAGTAACCATAAAAAGGCTCTTATAGAGCCTCTTCTTGACCAGTTACTGCTCCGTATATATATACGTAAGTAAGTACCATAAATACGAATGCTTGTAAAAATGCAGAGAATGTTAAAAGGGCATATCCGGCTAGAGGGAATACGTAAGGTGCTAACATTAATAATACTATTAAAAATAGGTCGTCTCCTTTAATGTTACCCATTAACCTGAAAGCAAGAGAAATAATTCTTGATAAGTGTGAAAGAATTTCAACCGGGAACATTAAAGGTGCCAGCCATTTAACTGGACCTGCAAAGTGAGCGATATAATGCCCTAAACCTTGAGCTTTGATACCTTCGAAATGATAGTATAAAAATACGATAAGAGCTAATGTAAGAGTTAAGTTAACGTTTCCTGTTGGAGATTCGAATCCTGGGATAATTCCGATAAAGTTACCCATAAAAATAAAAATAGCTAAACTCCCGGCAAGTGCTAAGTATTTTCTAGCTATTTTTTCATTAGCAACATCTTTTCCGATGTATAAAATACCTGAAATTGTAGCTTCCATTACGTTTTGGCAACCTTCCGGTACTATCTGAAGGTTTTTTGTTGCAAGTTTTGCTACTACAATTGCTAATACAGCTGCTAAAATAGTGTGAACTACTAGCTGAACCATAGGGTCGTGACCTAAAAATTGGAAAAATAACCAAATTCTATTTTCCATACAAATTCCTTTTTTGTTGTAATTGTATCAAAATTAACCATTATTTAATAGTTAAGAGGGCTTTTTTTATTAAAAATTTATATTTAATTGACCTATTCTATACAAGGCGAAGTCGTATTTAATAGGGTCGTTCGGGTCAAACTCTTTTAATTTTTGGGTAATTTCTATTGCCGAATGTAAGTCGTAAGTTTTTCTTTTGATAAGTCCTAAGTTTAAAGATACTTTATGGGTGTGGGTATCAAGAGGTATTATTAAATCTTTTTTATCCACTCCCTCCCATAATCCCAAATCCGGATATTCGTCTCTTATCATCCATCTTATAAACATATTCCATCTTTTATAAGGGCTTACTCCTTTTGTTTTGTTAGGAGGAATTTTACCTATTAAAAATTCGTAACCTTTTGAAGAGTAGTTTGAAAGTGAATAGATTGTTTTTATAATTTCTCTTATTCCGTCTATAGGGTTTTTCGTAGGAGTGTAACCTTTTAAAAAGAGTTCGTTAAGAGAGTAGGAGTTTTTCATTTTTTTGATTGTGGTTAAAAATACTTCTACGTCTTTTTTAGTTTGAAATCTGTAGTAGGCGTTGTTTGAATTTAAGTTTTTTAAATCAAGAGAATTTAGAAATTTTAAAATCGCTTTTACGTTTCCGTATGCAAATAAAGCAGCTATTAAGGCTATGTATTCATCTTTATATTTGTGTGCTATTATTATGGGGTCCGGTTTTTCTTCGCTTACTTCGTAAATGTTGTTTTTTATAAGATTGTCAAGTTTTGTTTTTATATCCATAATGAGCCTTTCTGTATAAAGATTTTTGATATAATTATAATAAAAAGGAGTTTAAAATGGTAATAAGAGGAGAGAGTAACTTAGTTAAAGTATATGATTTGACTTCTTTAATCGATATTGAAAATTATGATTTGGCAGATGCTAAAGATTTAGAAGTTTTACAAGATAATGTAGTAAGTCTTATTGACAGCAAAGAAGCAGAAAGTGCTAATTTAAACGAAGAGTTAATAGGTGTTATTCCTGATAGTGCGGAGATTGAAATAAATGATGAGACTTATACTTTTGAAGATGTTGAGTATATTAATAAAAGTGTGGCTGAACTTATCAGTGAAAATTTTGAAGAGGGAAGTTTACTGTTTTTACTTCAAGCAAACGGAGAGGGGTATTTTGAATATGAGGAAAACCCTAGTATAGATGAAGTGAAAATAGGATACAGTGCTTGTGATATTGATGATGTTGAAGGTAAAATATATGACTTTTTTTGTGATTTGATGTTACCTAAAATAGTAGAGGTAAATGATGAAAGATTAGAGTGTGTGGCAAGTAATTTTTATCCGAAAGATACAATGATAGGAGAACTTTATATAGTCAGAGAAGACGGAGGGAGATATCTTGAAAAAATTACTGAAATTGATGTAATGCACTTTGGCTGGGATTTATTTGAGGATTTAATCCGGGTGGATTACGACCCTATTGCTTGATGCTAAATAAAGCATCAAGCATTTGATTTATCGTCGTAATAACTTTTGCGTTTGCTTGATATCCTCTTTGATATTTTTCAAGGTTTATAAGTTCTTCGTCTATATTTACTCCGCTTAGAGAGTAATATTCGTTTTGTATGTTGGTAAGCAGTGTTTGGGCGGTATCTTTTTTTGCACTAACGTTTTCGGAGGTGTTTGCCAAATAAGAGGTTGTATCTCTGTAGAATGAATAAATGGTTGTAGAGGTTATTTGATTGTTTTTATAGAAATTTACATTTTCAAATTGAAGTTGCAAGATATTATTTGCAACGCTATTATCTCCGGAATTCGGAGTTTTACTGGCTTTTATTAGTGTAGGGTCGTTTTTGAACGTTTCGTTTAAATCTATATCTTTAGCGTTATTTCCGTCTAAAAATTTGTTTATTCCAAACGAACCGCCAAAATCCGAAGTATCGTTATCAAGACCTATATAGGTGTTTTCGTCGGTTTTTTTATGTAAGATAAATTTTCCGTTTAAAAATTCGGCCTGATAATAATCGTCTACGTCGTTGTTTGTATTGTTGTCGTTGTTGTCGTCTATATGCGGAGTGTTTATTTGGGCTACTATTCCTTCTGTAGTCGAATATTTAGGGTCTTTTGAGCTCATATCTATTTTAATCGTTCTTGTGGCTATCGCTTTACCGTCATCGTTATAAACCACGATATCAAAACTCCCGTCTTTTAAAGGAAGATGCAAGTTGGTTTGGTTTACGGAATTTAAAGGCAGATATTCTATTTCGTTTAAGGCACTAAAGAGTCTTGGTCCGTCGTCTTTTACGAGTATTTTTGAAGATTCTTTATTATTACTGTCTACGAATTTTATCTGACCGTTTACTAGTTTGGCGGTAACTCCTGTTGGGAGGTTTGCGTTTATTTTCTTTAATACGTCGTTTATCGAATCGGAAGGGCTTATATTTACTTTTATTTCGTTTTCAAAGTTTCCGTTATCGTCGTATGAGTATAAAATTAAGTTTCCATCTGTTACCGGGGAGTTTAACAGATGATAAGTATTATAAAGAGAATCTAAGGATTTGTTTGTTAAATCGTTTGGGATTGAGACCGGAGTTGAGATTGAGTCTGTTTCGATGTTTTCTTGAGCTGAATAAGAATATAAAGAGTTAACGCTTCTTATAATTCCGTTTGCTAGGGCATCTAGGGATGTTACCATCTCACCTATCACTCCGTTTGTAGGAGACCCGTCATCGCTAAACTCCGTACCTCTTAGAAAAAGCAAAGCCCCTATTTCACCACCTTGAATATCTTTTGTAATATCGACTTCTGAAAAATCCTGTTTTTGTACGGTAATCATACTGTTTCCGACTAAAGATTTAAGACTCAATTCGTGATAAGATGTATTATCAACTAAAGGATAACCTCCCAGGGCTATTTGATAATCTTCGTCATATCCTATGGTTTGGACTCCCTGGGCATCTATTGATTGTGTGGAATTTTTATATACCTTTACGTCAAGAAGTTCTTTTAATCGTTTTTCTAAAGCGTCTCTTTTGTCTCTTAGTTCGTTTGCTTTTGATTCTCCATTTGCTTCGTGTGCCGATATTTCTTTGTTTAGAGAGGCTATCTGTTTGATTATGTTGTTTGCTTCGTCTATTTTTGTATCAAGTTCTTCATTTATGCTTTTTTGAATATCCGTTAATTTTCCTCTTAAGGTTTTTATATTATCGGTTAAGGATAATGTTTTTGAGGCTAATGCGACTTTTACAGAATCGTCATTCGGATTTGAAGCCAAGTCTTTCCAAGCGTTAAAAAAGTTCTCTATGTCTTTATATAGCCCGTCGTCCGTTACATCCGGAAAATAGGTAGCTATTTCTTGAAGATATTTTTCTTGGGTGTCCAGGTTATTGTATGTTGCGGAGGTTGAGGTGTATCTGTTGAATAAAAACGTATCGGTAATTCTGCAAATGGAACTGACCTCCGCTCCTATTCCGATATCACCCGGAATAGAGTTTATAGGATTTAGGGTGGTTATTACCGTTCTTTCTCTTACGTAGTCCGGGTTTGAAGAGTTTGAGATATTGTTGGATGTTACGTCAATTGCCGTTTGGTGTGTTTTTAGCCCGGTTAGTGCGGTTGAAAAAGAAGTTGCAATAGCCATTTTAAGCCTTTAGTTGAAGTTTGGAAGCTATGAAAGATTCATTTTTATAATTTATAGGGTCGGATTGTTTAATTTGGCTTAAGAGAGCGTTATAAAAATTTGCTACGCTTAAAGAGAGTTTTGAGAAATGTTTATGCAGTTTGTGAAACTGAAGCAGTTTTTCTCTGAATATATTGAAAAGTTCTTCTTCTTGAGGCGAAAAAATTTCTTCTATAGGCTTATTTCTGGCTACCAATATTTGGTCGACTTCAGATTTTAGTTTTGAAAATTCATAAGCTAATTCTTCTTTTGTTTTGATATTTGCAAATACTTCTTCATGTTTTGCGAGTTTTATGTTTTGGATATCTTTTGTAGTTAGTTCTATCAAGCGGTCTAAAACTTCTATAGTTTTAGTAAGTTTTTGAGTTAGCATTATCCTTCCTTTTTTAGTTTTTTTAGGAAGGAAGAGAAGATTAAAGCAGTGATTTTGCTATTGCTTGAGCTGTTTTTTCTATGTCTATTTTATATTCCCCTCTCTCAAGCCGTTTTTTAATCTCTTCTATCCTTCCTATTTTTTCTTCTTTTTGAACGTTTTGCGTCTTTTTTTGTTGGGTAGAAATATGATTAAATCGGGAATTTACTCCTACTTTATTTATCATTTATTAGCCTTTTTTTTAAATGGAATTCTACCCAACTAAATCGGCAATTTCTCAATTTTCTAAACCTTTTCTTTTAGATAATCGAATAACAATTTACTGTAACCGAAATTTCCGCTTAACTCTTTTGACAACTCTTCTTGATACATAGATTTATAAATTTTTTCTCCCGGGGCTTCCGGGAAAAGAGCGTTTTTTGAGTTTAAAGCCTCTTTTAAATAAAAGTTTAGAATTTCACTTTCAAAATCATCACACGTCTGTTTTAGTTTTTTTAGGTTTTTTGTGTCCGTTATGTCTATTCTGTGATGAGTTGAAATATTGATTTGCATTTTTACTCCTTAGTTTACTATCAGTTTTGCGTTTATCGCTTCGCTTGTTTTTAGATTTTCAAGTATCGCTATAATATCTTGAGGTGTTGCTTTAAACTTTTGAAACATTTGGGTTAATTCTAAAATGGATGTCTCTTTTTTTATTTTTATAATAAAGTTACCGTATGATATTACGGTAGGTTCTACCGTTATATTTGACCCAGCAATAATCGTTCCGGTTCTTTCGTCAATTACTATAATATTTGGCATTTTTGTTTTTATATTTAAGTTTTCAACTTGAGCTAAGAATTCAGGCATAGTAAGGTTTTTAGGTTTTTTTAAAATAATTGTTCTTGGGTCTATTGCAATTGCGGAGTTTTTAAAAACTTGATTGATTCTTTTTTGAATATTGATTGCTAAGTTAAAATCGCTTCTTTTTAAAGATAAGGTGGCTTTATTCGTATGGTATAAATCCCACGCCACAGCTCTTTCTACCGTAGCTCCGTTTATAACTTTTACAGTGGTTGTGAAGTGTTTTTGTTTTTTTCCACCTTTTGTGTTAAATCCTCCTATTGTTATAGGTCCTTGGGCTAGGGCGTAAATTTTCCCGTTTACACCTTTTAAAGGGGTGATTAGCAAAACTCCCCCCTCTAGTGATTTTGCATCTCCTATTGAAGAGACGGTTATGTCTATTTTGTCTCCTTCCCTTGCAAAAGGCGGGAGTGTTGCAGTTACCATTACGGCTGCTACGTTTTTGGATTTTATATCTTTTGGGTCTAATTTTACGTTTACGTTTTTAAGCAGGTTTGAGAGAGTTTGGTTTGTGAATTTCGAAGAGCTGTCTCCACTTCCGTTAAGTCCCACCACAAGACCGTATCCTATCAATTGGTTGTCTCTTACACCTATTATATTTGCTATGTTTTTTATTTTTGCGGCAAATAGATTTGTTGATATAAACATATAAAAAACGAGTAAAAACATAATTCCCAGCATTTTTTCGAATTTGTCAATTAAAAAAAACATATGACTCCTTTTTGAGAAAGAACAGCAAAAGGTGTTCCGAACTTTTTTAGGAATAAAATTTGCTTGAAAAGAGAAAAACTAAAGGATTTAGTTATGATGAGAAGTTTATGGAGTGGAGTCAGTGGACTTAACGCTCATCAGGTTGCTATGGATGTAGAATCTAATAATATCGCTAACGTCAATACGGTAGGGTTTAAATATAGTAGAACTAATTTTCAAAATCTTTTATCTCAAACCGTAAAAAGTGCAACGTCCCCTCAAGGAGATTTGGGAGGTAAAAATTCTTTACAAATAGGGCTTGGTTCGACTGTTAGTTCGGTTGAGACTATGTTTAAGCAAGGAAGTATTCAAAATACCGATAAAAATACTGATATGGCTATTAACGGAGATGGATTTTTTATTGTAAGTGCCGATGGAGGTAAAACGTATAGATATACAAGAGCGGGGGATTTTATATTTGATGCAGAAGGTAACTTTGTAGACCCGAACGGATTTATAGTTCAAGGATGGATGGCCGACCCGAATACTCACAATATAGATACAGCAAGCGGGGTTAAACCCATATCAATTCCACCGGGACTTACCACTCCGGCAAAAGAGACCAGTAAAATACAGATTAAAGCGAATCTAAACAGTGGTGACCATATTACCGAAATGGCAGGGACTAAGGCTACTGTTGATGCAATGGATGATTTAAATAACTTATATAACGCTACCGGAAATGTAATTTCTTTAACTGCCGATAAAGATAAAGTAACGTTTGTGGTTACTAGATTAAACGGAACAAAAGATACTTTAACGTTAACTTATTCCAAAAGTACTTCCAACCACGATAAAGCTTTTACGACTATTAAAGATTTGATTGATGAATTAAATTACGATATTACCCACGACTCCACCGGAAAAGTTTTGCCGGAGGTTGCGAAATATAACGCAAGTGAATATTCCGTATTTTTAAACGGAGACGGACAAATTGTAGTACCTACCGTAAATGCAAGTGTTACTTACAGCTCATCTACCGAAACCGACACTAATAATACCTTAGGACAAATTTTGGCAGCTATTAATCAAAACGGAATGAGCGAATCTATAAAAGCCATTCAAAACAGTTTTATTGGTGCCGATGATGTGGGAGAACTTTTTAATTCAAACGGAGACGCTTTAAATTTAAAAGACGGACAAGGTTTAACTGTTAGTATAGACGGACTTTATGAAACTAGAAAATTCGTATATACTTCTTCAGATATTAACGGTGGGAATGAGGGGTGTTCTACTAATACGGGAAGTTATTTAGGAAGTGCTATTACTTCCGATTCTAATGAAGGGCTTCATTGGACTTACGATTCAAACGGAAATAAAGCCGCTTTTAGTGTGGTAAGAGACTCTAATAATAAAGTGGTAGGTCATAATAAAGTTGAATTTAAAGTTCACGATATTGCAGGTGATACTCACACTTACACTTTCTATTACGGAATGGAAGATAATACTGGATTTCACACTATTAGCGATTTGGTTTGTAGATTAAACGAAAAACTTCAAAACGATAACATTCCTATTACGGTAACTTATAAAGACGGAAAAATAGTTGAAAGTGACAGTAGCGGGGCTTCAATTGACAGTGTAAGCGTTTATACCGATTCGAATTCAACTGCTGCGGTAACCGATACTTCTCCTTTGGGAAACGTAGGTACTATTCTTAGTGGGCTTGACGGAAACGGAATGGAAAGTAACGTTTTTCAAAAAAAAGATATTTATTATTTTCATAATATAGAAGATTTGGTTAATTTATGGCAAATGGCGGTTGATGACAGCAATGATTTACTGGGAAATGAAAATGCTATAAACGGAGTAAAAGCGAATGTGTTTTTAGATGAAAACGGGAAACTTGCGGTATCCAATGTTTCTGGTAACTCTTTTGGTATTACGGTATCCGGATATCCGGACGCAGATACCGATAACGCACTTTTAACGGAAGTTTTTTCTTCTATTAACGGTACGGTTGCAAACGGTGCTACAACTTATGCTCAACCTCTAAATGCGGCCGTACATACTACGAGTATAGATGTTTTCGATTCTCTTGGAAGTAAGCATACTTTAACCCTTCACTTTAGAAAATCTCACACGTCAACTTCTCCGGTAGACCCGACGGTTTGGAAATGGTATGCGGAAGTTCCGGAACCTTCCACACTTGACGACCCGGCATATGGGGAAGTTAAGTTTAATTCAGACGGTAGTATCAATTCGTTTAACCCTCCGACTTTAGTATTTAACGCCAATAACGGTTCGACTCCCGGTCAATCGATTCAACTTGATTTAGGAACATTGGGTAAGTTTGACGGGCTTACTTCTTTTGAAGCACCTAGTGCTACTAGTGGGCAGACTCAAGATGGATATCCAGGAGGCGATTTACAACAACTTGTAGTAGACCAAACGGGAACTATTATAGGAGTGTTTACAAACGGTAGAAGTTATTCACTGGCTCAAGTGGCTTTGGCTAAGTTTGTAAACAACGAAGGACTTATGAGTGAGGGTGGTACGCTCTTTAGTGCTTCTCCAAACTCCGGTGAGCCTATTATAGGTACTGCCGGGACCGGTGGTAGGGGAAGTATTCAGCCAAGTGCCCTTGAGATGAGCAACGTGGATTTAAGCAGAAGTTTAACTCAACTTATCGTTATTCAAAGAGGTTTCCAGGCAAACTCAAAAACAATCACTACATCCGACCAGATGTTAAATACTCTTTTACAATTAAAACAATAATGATATAATTTCCCAAAAACTCTTTTTTTGGGATTTATAATGCAAAAGCTTTTTGAAAAAAACATTAAATATTTTTACACTCACTTACCTTCTTACTATGAACTTATTAAAAATTTAAAAACAAGAAACTTTTATTTGAAAGAGGATAATTTATTTGATTCTAATCATCGGTCTATTTATAACACTTCAATTACCGAAGATTCTCGAAAATTCGCTTTTTTTCCTACCCATAACCCTTTGTGGGAGAAGAAGTTTTTTTATGTCGAACCCAATAAATGGGATGAAAAAGAGTTTTATATTACCGGAAAGATTATAAATAAACTTATAAAAAAGGCCTCTTCTTTTTCTTCTTATACGAAAGAAGGTTTTTATTTTGATAAAAACTTTTTACCGACTACTGCTATTTTTGGTTTGTTAGCCGGTAAACATTTGGATTTGCTGGTTGATAATTTTGAATTTCAGTCTCTTTTTGTTTACGAACCGAATCCAGAATTTTTTGCGATTAGTTTATATTATGTGGATTATGAAAAAATTTATAACAAAATAGGGGATAGATTTTTTTTGTGGGTAAACGGATATTTGGATTATTTTGCGATAGAGAAGTTCTATTTTGAGAGGAAAGTAACTTCTAGCTTTTTAACTTTAACGTTAACTACCTATAATCATCCTTTAATAGAAGATGCCAAAAATAAATTTGAAGAGGTTAGAGTCTCTAAGCTAAGAGGATGGGGGACTTATGAAGATGAAATTAAAGGGGTTAAAAATTATGTGAAAAATTTTAATAAATATCCTCTTTTGACCTCTTCTAAAAATATAAAAGTACCTATTTGTGTAGTTGCAAACGGAAAAAGTCTTGAGAAGAATATGGAATTTATAAAAGAGAATAAAGATTCTATGATTATAGTATCGGTAGGTACCGCTTTAAAGCCTCTTTTAAAAGAGGGAATTGAGAGTGATTTTCATATAGAACAAGAAAGAATTGATATTTTGGTTGACGCTTTAAAAGATGTACTGCCTTTTTATAACGGAATTTTTGTAGGGGCTAATGTCGTAAATGAAGATGTTTTTAAAATGGCTAAAAATCCTCATATGTATAATAGAGAGGGGTTTTCTTTATCGAATAAATTTATTTTGCACGGCTCTTCTCCTCTTGTTGGAAATGCCGGATTTTCTTTTGCAGCTAATTTTACGAGAGAGATTTATTTGTGTGGTATGGATTTAGGATTTAGACTAAATCAAAAAAAACACGCAAGCGGAAGTTTTTATGATGATAAAAAAGACGTAGAAACAAGCGGAATAAAAGTAAAAGGAAATTTTAGTGATGATATTTATACGAACTCTTTGTTTTTGACGTCCAAAAAAAACATAGAACAGCTCATAAAATTTATGAAACTAAAAGTATATAATTTAAGTGACGGGGTTTATATAGAGGGAAGTGAGCCTTTAGAGTTTTCAAAACTTCCGAAAATACACAAATCCAAAGCGATTGATGAGATTTTAAGTTGTTTTAGCGATAAAGAGTTGGAACTTCCAAAACCGGAAATTTTAGAGATTTTATTAAAAGTAAAAAACGTTTTAAGTAAAAAAATAAAAAATAAAAAAGAACTCACAGGCCTTATAGATTTTCTTGATAATAAAATAAATGAACTTTATAAAACAAATCCTAATGAGGTGTTTTTGCTAAGAGGGTCACTGTGTCATATTTTAAATAACCTTTATATTTTAAGTCATAAAACGGATTTGAAAGTGTATGATAAAATTTCTGACATTGTTAAGACACATATTTTGAATTATTATAAAGATTTAAAAAAAAATTATGAAAAAACTTAAAAATTATTCTATAATATAAATAATAAGCAAAGAATGCATAAAAGGAGAAATAATGAAAAAATCTTTACTTGCTATTTTGATGGGACTTTATTTTATTGGATGTGGAGGAACTCAAATTACATTAGACCAGGTAACTAAAAAAGGTTTAACACAAATTCATAATGGAATGACCAAAGAGGAAGTTTTAAAAATCTTAAAAAAAGAACCTGATGCAATTCAAAAGGTGGCTAATTATGAGCTTTGGATTTATGAGGGTGTAGTTATAAATAAAAATACGGAAGAAAAAAGATATAAAAACTTTTCTATAAAATTTAATAACGGAAAAGTAGATTATACGGGTTATTTTGGATGTAAGTTACCAAAAGTGGAGGATTAAAATGAGAAGGTATCTTTTATTATTTTTATTTTCTTCATTATTTGCTTTTAATGTGCAAGGAGTGGTTTCTAATAACTGCTACACCAAAAGAATATATCCTCTTCCTAAAAATGTCGTATTTGAGGGACTCAAAGATGTTTTTTTGAAATCCAATATCAATATTAAAGAAGCAAGCGAAAAAGACGGCTTTATCCAAGGAGACGGAATTTTGCAATCAAACGGAGATAAAATTTATTCTTTGACTATTACTTCAACTCTAAAGACAATAGGAAATAATACGCAAATTAATACGATAGTTAGCTATTCGGTATCGGAAAAGAAAAGTTCTATAAGTCAAGCCGGAATGGGAGGAGTTGTGTTTCCTATAGCGGTACCGTGGAGAAAACAGTTTTTGATTCAAGTTAGCGGAAATGTAAAAGATCCTAAATTTTATATAGGCTTTTATACAAATCTTGAAAAATGTATTTATGATAATTTAATGATGGATAATTTTCATTTTATAAAAAATGAAATAAATCAAACCTCTAAATAAACTTTTTTAACTTTTCTATAATTTCCTCTTTATAAGGTAAAACAACTCTTTTTCTTTTGCTTGTTTCTCCTTTTATTTCTATTTCGTTTTTTGCCACTTTAAATTCTTTTGATAAAAATTTAATTAACTCTTTATTTGCCGCACCTTCAACTGCCGGGGCTTTTATGTTGATTTTTAACATTTCTTCATTATAAGGGGTAATTTTATTTTTAGAGGAGTTTGGTTGGGCTTTTATGTTTATTATAATTTTATCGTTTTTTATTTCATAAATCATTTTAGACCTTTATTAAGTTTATAATTTTATCAATGCTGGCTTGATTTTTTATTTTTGTAGGTTTTGCCTTTTTTATGGCTTTTTTTATATTGCTTGGAGATGAGATTATTATATTTTCGACTTCTTTATATAAGGCTTGTTGATTAAAAAAGTATTTCCCACTGATTATGGGTTTATTGAAATAAGCGGCTTCAATAGGGTTGTGACCTCCTACATTATCCACAAAACTTCCTCCTAAAATCACGATATCGGCAGTTTTATATAAATTAACGAGCTCTCCCATTTTATCCATTAAAATTAAATCATTTTCTAAAAAGAATTTTCCGTTTTTAGGAATTAATTTTGAAGCTTTTTTTACGTTTTTATATTTTTTGAGAGTTTGATAAACTTCTTCAAACCTTTCTGGATGTCTAGGGACTACTACTACCTGATATTCATTTGGAATTTCTTTTATTAAAAGTTCTTCTTCGTTTTTGTGAGTTGATGCTAAGATTATTAATTTTTTCTTTTTAATGTATTCGGTTGTGATATTTGGTTTGAAATAGGTTTTAATGTTTCCCATTACTAGTATGTTTTTGGCTCCTAGTTTTTTTAGTCTCTTTTTATCTTCTAAGGATTGGGCTAAAATCAGGTCTATATTATCAAAAATTTTTTTATAAAACCATTTGAATTTCATATATTTAGGAAAACTTTTTTCACTGATTCTTGCGTTTAGTAAAATTGTCTTTTGACATCTTTTTTTTGCTATTAAAAATAGCATATACCAAAGTTCGGCTTCCATTACTACTAAGGATTTGCAGGGTCTAAACCAAAATGGTAAAAATATTTCATAAGGTAAAAATCTTACCTCTGCGTTTTTATATTTTTTAGCTTCTTCAAAGCCGGTGTTTGTAATTACGCTTAAATTTATTTTTTCAAATTTTTCTATTATCGGTTTTAGAGCTTTTGTTTCTCCTAATGAACAGGAGTGAAAATAGTAGGTGTAGTTTTTAAAAGGAGGGTTTTTATATAAAAAAAACCTAGCCGGAATCGATTTTTTATATTTGGATTTAAAGCTTAAAATAATTAAAAAAGGAAGAGATAGAATATATAAAAAAGTGGAAAAAACATAGTAAAAAAAGGTAAAAATCACTACTTCTCCACTTTGTCTTCATCTTCTATGTAAAGTACTCTACCACAGTGAGGACACGTTACAATTTCTTCTCCTTTGATAACTTCAGAGAAGATTTTATCGTTAATTTTCATATTACATCCGCTACACGCTTGTTTTTTAACAGGTGTTACTGCCGTAATTCCTGCCCATCTTTTAATTTTTTCATAAAATGCGTAAATTTTAGGATTCATCTCTTTAATTAACTCTTCTTTAGCTTTGTAAATGGCTTCTTTTTGTTTTTCTACGGTTTGTAATTTTTTTTCTACATCAACTGCTAAAAGAGTAATTTCGGCTTCTAATTTTTCAATCTCTTTTAAAATTTCTTGTTTTTCTTCTTCTTTTAATTCAAGCTGTTTTTCAAATTTTGCGATTTCTTCGTTTGCCACTTCTATTTGTTCTTTTGCCAACTCTTCTTCTATTTGTAAAGCCTTAAACTCTTTTTCACTTTTTACTTTGTTTTGTTTTTCTTCTATGTTTTGAAGTTTTTCTTTAAGTTCCGCTATTAAAAGTTCGTTTTTACTTCTTTTTAGTTTAATGTTTTTAATTTCATCTTCAAGTTTTTCAAGTCTCTCTTCTAGGGTTCTTTTTTGGTTTTCAAGTTTAAGTAAAGGTGCTTTAATTCCGGCTTCAACAGGCTCAAGTTCTTTTAATTTTCTTTCAAGTCTGTTTAATTCGATTAACTGCTCTAGAAATTTATTCATTTCGTGCCTTTTTTAGTGGAATTATATCATAAGTGCTAGTTTATTATTAAAAACGGATTTTTGGAATTTGTTTTAATTATTTCGGTCTTTAACTCTAAAACTTCAAAAAGAGCTTCTACGAAGAATTTTTCACTCTCAAAATGTCCTATATCGATTAAACTAATCCCTCTTATCTTTGCTTCCATAGCTTCGTGGTATTTTATGTCCCCGGTTAAAAACAAATCGGTCTTTACATAAGGAAGCAAAGACATTCCAGCCCCAGTGGTTATACTTACTGAATTTATGTTTTCGTGGCATTTTACGGTTTTTAGGCTTTGTAGATTGAGTTTGGATTTTACTTTTTTTGCAAATTCATTAAAACTTTCATTAATTTCAGCACTGTAAATAAAATCTCTGCTTTCTCCTTTTAATTCTAAAACTTTTTCTGCTACGTATTTATTTAAATGGGTTTTGTCGAAATTCGTATGCATTGCTATAAATGAGATGTTTTTTTGAATCATTTTTACCGCCAGTTTAGTTGAAAAAGAAGATGGGATAAGATTTTTTAAGGGGGTGAATATTAAAGGATGATGAGCGATAATTAGTGAATTTTCATCTACTTTTTCCAGAAGTTCTTCGTCTATGTCAAGAGTTAAATAAATTTT
Organism: uncultured Nautiliales bacterium; assembly: GCA_964445785.1. Lineage (GTDB taxonomy): Bacteria > Campylobacterota > Campylobacteria > Campylobacterales > Nautiliaceae > Nautilia. Next base: position 31,537 of record CAYULY010000009.1, read on the forward strand.
GTTTATTTCATTTTCGAAGTCTCCTATCAATAATCCACTGTTGTCCCAATCTTCTTGAAGTTCAAAAGGGGAAATTGAGTCTAGAATTTTATAAATTTCTTTTATTTTCACTTATTAACTCCTACATAGGTTTCAGCTACGCCTTTTGCAAGTTCGCGTATTTTTAGGATATAGTTTTGTCTTTCGGTTTGAGAAATGGCTTTTCTTGCGTCAAGCACGTTAAATATGTGAGATGCCAAAATAGTATAATCATATGCTGGAAGGGGAAGTTTAGCCTCAAGACATCTTTTTGCCTCATTCCTTGCATCTTCAAACCATTTAAAAAGCATATCAACATTTGCAACTTCAAAATTGTATTTGGAAAACTCAAATTCGCTTCTTTTATGCATATCCCCGTATGTTGTGTTTTCATTCCATTTAATATCATATACGTTATCAACTCCCTGAAGATACATCGCAAGTCTTTCGGTCCCATACGTTATTTCCACAGGTACCGGAAACGTTTTAAGCCCTCCTACCTGCTGGAAATATGTAAACTGCGTAACTTCCATCCCGTCAAGCCAAACTTCCCATCCAAGCCCCCAGGCTCCTAAAGTCGGAGATTCCCAGTTGTCTTCTACAAATCTCACGTCGTGTTCTTTTAAATTAAGTCCCAGATATTCAAGACTTTCAAGATACATCTCCTGAATATTGTCGGGACTTGGTTTCATAATTACCTGAAACTGATAATAACTCCCAAGGCGGTTTGGGTTTTCTCCGTATCTTCCGTCTGTCGGACGGCGGCTTGGTGCAACGTATGCAACGTTCCAATGACCTTTGTCAAGACTTCTAAGTAAAGTCGCCGGATGAAACGTCCCGGCCCCGCTTGGAAAATCGTAAGGCATTACTATATTACAGCCTTTATTTTTCCAAAATTCCTGAAGTTTTAATAATAAATCGCTAAAATACATTTACAACCTTTCTAATAAATTTTTAAAATTTTTACACTCTAAAACTAAAACGCTATTATAAGCAATTTTAACTCTATCTAATTTATTTTTAAAATGATTTTTTATTTTTTTCTTATAACTATCCGATTTATAAACAAATATAAATCTTTTTTCCATATTTTCAAAATTTTTAATAACTTTTAAAGATTTTAACAAAAAATAACTCTCATAAGCTTTTAATAAAATCTGTTGATTTCTCTTTTTGTTTTCCATCCATTCTTCAATATTTTCCACTTCATCAATTTTTTTAAATTCTACCAACAAAAAATAACTGTCTTTAATTATCAAACAATCGGCTGTTGCTATATTATCATTCGCTTTATCAAAGTTTATATATGTTTTTCCGTTATCTTCACAACAATTATCGCTGACTTTATCTAATGTTTCTAAGAATTTACTTAAATCTACCATTTTAATTTTTCTATTTCCATTTTTTCTAATTCATCTATACTTTCGCTTAATAATTTGTAAATTTCGGATGCTTTATTTTCTTTAATCATTCCGTCTTTAGCCAAATAAAACTTCGTATCTTCATATAAATTTTCAATCGCCTCTATAAAAAAAGGACTATGAGAAGTTATTAATACTTTAATCCCTTTTTTTACCAACTCAACTATCAACTTAGCATATTCAATTTGCCATTTAGGATGAAGATGCACTTCCGGTTCGTCTATTATTAAAATTCTATTTTTTGAGATGTAACCGTTTTTTAGTAAAATTTCAATAATTCCGAATTGTTTTATTCCCATAGCGACATTGTTAATTTGAAAATTTCTATTTTCCTTTTTAAATCTCCATTCTTTTTTATCATCATCAAAAATCCAAAAGCCTTTAGTAGTATTTTTAGTAAACTCTAATAAATCTTCTTTTTTCAAATCCGGGTTAAATTGGGATTTGTTATAAGATTTTAAATATAAATCCCAAGCAACATAGGGATAATTGATATAAATATCTAAAGGATTTTGAGAAGAAATAAAAGGTTGTATCGTTTTAAACGTATCGAACATATTTAAAACAAAAGGAGTTTCTATAAAAATCGCATCTAAAAATTTTTTGTTTTTTACATCAATTTTAAAACATTCTACGAAAAAATATTTATCTTTTAAATAACAAAAAGAGTTTTTTTTTATTATTTTATCTTTAAAAATCTGTTTTATAAGCCAGTTTAAGATTTGATTCGGGGTTTTGTTTTTATTCCCGTATTTATAAAATGTAAAGGTCCTAGCTAAAATAAATAACATCTTCCCGACAGTACTTTTTCCCGTATCATTCTCCCCAGCAATTACTGTTAAGCCATCAAGCTTTACGTCGGCTTCTTTTATCATTCCTATGTTTTTTAAATAAAGCCTCATTTATTTCCTTTTAAGAGGACATAATCTCCGACATTCGTATGACTGGTTCTTGCGACTGCTTCGCATTTAACTTTAAAAAGATAAAAAACTTCTCTTTTACACTCATCAAACAGACATTCGAAATTTCCCATACCTTTACTTATTACCATATCGGAGTTATAAAAAATCTTTTTTGAAATTTCGTTTGCGAATTTTAAATGAAATCCGGGACTTGGTACTCCTGTATTGATAACTTCCGCTACATTGAATATTTCAAGACCTATCAAATCTTTTAGCGTTACATCATTAATTATAGGTTTACCTCTTACTAGGTAATAAATTTTTATATTCGGATTAATCTCTTTTATCGTTTCTATTAAAATTTCGTCAAATACGTTTTCCCCGGCATTATCGGCAAGATAGCAGATAGTTTCGATATTTTTTATATTTTTTTCAAATTCATCAAAATTGTTTATACCAAATTCAATTTCAAATATTTTTTTAAGTTCTTTTGTTAAATCGTAACTTTGATGAACTCCAAGGTCAATTACGTTTCCGGCTATTGCTATTTTACAAGCGTCAAGAAGTTTATTTTTACTTTTTAAAAGTTTAAGTTTTAAAGATGGTTTTAATTTAAGAGCTTCTTTTATAGACTCTTTTTTTTCCTCTTCAAATAAATCTTCTATTTCTAAAATTTCACTTATTTTTTTATAAGTATTTGCAGCAATTTCCGGAGGTACGACATCAATATCGTACTCACTTAATATTTTAGCTCCTTCTCTTAAAATCTTACTTGCACATTTTTCATCTTTACAAAATTTATCGGCAAGTTTAAAAATTTGTTTATAAAGGCATAAATAACATTCTCTTGCTATATTCATTTAATTCCCAGCTCCTTTTTGATAATAGGTTCGTTAAATCCGCAAATCCATCTGCTTCCTATTAAAATAACCGGTACTCCTCTACATCCGTGTTTCTCACAATCGCGAGCCGCTTTTGTATCTTTTGAGATGTCTATTTTTCTGTATTTGATTTTGTTTTTTCTAAAAAACTGTTCGGCTTTCGTACACCAAACACATCCTGGTGACGTAAAAAGAATTACTCTTTTTTGCATTTATCCTCCTTGTTTTCCTTATCTAAAACTCTACCCCACATAAGTTTATATTTTCTTTTACAAAACTGCAATTCTTCTTGACAAATTTCAAGTTGTTTTTGAAGTCTTTTTATAGTTTCTTGTGAATCTTCATAAACTTCTTGAATAGAGTAAATCGATTTTTTTAAAAATTCGTTTTCCTCTTTTAAAGCTTCGATTGTTTCGTCTTTACTCATTAAAACTTTTTCGTGTAATACTAAAAGAGTTGCAATTGTTTTTTGTGCTATATCTTCGTTTTTATTTATTATTTCAACTTCTTGCAAAGGTACAAGGGAATTTGCAAGAGACTCAATCTCTATGTAAATTGTACTTTCGCTTTTTTTGCACTTTAATTCTTTATTCTTACACGCTTTTAGTATCTCTTCTTTTGTTTTTCCGCTTAATTGAATAAATTCTTCAAGACTTAACCAAGTTTGCATTAGTCTATTCTTATTTCAACTTCTTTTGAGTCCATCTCTACTTTTTTAGCCTGAGCAATTCTATCTTCTTCAAGTTTAGCTTTTAGTTCGTCATCACTGTTTGCTAACATCTGTAAAGCAAGATAAGCCGCGTTTTTAGCTCCGGCTTTTCCAACGGCAACAGTCGCAACCGGCATACCTCCTGGCATTTGAACGGTACTTAAAAGTGCGTCAAGTCCGTCCATCATTCCTGTTGGCATAGGTATGCCTATTACCGGTCTTGTAGTAAGACTTGCAACAACACCAGCTAAGTGAGCCGCCATTCCGGCACCGCAAATAAATACTTTTGCACCTCTTGCTTCAGCTTCTTTTACGTAAGAGTGTGTTCTATTAGGTGTTCTATGAGCTGAAGTGATTATCAGCTCATAAGGGATTTGAAACTTTTCAAGTACTTTTACAGCTTCTCTCATAATTTCATAATCACTTTTACTTCCCATTAAAATTGATATAAATCTCATATTCTCTCCTTATACGCCATTTGGGCTGAATTTTACTTTTTTTCTTAAAAATGTAAGATAAGGCAGTTTACCGGGTAATTTTATAGGGTTTAAATTACCACTGTGAACCGCTTCTAGAACTTTTCCGTTTTTTGTTTCTATTTTATTAAATTTAAGTTTCCATTTACCATCTTCATACCATATTTTACCTATTTCGTTTTCACAAGGTGTAATTTTAGCATTTTTCGGAGCTACAATTTCTACAACGTCTCCCGGGAATGTTTTATATTTACACATAAACGTCTCTTCATCTTCATTTACTATTCCGTTTACCTGCCACTCTCCGTGAGTTAAAGAGGTTTCAAGATTTTGGGTATCGTGTCTTTCGTAAGGTCTTTTTATAAGATAAGCGTCCGTTAAGCCTCTGTTTTTGGTTGTTAGAATTTCATTCATAAAATGTTCTTTGTTAAATTCTCTTCCTTCATAAAACGCGTCAATCGCTTCTCTGTAGGCTTTTGTTACGACTCCGACGTAATAAGGGGCTTTTGTTCTACCTTCTATTTTTATGGAATCCACAACGTTACTTTTTAAAATTTCCGGGATATGTTCTATTAGACATAAATCTTTTGCGTTCATTATATAGGTTCCGTCTTGAGGGTATTCTTCTAATTTAAACATCATACCCGTTTCTGGATTTTCGGCATATAGTATATACGGATATCTACAATCGTTCGCACAACTGCCTTTATTTGGATTTCTTCCGAACTGTATGGCACTTAAAAGGCATCTCCCCGAATACGCAAAACACATAGCTCCGTGGACGAATACTTCTATTTCGACATCCGGTACCTTTTCTTTGATTCTCTCAAGGTCTTTTAGGGTGGTTTCTCTTGCTGCTATTATTCTTGTGACTCCTAAATCCCTATATGCTTTATAATCCCAGGAATTTAGTGAGTTTGCTTGGGTTGATAGGTGTATATCAATTTCTGGTGCTATTTCCTTCGCTTTCATCAAGACTCCAAGAGAAGAGATTATCATTGCATCAATGCCTATTTCTTTTAGTTTTTTAATGTGCTCTTCAACTAAAGGCAGTTGATTTTCAAAAGGAAAAGAGTTAACGGTTGCGTATACTTTTACACCTTTGGAGTGTGCGTAATTTACGGCTTCTTTGAAATTTTCGTAATTAAACTCTTTTCCGCTATGACATCTTAAAGAAAAGTGGCTTACTCCCGCATATACAGCATCAGCTCCGTAGGCTATAGCTATTTTTAATTTTTCAAAATCACCGGCTGGTGATAAGAGTTCTACTTTTTTCATTAATTACCTCCACCGAATTGTGCTATTAAGCTTTCTATATCGTCTTCACTTACTAGTTCGTCATTTTCGTCTCCGTGGATATGGTCAGCACTTCTTACTCTTTTTGAGTCGTCAATTTTTCCTTCAAAGAGTCTGTTCATATATTTGATTAAAGCTCTCATTATATTTATAACTCTTTCTATTTTCTGACGATGAATATCTTGATACTGCATAATATCCATAGCCATCATGATATCGTCTTGTGCAGTTTCTGAAATTTCTATGGCTTTTTTTACTTTTTCTATCATTTCGTTAACACGGTTTAACTCTTCTTTAAATGTTTTAATATGAGGAAAACGCTCACTTAGTTTTGTAAACAGTTCTTTTTCATGTTTTAAAAACTCTAAAACCTCTTTTAAATCTTGTCCGCTTTCGGCTACATTGTTTGAAATACTCTCCATTATATCTAAAATTTGAGTGGCTTTTTCTTCGCTCTCTTTTGTTACTTCGTCAAGTTGAGCCACTACTTTGTGTTTTTCATCCGCCGGTGGAGGAATAACTGCTTTTTCTTCTTGGGGTTTTTCTTCATCTTCTGTATCAGTGTCCATATCTATTTTTCCAGCCATAAGGGCGTCTAGTTCTTCTTGGGTCATAGCAAGCCTTTTTTAGATTAATTATATATAATTTCATCTAAAAAGGCAAAAAAATGATTGATTTACATAATCATACACCTTTATGTAATCATGCTAATGGAAGTGAAGATGAGTATATTCAAGAGGCTATAAAAAAAGGTATAAAAATTTACGGTTTTGCAGACCACGCCCCTATGAATTTCGATTCTAAATACAGAATGAAATTTGAGGATATGAATATTTATGAGAAAAAAATAATTTCTCTTTCACAAAAGTATGATAATATAAAAATTCTTTTGGGGTATGAAGTGGATTTTACTCCTGTTGTGGATGAAAGAGTTTTAAGACGTGATGTTGATTATTTGATAGGAAGTGTACATTTTTTAGATAATTGGGGGTTTGATAATCCGGAGTTTTTAAAAGAGTGGCATAGTAGAGATATCGATAATATTTATAAAGAGTATTTTTATTTAATTGAAAAAATGGCAAATTCAAAACTTTTTAATATAGTAGGGCATTTGGATTTAATTAAGGTTTTCGGGTTTAAGCCGAAAAAATCTATTAAAGATTTAGCAAAAGATGCTATAAAAGCTATTAAAAATTCAGGTATGGCGGTTGAGATAAATACCGCTGGGCTTAGAAAGCCGGTAAAAGAAATGTATCCAGGTAATGAACTTTTGGAGATGGTTTTGGAAGAGGGGATTGATATTACCTTTTCCAGTGATGCACACTCTCCTTCTCAAGTGGGGTTTATGCTAAATGAAGCCATACAAAAAGCCAAGGTTTTAGGTTTTGAAAAGGCTGTTTATTTTGAAAAAAAAGAGAAAAAATATATTAATCTATAAAGGAGTGAAATGATTTATTTGAGTTTATTAATGGCTATAAGATTTTTGGGACTTTTTATAGTAATGCCGGTACTTGCTATTTACGCTATTTATTTGGCTGGGGCTAATGAATTTAGTGTGGGGGTTGCAATAGGTGCTTATGCCTTGTCTCAACTTTTTTTACAGATTCCTTTTGGAAAGTTAGCTGATAAATACGATAAGAAAATTATTTTGATAATCGGGCTTTTTTTACTTTTTTTAGGAAGTTTGCTTTGTGCTTTTTCCACTAATATTTATATGTTGATTTTCGGTCGTTTACTTCAGGGTGCCGGAGCTATAGGAGGGGTTATTTTGGCTTATATAGCGGATGTAACCGATGAAAATACAAGAGCTAAAGCTTTTTCGAAAATGGGAATGTTTATAGGGCTTAGCTTTGCGGTTTCTATGGTATTGGGACCTACGATAGGGGCTAAGTATGGGGTTGATAAGCTCTTTTTATTAACTTCTCTTTTAGCGTTGGTTTCTATTTTTATAGTTTTAAAAAAGGTACCTCCGGCTCCAAAAATCGTTCATCATATGGAAAATAAAACCTCTTTAAAAGATATTTTAAAACATAAAGAACTTTTAAAGCTTTTCTTTTCGGGCTTTATACAAAAAGGACTTATGAGTGTGTTTTTCTTGCTTATTCCTTTAATTTTTACAAAGGTTTTTAGTTGGGATAAAACCGAACTTTGGAAAGTTTACATTCCGGCACTTGTGTTTGGATTTATGGCTATGCCTTTTGGGGCTATTTTAGCTGAAAAGAAACAAAAAGGTAAACTTGTTTTTATTTTATCCGCTTTTAGTATTACTTTTGCTTTGGTGCTTTTTTTAGTGGGGTTAAACGTTAAGAGTTATTTATTTGCTTTAATCGGGGTTATTTTGTTTTTCTTCGGGTTTAATTTATTAGAACCGGTACTTCAGAGTTTCGTAAGTAAAGTTGCTATGGCTCATCAAAAAGCGACCGCTCTTTCGACTTCAAACACCATTCAGTATTTGGGGATATTTTTAGGAGGAGCTATTAGCGGGTATTTTCTAAATCACGGACTTTTAAAAGAGTTTTTAATTTTGGCTATATTTTTGGGTATTCTCTGGATAGGTGCTCTTATTAAAATGAAGCCGGTTGTTAAATTTAAACTTGTTGAATATGAAAATTATGAAGAAAGTTTTATAGAAGAGCTTAAGACTGAAGATAAAGTTTATGATTTTTACGAAAAAGACGGTAAGCTTATCGTAAGATATTTAGCCGATTAGGCTAAATATCATTTTAAATGCGATTATGTAAAGAAGTATTCCGATTATTTTTTTGATATGGTGTTGGTCTAGTTTAAAATGCATAAAATAGTTTCCGATATATCCTCCTGCTATCGCCCCAAGCGTTGCAACTCCTAAAATGCCCCAGTCTATTTTTACAAAGCTCATATATGTTAAAAACGCTGCAAACGTTGAAAACGGTATGACAAAACTAAGCGTTACCGCCAGTTTTTTAGCATCAAATCCCAAAAGTATAAGCACCGGCATTAAAAGTGCTCCACCTCCGATTCCGAGAAGTCCGCTTATAAATCCGACAACCGCACCTATTAAAATCATAACCCACTGTTTGTTGTAATGGAATTTCTGCTCTTTTTTTCCAAACAGTATCATACTTCCGCTGAAAAACAAAAAGAGCGTAAAAAACCATTTTACTTCATGAACGGGTACATGTTTTGAATACATGGCCCCCACCGGTGCGAAAGCCGCAAGTGATATTGCAAGCGGCAGGGCGAATTTGATATCCAAAACTTTTCTTTTAATATTCATAATCGTAGCCGTTACGGTTGTGGAAGTGTTTACAAAAAGACCTATTGCTTTTGAAAAGTTAAAATCAATTCCCATCCAGTGCAGTACAGGAATTAAAGCAACGGCACTTCCCACGCCTCCAAGGGCAAAAAACGCACTTAAAACGGTTGAAACTATAAAAATTTCAAAATAAAACATTTTAATTTCCTTTTTGTGAAATAAGAAAAAAAGAAGAGAATTAGTTTTCTAAGAATTTTTTAGCTTCCCCGCCTTTTAGTTTTTTCATAAGTTCAAGCAGTCCCTCTTCAAGAAATTTTGCATCAAATCCTTTTTCTCTTAAAAATGCAGCTGCAAACGGTGAGCGGTTACTTCCCGGACATGCTGTTACAATCAGTTTATCTTTTGGGAGTTTGTCAATGTTTGATTCAATTTCATCAGGTGCTAGTTCGATGGCAAATTTTACTCCCCACACTTTTTTTTCAAACGGCATTCTTACATCAAGCAATACCGCTTTTTTTTCTTTGTAAAGTTTTAGAAATTCTTCAATATTTATTTTAATTTCTTTGTTTCCTTGAGGTGTTGCGTATTTAATCATTTTTGCTCCTTTATTTTATTAGTTTTTCTTCGATTTTTTCGATTGCGTTTGTTTTTTTGTTTTTCGGGTCCGTTGCATAAGCTAGCATCGGAACGTATATAAGCGTCAAAAGCGTTCCGATTAAAAGTCCCCCGACTGCAACGTTTGCAAGAGGGGAGAGTCTCTCAAGCCCGACGGCCTGTTCAAGGGCTATCGGAATCATCCCCGCAATTGTACCAAAAGCTGTCATCATAACCGGTCTGAATCTGACTTTTACACTCTCAATTGCGGATTCGAACGGAGATTTGCCTTCTTTTTCATACTCTTTGTAAAAGTCTATTAACAATACCGCGTTTTTGATAATAATTCCAAATAAAAGCAATAATCCCACCATACTAGGCATACATGAGGGTTTATGGGCTATTAACAGTGCCCAGCTCCCGCCTATCATTGCAAGAGGTAGGACAAGTATCATAATAAGTGAAAGTCTAAGGGACTGATATACCACCATTAAGGTCATAATTAAAATAATTACACCGATTGCGATGGCTTTTATAAGTCTTTTAAACGAGTCTTTCATCTCTTTTATGTCACCTTCGTGATAATAGTTTGTAATACCGTGAGCGTGTAAAATTTTATCGGCATCTTCTGTGATTTTGCTTACTGGTCTTTTTTCTCTGTAACCCTGAGCGTCAATAGCATATTTTAAATCAAATCTTTCGATTTTGTTATATGTGAAATGTGTTTTGATTTTTGCAATTTGACTTAAAGGAATAACACCGTTTTCTGTGTCAATCGGCAACAGTTTTAAAGTTTGCAGATTGTTGCCGAAATCCCCCGCAAACCTTATCCTTACAAACTGTACGTTCATGGAGCTCAGCTTACTTGAAATCGATACGCTCTGGTCTTTAAGTGCTATTTGGTAAATAATGGCACCGGGAGTCAGTCCGTAACTTAGGGCTTTGTTTT
>CAYULY010000010.1:0-38932 GCA_964445785.1 uncultured Nautiliales bacterium
ATAAACATAATAACTTAAATAATTAAGTCCTTTTACCACATTGTCGTATAAGCTTGTTTTAAAAAGAGGTTTTATATGCACTTCATAAAGAGAAGATGAAAATTTTGTTTTATGACCTGCTAAGGTTTGAGTATGAGTGTGGATTTGCGGGCGGTATAGCCATTCAAAAAATCTTCTAATAGGTCCGGCAAAACCGGTTGCAGAATATTGACTTTTAGGAGTAGTGTTGTATCCGCATGCCCATGTGTGATAGATTCTGATTTTCGGATTTAGGTATTTGTAAAATGCGTATATCGCAGATACGACGATAATTAGTCCGGCTAAAATTAAAACCGGTGCAACGGCTCCGTTTGAATTGAGCGAATGCATAACCCAGATATTTTTAAAAAGTTTATTATAAATATCTGCAATTGGTAATGAATGGTTAATGATTTTTATAAAAAAAGGCATAAAAAGCATAAGTGAGATTACAACCGCAGCCATCAGAATCTGGCCTGTGAGCATTAATTTGTTTACCTCTTTTGCGTGTTTTGCGTTTTCGCTTCTTACAAGTCCTAAAAATGTAATACCAAACGCCTTTACAAAACACGCTATTGCAAGTCCTCCGGTAAGAGCCAGGGCAAAAATTGCAAAAGGGAATGAGAGTTTTAGCACAAGATTATCAATACCGCTGGAGCTAAGCATTGACTGGAATATCATCCATTCACTTAAAAACCCGTTTGTAGGAGGCAGGGCGGAAATAGAAACCGCGGCTATTAAAAACATAAAAGCGGTAATCGGCATAAGTTTTATAAGTCCTCCGTAGCTTTCTATATGTTTTGTGTGTGTTGAATAAAGAACGCTTCCCGCACTCATAAAAAGTAAGGATTTAAAACTCATATGGTTAAAAGTATGATAAAGTGCGGCAATAAACGCAAACGCCGCAAAGACGGGGAGTTTTAGATATGTAAAAATCATACCGACTCCGATACCGATAAGGATAATCCCTATATTTTCAATAGAATGGTTTGCAAGGAGGGCTTTTATGTCATGGCTTGCAATAGCATACAACACCCCAACAAGAGATGAAACTGCACCAAGTGTTAAAATAATAACTCCCCACTCAATCTGCCACTCTGGAATTATAAAAAGAAACCTTAAAAATGCATAAATGGCTACCTTTAGCATAACACCGCTCATCAATGCTGATACAGGGGATGGTGCCGCCGGGTGGGCATATGGCAGCCATACGTGAAGAGGTACGACTCCGGCTTTACTTAAAAAACCTATTGTAATTAACAAAAACAGCAAAGTAGGGTATTTAAAATTTTCAGCCAAATGGGATAAAGAGTTAAAATCGGTAAATAATGAATCTCCCCCAAGTATTAAAAAAAACATTAAAATAAATACAAACCCGAAATGCGTCATAAAAAAATAAAACCTTGCGGCTTTTATTGCTTCGTCGGTAGGTTCGGTTAAAATAAGCTGCCAGCTTGCAAGACTCATAAGCTCCCAGAAAAACAAAAATGGCAAAATTTCGTTTGATAAAACGACGCCTATCATAGAAATAATAAAAGTAAAATAATGGATAAGAAAATACGTTTTTCTTTTTATGTGAGACAAATATCCCGCCATATAAAAAAGATTCGGAATTACTCCGAGCAGGATTAAAAAAACGAACAATATTGAAAGTGGATTCAAACTAAACATTAACTTTGCCTTTAAGTTAAAATTAAGGAAAGAAAAACTGACGAAATTATACTGTTTTTTGTTTATGAAATACTTAATAAATTACAAAAAAGAGTAAACATGTTACTAATTTACTCAACTTTAGAGTATAATAATAAATAAAAAAGGAGAAACTATGTCAGTCCTTTGTGAATTTGCAATCTTTCCGACAGACAAGGGTGAGAGTGTAAGCGAATACGTCAGTAGGGTTATTAAAATGTTTAAAGAGGGAGATGTGCCTTATCAATTGACTCCTATGAGAACTGTTTTTGAGGTGGATACGATGGAAGAAGCACTTAAAGTTATAAATAAATCTTATAGGCAATTGGGAAAAGATTGCAACAGGATATATGCTACTATTAAAATGGATGTTAGAAAAAATAAAAAAAATAGGATGAAACAAAAAATAGAATCTATTGAAAAAAAGATAGATAACTAAGTAAGTAAAATTATTATGTTAATCTTGAAAGGAGAAAATATTGCAAAGACTATACGCACCTTGGAGAAGAGAATACCATACAAAAAAAACAAACGAATGTCCGTTTTGCGAAATAGCAAAAGATTCTCAATTTGATAAAGAAAATCACGTATTTTATAGAGATGAAATATGTTTTTTTATAATGAATAGATTTCCTTATAATCCGGGCCATTTTATGATTATTCCAAATAGACACATTGGCAATTATGAAAATTTAACGGAAAAAGAAGTTTGTCATATAGCTAAAATGGCTCAAATAGGCTGCAAAATACTTAAAGAGTTCGGGGCGGATGGTATAAATATGGGTTGGAATTTGGGGTTTGACGGAGGGGCAGGGATACCGGAGCATATTCATTTACATTTAGTACCTAGATTTAAAAGAGATACAAATATGATGATAACTATATTCGAAACAAAAGTTTATAGTGCGGATTTTGATAAAATATATGAAGAGATAAAAAAAATCTCTAAAAATTATTTATAGAGGAGCAAATTTTTTCATTTAATATGAGGGTAAAAACCGCTCCTTTTTTATTATTAGTTACTAAAATATCCGATTGCATATGTTCATTAATAATAATTTTAGTCATATAAAGACCTAATCCCGTTCCGTTTTTTTCTTTTTTTGTTGAGAAATAAGGATCAAAGATTTTATCTATAACTTTTTTATCTATACCGCCTCCGTTATCTTTAATGATTATTAAAATTTTACGACCCATTTTTTTAAGTTCTATTGTTATCTTTTTATCGGAGACGTTTTTTTCTATTAAAATATCTTTAGAATTATTCATAATATTTAAGAGTGCGTGAGAAAGTGAGTTAGGAAAACCGAAACATTTACATTTTATATTGTTATCCTTAAATTCTATACTAATGCCTTTTTGTGCATAAATATCTTTTATCATATGAATTATTCTCAATATTACTTTATGTAGTTCGAATTCTTCTTTTGTTTCTTTCGGTTTAAAAAAATTTCTAAAATTATCGATGGTTTTAGACATCAGTTCTATTTGTTTTTTGGAATTTTTATCGAAATATCTAATAAGCTCTTCATTTAATGTTCCTGAAAAATATTTTTTTGTGATTAATTGATTTAATAAAGAAATGTTATTTAAAGGTTGTCTCCATTGATGAGCAATCATACTTATCATTTCTCCCATCTGAGCGTGTTTATTTTGTTGGAGCATTAAAAGTTGTTGTTGTTTATTTCTTTCCAGGGCTTTTTTTATTGCTTTTTGTAGTTGTATTTCAAATTCTTTATGCTTTTCAAAAAATATCCCGACTGTTAATATGATTATTAAAGAAGTTAGTAAAAAAAGATTATAATCCATAATATTAATACCGTATATTGTATCTATAAAAGGTCCTTTTGAATTATGAATTGCGAAAAATATGGCGTAAGATAAAGTAATTATCATAAACAATCCGTAACTTAAGTTTTTTTCATAGACCATTATTACTATAACGGGCAATGTTACGCTTAAAAGGAGTAATGCACTATGAATATTTAATAAATATATAGTTAAATAACTTATAATACCGAAAGATAAGCCGACTAATAAAAAATCTAAAATATTGTTTTTTTTATAATATTTGAAAAACATTAAAACGGTAGGAGTATATAAGAGTTCTCCCATAACGTTTCCGAACCACCAAGAATAAACGGATACCCAAAATTCATATTTTTGAATTATTCTAAATTTTAAAAATACAAAATTTGAGAATAGGGCGTTAAATGGTTGTAATACAAATACTATTATAAACCCTAATGCTATTAAATCTTTAAAATTTTCCAATTTAGGATTTAATTTAAGTTTTTTAAAAATATAATATCCCAACAACATTTCTGTCGAGCTTATTACGGCAGTCAAAAAAGCAGGAATGACCGGAATGGATTTTGATAAAGCTAAAAGAAATTGCCCTATGAAAACACCGGGCCATAAATGTTTTCCGAAATATAAAATAAAAGCTAAACCTATACCTTCGGACGGAAAAATTATATTACTTATAATATCGTGAGAAAGTAGAGATTTAAATCTTATATTAGCGGATAAAAAATATAGCAAAGCCAAAATTATAATCTGCAAATATTTCATTTAATACCTTCTTAATACACTACCTTTTGTAAGGTAAATATTAATTTGTCTATATCTATAGGTTTTGTAAAGTATCCGTTTATACCTATTTCTTGAGTTTTTTTGATAAAAGAATCGTCATTATAAGCCGTTGTTAAAATTAAAATAACATTTTTGTCTTTCTCTCTGATTATTTTAAATAATTCTAATCCGCTCATATTAGGCATATTTATATCGGAAATAATTACGTCGAATTTATTATTTTGATATTTTTCCAAAGCATCAAGTCCGTCTACGGCTATTTCTATATGAGTGAAATATTCTTCTAAAAAAACATTCATAATTTCTCTTGTGGTTTTATCATCTTCCACAAAAAGCAATTTTAATTTATTTGTCATTTTTAATGCCTTTTACAAAATAAAATTTTGATAGAATTATATTAAATTTTTGCGAATCATAAAATAAAAGAAATAAAAGAACGGAGAAAAATGAATAAAGTCAAACTTTCGGAATTTTTAAAAAATTAGTTTGTTTATATGTAGAAGATGATGGGCTTATATGAACGGTATAGAGATAGTAAAATGTTTGAAGAACTGATAGAAAAAATTCCTCTCGATTAAAGCTAAGAATGGAGGAAAAAACCGAGTGGAGAGTTAAATTTTCTTTAAAAATTCGGTTTTTAAATAAACTTGACCAATTCCGTCCACTTTACAAGATACGTGACCCGGTACATCGCACATTCTTATGTTTTTAACAACCGTTCCCCTTTTAATTGTTTTTCCGGCACCTTTAACTTCTAAATCTTTAATTACGCTTACATTGTCTCCGGCTTTTAATATATTGCCGTTTGAGTCTTTGATAACTTCCTCTTCTTTATTTGCTATTGCAAGTTCTTCATCCGTTAAATACATCATATCTATCATATCGTTTCTGCCTAGAGCTTTCCATATTTTGTAGCTTAAGATTTTAACTGCCGGTACTTCGCTCCACATAGTGTTGTTTAAGCAGTTAAAATGAGCTTCATCAAAGTTTTGAGATTCTATTTGAGAAAGACATTTTTCACATAATAGGGCGTATCCGTCGTTATCTTCACTTTTAAAAATTTCGTATATGCTTAAATTATCTTTACTCTCACAAAGTTCGCATTTATTGTTTGCTCTTTGAAAAATCTCTTTTTCGTTCATTTTTTACCTTTTTTAGTTGAAAGTATAGCAAAAAAGAGAAAATTTAAATAAAATTTCACAAAAACATTAAAAGGCTTTAATATGGAAATGAAAAACGCAAATTTTAAGGTGGAAAAGTCTAAGTGGGAAGCATTTAAAAAAATAGCAAAACTCAAACATTCTGATTCCAGCAAAGAGTTAAGAAAGCTTATTGATAAATACTTAGAAGATAATAAAGATTTATTAAATAAGCTTTTTTGATTTTTTTGATATATTTTAGTTAACATAATGTATATTCTCTACATTTTATTTTTTCTCCTAGAGAACCTTTAAGGCTCCCTAGTTTACGAATACGTATACAAGTTTTGGTATAAACAGAACTATCAAAAGCGTAATAAGCTGCATAATAATAAAAGGAACAATTCCTACGTATAAATCTTTCGTTTTGATTTTATCTCCGGCGGCACCTTTTAAATAAAACAGACTAAATCCAAATGGAGGCGTTAAAAATGAAGTCTGTAAATTTATGGCAATTAAAAGTGCAAACCATAAAGGGTCTATTCCAAGTTCTTGAACTATAGGCAGTAAAATAGGAATAACGATAAAAGTAATCTCAATAAAATCGATAAAGAATCCTAAAATAAAAATCAAAACCATAGAAATAGCTATAAAAATATATTTATTTGAAATGGTATCGGTGAAAAATTGAGTAATAATATCTCCAGCTCCGGATTCGTTAAACACCAAAGAAAAAGCCGTAGCCCCTATTAAAATCATAAAAATCATAGCAGTTATTTTTACTGTTTCAACACTTGCATATCTTAAAAGCTTAAAACTAAAAGTTCTATAAAAAATGGTTAGAATAACAGCACCCAAAGCCCCTATCGCAGCAGATTCCGTAGGTGTGGCAAATCCTGCAAAAATACTACCAAGTACTACTATAATTAATATAAAAGGAGCTACTAACGATTTTAGGGCTTTTAAAAGCACTTCTTTATAAGGTTTATTGGTTTTTATAGGAGGTACGATTTGAGGTTTTAAAAATGCTATTACCAAAATATAAAGAATATATAAACCGACTATAATAAATCCCGGAATCAAAGCCGCTTTAAACAAATCCCCTACACTGATATTCATTCTATCCCCTAAAATAATCAAAACGATACTAGGAGGAATAAGTTGTCCTAGCGTTCCACTGGCTGCTATTACTCCTCCTGCCAATTTAGGAGAGTAACCGTGTTTCAACATAATAGGTAAAGAAATAATAGTCATCATAACAACACTTGCCCCTACAATACCGGTAGAAGCCGCAAGAATAGCCCCTACTATAACAATAGCTATAGCAAGCCCTCCCCTAATAGGACCGAAAAGCTCTCCTATGGATTCGAGCATATTTTCGGCTATTTTACTTTTTTCTAAGATAAATCCCATAAAAATAAAAAGAGGCACTGCCATTAAGGTTACATTTTGCATAATTCCGTATATCCTATAAGGTAAAAATCCAAATACACTTAAATCCATACTCGGGTCTAAAAGCACTGCAAATATAGCACTAGCCCCAAAAGCAAAAGCAACCGGAATACCTAGCATTAACAAAACAAAAGCGGCAACGAATAAAATAATTCCCGTCATTTTTGTCCTTTTAGTTTAAAATAAGCTTTTTTCAATTCTGAAACAGATTGCAAAATTACAACTAAAAACGCAAATATCATAGAACTTTTAATAATCCATCTGCAACAAAGTCCACCCGGGTCGCCGGATTGTTCATGCATAGCGTAACTCATCTGCACAAAAGGAATAGCCTCAACTACAATTAAAGTAGAAAGAGGCACTACGAAAAATAAAACGGTAATAATTTGAATTATCGCTTTTACCTTAGTAGGAAACTTATCGTAAAAGATATCGACTCTTACGTGTTTGTCGTGGCTTAAGGTGTAAGCGATAGAAAAAAGAAACACTATATCAAAAAGGTGCCATTCAAGCTCTTGTAAAGCTATACTTCCCCCGTGAAAAAACTTCCTCATAATTACATCGTAACTTACTAAAAGAGTTAAAGAAATTAAAGCTATAACCGATAGAAACATAAAAAACTTAGTGATTTTGCTTATGGTAACTATATTTAAAGAAAAAATAAAAACACTTACCATCGTAACTAAAATTACGATATCTAAGTGTTGGGAAAGATTTGACAAACATTCTAAAACGTTTTCCATTTTTTCTCCTTATAAGTAGTTTGGGGTATCGTTGCTAAATAGTATTAAATCTCCTGTTTTTGTTATTTCTTGTAGGATTTTTTCTAATTTTTGCTTATCAGTTAACATAATCTTTTCACTGTTTAATATGTTTTCATTCAATACTTTTTTATTAACTTTTCCGGTTATAATTACCAAATCAAAAACTTCGTCTATTTTTTTAGCTAATTTTATATTTTGTTCTTTTGTAGCTTCTACGATTCCTGGAGTTATTAGTACTTTTCTACCTGGATACTCTTTTACAAGATTATACGACTCTATCATTCCTTCCAAATTACCGTTAAAACTATCGTCTATTATAATTTTTCCTCCAACTTCTATTTTTTGAAGTCTGTGAGGTACTGCCTGGAGTTTTTCCACTTTCGTTTTAATTTTTTTAATATCTTCTCCCAATTCCAAAGCTTGGAAAATAGCTAGGGAAATATTTATAGCGTTAAATCCGCCAAGTAAGTTACATTTAAAATGATGAGTATCATCCCCTATTTTTAAATTCCACTCAAGCCCGTCTAAAGAAGCTTTTATATCGGATATTTTATCTTTTATAGTTTCCACCTTTTCATTATAGGGCACTTCATAAGAAAAGCCTTTTTTTAAATTAGGGGTTTTAAAAACTTCAAGTTTTGTATTTTTGATATTTTCCAAACTTTTAAAATATTCGATATGTTGAGGACCTATTTTACCCAAAATAGAATATTCGTTTTCTAAGAATTTTACAATCTCAAGTATATCGCCCTTCTCTCTTGCACCGGCTTCGGCTATATAGATTTTAGTATTTGAAGGCATATCGGTATTTATATCTTTTATAATTCCTTTTAAAGTATTTACGCTTCTTGGTGTTTTATAAGCGTTGGAGAGCAGTTGTGCTAAGAAGTTTTTTATAGAGGTTTTTCCGTAGCTTGCAGTAATTACTACTATTTGAGGAGATATCTCTTTTAATCTTTTTTTAGCCATAGACTTGTATTTTAAAAATAAAACGTACTCTATTGATTCGGAAATTAAAACGCTTAAAACCAATACCACTAAAGCCGCAATTCCGGGATTATAATGAAGCTTATTAAAAAAAACTAAATTTATGGTTTCTAAAATCCCCACTACTGTCAAAAATCTTTTAACCCTGGAAGTAAAAACAAGTCCTTTAACTCTTCTATACCACAAAATCAAAGCCGGCAAAAGGCCGAAAAACAGATATATCCAAAAAAATTTATACGCAACCGTATAAGTTAGTATAGGAATTACAAAATAAATCAAGTGCCAAATCGGTTTATGAAAATGAAAAACGATTCTACTCAATTTATAGTTATACCACTGCAATACGGTAATAAGATAAAACGCTAATAGATAAACTGTTATAAAATTTACAATTAAGCTCATTTAATAACCCTTTGAAAAATATTTATCAAAACTTCCTTATGAGGCAGTGCAATAATTAAACCCCCTAAAATCATATAAACTACTATATTGATTTTTGAGTTTCTTCCGAATAGTTTAAGTGCACTTCCAAAAGAGTTTTTAAGTCTGTTACCGGCTATATCCACAGCATAAATTTCATCAAGCACAAGATGGGTAATATAACCTAAAAACAAAAAAAATCCTATAAGATAGCTTTTAACCACTTCTAAATTCATAAAATAGTAAGAGTAAACCGTACTTAAAAACCATAAAATAAAAGCAGCCGGGATTGAGTGGATAATTCCTCTGTGTTTTGTAATTTTTTTAAAAATAAAAAATATTATATTGCATACAAGATAACTGCCTATCCAAATGAGTGCCAAATTTAAAATGGGAAGTTTACCTATAAATTTATAAATACTTAAAAAAGCGGAAATATTGGCAAACAAAAACTGCATTATTTTAAGAGGTGTTGAGTTATCGTGGTCTATATCGGGAAGTATGCCTCCTATTATTCCTACTAAAAAATAGATAGGAGCGTCCTCTTTTGAAACCAAAGAGAGATGATAAAAGCTCCAAGTCGTCGTCGCACTTACAAACGCAGCTACGTTTATATGAGTTGAAAAGTTAGCCATTTAATACCTTATCTCAAAATCTTCAAAGTTTTGATTTTCTGTTTTTTGATAATTAATTTCCTTAACTTCACTATAAGGAGAGCCCTTTTTTAAAATTTCGATAAACCTCTTTAGTTCACTTTCATCTTTTATATTAACCAAAGCTTCAACACTCTTATTAGGCAAATTTTTTATGTAACCTTTAAAACCTTCTTCTTTGGCACTTTCACTTACAAATTTTCTATACCAGACTCCCTGGACTTTGCCTTTTATTATAAATTTATAGGTTTGCACTACTTTCCTTTTGCCATTTGAATTTTATTTATATAGTTAAAATCCACTTTTATTTTACGTTCTTCTTTTAAAGAAGAGGATAGTTTTTCCAACACCAAATCAAAATCGTCAAACAAATAATTAGCCATACTTCCAGGTATAGGATTGATTTCGTTTAAATATACTCTATTCTCTTTTACAAAAAAGTCACATCTTATAAGGGCGTTTTTAAAGGTTGTACCGTATATGGTTTTAAATGCTTTTTTTAATTTTTTTTCTATTGATTTATTAATATTACTTAACATAATATTTTTTCTACTAAAGTCCATATATTTTTTCTCGAAATCCAAATACTCTTTTTTCTCAACTTTTTCAACATTAGAAAATACAAACTCATCAGCTAAAAATCCGGCTAAATTATACTCTTCTATTCCCTCTATAAAAGGTTCTACGATTATCAAATCATCAAACTCTCTAGCCACATCAAAAGCGTAATTAAGTTCGTCTTGATTTTTAGCCACACTAACCCCTATACTGCTCCCAAGTCTTGCCGGTTTTACAATTACCGGAAAAGAAAAACTAGTTTTAGGAGAGTTTATAACCTCATAATCAATTACATCTACCCCCACTTCTTTTGCATAGGCTTTTGTTAAAACTTTATTATAGCTTATTACACTCGCTTCCACATTAGGCGTAATTGCTTTTATATTAAAAAATTCAAGTAGCGATGGTATTTTTCCGTCTTCTCCATCTTTTCCGTGAATTAGATTTATTGCTATATCAAAGTTAACATAATAACATTTCTTTAAAAGGCCTTTAAGATATTTAAAACCACCTTTTGTAATTTCAAGTTTTATAGCTTTTTTATACTCTCTCGTGGAAAAATATTTACTTTTCATATTCTCTTTTTCAATTAAATAAAAATCTCTTTCATCATCCACATAGACAAATACAAGTTCGTGTTTTTTGATTTTGTCTTTTAAGGTTATAGCACTTACTATAGATATTTCGTGTTCGAAACTGTTTCCTCCAAATAGTACTAAAAATTTCATTTAACTCCTTTACTCAATCTTTTCAAAGCTTCCTTTATAACCTCTTCCACACTACCCTCAAGTCCGTTAATGGCTTTTAAGATATCCTGCTTGTTAAAGCCTAAGTTTTCCAAAGCAAGTAAAGCTTGATTTAAGGTAGGATTTGATATTTCAATATCAAATTCACTCATTTCCATTAAAATTCTCTTAGCTCCCTTAGGGCCTATTCCTGGTACTTTTTTTAAAGCGTTTATATCCTGATTTGAAATTATATCCATAAAAGTTTGAGGCGTATAGGTAGAACATATCGCAAGAGCCACTTTAGGTCCCACTCCGTTTAGTTTAATTAAATTGTCAAAAAGTTTTTTTTCATTTTTATCTATAAATCCGTAAAGGGTATATTCGTTTTCTTTTATTATTTCACTTATATAAAAAAGCACCTCATCTTTTACTTCCGAAAACGTTATCATACTAACGTTTATTTCATAAATAATTCCGTTTACGTCCAATAAAACTTTTCCTTCTATCTTTTCAAAAACTTTTCCTTTAAGAGCTGCTATCATCTTTTACCTTTATTTTTACTATTTTGTAAGTATCTCCTAAATCTTTTAGCTTAAATCCACAAACCCCCTCATCGCCTTTGGTATCATACACCAAAGAAATAGGAGGTTCTATCATATCAAATACTATCCTGTTAAAAGCTTTCCAAGACGAAAAGGATATAATTTTAGCATTAAAAATCGCTATTTGATACCCTTGCAAATGTTCTTTTAACTCTTTAATCTCCTCTTGAAGATGTTTAACCTGTTCTTTTAATTCAAGTGTTTTTTCTTTAAAGTCATTAAATTCTTTTATCTTTTTTAAAGTTAAAGCCGGTGTTTTAAGCCCTCTTTTTTTATTTTCGGTATATTCTTTAAAAAGCTTTTGAATAACCGGTTTGTTTTTGGTAATTACCTGTTTTCTTTTATTATAGTTTGAGATTTTTATCTCAAGATGTCTTTTTATCTCCTCCATTTTTTTCTCAATCTCTTCAGCACTTCCCTTTACGCCAAGTACTTCTTTAGGAGATATTATAAGTTTATTTTCACTGCCTTTTAAACTTTTGATTTTTATTTCGTTAAGTGCGTAAATTTCCACGTGAGAACCTAAAATCTCAACCTCGACGTTATGAGCGAATATTTTTCCTCCTATAGCTTGTTTTACTTTGACGTTTTTACCTATTATAACGCCCCCTTCCAGCCTATTAACCTCAACGTCTTTCCCCTCCAAGTATCCTTTATGTATATTTACGTAAGCACTGCTGGATTTGATTTTAGACTTTTGATGAGTCTGTCCCTCAACCCTTAACTCTTTAGATACTATCTTAGCCGAATTTCCTACATTTCCCTTTACAACTAAAAACGTAGTCTCAACCTTCATATTATCGGCTATGGCTTCTTTTAAGGCATCCGATTCACTTATGTTAATCTTAACGTTTGAGTCTGTAGCCCCACTGACGTCTCCCGTTTTTAAATTAATCTGCTTAACTTCCATTTCGTCTCTTATACTGTAAAAATCTTTATCTTTATGGACATATCCGTCTTTTAAGGCTATAAACAAAATCTTTTCATCATCTTCTTGTTTTTTAATATCACTCTCTTCATACAAGATATTAGGCATTTTAAAATGAGAAACGTTTTGAGGTTTTATAATTTTTCCACGGCAGTCTCTTCCGTTTTTTCCCGGTTTCGGTTTAATTATTTCTATTAAAACATCCCCTTTTTTTACCGGGAAAATAAGCTCTTTTTTATGAGTTCTTTTTAAAAGATAGTAATAAACAACTTTCCCCTCTATACTCTCTAACGGGTCAAGCCCACGACAAAGCCTTACGGTTCTATCTTCTAAAAGTTTATTATTAACTTTTAAGGTTTTTACGACCTTTTTAACGTCTTCTTTAAGTTCTTTATCGAAAATAGAGATTAAAAGAGAGTTTTTAAGCTTTTTTTTATTAAGTTCGTTTAAAAGTTTCTCTTCGATATCCGGTGTATAAACCAAAAACGACTCGTTTTTTAAAACAAACTCCGCTTTTGTGAGATGTTTGTTAAGTTTCATCTCCCCTATAATTTCAAAATCATCGTCAAATTTAATCCTATCTATTATTATGTCGTAAACCTGCTTTATTTCGTTTTCTTCGTTTAGCAAAAACTCTTCACTCCCAATTAAAGGTCTGCTAATTTCGTCAAGTTCTATAAACTCCTCATCACCTTCCATTTTAATATAAGTCTTAAAATCTACAATTTCAAAATCCAAAGAAGATATCAAAACCCCACTCTCCTTTGAAACTTCAACAAGGGCTTTTGCTACGTTATCGACCTTAACTCTTATAGGAAGAGATTTTTTTTCCTCTTTTTTTAAAAAATTAAATAGACCCAAATCAATCCTTTTGGTAAAATACGTTTTATGTTATCCATACTGAAACTAATAGGCATCACATCCCTAGGAACTTTAACTTCAAGAATCCTAGGATTTATCAGAGATTTGTTAAGTGCTTCGATTCTTGGTGCGAACGTATATTCGGACATTTTTTTCGTCGCTTTTAAATTCCCTAATCTTTTCAGACGAATTTTCGCCGAAGGTGCTTTTACCCAAAGTTTTCTTCCAAGCTTCGTAAAAGCAAAAAACAAACCGGCTTTTGCGTGGCTTGTGTTTAAAAAGTTATTTATAATTATACTTATTTTATCGTTAATTGTAACCCTATTTTCAAATCTAATTACCGATTTACTGGCTCCAGGGTTTAGTGAAGAAGTTAAAAAACTCGCCTCTCCCCTAGTAGCGATTAATTTTTGGTATTTGGATTTAATATTTATAGTTACCTTTTTTTCATCTTTGCTTCAGCATAAAAAACAAGTTTTTATGAGTGCTTTTACTCCGGTTTTATTGAATATCGCGTTTATAATAGCCCTTTTAATCTCCAAAGACTTACCAAAAGAACAAATCATATGGTATTTAAGCTTAGGAGTGATTTTCGGCGGAATAGCCCAGGTTCTAGCGATTTTATATTCTGCAAAAAAACACAACGTATTAAAACTCCTCTGCATAGGGACAAAAAGTAAAAAACAAGAAGACCTATCAACTTTTAAAAAGCACTTTTTACCTTCTATTTTCGGAAACTCCACTTCTCAAATAAGCTCTTTTATAGATACTTGGCTCGCTACGTTTTTGGCAAGTGGAAGTATTAGTTATTTATGGTATGCAAACAGACTTTTCCAACTTCCGTTCGCTCTTTTCGCACTTGCTACAAGCAGTGTAATTTTCCCGGAGATAAACAAACGCCTAAATAAAAACCAACACAAAGAGGCTTTTGAAATTTTAAAAAAGATGTTTTGGATTCTTTTTTATATCCTCACTTTAGCAACGATAGTAGCAATAATTTCAAGTAAAGAGATAATAACTTTGCTTTTCGAACACGGAGCCTTTACCAAACAAGACACCCTTTATACGTCCGTTACTTTAATTATGTATATGATAGGATTAATCCCGGCCGGTCTTAACAAACTATTATCAAGCTATCTTTTTGCAACCCACAGACACTTAAAAGCCGCAAAAATTTCGGCTATATCTTTAGGAGTCAATATTTTCTTTTCGTTAGCTCTTATTATGCCTTTAAAATTTTACGGCTTGGCACTTGCTACAAGTATAGGGGAAATTATTAAACTCTTTTTAATAATAAAAGAATTCGGTTTTGATAAATTTATAAAGTTTTTCGAAAAAAAATATATTTTTTATACTATTTTGATAATATTAGCAAGTATAATTTTAGCAGTTGTTTTTAAGAATTTAATTCTTTTAATTACATAAAGGAGAAATATGAAAATCTACGATTCACACTTAAAAGAAAAAGTTAAATTTACTCCCCTAAGAGAAAAAGAGGTAAAAATTTATGTATGCGGACCTACAGTATACGATGACGCACACTTAGGACACGCAAGAAGTTCTATAAGTTTCGATTTACTAAGACGTACCCTAAAAGCATTAGGCTATAACATAACTTTCGTAAAAAACTTTACAGATATCGACGACAAAATCATAAAAAAAATGAACCAAACCGGTAAGAGTCTAAAAGAAATTACCGAATATTATATTGATTCTTATTTAAAAGATATGGAAGCTTTAAATGTAAAAAGAGCCGATATAGAACCAAAAGCCACCGAATCCCTTGAAGCTATGTTCGAATTAATTAATAAACTCCTACAAAAAGGCTATGCTTACAAATTGGAAAATGGAGATATTTATTTTGATACGAGTAAAGATAAAGAATATTGTAAACTCTCAAACAAGTGTCAAGAGGACGAAGTCGTTCACAGAGTAGATACGGAAGGTAAAAAAAACCCGGCGGATTTCGCATTATGGAAAGCGTGTAAAGGAGAAGATGACGTATGTTTTGATTCACCTTTCGGTAAAGGAAGACCGGGGTGGCATATAGAGTGTAGTGCTATGATTAAAAAACATATAGCCTACGATAACACCCCTTATCAAATAGACATCCACGGGGGAGGAGCAGACCTCTTTTTTCCTCACCATGAAAACGAAGAGGCTCAAACTTATTGTGCTTACGACACCCACCTGGCAAAATACTGGATGCATAACGGATTTGTACAAATCAACGGCGAAAAGATGAGTAAGTCCCTTGGAAACAGTTTTTTTGTAAAAGACGCCTTAAAACACTACCCGGGAGAAGTTTTAAGATTCTATCTTATGAGTACTCATTACAGAGCCCCACTGAATTTTAGTGAAGAAGATTTAATTGTAAGCAAAAAAAGACTCGATAAACTTTATCGTCTCAAAAAAAGAATATACGGAATTAGTAAAAAACAAAAAGACAAAAAATTCGAAGAAAAACTGTTAAACGCACTAAAAGACGACCTAAACATCTCAAAAGCACTTGCAACGGTTGATGAATTTATAAACGAAGCAAACGAAAACCTGGATAAAAACCCTAAAGACAAAGCCTTGAAACAAAAAATCGTAAGCAATATAGAGTTTATAGATTCGCTTTTAGGAGTCGGTGGTAGTGATGCGTATGAGTATTTCCAAGCCGGAATCGATGAAGAGACTAAAAAGAAAATAAACAAACTTATCGAAAAAAGAAACGAAGCTAAAAAAGAAAAAAATTACGAACTTGCAGATAAAATAAGAGACGAACTGAAAAATATAGGAATTCAGATACAAGACACTCCAAACGGAACTTTATGGGAAAAAATTTAACCTTTTTCCCATATTAGTTTAATTTTTTTAATCTTTAAAGAAGTACTATTATTCACACAAACGATAATATTAATCTTATAATTCCTAACTAACCCTTTATTCAAATTAACATAATAAACTGGATTGTAGGAGATGATATAGTAAGATTCAGAGTACCTTTTGGCGTAGCATACGAGCGATATAGATAAAGTAGAAAAAGCAATACTGGAAAAACTTAAAACATCCGATTTACCTATACTCAGAAGACACCCTACTTATACGTAACTCCTTATGTGGTGTTTATGGAAATGGCTGATAGTAGTCTTAATTTCGAACTTTTCGTATGGGTAAAAAGAGAATACACAAAACGCCCACGATGCACAAGAAGCAAATTTTTAAAAATAATTTATAATGTATTAAACGAAGCCGAAATTAATATACCATTCCCTCAACAAGATTTACATATCAAAGATTCGGTGCCTGAAGTAATTGTCAAAAAAAGCTTTTATTGAGTATAATTTCAATAAAAAGGTATAAAATGAGTTTTTTTGAGAAGATAAAACCTTTAATTTACAAAACAGACCCGGAACTAGCTCACAATTTAGCGGAACTAGCCCTAAGTACGGCTAGAAGATGTCCTCTTTTTTTTAATCCTTTAATCCAAAGGAATTTTATAAACGATCCTATTTTAAAGCAAGAGATATGGAGTCTTGAATTTAAAAACCCCATAGGAGTTGCCGCCGGATTTGATAAACACGCAAAAATGATACCGGCGTGGCCGGTGCTAGGTTTTGGATGGGGAGAAATAGGAGCCGTTACCCCAAAGCCTCAACCAGGCAATGAAAAACCAAGAGCCTGGAGACATATAGAGTATCAAGCTGTTCAAAACGCTTACGGATTTAATAACGAAGGCGTGGAGGTAATGAAAGAAAGACTCTCCAAAATCCACCCTTTCATACTTCCTATCGGTGCTAATATAGGTAAAAACAAAACTACCCCAGAAGACAGAGCAATAGAAGATTATAAAATTTTAGTAAAAGAACTAAACGACGTAGTAGACTTTTTCGTAGTAAATATCTCTTCCCCAAACACTCCGGGACTTAGAGATTTACTAAACGAAACTTTTATCTCAACTCTTTTTAAAGAGCTAAAAACCCTAACCCAAAAACCTATACTCATAAAATTTTCCCCGGATATGCAAGACGATATGATTAGAAATTTAGCCAACTTAAGCGTAGAAAACAAAGCGGACGGTATAATCGTTACAAACACTACCGTTAATTACGATTTGGTTAATTCTCCTATTAAAAAAGGAGGAATTTCAGGGAAACCTTTGGCAAAAAGAAGTTATGAAGTCTTACAAATAGTCGCAAAAGAGGTCTTTTCAAAAGTTCCTATCGTAAGCGTAGGTGGTATCGATTCGGCACAAGAAGCGTATAAACGTATAAAAGCCGGAGCTTCTTTACTTCAAATCTATACGGCTATAGTTTACAAAGGTCCTTTTGTGGCAAGAGATATAAATTTAGGACTTATAGAACTTCTCAAAAAAGACGGATTTAGCCATATAAGCGAAGCTGTAGGAGCCGATTTAAAATAATGGAAAAATTTTTATTAATTTTTATATTTCTATTACTTTTAACGATAGGAGTTGCTCTTTTAGGAATGGGATTATTTGATACTATGAATTATTTTTTGGATTACACCAATCCGGCAAGATACGAATATATTCAAGGAGCTTTAATTTCAACTTTTTTTGCAACTCCATTTTGGGTAATAGCTTCTTTGATTACTTCTTTTATTAAAGACCTTTTACCCAACGGTTTATTAAGAATTATAAATGCCATAGCTTTAGGAATGATTTTGTTTTTTATTTTTATTAACGTATATCCTTTTATGGCAGCCGTTTTTAATTTTTAAAATATGATATGATAATACAAAAAAAGGTGGTCAATGCTTCACAAATTTTATACTCATAAACTAAAAAACTCTCTTGAAGTTATAGCGATTCCGATGAACAAAGGCTCAAATGTAATTACAAGCAATATTTTTTATAAAGTCGGAAGCAGAAACGAAGCTATGGGAAAAACCGGAATAGCTCATATGCTTGAACATATGAACTTCAAATCCACAAAAAACCTAAAAGAAGGAGAATTTGATAAAATAGTAAAAAGCTTAGGTGGCGTAGATAACGCATCGACCGGATTTGATTATACTCACTATTATATAAAAACATCAAGCAGTTATCTTGACAAAACCCTAAAGCTATTTAGTGAAGTTATGGAAAATCTAAATCTACACGACGACGAATTTCAACGCGAAAGAAAAGTCGTATACGAAGAAAGACTATGGAGGACGGATAACAATCCGATAGGGTATCTCTATTTTAGACTTTTTAACAACACTTTTATTTATCATCCTTATCACTGGACTCCGATAGGATTTAAAGAGGATATTTTAAATTGGACTATTCAAGATATAAGAGAATTTCATAAAACTTTTTATCAACCTAAAAACGCTTTTATTTTAGTAGCCGGAGATATAAACCCTAAGGAGGTCTTTGAAAGTGCCGAAAAATATTTCTCCCACATAAAAAACAGAAAAAAAATTCCTCAACTCCATACCACCGAACCTCCACTTGACGGAGACAAAGAAATAGTAATAGAAAGAGACACCGAAGTAAACGTAGTGGCTATAGCTTATAGAATTCCAAATTTTAAACACGAAGACCAGTTTGCACTAAGTGCTTACAGTGAAATTTTAAGTGGAGGAAAAAGTGGAAATTTAAGAGAAAAGCTTATAAACAAAAAATCGCTTGTTAGCGAAGTCTATGCATATAATATGGAATTAATAGACCCGGGAGTTTTTTTAGCCCTTGCCATATGTAATCCGGGAGTAAATCCCGATATAGTTGAAAAAGAACTTAAAAAAGAGATTTTAAATACAAAAATTACTAAAAAGGCCCTTAAAAAAGTAAAAAATCAAACAAAAATGGACTTTTTAACTCATCTTGAAAGCTCATCCGGTGTTAGCAACATATACGGAGACTATTTTGCAAAAGGCGACATAACTCCCCTACTTCAATACGAAGAGAAAATAAACTCCCTCTCTTGTGAAGACGTAGAAGATATAAAAAAATATTTCGACAAAAACGTAACGGTAAAACTTATCAAAAAATAATTTTGTTTTACCGTTTTAGTTTTAATAGAGAAATTTTTTGTTTGGATTTTAGTTTATCAGTTAACATAATATTTTTACTACATATAAGAATTTAAAAGTGCACTTCCGATTCTTATCATATTACTACCCTCTTCTATAGCTATTTCAAAATCATTACTCATTCCCATAGAACAAATCTTAGCACCGTAAGATTCTAGCTCTTCAAATATCTTATAAGTCAACCTAAAACTCTTTCTAATCTCTTCTTCGTCATCAACATGAGCCCCTATCGTCATAACGCCCTGTAAATTAATATTCTTTAAATTTTCTTTAATTTTTAAATACGTCTCAACTGCCAATTCCGGCTGAAGACCGTGTTTTGTCTCTTCTTTTGCCGAATTAATTTCAAGCAGACATCGAATAGGCTTATCTGTTCTTTTGTTTATGGCTTCTGCCAATTCATACGAATTAACAGACTGAATCATAAAAGGATTAAGCTTTAAAAGTTTATTGATTTTGTTTTTTTGTAAGTTACCTATAAAATGCCACTCTATCGGCAAATCCTCCAATGCTTTTACCTTATCTTCCATATCCTGAACCCTATTTTCCCCAAAAGCTCTTTGACCTTCTGCGTATAGTTTTTTTAAAGGTTCTATATCTTTAGTGTATTTAGTAACTGCCACTATTTGTACTATTAAATGCTCACTTCTTCTAAGCCTTGCTGCTTCGACTCTTTGAATCAGTTCGTCTAAAGTCATCACTACCCTCCTATTAATCTATGTAAATCGTTAAAAATACCTACTATCATTAAAGACCCCAGGATAACCCATCCACCGATGGTAAGTTTTATCATTATCTCTTCACTTATCTCTTCTTTAAATATAGCTTCATATAAATTAAACATTATATGCCCACCGTCAAGTGCCGGTATGGGAAGCAAATTCAAAACCCCAAGATTCACACTCAAAAGAGCGGCTAATAAAAGCAAAGGTTGCCATCCGTAATCAGCCACTTTAGCCGTTACGTCTACTATTCCTATCGGTCCACTTATGGTATTAAGTCCTACTGCTCCAGTAATTAGCTTTTGAACGCCTTTTACTATCAAAGTCGTATCATAAACGAATTTATCCCAGGCTATTTTAAAAGCCTCCAAAAATCCGTAATGCACCTTTACCACATCCCCACTAGGTACAATTCCTAAAATTTTTCTTTTTACCTTTTCATTAAAGATATTTTTCATTATCTCTATTTTAGGCTTTATATGAACGGTTAAAATCTTATTACCTCTTTTTATAACTACGTTTAAATCGCTTGATTTTTGAATGATAGAAGGAATTTCATCCCAAGCACGTATTTTTATACCGTTAATTTCCAAGATTTTATCTCCCGGCTTAAATACTTTAACAGCCGGTGTATTTGGTATTGTTTTTCCTATAACGGGAGCTAATTTAGTCCATCCGCTAAACGCTATAAAAAGATAAATCAAAAAAGCCAGTAAAAAGTTAAATCCGGGACCTCCAAGAAGAATTAAAATCCTTTCCCAAGGAGACTTTGCGGTATAAGAATCAGGGTCGTTACTTTTTAGTGTAGGAGTAGTGTCATCCTGTCCTTTCATCTGCACATACCCTCCAAGAGGCACGGCACTAATACACCAGTTCGTATTACCAAACTTTTTGCATAAAAGCTTTTTTCCAAACCCTATACTAAAAACTTCAACCTTAACACCTACAAGTCTTGCCATTAAAAAATGACCCAGTTCGTGAAAAAAAATTAAAAACGATAATATTAAAATAGCACTAATCATATTGAGCTTTCACATAAACTTTTAAGTACTCAAAACCGCTATAAAGAGTCAGAAAAACGGCTATCCACAAAAAACACTCCCCACACGGCCAATTCATAAGTAAAAATCCTATCGCAATCATCTGAAAAACGGTTTTAACTTTTCCTGCAAACGAAGCTTTTACGCTAAGTCCCTCTTGAACCATAGCTATTCTAAGAGCAGTAATAAAAAACTCTCTTACCATTATAAGATATATAGCCCAAGCATTTGCCCTATGCAAATACAAAAGCCCCAAAAAAGCCCCTAAAGTAAGCATTTTATCAGCAAGCGGGTCAAGTATTTCCCCTAGCTTACTGCTGGCATCAAAGTTTCTTGCTATATATCCATCAAAAAAATCGGTAACACTTGCAATTACAAAAATTAAAGCTGCAAAATAATCAAGCCAAGAAGGATGAATCCCTTCGAATAAATCTTTGTTGACTAAAAAAAGATACATCAAAAACGCAAGTAAAATCCTAACAAAAGCCAAAATATTAGGAACGTTTTTTAACCTTTTTTTCCAACGCTCATATTTATAAAACTTTATTCCGTCTTCCGTTACTATCACTTCTAAGCCCCACCAAACGTTGTTCCACCATCGACAATAAAAGTTTGTCCGGTAATCCAACTAGCTTCGTCAGTACACAAAAAGTAAGTAACACCGGCTAAATCTTGAGGCTCACCCATTCTATTAAGCGGACTTCTTTTTTCAACTTCCGCTTTTATCTTTTCATAATCAGGAAAAGCTTTAAGAGCGTCCGTATCAATAGGACCTCCACTCACGGCATTAACTCTAATACCCCATTTTCCAAGCTCTGCAGCTGCGTATTTTACCATTGTTTCAACTGCGGCTTTAGAAGAACCATGTCCTGCGTAATTTGGAGTGTAAACTAAGTTTCCTGTCGAACTAAGAGAAATAATACTTCCCCCACCTACTTTTTGCATTCTTTTTGCTGCTTCTTGAGCTCCTACTACAAAAGCGTTTACAGTAGCCGTAAAGATATTACAAATACCTTTAGGTTTTAGTCTCATAAAAGGACCAAATCCTCCTACAACTGCTCTTCCACTGATAATTGCATTAGAGACAAAAAAGTCAACCCTATCAAAATCTTCATCGATTTGTTTGAATAAATCTTTATAAGTTTCCGGCTCAAGAATATTTAATTTATACGCTTTTGCTTTAATGCCGTATTTCTCACTCCACTCTTTTGCAAGATTATTTGCAATTTCTTCGTTTGAATTATAAGTAAAAGCGATATTGATACCCTCTTTTGCAAAACGCTCTGCAATTGCTTTTCCTATACCTCTTGTCGCTCCACTAATTACTAACGTTTTCATCTATTTACTCCATATGTTGATTTTTTATTTTATAAATATTTATCTAAAACTTTTTTTATTTTTTCTTTACTCTCGTTGCTAGGTTCGCATAAAGGAAGTCTGTATTCAAGCGTCGGGATAAACCCAGCTTCATACATTGCGTATTTAATAGGAATAGGATTACTTTCTATAAATAAAACTTTATTAAGCTCATACAACTCTTCATTAATAGCTCTACTTGTATCAAAGTCCCCTTTTAAAGCCGTATGAATTAAATCCGCTATTTTTGCGGGAAGTAAATTAGAAGTTACCGAAATACAACCTCTACCACCGGTTGCTATAATAGGATAATTAATAGCGTCATCCCCACTAATTACTGCAATATCACTTTTAGCACAAAGAGCTACTACGTTTTCTATTTTACCTGTCGCTTCTTTAATAGCTACAATATTTTCCACATCATTAAAAAGTCTTATAGCCGTTTGGACTTCTATATTACTACACGTCCTACCCGGTACGTTATAAAGCACCACCGGAATATCAATCGAATTTGCCAAAGCTTTATAGTGTTCGTAAAGCCCTCTTTGAGAGGGTTTATTATAATAAGGAGAAACGCTAAGCACCGCATCGGCACCTTTACTTTCGGCAAACTTAGCCAAATCTATACTCTCATGTGTAGAGTTACTTCCGGCACCGGCTAAAACCTTCGTATTTGTATTTTTACACACCTCAACGGCAATTTCTATACATCTTTTATGTTCGTCGTGAGTTAAAGTGGCACTTTCTCCTGTTGTCCCAACCGGCACCACCCAATCGATTCCGTTATCAATCTGTCTTTGTATAAGTTTTGCATAGGTCTCTTCATCAACTTTTCCGTTTTTAAACGGAGTTATAAGAGCAGTCATCGCACCTTGCATAAAATGTCCTTTTTTACGTAATTATATCATAATAAATTATTCATATCTAAGCGTCTCAAGTACATCGGTTTTGCTGGCTTTTACAGCCGGATATATGCTAGAGAGTATCACTATTACAAAAGCACCGATAATAATCAACCAAAAATCAACCAAACTTAAATCAACCGGCAGTCTGCTAACCCCGTATACGTCAACCGGAAGTTTAATAATATCAAACGTTTTTAAAACCCAAATACCGATACCTCCTAGTATAGCCCCACTGATAATTCCGATTACGCCTATAAACGTTCCCAGTTTTAAAAATATAGCTTTTATCTCTTTAGGGGAAGCCCCCAGACTTAGCATAAGTGCTATCTCTTTTCTTTTACTCATTATCATCATAAGAAGAGAACTTATAATATTAAGAGCAGCAACTATAATAATAAGCATAAGCACCAAAAACAAAGCCCTCTTTTCCATTTTAAGGGCTGCGAAAAAGTTACCGTTTTGCTGCCACCAGCCAATTACTCCCACACCCGGGGGCACTGCTTTTTTGATTTTTTCTATATCTTTAAAAGGATTAGGACTCCAAATATGTATACCACTGTAATAGTCTTGATGAAGAATCCTTTGAAGACCTTTAATATTCATATAAGCTATCCCCTTATCATACGCCACAAGCCCACTATTAAAAACTCCGGCTATTCTTACTTTTTTCAATATAGGAGAAACGCCAAACCCTAAAGGGGTCATCTTGGAAAATATCATAACAACCTTATCCCCTATCCCGACTCCCAAATCTGCAAAAAGTCTGCTACCCACCACTACATCGAAAAGTTTAGGAGTTTTTATGTTTTTTACGGCTTTTTTGAATATATAGTTGATTTCTGACTCTTTTTTAAAATCAACCCCATAAAGCATAACTCCATACAATCCTTCACTCTGAATTACGGCACTGCTTTCGATGTATGGGGAATATTTGAAATTAGGAAATTTTTTTTGAAGTTTTTTAAAAAGCGTATCATCAACGTTTACCAAAGAAGAATAAACGGTTATGGGATAATTCATAACTTTGAGTTTTTTCTCAAACTCCCTATCCATTCCGTTCATTATCCCCATAGCTATCATTAAAGTCGCAACTCCTGTCATAATTCCAAGAAATGCCAAAATAAAACTTATATAAATAAACGGGTGCTTCCTGTCAAATCTAAGATATCTTCTTATGATAAAATTTACGAATTTTTTGTTCAATTATGTTTCCTTTTTATATTTTTTTGATAAATCATTAAGCAATTTACAAAAAATTTTTAATTTCTTCTCATTCAAAAATATAATTCTTACAGTTTTTTGAATTTAATTTTTAATAATTACTCTATGACTTCCTATCCAAGCAAATATCACCTCTTCCGGTTTACAAGTCAAATAACAAAACTATATATCAGTCTCTATAATTTTCAATCTCTTGCCTTGCCTGATACATAAAAAGATTAAATATTATCATTACCAAAAATTCATATAATTTTTCAAAAGAAGATTTTAATTCTTTCGGTAAGCTATCCATTTGATTTTCTAATAAAAATTTCATATCAGTAAGTTCGTTTTCTATTTTTTCAAACTCGTCATCTTTTATATATTATTCTAATTTTCCGTTTAAAGTATATATCAAATTTACTAATCTATCGGCTCTTTTTGATTCTCTTTTATTTTTAAAATTATTTAAAGCTCCTCTTAAAAATCATTAAATAAAGAAATAAAATCAAAACCGAAATTTTGCTTTATTGCTATAGCCATTTTAGATCTTTTTTAATAGTTATATCAAACTTTAAATTTTTTACGTTTCAGTTTCTATAAAACCAATCCCTTCTTTTTTCAATTCTTTCAAAAGTTTTCAAAAAACCTCTCCAGCATATCCATATGAGAGACTGAAGGTAAAACCTCCTTCAAGCGTTGGTTTAGAGTTTTGCCTTCTTCATTGCAAATAAACATTATTTGCCTTAAAATTTAGGGCTTTTCCCACAGCAATCTTTGTATTTTTTACCACTGCCACAAGGGCACGGGTCGTTTCTTTTTACTTTTTTTCTCTGTTTAGCTTCAAATTCAGCTTTTAACATTTCCGTTTGAGCTTCAAGCTCCTGCATAATCTCATCTACGCTTTTATTTTCCATCTCTTTAGGGATTTGTGGCATATTTTGCACAATTTCATCTATATGTTTCCCCTCTAACGCCTTTAAAAACTCATTCATATCTTCGTCAAGTTCCGGAGTTTTATATTCGATTTGAAGATTATGCAAAACTTTCATACTTTCTATTTTAATTCTTTCAATTAACTCTTGGAAAAGATTAAAGCTTTCTTTTTTGTATTCCACAAGAGGGTCTTTTTGGTTATAACCTCTAAGTCCTATACCCGTTTTTAAGATATCCATCATATATAAATGGTCTCTCCAAGATTCATCAAGTATTTGCAAAATAAGCTGTCTTTGAATTTTTTCTTTATCTTCTGGTAAAGCTTCTTCAAATTTTTTCTCATACTCTTCTTTTAATCTCTTAATCAGATACTCTTTTAAACTCTCATAGTCTTTATTTCCAAGTTCTTCTTTACTAAACTCCATACCAGTATACTCTTTTAAATGGGCTATCAAATTATCCAAATTAAAATCTTCTTCCAAAGAATGAGGATAAATATTTGATTCTGCCAAAATATATTCCACAAAATCCGCCCTCATCTCATCTATTTTAGAATTAATATCGTAACTCGGATCTAAGATTTGATTACGAAAAGCGTATACCACTTTTCTTTGTTCGTTTGCGACGTCGTCGTATTTTAAAATATGCTTTCTTGCTTCAAAATGCATACTTTCAACTTTCTTTTGAGCGTTTTCTATAGCACGGCTAACAATTTTAGAATCAATATGCTCCCCTCTTTCGATACCAAGCTTATCCATAATTGTCTTGATTCTGTCGCTTCCAAAGATTCTTAATAAATCATCTTCAAGCGATAAATAAAACTGACTCTCTCCCGGGTCTCCCTGACGCCCCGACCGTCCTCTTAGCTGATTGTCTATTCTTCTGCTTTCATGTCTTTCGGTACCTATAATATAAAGTCCTCCAAGTTCTCTTACCTCATCGTTTATTTTAATATCAACCCCACGACCTGCCATATTGGTAGCAACCGTTACAGCTCCTTTTTTCCCAGCTTCTGCAATTATTTGAGCCTCTTTTTCGTGATTTTTAGCGTTTAAAACGGTATGAGGAATTTTTTCATATTTTAAAAGTCTGCTTAAATATTCACTCTTTTCAACACTAGTAGTTCCTATTAATACCGGTTGACCTTTTTTATGAAGCTCTTTTACTTTTTTTACAACCGCTTCAAATTTCTCTTCTTCCGTTTTATAAACAAGGTCATTTTTATCGATTCTAGCTACGGGTTTGTTTGTAGGAATAGATATAACCTCAAGTCCGTAAATTTCTATAAATTCGGTAGCTTCTGTTTGGGCAGTACCCGTCATACCGGCTAGTTTTTCATACAATCTAAAATAGTTTTGATAAGTGGTTTCGGCAAAAGTTTGAGACTCTTCTTGAATCTCCACTCCTTCTTTCGCTTCCAATGCCTGATGAAGCCCCTCGCTAAAACGTCTCCCTTCTGCAATTCTTCCGGTAAACTCATCTACAATTAAAACTTCACCCTTTCTTACTATATAATCTTTACCTTCTTGAAATAGATAATTAGCCTTTAAAGCCTGGTCCAAATGATGAGCCAATACTGCATTTTCCGGAGTATAAAGGTTATCCACCTCAAAAAGCCTCTCCGCCTCTTTTATACCCTCTTCCGTTAAAAGCACGACTTTGTCTTTTTCATCTACCTTAAAGTGTTTGTCTTTTACAAGTTGTTTTGCTACTTTGTCGGCTTTTACGTAATCTTCCACTCTTTTATTCGCCGGTCCTGATATAATAAGAGGGGTTCTAGCTTCATCGATTAAAATACTGTCAACCTCATCCACAATAGCGTAATAATGACCTCTTTGGACCTTATCGTTTATATCAAACACCATATTGTCTCTAAGATAATCAAACCCAAACTCCGAATTCGTTCCGTACGTTACGTCACAAGCATAAGCCTGTTTTCTTTCATAATCCTCCATACCGTTTACCACAACCCCGGTAGTAAGTCCGAAAAATTCATAAAGTTTTCCCATTTCATTGGCATCTCTTTGAGCAAGATAGTCATTTACCGTAACTACGTGAACCCCTTTTCCTAAAATCGCATTCAAAACCACCGGTAAAGTCGCAACAAGCGTTTTACCTTCTCCCGTTTTCATCTCCGCGATTTTACCTTCGTGCAAAACCATACCACCGACTAACTGAACGTCATAGTGCCTCATCCCCAGCACTCTTTTGGAAGCTTCTCTTGTCATTGCGAATACGTCATTTAAATATTTATTTAAAACGGCTTGAGAGTCTTCTTTTTGTATCTCTTCTAAAATTTTAGATTTGATTCTATTAAACTCTTCTTTTAATTCCTCATCACTCAATTTTTCATATTTTGGTTCTAATTCGTTAATCTCTTTTATTCTAGCAAAATATCTTTTCAATTCTCTGTCGTTTTTAGTCCCAAATATTTTTCTAAATATTTTTCTTACCATACAAAAAGCCTTTGCAAAGTTTTTTGTTATAATAACATAAATTCACTAAGAGGAATGTTAAATGAAAAACCTAAAGCTAAAAATTCTCTTACTTATGGTAATAAACCTATATGCTTTAAATTTGCCCCACTACTTCCAAGCAGAATTCATTCAAAAAATCTACTCGGATAAAAAAACACTAACCTACAAAGGCGAAATCTATACTAATTCAAAGCAAGTTTTTTGGAAATACACCTACCCCAATACAAAAGAGATATGGATAAACGACAAAGTATACGTATACGAACCGGAGCTCTTACAAGTTACAATATCTAAAAAACCGAAACTAAATCTTTTTGAAGCAATAAAAAAAGCAAAAAAAACTGAAAAAGACTACATAGCAAAAATAGATAATAAAACAATTCATTTCATTTACGATAAAACCTTAAAAAAAGCTTGGTATACGGATGATATAGGTAATAAAGTGGTAATTAACTTCAAAGATATTTCAACCGAAAAAATAAACCCGGAAATTTTTACTCCTAAATTCCCGGATGACGTGGATATAATCTATCAAAGATGACTTAAAAACTCTTTATGGATTTTTCCGTTACTTGCAACGATACATTTATCTTTAAACATATCATACTCTTCCCCAAACTCATTACTAACAGCCCCTCCGGCTTCTTCAACTATTAAAATTCCGGCACTAACATCCCAAGGCTTTAGATTAATCTCATAAAACCCTTCAAATCTCCCACTTGCCACATAGCATAAATCAAGTGCGGCACTCCCTAATCTTCTAATATCCTGACAAGCCGGAAGTATATTATGAAGCCTATTTACAACTATTTCCAAGTCTTCTTTATTTTCGGCACTTGAATAAGGAAACCCGGTAGCGATTAAAGCCCTTTGAAAATAATCTCCTTCACTCACTTTTATCTTCTCTCCGTTTAAAAAAGCACCATCTCCTCTAATCGCATAAAAAAATTCTTCCAAAATCGGATTGTAAACAAAAGCATATTTAGGTTTCTTCTCTTCATAAATCCCAACACTTATAGCACAATGAGGAACCTGATGAGCGAAATTGGTAGTCCCATCAATCGGGTCTATTATGATAGAATTATTAAATTCATCCTTAACCGACTCTTCTGCAATAATAGAATAATCAAACTTAAAAAAACTCTCTTTTAAAAACTCTTCGACTTTTACGTCATATTCCGTTACCAAGTCTTTTTTACCTTTTAGGGTAATATCTTTAGAGGAGTAAAACCCCTCCTTAAATATCTCTCCGGCTTTTAAGATAATCTCTTTTATTTCGTTAAACATTATAACCCATTTTTCTTGCCACTTCTTTAATGTACTCAAGTCTTTTTTCAATAGGAGGATGTGAGCTAAATAAATCTAAAAATCCAACAATCCCAAACGCTTTCATCTCTGCCGGAAGTGCTACTTGTTCTTTCGGGATGTTTCCGAGTTTTGCAAGAGCATAATAAATCCCCTCCGGTCCGTCTAGTCTAACGGCACCTTCATCGGCTTTATATTCTCTGTATCTGCTATACCACATAGCTATTATCGTCGCAAAAATACTTAAAGCCATTTCAAGTGCGAAACTAATAGCCATATACACAAAAGGGTTCGGATTACCTTCTTCATCTTTTGGTGCTACGATATTCGCTATAAGTCTTGATATAAAAAATACAATTGAATTAAGCACACCCTGAACAAGCGTCATAGTAACCATATCTCCGTGTTTTATATGACTGATTTCGTGTGCTAAAACACCTTCAATCTCTTTTGTATCCATTAAATCAAATAAACTAGTAGACACTGCAACCAAAGCGTTGTTTTTATTCCATCCCGTAGCAAAAGCATTAGGAGGTCCGTCAAAAATCCCGACTTCCGGCATTCCGATACCTGCTTCTTTTGCAAGTTTCGCCACTGTCTCCACAAGCCAAACCTCTGCCTCACTGCTAGGAGTTTCTATTACTCTAACCCCTGCACTCATTTTCGCAAGCCACTTAGACATAAACAGAGAAATTAAACTACCGCTAAACCCTACAATTAAAGATAAAATCAGAAGTCCGTTAATAGTCCCTCCGTCAAGTCTTACGTGAAAAAACGTCTCAATCAAAAATATAGTCAAATAAATAGAAGCCATTACGGCTAAGTTCATTAAAATAAGCATTACAAACGCCATACTTTACACTCCTTTACTCAAGTTTTTTTAGTATTATAGCTAATAGTCCGTTTTAAGTCAATTTTTATTTCTTATCATCAGATAATAAATTGTTATGATTGGTATCGTTATATTTAAAATTATAACAACTATCATCAAAATCCCAAGTTGAGAATAGTCCTGGTAAGATAAGATATTACCGTTTTGCACAACTTCTCTGCTTACGACAAAAATTTCATTTAAATATTTAGTAAAGACTCCCCCTGCCGTTAAGGCAAGATTCATCAAACTTGCCATCAAAGCAAACCAAGTAGCCCTTTTACCCTCGGGTGCGTAAATTGCAATAAGAGTTAAAAGAGGTATCATACTAAGCTGAGCAAAAGGCGATTCAAGTGCCGTATCTATAATAGCAACCGTTTTAGGGTCTATTCCCAAACTTTGAGGAATATTGTAATAAAGCCCTATAATCGGTAAAAAGAGTATAGTGGTAATAACACTTAACCAAATCAACGTATAATGAGCCGGTTTTTTCGCGATAAAATCACTAAAAAGCCACATCCCAAGAATAGATAATATAGCCCCTATTTGAGACAAAGTCCCGAAAAAAGCTTTGTCAAAATGCAAAACGTCTATCTCCCACCACTGAAGCCCTGGACCTACGCTAGGCATAGCCCTATACACAAATATAATAACAACAGTTTTTATAATAAACTTTCTTATATTCTCTTTCACATCTTTTAAAATCAAACTCAACATATAAACTATAACACCCAAACTAACAACCAATACAACCTCTTGGGAATGTTTAAATATAAAACTTAACACTCTATTATCCCAATGCTGATACTCTGCATATCCCATAAAAACAACAAAAACGGCAAAAACAAGCCCTCCACACAAAATTTTACAATTAATAGGGCTTGGTTTTGCAACATCAAGTTTTACTATACTCACACCTATAATGGAAATTAAAGGCACTATAAGAGAAATTTTAAAAACCGTTTCATAAGAATATATTTGAGTAAGCCATCCGCTAAGTCCGGCGACCATCACCCCGGCAAGAGAAATAGCCAAACGTCCCAAAATCTGAACGTAAGCCAACTCCTCTTCCACTTTTTCTTTAGGCTGATTTCTATCCACAACCTCCGTACTCATAGTATCTGCCACGACATCCTGGAGTACAAACCCTATAACCGTTAAAAAAGAAGAGATAATATAAACGTTTTCTTTGGAAGTAAATTTTACCCACTCATAATCCCCGGCAAGCCCTATTAATAAAACAGTCCCAAAAGCAATTAAAAAAGCACCTATATAAACATAAACCCTTCTTTGAGAGCCGAAAATTACCACACTATCCACAAGCTGCCCGAAAACCATCTTTATAGTCCATGGAATACTAAGCCAAACTCCCAAGCTAATTAAAGCGGTTGCCGATAAATTAAGCTCCTCTTTTACCCAAAATGTAGTGGCAACCCCACTAATTCCACTCGCCCCATAAGCAAAATAAATCATTAAAAGAGGCAGATATCTAAGCTTAAAATGTTTTATGGGATTTAAAAGGGAATTTTTTATAGCTTCTTTCATTTTAACCTCTTAATTCCGTCAAAGGCTACTTCTATCATTTTATCTATCTCTTCATAATTTATCACATAAGGAGGCATAAAGTAAATAACGTTTCCTAGAGGTCTTAGTAAAACCCCGTTTTTAAGTCCGTATTTATAAACTTCAAGCCCCTTTCTCTCCCACCACGGATAATCTATCATCTCAACGGCACCAACCATTCCCGTTTGACGAATCTCTTTTACGTTTTTTAACTCTTTAAATCTTTGCATTTTCTCCCAAATATACTTTGATTTTTGCTTGTTTTTTTCTATTACGTTATCTTTCTCGAAAATATCCAAAGTAGCGTTTGCAGCTGCAATACCTATAGGATTAGCCGTATAAGAGTGAGAGTGTAAAAAGGCTTTTAGCTCTTTATAATCACAATAAAAAGCCCTATACACTTCATCCGTAGTAAGAACCACACTAAGAGGCAGATATCCTCCCGTTAACCCTTTGCTAAGACACATAAAATCGGGTTTAATTCCGGCTTGTTCGCATGCAAACATACTCCCGCTTCTCCCAAACCCCACTGCAATTTCATCGGCTATCATCAAAATATCAAACTCCTCACACAAACTCTTTAAC
Source organism: uncultured Nautiliales bacterium (assembly GCA_964445785.1). GTDB lineage: Bacteria > Campylobacterota > Campylobacteria > Campylobacterales > Nautiliaceae > Nautilia. Next base: position 32,382 of record CAYULY010000010.1, read on the forward strand.
CCTTTAACAAACAAAGGAGAATGCATTTTCATATAACCGGCACACTGAATTAAAGGTTCTATTATTAAAGAAGAAACCTCCTTATGGTGTTTTTCAAAAATTTCTCTAGCTTTTTTCAACGTCTCATCGGCTTCCTCTTCACTCTGGTCTTTAGGAATAGGGATTGTAATGTTTTCAATTAAAATTTCTTTATAAGTATCTTTATAAAGTCCCACATCCCCTACACTCAAAGCTCCTATCGTCTCTCCGTGATATGAATTTTCCAAACTGAAAAAAAGAGGCTTAATCTTACCTTTGTTTTTCCAATAATGAAAAGCCATTTTTATAGCGACCTCTACGGCACTGCTTCCGTTATCGGCATAAAAAACCTTATCAAATCCGGTTAACTTACAAAGCCTTTCACTAAGATTTATAGCACCTTCATGTGTAAACCCGGCAAAAATTACGTGCTCAAGGGTATTTAACTGCTCTTTTATTTTCTGATTTATATATTCGTTCGAATGTCCAAAAAGATTTACCCACCAGCTGCTTATAGCGTCTATATATCTATTGCCTTCGAAATCCTCCAAATAAACGCCCTTGCCTTTTTTAATAGGAATAATAGGTAAAACCTCGTGGTCTTTCATTTGAGTACAAGGATGCCAGTTAAATTTTAAATCTTTTTGCATAATTTCTGCATTTTTCATACAAATTCCCTTTATTGTGAGGTTTTTTTTTATTATAATATCATAAACATGAAAATAAATAAAAAACTACCGTTTACATTTATCGAGTAGATTTTCGCAATAAAAGGAATACAATGATTGAGTGGATGCAAACACATAGAAAATGGCTGGTAATTACTATTTGGATAGCAACTATAGCTTTTATAGGTGCAGGTTTTGTAGGATGGGGGCAGTTTCAATTCGGTTCTAAATCTTCAACCCTTATAAAAATAGGAGACGTTGAAGTTTCTATCCAGGACGTACAAAAAGAATACAATAAAATATTCGCCCTTGAAAACCAAAAACTAAACGGCAAACTGGACGAAGCGACGGCAGAAAAAATAGGACTTAAAAAAGAAGCCTTTCAAGCAGCTATACAAGCAGGAATTTTAAGAGCTTTTGCAAAAGATATAGGCTTATACGTAACGGACAAAGAAGTAGCTGAGTATATATTAAATACTTTCAAAACGAAACAAAACTATTTTAACTATCTAAAATCGATAGGAGAAAAACCGGCTATTTTCGAAGCTAACTTAAAAAAAGACCTTTTAATTCAAAAACTATTAAACTCTTTACACCTAAAACCTTCAAAAACGTTTTTAATATCAAACGCAAGTGCTTTGTTTAACGCAGACAACCTAGATATTAAAATAATAAACCAAAACTCCATAAAAGTAGAATTAAGCGAAAACGAAATAAAATCTTTCTGGGAAAAAAACAAAGACAAGTTCAAATCTCCTCAAATGTTTAAAGTAGCAATAGTTAAAATTCCTTTAAAAGGTAAAGTAAGCGAAGAGAAACTAAAAACATACTACAACGAACACAAAAACGAATATAAAAACGAAAAAGGGGAAATTCTTCCTTTTGAAAAAGCAAAAAACCAAGTAAAATTTGACGTACTCGCACAAAAAAACAGAAAAACGGCGATTTTAGCGTATAAAAAACTAAAAGAAGGTAAAGAAAATTATGAATTAATAACTTTGCCTTTACAAAATGATACGATTCCTCTTGATAAAATGTTAACTTTTATAAACAAAGGTTATCTAAAACCTTTTATAACCGATAATAAATATATAAGTGCAAAATTGGTAGAAGAAATAAAACCTAAACCCCTTCCTTATGAAAAAGCAAAACCTTACGTAATTAAAGAACTAATGGCTCAAAAATCGATAAACAATCTTAAAAAAACGGCTCAAGAAATGCTAAAAGATTTTAAAGGTAAAAATATAGGATTCGTAACAAAATATGATTTCAATAAAATAAAAGGATTATCTTCTCAAGAATCAGTTATGTTTTTATTTAAAGAATTTGAATCTCAAAAATCAAAAGACTATATTATAGTACAAACACCGGGTAAACCTTTAAAAGCAGTTCTATATAACATTAAGGAACAAAAATTGCTGGATAAAAAGAAATATGAAAAATACAAACCTCAAGTGGAGAAAAAAGCCGAAGAGATTTTAAACGCCATATTATTTAACGATTTAATAAACGATTTATCAAAAAAATTAAATATCACAACCATACGTCAGGTGAATTTTAAATAAAGGAATAAAATTGAAACAAATATTAGCCATTGATGTAGGAAGTTTTAAAACAATAGCCGTTATTGCCAACTATGACAAAGAAAAACTTTCAATAAGTGGAGTAGGAATTTCCAAATCAAACGGAGTCAAAAAAGGAGCTATCGTAAATATAGACGAAACCGTAAAATCTATAAAAGAATCGGTAGCCCACGCAAAAAGAATCGCAGGAATCGATATCAATAAAGCAATAGTTTCGATATCTTCTGCCTATACCCAAAGTATTACAAGTAACGGCGTTGTAAATATTCCGGAAAACGAAATAAATCTAAAAGAGATAAACAGAGCCATACAAAATGCTTTATACAACGCCGACATACCTCAAGATTATGTAGTATTACAGGCGATTCCTTATAATTTTAAAGTGGACGAATTAACGGAAATAGACGACCCACAAGGAATGACGGGAAGCAGACTTGAAGTCTCTTTACATATAATCTTGGCTAAAAAATCCGGAATGGAAAACCTAAAAAAAACTTTCCAACAAGCCAGTATAGAAATTTTAAATATAGTAAATGCAGGATATGCCAGTGCACTTGCAGTCTTAAACGATGACGAAAAAGAACTAGGCGTTGCAGTAATAGACATAGGTGCATCAACATCCGATACGGCTATATTTGTAAATAAAGCTCTAAGACATATAGACTTCTTAGCAGTAGGAAGCCATCATATTACAAGTGATTTATCAATGGCTTTACATACAAAACCTAGCGAAGCCGAATATATAAAAACCCATTTTGAAGAACTTATCAAAAGTAACGAAGATTTAATCGAAATATCAGTAATAGGAAGCGACAACGAAAAACAAAAAGCCTCTTTAAGCACAATCACTCAAGTAATAAGTGCAAGGGTTGAAGAGACGTTTTTGCTTCTAAACAAAGAAATTCAAAGAAGTAACTTAGACTCTCAAATAGGTGCCGGTATCGTACTAACAGGAGGATTTACGAATTTTTATAACGTAAAAGAGATAGCGTCTCAATTTTTTGAAGGACATCCGGTAAGACTTGGAAAACCGAAAATTATAGACGGCCTGGTTGAAAACCTTCAAAAACCGGAATTTTCAACCGTTATAGGTTTATTAATGTATGCTACCGATAAAAGCAGCAAATATGAAAAAGACTCAAATCAACAATTTGTAACAGAGACAATTGAAGAAATTCAACAACCTCAAATACCTGTACAACAAGAACCTAAAAAAAACGAAAAGGAGGACCTAGCAAGAATAGCACAAAAAGAAGACATTAATCCGATTAAAAAATTTATAAACTGGCTAAATAATCTATTTTAAGGGGTGAACAATGAGCGAATTATTTAAAATAAACGAAACAATCGACGGACCAAACATAAAAGTAATAGGTGTAGGTGGTGGTGGAAACAATATGATAAATCATATTGCTTCAAAAGAAATAAAAGGTGTAGAACTAATAGCTGCAAACACTGATATTCAAGCCTTAAAAACCAGCAAAGCACACAAAAAAATTCAATTAGGTGCAAAACTAACCAACGGACTTGGTGCCGGAATGAAACCTGAAATCGGAAAACAAGCTGCAGAAGAGAGTTTTGAAGAGATAAAAGAAACGTTAAACGGAGCTGATTTAGTATTTATTTCTGCCGGAATGGGTGGAGGTACCGGTACCGGAGCAGCCCCGGTAATAGCTAAAGCCGCTCAAGAAATCGGAGCTTTAACTGTAGGTGTTGTTACAAAGCCTTTCCCATTTGAAGGACCTAAAAGACAAAGACTAGCAGAAGAAGGAACGGAAGAACTTAAAAAAGAAGCAAATTCAATAGTTGTTATTCCAAACGAAAAACTCTTAACTATTATTGATAGAAAAGCCGGAAGAAGAGCCGCTTTTGCTTTAGTGGATGATGTATTGTACCAAGCTGTAAGCGGTATTTCGAATATGGTAATTAGCTACTCTGAAAACGATATTAACGTAGACTTTAACGACTTAAAAACAGTAATGTCATACCAAGGTCTGGCTTTAATGGGTATGGGTAGCGATAAAGGTGAAAACGCCGCTTTAAATGCTATTAAAAAAGCTATTGAATCGCCTCTGCTTGATAATCTTTCAATTGACGGAGCAATGGGAGTGCTTGTACACTTTACACTACACGACGATTACCCTCTAGCGGAAATTGACGAAGGTATGCATACAATTTATGAAAAAGCAGATATGAATGCTGATATCATATTCGGTACAACAACCGATAATTCTCTTGCACCGGATGAAATTAAAGTAACAATAGTTGCAACCGGATTTGAAAAAAGCAAAAACGAAAAAAAGCCTGTTGAAGAGAAAAAAGAAGAAATTATGCAAAATTTTGTAAAAAAAGTTTCAGGTGGAATAGAGATAGACCCTAATTCTTTAGATGCTCCGGCTTATCTTAGAAGAATGAAGGATTAACCCTTCTTTTTTATATTATAAGATATAATGCTGAAATAATATAATCCGTTATAAAAATAATAATAGAAGAAACTACTACGGCTTTAGTCGTACTCACTCCCACCCCTTTTGCCCCGCCTTTTGTATTATATCCTATATACGTACCTATAGCACTTATCAAATAAGCAAATACAATTCCCTTTACAACTCCTTCCGAAAAATCCCTTATTTCTCCTAATTGTTTTATATTTTCTATATAAGTAAATCCATTTACATCCAATGTCCAAATCGAAATTAAATAAGCTCCTATATTAGCAACCATATCAAAAAACAAAATCAATAAAGGCAAAGAAATTATAGTACCAAGTATCCTCGGCACTATAAGATATTGTTTTGAATTTACCGCCATTACATCAAGAGCATCTATTTGTTCGGTTACTCTCATACTTCCAAGCTCCGCCGCATATGCACTAATCCCTCTACTAATAACCATTAAAGAAGCAAAAACCGGACCTAACTCTTTACAAATAGAAAGAAAAATAGTATATCCCATAAAATCCTCTACCCCAAATTTATGAAAGCCATTATAAAGCTGCACTGCTTCTACAAGCCCGGTAAAAAAAGAAGTTAAAAATATAACCCCTAAACTTCCGAATCCCATAAAATAAACTTGTTCTATAATTTGCTTAACTCTAAAAGGTCTTTTAAAAAAAAGAGGAACTACCCTTAATTGAAATAAAAAAAAGTCGCCCAGAGATTCAAAAAAATTTAATACGTTTTTACCTATAAAATAAAAAAAGTTATTTAGCAATTTTAGCCTTTTTTGTTAAAATTATATCACAACTTAAATAAAGGGGAAAAATGGCTGAAGAAAAAGAAAATCAAGAAAATCAGGAAGAATCATCATCAAATAACGGAGGTGGGAACAGTAAGTTACTTTTAATTGTTATTATTGTTTTACTTGTAATTTTACTGATAGTAGGAGGTTTAGTGGCTTATTTTCTACTTAGTGAAGATAACAATTCGGAGCAACCTCAAGAACCTCAAAAAGTAGAAAAAAAAAGAAAAGTTAAAAATATGACTGAAATAGGTCCTATTTATCCATTAGACCAATTTATCGTAAATCTTGTTTCAAATAACGCTAACAGATACTTAAAATGCAAAATAGACCTGGAATTAGATTCTCCGGAATTGCAACAAGAAGTGGACAAGAAATTACCGGCAATTAGAGATTTGGTAATCAGAATTCTTTCAAGTAAAAGCGTAGAAGAAATTCAAACGGCAAAAGGAAAAGAAAAACTAAAAGAAGAAATAAAAAGAAAAATAAATGAAATATTATCCACCGGAGAAATAAGAAACGTATATTTTACGGAGTTTGTTATTCAATGATAGGAATTGATATAGTTAATATTAAAAGAATAGAAAAAATGATAGAAAAATTCGGAGATAAAGCTTTGAATAGATTCTTATCTCCTACAGAAATAAAACTTTTAAAATCTCCTCAATCTATAGCCGGATACTGGGCAGCAAAAGAAGCTTTCTCAAAAGCAATAGGCACCGGTATAGGGAAAGAATGCAATTTTTTAGATATAGAAATATTAAAAAACGAAAAAAATAAACCCTATTTTTCTAATGAGACTCTTAAAAAATTTAACTTAAAAAATGCCGATTTATCCATTTCTCACGACGGAGATTATGCTATAGCTGCTGTTATTGTATTAAAATAATTTTTTTGATATAATTTCAATCCCCCTTTTTCATATTGAGTCCCCGTAGCTCAGCTGGATAGAGCACCACCCTGCGGAGGTGGGGGTCGTGCGTTCGAATCGCACCGGGGACGCCAATGCTTCAAAAGCCCCATAAAATCGGATTTTCTAAAA
>CAYULY010000011.1:0-36880 GCA_964445785.1 uncultured Nautiliales bacterium
AATGCCGGCCTGTCACGCCGGAGGTCGCGGGTTCGAGTCCCGTCGGCTCCGCCACACTTCAAAAACTCCTTAATTTCGGTATCTTTTAAATCTCAACGAGATAAGTTTCAATTATTTTTGGCGGATTTTTGTTGGTAATTAAACTTAATCTTTGTTTTTTAATTTCTACTCTAAAACTCTATTTGTCTTTGGATTTCTTAACATTATTATAGTTGTTTTTTCTCATAATATCTCATAATATAGATATTAAGGTCAAATGCGTTTAAAAAAGATTTTGAATTTATTTGTAATCAGTTTATTTCAAGCTTGTTATTAACTAAATTACTATCTTCCAAAGAATAGCCAGTTACTCTTATCAGTTGCTATGTCGTAATTATCTGAAGAAATTTAATATCCTCTTCTTTTTCAATCAAATTACCGCTTATTGCCAGAAGGTCGGATTCATATTTTAAAGCCTTTTTCATTATCTTAGTATTCCCATGAGTATCTGTGATGTGTAAAATTTTTATTTTATTTCTTCATTTAACAACTTTGCTTCGAGGTAAACAACTTCTTTAAACAGAAGTCCTTATATTTGTTGTGACTCTTAAAGCAAATCCAAAAGGAGTGTTTAAAATTAAAATAGCTCTTTTATTTCCCGGATTTTTCTTAAGTTCGTTATAGATATTTAAAAGTTCTTCTTCGAAATTTTCTCCTATGTTTCTTTGAATAATACTAATTTCTTCTTTTATAGCTCCTTTTTCGTCTTTTGCTTCTTCGAGGTTCATAACTTTTCTGCACGTAACCCTTAAAAACTCTCCTACTTTTTCTACTTGTGCTTTTATCGCTATAGGTTCGTCAAGGTTAAATTCGTTTAATTTTTCCAGGTCTCTTTCAAATATCATAATATCTATTTTTCCGTGAAAGTCCATAAGAGTAGCTATGGCGAACTTATTTCCTTTTTTGGAGATTTTTATTTTCATACTGTCTATTTTTCCGACAAACAAAGCCTCTTGAGAGATAATTTCTTCTACATCGCTTGAGAGGTTGTATTTTAGCTGTTGAATTTTTTCTTTGTATGGGTCTAGAGGGTGGGCTGAAACGTAAAATCCTAAGGTTTGGTATTCGTATTCAAGTAAAGTTTTTATATCAAACTCTACACTGTTTGGGATGTTTAAGTGTTCATCTATTTCTTCTTCAGCCATATTAGCAAATAGAGAGTGTTCGTGGTTTATTGCGTTTTTTTTCTCTTCTACGCGTTTTTTAAATTCAAGTATCTCTTCCACGTGATTTAACATAGATTTTCTTGAGAGTCCGAAATCATCCATAGCACCGGATTTTATGAGTTGTTCTAGGACTTTTTTGTTTACTTTGCTCGTATCGACTTTTAATATAAAATCTTCCAAATTTTCATAAGGTCTATTGGCAACTATACTCTCAATTGCTTTTGCACCGACCCCTTTAATGGCACTAAGTCCAAAAAGAATCTTATTTTCAATCGGTGTAAATTCTGCGTTTGATTTATTTACGTTTGGTGGTAGTACTTCAATTCCTAAGACTTTTGCCTCTTCTATGTATTTTGCGATTTTATCGGTATTTTCCGCTTCGTATGTGAGAAGGGCACTTAAAAACTCCGTCGGGTAGTAGGTTTTTAGATATGCAGTTTGGTATGTAATCATTGCATATGCGGCGGAGTGGGATTTGTTAAATCCGTATCCGGCGAACTTTTCTATAAGTTCAAATAGGCTTTTAGCGTTTTCGTATGAAAAGCCTCTTTCTTTTGCACGGGTTGCGAACTCTTCTGCGTATTTTTTCATAAGGTCGACTTTTTTCTTACCCATAGCCCTACGGATAATATCCGCTTCTCCTAAGCTAAAGCCACCTATTGCCTGAACTATTTGCATAACCTGCTCTTGATAAACAATCACTCCGTAGGTCGATTCTAAGATAGGTTTTAATACTTCTTCAAATTCGTCAAAAAAATAGCTTATAGGCTTTCTTCCGTGTTTTCTTTCGATGTAATCGTCAAGCATTCCGGCATCCATAGGCCCCGGGCGATATAGGGCAAGCATAGCGATGATATCTTCAAAAGTGGTAGGTTTTAGGCGTTTTGCCAAGTCCTGCATACCGTCGGATTCTATTTGAAATAGTCCTAACGTATGTCCGGATTGAATAAGCTCAAATACTTTAGGGTCGTCAAGAGAGAGTAGGTCTATGTTTATTTCTTTGTTTTTGTTTGTTTTTATGTTTTTTACGGCTCTGTCTATTACGGTTAAGGTTTTTAATCCTAAGAAGTCGAATTTAATTAAATCCACTGGTTCTAAGTAGTTTAGAGAGTATTGAGTTACAATTGTGTCGTCTCTTTCGTCCTGCTTGTAAAGAGGGGATTTTTTCCAAAGCTCTTCATCGCTTATAACAACTCCAGCCGCGTGCATTCCGGTGTTTCTTTTAAGTCCTTCTAGGTGTTCTCCGAATGAATAGAGTCTGCTATAAAGAGGGTCTTTTTCTATAATTTCATTTATTTTAGGTTCTAGTTTTTTTGCTTTTTCAAGGGTTATACCTAGTTGGTCCGGGATTAGTTTTACGAATTTATCGGCTTCGCTGTAATCTATTCCGAAAATTCTGGCAACGTCTCTAAGTACACCTTTTGCAAGTAGAGAACCGAACGTAATAACTTGTGCTACGTTTACTTTTCCATATTTTTCGCGAACATATTCTATAATCTCGCCCCGTCTTTCCTGACAAAAATCCATATCTATATCGGGCATACTTACTCTTTCTGGATTTAAGAATCTTTCAAATAAAAGCCCGTATTTTATAGGGTCTATGTTCGTTATTTGCAGTGAGTAAGCAACAAGTGCTCCGGCTGCACTACCACGCCCTGGACCTACTGGGATTTTGCGTTTTTTGGCTTCTCTTACAAAATCCCAAACAATCAGCATATATCCCGGGAATTTCATTCTTTTTATGATATCTATTTCATAGTCCAGTCTTTTTCTGTACTCTTCGTGTAGTTTTTCCGGTATGTATTTTAATCTCTCTTCAAGACCTTCTTTACATTTGTATTCAAAATACTCTACGTCGTTATCGATATCAAGTCCCTCTTTTTGGGCGTACTCTTTTGTAAACTTAAAAGTAGGAGGAGTAGGGTTTCCAAGAGGTATTTCAAGGTTTATGGATTCGGCCAGTTTATCTGTATTTTCTATAGCTTGTGGGAGGTCTTTGAATATTTCTTCAAACTCATCTTTGGTCTTGAAGTAGTTTTCTTTAACTACTGGTTTTCTATGAAGGTCGTCAAAGAGTTTATTGTTTTCTATACATTCAAGAGCGTCTTTGTAGATGTAATCGAGCTTGTTTAGAAAAAATATATTGGAAGAAGCAAGTAAAGGGGTGTTTGTTTCTTTTGATAGGGTTATTAAATCGTCTTGGATTAATTTTTCGTCTTCTGCGTCTCTTGTTATTTCAAGATAAATTTCGTTTAGATTTTCTTTGTAGATTTTTAAAATTTCTTTTGCCTTTTCATAACCTTCGGCACCTTTTAGGATGTTTTCTTCTTTAAAGATATTTAAATGAAATCCGACCTCACTATCAAGCATAGGAAGTATAAAGCAAAGTCCTTCTTTGTTTTTTATAATTTCTTCAAAAGGTAAGTAGGGTTTTTCTCCTCTCATATTGTAAAGGTAAGATATAGAACTTAGATACATTAAATTATCGTATCCGGTTTTGTTTTTGGCGATAATAATCAGTCTGTGAATGTGATTGTCTCTTATAATGCTTACTTCGCTTCCTATTATAGGTTTTATATCGTTTGCACGGCAGCTTTCATAAAATTCAATCGCACTGAACATATTGTCAAGTTCTGTTATTGCAAGTGCGTTAAATCCATACTCTTTTGCTTTTTTGATAAGGTCTTTTATTTTTATAGTGGAATGTAAAAGTGAATAGTCACTATGAATATGAAACGGTACCAATGGAAGCCTTTTTGTGAAATTTTATCAAAAGTTACAATATAAAAAAATATATTTTAAAGTTTAAGCCAAGGGAAAAATTAAACAAAATAAAGTATAATTTCATCAAAAAAGGCATTGTATGCAAGATAAAATTAGAAACTTTTCCATTATCGCCCATATAGACCACGGTAAATCTACATTGGCCGATAGACTTATAGAGTTTACGGGTGGAATAAGCGAGAGGGAAAAAGAAGACCAGCTTTTAGATTCTATGGATATAGAAAAAGAAAGAGGAATTACCATTAAAGCCCAAAGTGTAAGACTTGAATATAAAGACTATATTTTAAATTTAATCGATACTCCGGGACACGTCGACTTTTCTTATGAAGTTAGTAAATCTTTAAAAAGTAGTGAAGGGGCTTTGCTTGTAGTCGATGCCACGCAAGGAGTTGAAGCCCAAACACTTGCGAATGTTTATATGGCGGTTGAGAATGATTTGGAAATAATTCCGGTAATTAATAAAATAGACCTTCCAAGTGCCGATCCGGCAAGAGTGGCAGAAGAAATTGAACAAACTATAGGAATTGATGCCAGTGAAGCAATTTTAGTAAGTGCCAAAACGGGAGAGGGGATAGAAGAGCTTTTAGATGCGATAATTGAGAAAATTCCGGCACCAAAAGGCGACCCTAAAGCTTCTACTAAGGCTTTAATTTATGACAGTTGGTTTGATAATTATTTAGGAGCCGTTTGTCTTGTTAGGGTGTTTGACGGAAGCATTAAAAAAAATCAAGAAGTACTTGTAATGGGTACGGGTAAAAAGCATAAAGTTTTAGACCTTTATTATCCTCATCCTATTAAAAAGTTAAAAACCGATGAGGTAAAAACCGGTGAAATTGGCGTTGTTGTAATGGGGCTTAAAAACGTTGCTGATATCAGGGTAGGTGATACGATTACCGATGCGAAAAATCCCGCCAAAGAACCTGCAGATGAATTTGAAGAAGCTAAAAGTTTCGTTTTTGCGGGGATTTATCCGATTGATACCGATAAATACGACGATTTAAGAGACGCACTTGAAAAACTAAAACTAAACGATGCATCCATTACATTTGAGCCTGAAACTTCTCAGGCTTTGGGATTCGGATTCAGGGTAGGGTTTTTAGGTATGCTTCATATGGAGGTTGTAAAAGAGAGGCTTGAAAGGGAATTTGGAATAGAACTCATCGCAACAGCTCCGAGCGTTACTTATAAAGTAAAACTAACTGATGGCGAAGAGATAGAAATTAGTAATCCTAGCGAACTTCCGCCGCCTAATAAAATAGACAAAATTTACGAGCCTTATGTTAAAGCTACAATTTTGACTCCTAATGAATTTGTGGGGAATCTGATTCAGTTTTTAAACGAAAAAAGGGGTATTCAGACCAAAATGGATTATCTAAGCCCTGAGAGGGTGCTTTTAGAATATGAAATACCTCTTAATGAAATAGTTACCGATTTTTACGACAAACTCAAAACTCTTACAAAAGGTTACGCGAGTTTTGATTACGAGCCTATCGGTTACAGGGAAGGAGATTTGGTTAAAATGGATATAAGGGTTGCTGGTGAGCCCGTGGATGCTTTAAGCGTAATTGTTCCAAAAGACAAAGCCGAAAGAAGAGGACGTGAGCTTATCAAGGTTATGAAAGAGCTTATTCCAAGACAGCTTTTTGAAGTGGCTATTCAGGCAAGTATAGGGAATAAAATTATTGCCCGTGAAACGGTAAAAGCACTTAGAAAAGACGTAACGGCTAAATGTTACGGTGGGGATATAAGTAGGAAAAGAAAGCTTCTAGAAAAGCAAAAAAAAGGTAAAAAAAGAATGAAAGCCATCGGAAAGGTAAATATTCCTCAGGAAGCATTTTTGAGTGTGCTAAAGATTGACTGATGTATATTGTTTATATTGCAGCCGCAATTATTACGATTATCGGACTTAAATTTCTTTCCCCTTTTTTGATTTATCTGATTTTATCGCTGTTTTTAACGCTGTTAATTTATCCTTTTATATCTTTTTTGGAAAAAAGAAACATACCGTTAATTGCGGGTTATGTAATTTCCGCACTGCTTGTTGTTTTGGGCTTTGGCATTATGTTTATGGTTATAAATTCATCTTTAAGAGAGTTTTTACAAAATGCCTCTTTTTATCAGGAGAAATTTTTAGGGCTTATAGGTAAAGTGAACGGATTTTTAAAAAATTACGACTTAAAAATAGATTCCGATATGCTAAGCGGCGGTGAAATAATTGTTTTGGCAAAAATGTTTTTGGCAAAGGCTGGGAATGTTTTAAAGGGCTTTTTAATCGTATTTATCGGTGTTTCGTTTATGATATTTGAAGCCGGTAATTTCAATAAAAAACTCTCTTTAATTACTGCAAATAAAAAAATGTTTGAAACTTTTTTTAAAAACACTCAGAAATATTTTCTTATAAAAACATTTACTTCTTTACTTACCGGATTTTTAGTAACTTTAATGCTTTTGTATTTTAAAGTGCCTTATGCCTGGCTTTTAGGGATATTGGCTTTTATTTTTAATTTTATTCCGGTTGTCGGTTCTATTGTTGCAGCAATTCCGGGGGTTTTGATAGCATTTGTAACATATGACGTAAGTGTTTTTATATATGTGAGTATCGGTTATCTTATTATAAACAACGTAGTCTCAAACGTGATAGAACCTAAACTTATGGGTGAAGGACTTGGTCTTTCGCCCGCGGTTGTATTTTTTTCGCTTCTTTTATGGGGATGGGTTTTTGGTATTGTAGGAACGTTTTTAGCGGTTCCTCTAACAATGACGCTTAAACTGGCTCTTATGAGCTATGAAAAAACGAAATGGCTTGGTATTTTGCTTTCTAAATAATTTGGAAATTAAGCCCCGCAGGCTGCGGGACCGCCTTTCCAGTATTTTTTTTCAAGTTCTAAAAATCTGTTTCTCTCATCTTCAGTCATAATTCTTTCGTTGTATTCGAACTTTAATCCCATATTTTTAAGAGGTGTTTTTACGGAATTGATTAACTGCTCTTTAATAGGAATGTTCGCAAAAGGCCAAACGAAAGTAGCCTTTATGGTGTCTCCTTCAAAGTCTATATCTTGAAGGATTCCCAGATTTGTAAGGCTTGTGGCAATAGCTGGATGTTGAATACTCTCTATTGTTTTTACTATTTCAAAAAAGTTCATTTTAAACCTTTATTTTAAATTTAAAAAATCTTTAATTTCGTCAACTTTGTTTAGTTTTTCCCAGCTAAACTCTTCTCTTCCGAAATGTCCGTAAGCTGCGGTGTTTTTGTATATAGGTTTTAATAAATCAAGTGAGTCGATAATACCTTTTGGTGTTAAATCAAACACTTTTTTAACGGCTTCTTCTATTTTTGTTTCGTCAACTTTAGCAGTTCCGTGAGAGTCTACATAAATGCTTACCGGCTCAACTACTCCTATAGCGTATGCTATTTGAACAGTAATTTTTTCAGCCGCTCCTGCGGCTACTAGGTTTTTGGCAACCCATCTTGCGGCATATGCTCCACTTCTGTCAACTTTTGTAGGGTCTTTACCACTAAACGCTCCACCACCGTGAGGTGCCGCACCACCGTAAGTATCTACGATAATTTTTCTACCGGTAAGTCCGGCGTCTCCTTGAGGACCACCGATTACGAATTTTCCGGTAGGGTTTATAAAATATTCTACGTTTTTACTTAGCATATTAGTCGGAATTACTTTTTTAATCACTTCTTCAATTACGGCTTCTTTGATTTCGGAATAGTTAATATCGGGTTCGTGTTGTGTTGAAACTACTACCTTTTCTACGCTTACCGGTTTTCCGTCTACGTATTTAATGCTAACTTGAGCTTTTCCGTCCGGTCTTAGCCATGGGATTATCGCTTCTTTTCTTGCAACCGATAATCTTTTTGTAAGTTTATGTGCAAGTATTATAGGAATCGGCATAAGTTCCGGTGTTTCGCTGCAAGCATATCCAAACATCATACCCTGGTCTCCGGCTCCTATAACTTCTCCTTTTTCAACCCCTTGACGGATATCCGGGCTTTGTTCTCCGATTCCGTTTAATACACCTGCGGTTCTGTAATCAAACCCGTATCTTGCGTCCGTATAACCTATTTTTCTTATTACTTCTCTTGCGATTTCTTGCATAGGAGCGTAAGTTGTTGTTTTAAGTTCTCCTGCAATAATACAAAATCCGTTACTCAGAAGTGTTTCACAGGCAACTTTTGCATTTTTGTCTCTTTCTATGATATAATCAAGAATAGCATCACTTATTTGGTCGGCCATTTTATCTGGATGACCTTCTGTTACGCTTTCACTACTAAAAAGATATTCTCTCATTAAATCTCCTTAAGGAATTTTTGTAAAAGTATAGCATAAAAAAATTTGATATAATCAAATTAAAAAAAAAGGTTTTTTGATGAAAATTTTATTGGTTGAAGATGATGAATTTATTGGAGAAAGCATAAAAGATTATCTTGAGTTTCAAAATAATAGGGTTGATTATTTTTCATCGCCTTTAAAAGCTTTAGAAGAGATTTATCCGGGAAATTACGATATTTATTTGCTTGATTTGAATATGCCGCAGATGAGTGGATATGAGCTTTATGAAGAGCTTAAAAAATATGCAAGTGATATTCCGGTTATTTTTATTACGGCTTATTCGGATATAGAGCATATAGAAAAAGCGTTTGAGCTTGGGGCTGCGGATTATGTAAAAAAACCTTTTGAGTTAAAAGAGCTTGAGTTAAGGATAAAAAGGCTTGTTTTTAAAAAAACAAACAGAGTTCAGATTACTGAAAATTACAGCTTTGACGTTAAAAACTTAAAGCTTTTTTATAAAGACGAAGAGGTCGAATTAACGCCTAATGAAAAATATTTTCTGGAGATTTTAGTAAAAAATATAGGTCAAGTTGTTAATATGGAGACGCTTAAAGATTATATTTGGGAAGAGAAAAGTGTTTGCGATAACACTCTTAGGACTCAAGTTAAGAAATTAAGAGCAAAATTAAAAGAAAATTTCATTAAGAATGTAAGAGGAAGTGGGTATAAAATTGAGAAATACAAATGATTTTAAATTTGATATAACGGTTGCGTTTGTAATTTATGCATTTTTGATTGTAATGTCTTTAACTTATATAAGTATTTTCTTTTTTACTAAGATTGCAACCAAAGAGTTTCAGGAAAAGGTAAAAATAGCTGCTAATAACATTATTCATATATATAAAACCAAGGAAAATATAGCAAAACAAAGCACTCTGGCTCTTTCTAATAGTGAGCTTATAAGTGGAAATTTAAAAATAGATTCTGATATTTTAGCCTCTATTTTTAAAATTTTTCTTTCTTCTAATATCGATTTTAAAAAAATTAAATATCTCAACAGATATGGGAAAGGTATAGTCTATTGTGAAAAGAAGAGAAATAGGATTTTTTGTGATGGGAGTGATAATAAGAGTTTTGTTTATAAAAATTTGAGATTTGAAGATTCTTTATTAACGGAAGAGAAGTTTATTGATGATTATATAGAGTATAAAGTTATTTCTCCTTTAAAAAACGCAAAAGGATATATTGTTTTGGAGTCGATTTTCAGCTCTTTATTTAATGCTTCTAATAATTTTTATAATTTAATTGTAATAGATAAAAAAGGAAAAGTTGTTTATAGTAGCCTTTTTAAGGCGACTAATCTTTACGATATTTTTAGTTATTTGTTGGCGGATAATATAAAAAAAGCGAATAATGAGTTTGTAACGGACGATATTTATGTTGTAAATTTAAATGACAAATATAAACTTATTTTTGTGCAGAATAAAAAAATTTTAAATCAAACAAACTCTATCTCTCAAAAACTTGCGATGATTATGATTGCTATTGCGTTTTTACTTGCCATTCCTCTTGGAGTGTTTTTCTCTAAACCTTTATATAATTTTTATAAAGAACTTGATAAAAGAGTTCAAGAAGAGATTAAAAAAGTTCAGGAAAAAGATAGACTTTTAATGCATCAAAGTAAACTTGCAGCCTTTGGGGAGATGCTTGGTAATATCGCACATCAGTGGAGGCATCCTTTAACACGGCTTTCATTGTTATTACAAAATCTTGAAATGGCTTATAATTGCGGCAAACTTGATAAAGATTATTTTGAGAAGATAAAAATAAAAGCAAAAGAACAGATTGATTATATGTCTCAAACAATAGACGATTTTATCAACTTTTTTAAAAAAGATACTCAAAAAGAGGAGTTTTGTCCTTATGAGATTATAAAACACGCAATAGAACTTATGGAAGGAAGAATTAAGCAAAACAGAGTGGATGTAAAAATTGAGGTAATAAAAAAAGAGAAAATTTACGGCTATAAGGGAGAGTTTTCGCAGGTTATTTTAAATATTATAAACAATGCGATTGACGCTTTTAACGAAAAAAATATTCAAGATAAAAAAATTGTAATAAGAATTA
Source organism: uncultured Nautiliales bacterium (assembly GCA_964445785.1). Classification (GTDB taxonomy): domain Bacteria; phylum Campylobacterota; class Campylobacteria; order Campylobacterales; family Nautiliaceae; genus Nautilia. The sequence continues at coordinate 10,400 of CAYULY010000011.1, forward strand.
ACAATAAAAAAATAGAAATTGAAGATAACGCAGGAGGAGTGCCTAAAGAGATTCAAGATAAAATATTTGAACCTTATTTTACGACTAAGTTTCAATCTCAAGGTACCGGAATAGGGCTTTATATGAGCAAGGTTATTATAACCCAACATTTTGACGGTAAATTATATACCTATAATTCTAAAAACGGAGCTGTATTTGTAATAGAAGTATAAAAAGCACTTTTTTAGCACTTTAAATAATTATAATTGCATTAAAATATTAAAAAGGCTAATGTATGAAAAAGGCGACTTTAGGAGCACTGATAGCAGGAGCCGTAATAGGGCTTGGAATTTCATATGTAACAGCGGTACTTGTAGATGTAACGGGAAAACCGGAGTTTTGTGCCAGTTGTCATACTATGAAACCGATGGTTGAGAGTTTTCATAATAGTGTGCACGGAGGAAATAATCCTCAAGGATTTGCAGTACACCATTGTACCGATTGTCACTTACCTAAAAAATCTTTAATGGGATATTTGGTTGCTAAAGGTATAACCGGGACTCAAGATGTTTTAGCGGAATTCGGATTAATTAAAAAGGTTGATTTTAAAGAAAATTATTGGGAAATGAAACATTACGTATATGATAGTGCTTGTTTGCAATGCCATCATATGGTAAAAGAACCGGAAAAAGCTCTTAGTATGAGTGAATCTAGTAGATTTGCACATAAATATTATTGGACACAAAAGAAAAAAGGAGCCGATATTAGTTGTGTAAGTTGTCATAACGATTATACTATGCCTCATTTTGCTCATCCGGGACTCCGTGATAAATTAATAGAAGAGTGATTTTTTCTTCTTTCTTCTTTAATCTTCTTAAAAAATGACTACTTTAATAGTAAAATTTGTTAAAATACCTTAAAAAAGGTTTGTTATGAAAAAGTTATTTTTAGCAGTGTTGTTGGTTGTTAATTTATTTGCTCTGGATTGGAGCGGAAAAATTAATTGGGCTATGAGTTTTGATTTTGCTAAAAACCTTGCGAAATCTCAGCATAAATTAATTATGGTTGATATCGGTCTTACTACGTGTCCTCCTTGTAAATACTTGGCACAGCACGTATATACGGATAAAGATGTTTCTTCTTATATAAATTCTCATTTTGTTTCGTTGTTTTATTTAGCTGATAAAGATTATTTACCGCCGATTATTCAGAATTATTTCACAGGTACAACTCCTACTGTTTTATTTTTAAAACCGAACGGAGAACTTGTTTATTCTATGATAGGAGCTAGACCTCCTAAAGTATTTTTGCAAATTCTGAAAAATGTAAATAAAGGTGTAAAATGATAAAAAAAATACTTAACGTGAGTTTTTCTTTGCAAACAACGGTAGTATTGGCATTGTTTTTTTTAATTGCTCAAGCTTATGCAACATTTTTTCCTAAAATGGAAATAGCTTGGGATATTGTTTATGGTAAATTTTGGTTCGAGCTTATTATGTGGCTTTTGGCTATTAATTTAATAGGGGTTTTAATTAAATATAAAACTTATAAAAAACCTCCCGTATTTATTCTTCATTTGGCAGTTTTAATTATTCTTTTGGGAGCTGCTATAACTAGATATTTTGGGTATGAAGGACAGTTATATTTAAGAAACGGGGAGACTAAGTGTGAAATTCTGGTAATAAAAGACAAGGCACATCCATCGGATGTTTATCAGAAAAAACTGGGCTTTTGTATTAAGCTTGATAAATTTGTAATGCATAAATACCCGGGAAGTATGATGCCTAGTAGCTATGATAGTTTTATAAGGGTAATTGATAACAATAAAAGTTTTAAATATCATATTTATATGAACCACATTTTGGTTTATAAAGGGTATAGATTTTATCAGGCTAGTTATTTTCCGGATGAGAGAGGGAGTATTTTATCTGTTAATCACGACCCTGGGATGTGGATAACTTATTTAGGGTATTTACTTTTAGCGATAGGGTTTTTCTGGAGTATGTTTTATAGAAAGAGCAATTTTATGAAAACGGTTAGAAATTTGAAAAAAAGTGGATTGTTTGCGTTTTTATTTGTGTTGATGTTGCCATCTTTTTCTAAGGCTATGGATTTGGCTACTTTTAAATCATCTTCTTTAAAAGTTAGTGACGAGTGGAGTAAAGTATTGGTTCAGAAAATGGGTAGAATTGAGCCTATGGATACTCTTGATTTGGATATAGTTCATAAACTTACTTTAAAATCAAAACTTCACGGATTAAACTATAATCAGATAGTAGTGGGGATTTTAACTTATCCGGAAGTTTTTGAGAAATTGCCTTTAATTTATGTAGGACATCCTAAAATTAGAAAAATTCTTGGAATAAAAGGAAAATATGCGTCTTTTGTAGATTTTTTAAATCCGGACGGTAGTTTTAAATTTGCAAAAGAAATTGAAAAAATCGACGCCATTCCGGATAAAGACAGAAACGTTTTACAAAGGGAATATTTAAAATTGGGAGAGAGATTTTTTATATATGAAACTGTTGAAGACGCTTCTATTTTTAATCTTTTTCCCACCCCGAAAGCTAAAATGATGAATTATAAATGGTTTAGCGTTTCCGATATTCAAAATTCTATAAAGATGGGAATTATGAGTCCTATGGATGCACAGTTTTATTATAATCTTTTTAAAGAGTTATATTTAGGGCTTAAAACGTTTGACGTTCAAAAAACAAAAGAGGCTAGAGAAAAAATTTATGAGCTTCAAAAAACATATTCGGGAGATATTATTCCTTCTTGGAATAAGATAGAGTGGGAAATTAAATACAATAGAATGCAGATTTTCCCTAAATTGATAGGAATATATACTCTTTTAGGTTTAGTTGCCATTATGCTTGGATTTATAGAAATTTTAAAACAGAAAAGATTTGTAAAAACGGAAAACGTAATTGTATTTTTAGGAGTTTTAGCTTTACTTATTCATACGGCAAATATGATTTTAAGATGGTATGTAGCAGGTCACGCTCCTTGGTCCGATGCTTATGAGTCTATTATATTTATTGCTTGGGGTAGTGCTTTTGCTTCTTTAATTTTCTTTAGAAAATCTATGCTGGCACTTGGTGCTGGATTATTTGTAGCTGGTATGTTTATGATGGTAGCTCATTTAAACAATATCTCACCTCAAATTACGAATATGGTACCGGTACTTAAATCTTACTGGTTGTTAATTCATGTAGCCGTTATTACTTCAAGTTATGGATTTTTAAGTGTAGGTAGTATGCTTGGATTTTTAAATTTAATTCTTTTTGTTTTAAGAAATAAATATCCGCTTGATGTTCAAATTAAACAATTAAACAATATTATTTATATAGCACTTTATATAGGACTTGCACTTTTAAGTATAGGTACGTTTTTAGGTGGTATTTGGGCAAATGAGAGTTGGGGGAGATATTGGTCATGGGACCCTAAAGAGACTTGGAGTTTAATTTCTATGATAGTTTACGCTCTTGTGATTCATACTAAAATGATTCCTCAAATGAGAGGGCAGTTTATATTTGCACTTTTGAGCTTTTTAAGTTTCTTTTTTATTTTAATGACATATTTCGGGGTAAATTTCTATATTGCTCAAGGGCTTCATAGTTATGGACAAGGTGTTGCTGAGGGATATGGATGGATTAGGATTGTTTTTGCTGGAATGGGAGCTTGGATAGCGGTTGTGTTTGTATCTCTTTTTATTTCTATAATTAAAAACACAAAAGACCCTATGAGTGTTGCTAAAATTAATGAATCAAATGAGTATCATCCGGAATATAAGGATAAATGATGTATTTTATTATTAGTTTTAATTACAGAAATTCGGATGTTGTTTTAAGAAGTAAACTTGCTAAGCTTCAGTTGGAAGATTTTAAAGACTTTAAAGAAGTCTTTTTGCTTTCTACTTGTAATAGAATTGAAATTATTTTTAATAAAAAATGGGATTTAACAGAACTTTATGATAGGGTGTTTAAAAAAGTGATCACTCCAGAAGAACTTGTTAAAGCTGAAGTTTTTGAAGAAAAAGAAGCAGTAGAACATATATTTAAAGTAGCTGCTAGTCTTGATTCTATGGTTGTCGGTGAAACTCAAATTACTGGTCAGCTTAAAGAGGCTTTTTATGAAGCTTATGAAAAACATTTTATAGGTCAGGATTTAACAAGGCTTATCCATTTTTCTTTCAAATGTGCTAAGAAAGTAAGAAATCAGACTCAAATTTCAAGTGAGCCAGTTAGTGTTGCTAGTATTGCAGTAAGAAGAGCTAAAGAAGAGTTAAGTGATTTGAGTGGATACAGTGCCGTAGTGGTTGGGGTTGGAGATACTGCAAGAATTGTTTGTAAAAATTTAATAAAAGAAGGTGTTAATATTGTTTTGGTTAATAGAACTGTTGAGAATGCCTTTGCGTTAAAAGAAGAACTTGGAGATGATGTGAATATAGATATACATTCTTTAGAAAAACTTCCGAAACTTATTAATAATTATAGACTTTTGTTTTCTGCTACAGCTTCAAATTGTCCTATTATTAGAAGAGAACATATAAAAGAGACCTCTTTTAAGAGATTATGGTTTGATTTGGCTATTCCTAATGATATTGAAGAGATTGGATGTGATAATATTAAAGTTGTAAAAGTTGATGATTTAAAAGAAATTAGTCAAAGAAATCTTCAAAAAAGACAAAAAGAGCTTCAAAATGCAAACGATTTAATTAAAAAGTGTGTTGATGAGTTTGAAAAATATCTTCAATCCGTTTCTATTGATCCGGTAATTAAATTTTTACAAGAAAAGGCAAAAGAGTGCTCAAGGTCTGCTTTGGATAATGCTATTAAGAAAAAGTATCTGCCAAAAGAGATGGAAAATGAGGTTGAGAAAATTTTACACAATGCATTTAAAAGATTTTTACACAATCCAAACATTACATTAAGAAAAATGGCGGACAGTGCTGAAGTAGATGTTTTGGTATCTGCTGTTAAAAGACTTTTTGGAATGAACAGTGAAAGTTTAGATATGAATAAGTGTGAATACCATATGGAAAAAGGAATTTTTAAATAAGGAGAAAAAAAATGATTTTTATTGATGCTTGTTTTGGGAAAGAGACCCCTTATACGCCGGTTTGGATGATGAGACAAGCCGGAAGATATTTACCGGAATATATGGAAGTTAGACAAAAAATCGGTAATTTTTTGGATATGACGAAAAATCCGGAAGTTGTAGCAGAAGTTACGCTTCAGCCTATAGATATTTTAGATGTGGATGCTGCTATACTTTTTAGCGATATTTTAAATTTACCTATGGAAATGGGACTTCCTCTTAAATTTGAAAAAGGTATAGGTCCTATTTTCGATAAAACAATAAAAAACGAAGAAGATATAGAAAAATTAGACTCTAGTGCAGATGAGAAGCTGGAATATGTTTATAAAGGGGTTAAGCTTATAAGAGAGCGTTTAGCTGAAGATAAGGCCTTAATAGGATTTGCTGGAAGTCCTTGGACTATTGCTACTTATATGGTAGAAGGAAGAGGTTCTAAACAATATGCGAAAATAAAAAAAATGGTATATTCAAATCCTATGATGTTACATAGACTTTTGGCTTTTAATACAAAAGAGACTATTGAGTATCTTTCAAAACAGATTGAAGCCGGGGCAAATGCCGTTATGATATTTGATAGTTGGGGAGGAGCTTTAGAAAAAGATAAGTTTTTTGAGTTTTCTTGGAATTATATGAAAACTATAGCAAAAGAGTTAAAAGCCAAATATCCTCATATTCCGGTTATCGGTTTTTCAAAAGGGGTAGGGCTTTATATGAGTGAAATGGACGGAGAGTTTGACGTAATAGGTATAGACTGGAATACTCCTATGGATTATGCCTTAGGGATTTTTAAAGATAATTATACCCTTCAAGGAAATATGGACCCTACAAGGCTTTATAGTAAAAGTGCCACTCGCGAAACAGTTAAGAAGATAGCTGCTATTATGAAGGGACATAGACATATATTCAATTTAGGGCACGGGATTTTACCGGATGTACCGGTTGAAAATGCCAAATATTTTGTAGATTTATGTAAAGAGATTACAAAAAGGTAGAAAGATGAATTTAAGAAGACTTAGATTAAACGAAAATATCAGGGATTTGGTAAGAGAGACTTATGTAACGAAAAAAGACCTTATTATGCCTATTTTTATAAAAGAGGGTCTAAAAGGAAAAAACGAAGTAAAATCAATGCCGGGTATTTTTCAGTTTGGCGAAGAAGAGTTTTTGGATGAAATTGCAGAGTGTATAGATTTGGGAATTAAAGCCGTAATTTTGTTTGGAATTCCTAAGTTAAAAGATAGTTGTGGAAGTGACGCGTTGGATGAAGAGGGCTTGATTGCCAGAAGTGTAAGAAAAGCTAAAGAGACTTTTAAAGATAAAATAGCTATTATTACGGATTTATGTTTTTGTGAATTTACGGACCACGGCCATTGTGGAATTATAAATCCTCATTTAAAAACGGTAGATAACAAAGCCACTCTTGAAATTAGTGCTAAGCAAGCACTTATTCACGCTAGTGCCGGAGCTGATATGATAGCACCTAGTGGAATGATGGATAATATTGTAAAAACTTTAAGAGAAGCTTTAGATGATAACGGATACTCTCATATTCCTATTATGAGTTATTCTACAAAGTTTGCAAGTGCGTTTTACGGGCCTTTTAGAGATGCTGCGGAGAGTGCCCCGGTTGATAACGAATATGTTCCTAAAAACAGAAAAACTTATCAAATGGATGTAGCTAATTCTCGTGAGGCTTTGCTTGAGAGTATAATAGATGAAGTAGAAGGTGCGGATATTTTGATGGTAAAACCGGCACTTAGCTTTATGGATATAATTAAAACGATAAAAGAAAACACCCTAAAACCTCTTTGCGTTTATAACGTAAGTGGAGAGTATTCAATGGTAAAGGCTGCAGCTCTTAACGGATGGGTTGATTATGAGGCTTTGATGATGGAAATACTTACTTCATTTAAAAGAGCCGGTGCTGATATGATTATAAGTTATCACAGTAAAGATGCGGCGAAACTTTTATAATTTGGTAAAATTAATATAAAAAAGGATGTAAATGAAACTTACAATTGCAACTCGTGGAAGTAAACTTGCTTTATGGCAGGCTGAATGGGTAAAAGAGAGACTTGAAAAACTTGGTCACGAAGTGGATTTAAAAATAGTAACCACCACAGGGGATAAAATTTTGGATAAGCCTTTGGCTCAAATCGGTGGTAAAGGACTTTTTATTAAAGAAGTTGAAGAGGCTTTATTAAAAGGAGAAGCTCAAATAGCCGTTCATTCGTTAAAAGACTTTCCGACTCAGTATGACGAAGAACACTTCACTCTAGCGGCGATTCCTAAGAGAGAGTCTGTTGAAGATGTGTTTTTATCCGAAAACTATGAAACACTTGCGGAACTTCCTCATAACGCAGTGATAGGGACTAGTTCTATTAGACGTGCTATGCAACTTAAGGCTTTTAGGGATGATTTGGTAATTACGGATTTAAGAGGAAATGTTGATACTAGAATCAATAAATTAAAAGACGGAAAATATGACGCTATTATTTTGGCTTATGCCGGGGTTAAGAGACTGGGACTTTTAAAAGAAGTTAAATACTTTGAAGTGCTTGATACCGATATTATGGTACCGGCTATGGGACAAGGTGCTCTTGGAATTGAAACTATAAATGATGAAGAAGTTATTAATGCGGTAAAACCTTTAAATGATTTAAGGACACAAATTGCAGTAACGATAGAGAGAGATTTTGTGGATACTTTAAATCTTGGATGTCACGCTCCGGTTGGAGTTCATGCTAAATTAATGGTGGATGATTCCATTAAGATTAAGGCGGTTTTATTAAAAGATGATAAAGTTGTAAAAAAAGAGATGGTTATTTCATTTGACGAATGGGAGAATGCCGGAAGAGAGTTTGCCAGAGAATTTATATAAAGGTTTAATATGGAAAAGATAGATTTTAAAAAGTTATCCAAATTTTCAAGACACGCACCAAGATATACAAGTTATCCGACCGCAGTTGAGTTTAGGGATTTAAAAGAGGAGGATATCTTACCATTTTTAAAAAGCGACAAACCTATTAGTTTGTATTTTCATTTGCCGTTTTGTAAAAGTGCTTGTTATTTTTGCGGATGTAATGTCGTTTATACTTCAAAAGAGGATAAAAGAAAAAGATATATTGAATATCTCAAAAAAGAACTAAACAATTTATCAAAACATCTGGATACTTCAAGAGTTGTAAGGCAGCTTCATTTCGGAGGGGGAACTCCTACTTTTTTTACTCCCGATGAACTTAAAGAGATTTATGAGCTTATTTACTCTTATTTTAAAAATTACGAAAAAGACGCAGAGATTAGTGTGGAAATCGACCCTAGGTTTTTTTCAAAAGAACATATGGCGGTTATGAAAGAGTTCGGGGTAAACCGTATAAGTTTCGGAGTTCAGGATTTTAATGAAAAGACTCAAAAAGCGGTTAATAGAATTCAGCCTTTTGATTTAACAAAAGAGGCTGTTGATATAGCAAGGGAAGCCGGGGTTGATTCTATAAATATAGATTTAATTTACGGTCTTCCTTATCAGAGTTTGGAGACTTTTAAAAAGACTCTTGATTTGGTTTTAAAACTTGACCCGGATAGACTTGCGGTATTTAATTACGCTCACGTTCCGTGGCTTAAAAAGGGTATGAGAAAGATTGATGAAACAACACTCCCAACTCCCGAAGAAAAACTTAAGATTTTTAAATACGTAATAGACTTTTTTGAAAGTAATGGTTACAAAATGATTGGAATGGACCATTTTGCAAAACCAAGTGATGAGCTTTTTAGGGCAATTGAAAAAGGTGAGCTTCACAGAAATTTTCAAGGATATACCACAAAAGGTGGGGCTGATTTAATAGGTATCGGTCTTACTTCCATTAGTGAAACCGAAGATGCTTATTTTCAAAATTACAAAGATTTAAAATCTTACGAAAAAGCGGTTGACGAAGGAAAAATACCGGTATTTAGAGGCGTTATATTAAGCGAAGAGGATAAAATCAGAAAATATATAATTATGGAAATGATGGCGAATTTTTCTTTTGATATAGAAAGATTTGAAAAGAAATTCGGAATTAATTTTTTTGAAAAATTTGAAAACGAAATAAAAGAACTTCAAGAATTTGTGGATGAGGGGCTGGTTGAAATCACTCCTAAAAAAATAAAAGTAAACAAAACCGGAAGTTTACTTATAAGAAACATTGTTTTAGCGTTTGATGAGTATTTCAAAAAAATGAAAAATCAAAAAGTTTTTTCTAAATCAGTATAAAGGCTAAAAAATGGTTATTTCAATAGGTAATTTACCTTTAAAAGAGATTAAGGCGGATTTATTTTTACATCCGGTTAAATATAAAGACAGTATAACTTACGAACCGATGGCTGAAGAGGCTGTAATAGCTCTTATAGCTAAACATTTCACATATAATAAGGTGCCACAAAAGATAAAAGAGTATTTTGATGATATGGATGATGGGTATTTGTTTAGTGAGAGTAATTTTGACGAGTGGGATTTGGAAAAACTTAAAGTCGGGAAACTTTTAATAGGAAAAGATATTTATTTTCATCCTAAATTTGAAAATATTAAAAAATTTTTGACTATTTTAAGAGATTTCGGTGGATTTAAGATTGAGGGAATTGAGATTGAAAAGTTTTTTGAAGCTAGTGACCCAATTTTAGAAGAGATAGTTGAGGTTGAAAAGAGTTATGAACTTTCATTAGAAGAGATTGATGAACTTCCTAGTTTTGACGGAAGTGTTGTTTATGCTTGTAACGATACGAATGTAGTAAAAAGCAGTGAACTTTTGTGTTCTAATCAGTTTGTAATTGCAAATAGAATCAAATCTTTAAAAGTTGAAATTGAGGGAGAAATTAAAGAGGTAAAAAAAATACCGGAGCTTAAAGGAACTTTCGGGATTATATTAAAAGATGTAAATAGTTATCCGTTTTTAAGGGTTAATATAAGAAGTTTGTGATGAGCTTTAATCCTCTAGTTTACAAATACAGCGATTATATAAAATGGGAAGGGATTGGGAGTTAATAGAGGGGGATCCATTTTGCAATGGCACCAATGCTCTTTTGGAAAACATCAAATTTTAATAAGTAGATTGGTTCAGCAAATTAATAATGAGTTAAAAGAGTGTGAGTGTGAGACGTATCCGGAACTTGACTGGATAATAAATGAAAAAACAATCATAAGACCGGATATTGCCGTTTATTGTGAAAAGATAGAAAAGTATCCGACAACAACTCCAAAAATTGCAATAGAGATAATATCGGAATCAACAGCGGGAAAATATGAAGAGATTAAGTTTAAGTTATATGAAAAAGAGAAAGTTGAGTATTATGTTTTGGTATATCCGGAGTTTGAAAAGGTAAAGATTTATAAGCTTGATAATAAAAGTGATGATAAAGTTTATGAAAGGAATAAAAAATTTAAGTTTGATTTATACGAAATTGAGATAGATTTTGGTAAAATATTTAAAAAAAGGAGGTAGCAATGGCAGTTAGAGTATGTGTTCCGCTTGCAAATGGGTTTGAAGAGATTGAAGCTATGAGTTTAATTGACGTAATGAGAAGAGGTGGAATTGATGTAGTTGTTGCAGGAGTCGGAGGAGATGTAATTTATGGGGCTCATAATATCAGAGTAATTCCAGATACCAAAATCGAGCTTGTAAGTGCTGATGATTTTGATTTAGTTGTACTTCCGGGAGGTCTTCCAGGGGCTATAAATTTAGCAGAAGATAAGTACGTTCAAAATCTTTTAAAAGAAATGGATAATAAAGGTAAATATGTAGGTGCTATTTGTGCGGCTCCTTACGCTTTAAAAGAAGCGGGAGTACTTAAAGATAAATATACTGCATATCCCGGATGGGAAGGTAATATTAAAAAAGAAGGGTATGTTGCAGATGCAAAAGTAGTGGAAGATAAAAATGTATTAACAAGTAAAGGTCCGGGGACTGCTATCTGTTTTGGTCTTGAAATTGTTAGAAAATTTGTAGGAGAAGAAACTTATAAACAATTAAAAGCAGGACTTTTAGCAGATTTTTGTTAATAAAACTAAGGAGGGGAAAATGAGAGGAATTGAAGCACTTGAATATTTTCTTGAAACATGGCATTCTAAAATGAGAGATTTAGAGGAGATTTGTGAGTTTGATGCATTGATTGAGTATCATTTTGGAAATGATATGAAAGTTTATAATACTTCGGTTATTGTTAAAAAGTTTTTCGATAGAAAAATATGTTTAAACGGAATTGACGATATTAACGAATTTTTACCGGAAGAAATCGAATATGACCCGTTTAGTGGAAATCTTTATATAAAAAGAAATCTTTTTGAAATAAAAATAGCTCCTAGAATCTGCTAGGAGTCCTCTTCTGTTTCTAATTCCATACTCATAAGATACATATCTTCACCGTCTATAATTTTTATATTTGGTGAATGACAATCGGGGCAAAGGTATTCGTCCTTTTTAAGTTCGCTTGTTTTTCCGCAGTCTTTACATTCTACTACAACGGGTTGAATGTGCATTATAAATTCGGCGTTTTCACACATTGTACCTTCTTTGAATGTTTCAAAAGCCGTTTTTAAAAGTTCCGGTTCCACTCCGCTTAATATTCCTATTTTTATTTCAAGTTTTGTTACGAATTTCGCGTTATGTTTTTTGGCGTTTTCTTCCGCTAATTGGAGAAGGGAATCAACTATAGAGTATTCGTGCATAATGAATCCTTTAAAAAAATATGAATTTTAATATTTATCGGATTAATAAGTTTTGAAATTATATTATAATAATGATAAAAAAGGCTAAAAAGTGACGAAAGAAGAGAAAAAAGAATTAATAATGAAAATCGCTTTGTCTCTTTTTGCTAAAAGAGGGTTTTATAATACTACTATTTCAGATATTGCTAAAGAGATGGAGATGAGTGTCGGAAATATGTATAACTATTTTCCTTCAAAAGAATCACTTGCAAAAGAGCTTTTGATATATACATCCAAGAAATTTGGAGAAGAAATAAGAAAAATAAATGAAATGGATATTCACAGCAGGGATAAAATAAAAAAAATAGTCGAGCTTTATTTTGAAACTGCAATAAACGAACCGGAATTAATAGATTATTTTATAAGGGTTTATCTTTCAAATAAAGAAATTTTTGCAAACGGATGTGAGGGGATGCTCTGTGTTTCGGCGTTTGTAACGGAAATAATGATATTTTTTGAAGAAGGTGTGAGAAAAAAAGAACTTAAAAACCAAGACTTTTTTGCGGCTTTCGGACTTTTTATGGGATATATAGGCGGACTTGCTTTTTTAAACAAAGAAGGTATTTTAACTAAATCTTTATATGAATATGTTGAACCTGTAAGTGAAAATATTTACAATGCACTCAAAGTTTAAAGTTTTATGGATTGATGCGAATACTTGTTACGGATGTTCGCACTCTTTTTTTAATTATAAGGAATTCTCTTCTCTTTTTGACGAAATAGAATTTTTATATCATCCTCTTTTTTTATCTAATGATTTTAGTATTCAAAATAGCGATTTGTTAATAGTCGAAGGGGCTTTAAGGAAAAATTTTTTTAGAATGGGGTATGAATTTAATGAATTGTTGGATTCTTTAATTAAGAGAGCTTCTAATATTTTAGCATTGGGTACATGTGCGGTTTATGGAGGAATTTACGGAGAAGGGCTTATGTTTAATAAAAAAGAAAAAGGAAAATATTTCGATTTGAATATTATAAATTTACCCGGTTGTCCTCCTCATCCGGATTGGATTGTTTATATTTTAAATATGTTGAAATCGAATAAGCAAATTTTACTTGACGAACTTAATAGACCTAAAGAAATTTTCGCTTATACTTCTCATATGGGATGCGTAAGAAACGAATATTTCGATTGGAAAATTGATGCAAAAGATTTCGGAGAAAAAGAGGGGTGTCTTTTTTATCTGCAGGGTTGCCAAGGACCGTTTACTCACGGTAATTGTAATAAAATTTTATGGAATGAAGTGAATTCGAAACCAAGAGCGGGGACTCCTTGTTTCGGATGTACGGAAGCTGATTTTCCAAAAGATAATCTTTTTAAAACCGATACGTTTATGGGGATACCGGCTAATATTCCATTGGGAGTTAGTAAAAGAGCTTATTTAACTTTAAGCGGGGTTGCTAAAAGTCTTAAAAATGATAGACTTGAAAAGAAACTTATAAATTATCTTAAGGAAAAAAATGAAGATAGATAAAAAAATTATCTCTAAGATAGAGGGTGAGGCGGTTTTAAAGATTCAAGGAAAAGAGAAAATAGAATTTGTGGAAATAGAGTTTTGGCAAAATAACGGAATAGAAGAGTATTTAAAAAACAGACATTTTTTAGACGCTCTTGTGATTAACCCTAGAGTGTGTGGAATTTGCGGACATTCTCATCTTTTTGCAACTGCAAAAGTTATAGAAAAGGTCTTTGATGCCAAAGTTTCTAATAAAGCTAACATTTTTAGGGAAATTACCACTTCTTTAGAGATAGTGCAAAATCATATAAAATGGTTTTATATGACTCTTTTTCCGACAATTATAAAAGATAAAAAATATATTTTTAAAGCAGTTAAATTTGCTTCCGAAATTTCAAAAGCTATAGCCGTTTTAGCCGGGCAATTTCCCCATAATTCTTATATTGTACCGGGGGGAGTTACATGCGATCCGACTTATGTAGAAATAGTAAAATTAGAAAATATTTTAAAAAAAATAAAAGAAGATTATATGAAAGAAATAATGGACGAAGAGCTGTTTTCTTGTGATTTGAATCTCTTTTTCGAAAATTTACCTAAAGATATCGGTAAAAGTTTAAATAGGTTTTTAGTGTTGGGAAATAATTCTTTTTTTGAATCGAACGGAATGCTTGAAAAAGTAGAAGAAGAAAAAGGATTTTTTAAAAATGTTTTTTATAAAGGAGAGTTTTATGAAGTTGGTTCTTTAGCCAGAGCTATCGTAAGAGAAGATAAAGTTATAAAAAAAATTTATAAAGAATATAAAGACGGAATTTATACGAGAGTTGTGTCCAGATTGTATGAAGCTTTATTACTTTTAAAATATGTGAATCTTATTATAAAAAAAGTTGATTTAAGTGAAAAATCTTTTGAAAAGCCTTCTATAAAAGACGGAAAAGCTAAAATTGCGATTGAAGCTCCAAGAGGTAGTTTGATTCATGAAATTGAAATTAAAAATGAAAAAATATCGTTTTATAATATTATAGTTCCTACTCAATTTAATTTAGGTTCTTCTAAAAAGAGATTTTCTCCCGCTCAAGAAGCTTTAATAGGCGAAGATTTAAAATATACTGATGTGATATTTAAATGTTTCGATGTATGTGCGGTTTGTATATCTCATTAAAATTAATATTGTTTTCATAAATATAATTTTATCTAATATCTATTGAAAAAAGAACATTTATTTGAGTATAATAAAAATCTTAAACGAATGCTTAAATGAAAAAATTTCGGAGGGTTACAATGAATAAAATTTCTTTAGAAAAAGTAAAAGAGAGATTGGAATCTCTAAAAAAACTTCCGGCGATAGGTGGTAGAAACGTTTCTCAAATTTTAGAAGAAAAAGGATTTACAAGAAGAGATTTTCTAAAATGGTCGGCGGCTATGGCTGCAATGTTGAGTTTGCCTAGTTCATTTACTCCATTGATTGCCGAAGCGGCGGAAGTGAGCGATAGACTCCCGGTTATTTGGCTACATATGGCTGAATGTACAGGATGTAGTGAGAGTTTAATTAGAACGGATACTCCAACAATTGACGATTTGATTTTTAATTATATTAATCTTGAATATCACGAAACTCTTATGGCAGCTGCCGGTTGGCAAGCGGAGGAAAATTTAAAAGAAGCTATGGAAAAATATAAAGGTAGATATATTCTTTGTGTTGAGGGTGGAGTACCTACGAAAATGAACGGAGAATTTTTAACTTTAGGACCGCATGCAGAAAGCGGAATAGAAGTTTTAAAAAAAGCAACGGATGATGCAGCGGCTATTATTAGTGTTGGTACTTGTAGTGCATTTGGAGGAATTCAAGCGGCTGCACCTAATCCTACCGGTTCGAAAGGAGTATATCAAGTAATTGATAAACCTGTAATTAACGTACCGGGATGTCCTCCTAGTGCTAAAAATATCGTAGGTACTATTATTTATTATATTTTATTCGGTCAATTACCGGCAGTTGATAATTTCAACAGACCTAAATTCGCATATGGACTTAGAATTCACGATTTATGTGAAAGAAGAGGTCATTTTGATGCCGGAGAATTTGTAGAAGTATTTGGAGATAGCGGTGCGGAGAACGGATTTTGTTTATATAAAGTAGGATGTAAAGGTCCTTATACGTTTAATAACTGTTCGCGTGAGAGATTTAACCAACATACATCTTGGCCGGTTCAAGCGGGACACGGTTGTTTAGGATGTAGTGAGCCGGATTTTTGGGATGCTATGTCACCTTATGAAGAGCCTTTAGCGGATAAAAAATTTGATTCGCCTTTAGCGGATGAAACGGCGGATAAATACGGTGTTACTATTTTAACGGTAGCAGGTGTGGCGATTGCGGCACATGCGGCACTTAGTGCGATTAAAAATCCAAAAGAGTAAATATAAAGGAGAAACGATATGGGAAAAAGAATAGTAATTGACCCTATTACAAGGATAGAAGGTCATTTAAGGGTTGAAGTTGTCGTAGATGAAAATAATAAAATTACGGATGCGTTTTCAAGTGCCACTTTATGGAGAGGGATTGAAGTTATCGTAAAAGGAAGAGACCCAAGAGATGCCGGATTTATTACTAGTAGAGTATGTGGGGTTTGTACTTATTCTCATTATAAAGCCGGAATTGTTGCGGTGGAGGATGCTCTTGGTATAAAACCTCCTTTAAATGCTCAATTGACAAGAACGTTAATGGATTATGCTTTATTTTTTCATGACCATATAGTTCATTTTTATCAATTACACGCACTTGATTGGGTTGATGTGATGAGTGCACTTAAAGCCGACCCTAAAAAAGCTAGTGAGCTTGCATTTAAATATGTTCCGGAGGGATATAATCCGATAGCAACAGGTGAGGATGAATTAAAAGAAGTTCAAAAAAGAGTTGCAAAATTTGCAGAAAAGGGTGATTTAGGACCGTTTAAAAACGGATATTGGGGTCATAAAACTATGAGATTTACTCCGGAACAAAACTTAATTGCTTTAAGTCATTATTTAAAAACTCTTGAAATGCAAAGAATCGCGGCTCAAATGATGGCGATTTTCGGTGGTAAAAACCCTCATCCTCAAAGTTTAACGGTTGGTGGGGTAACTTGTATTATGGACCTTCAAGACCCGGCTAGACTTGCAGAATATAAAACTAAATTCGAACAATTAGCCGATTATGTAAACAGAGCTTATTATGCAGATATTGTAATGGCTGCCGAAGCTTATAGAAATGAACCTAGTGTTGTTCAAAAAACCAAATTAGGAAATTTCTTAGCTTATAAAACTATGCAAACAGGTGAAAATTCTTGGTTGTTTGATGCTTGCGGATATATTAAAAATCACGATTTATCTAAGTTTTATCCGATTGATGAAGATAAAATTACAGAAGAGGCTACTCACGCTTGGTATAAAAATCTTGATAATCCTACTCATCCATATGATGAAACAACTGAACCAGATTATACTGGATATGTTGAGGGTGAAAGTATTGATGGACAAGGTAAAATTGTAAAGACAAAAGTTGTTAACGAAAAAGGTAAATACTCTTGGATTAAATCACCAAGATATGACAACGAGCCTATGGAAGTTGGGCCTCTTGCTTGTATGGTTGTAAACTATGCTAAAGGAAATAAAAGAGTTCAAAAAGTTGTAAATGATTTCTTAGCTAAAACTAATCTTCCGGTAGAAGCGTTATTTACGGTACTTGGAAGAACTGCCGCAAGAATGCTTCAAGCTAAAATGATTGCAGATTACGGATTGGAAACTTTTAATAGTTTGGTTAAAAATCTTAAAAAAGATCAAACAACAGTAGCACCTTATATAATTGATAAAACTAAAGAATACAAAGGTAGATTTATTGGTGACGTTCCAAGAGGAATGTTGTCTCATTGGTGTAGAATTAAAGACGGAAAAATAGAAAATTGGCAAGCTGTTGTTCCTTCTACTTGGAATGCCGGTCCGGTAGACGGAAAAGGTAAAAAAGGAGCTTATGAAGTAAACCTTATAGGAATGACTTTATCTGATCCGGCTAAACCTCTTGAAGTGATTAGAGATATTCACTCTTATGACCCATGTATCGCATGTGCAGTGCATGTAATGGATGTTAAAGGTAAAAAACTCGGTGAATTTAAAGTAGACCCGCTTTACGGGGCGTGCTAAGGAGGCTAAAATGAAATTTTTAACTAAACCTATGAAATACCTAGGAGGTATTGAATTTTCAGCTGGTTATAGATGGCAACATTGGATTAGGGCTATTTCTATTTTCGCCCTAATTATTACCGGGTTTTATATTGCTAATCCTTTTATTATATTTGCTAATACGGCAGCCGAGCCTACTAGATTTTTACAGGCTTATATTAGAGAGTGGCATATAATTTTCGGTTTTGCTATGATTGGTGCGGTTTTATATAAAACGTTTTTCTTTTTCTTTTTCAGGGAAGGAAAATATGAAAGAGAATCAATTAAGGATGCTTTTAATATTAAAATAGCTCTTCAGCAAATAGGATATTATTTATTAATCGCAAAACACCCTCATACTAAAGGTGTTTATAATCCGTTACAATTTTGGGCTTATGTTATGCTTTATGTTTTCTTTTACGGAATAATTATTACTGGGCTTGCACTATATGCAGAAGTTTATCATAACGGTTTGGGAGCGTTTTTTTATCCTTTTGCTAAAGTGGTGGAAAGTTTTTGCGGAGGGCTTGCTTATGTAAGAGTTTGGCACCATATCTTTATGTGGGCTATTATTGTAGTTGTATTTGTTCATATTTATATGGCGGTTTATAATGCTGCTTTTGCTAAAAACGGAGGAATGGATGCAATTTTTTCCGGTATGAAATGGGAAAAAGAAGGCCATCATTAATTTTTTCCCCTTTTGGGGAAAGAATAGATAATACAAAATGGATTTAGTCTGTTTTGCAGTGTCTATTTTTGATGAAAGGTTATTATGAAAATATTAATTTTAGGGATAGGAAATATTTTATTTGGAGATGAAGGGATAGGAGTTCATTTAGCTAATTATATTGATGAAAAATATGAATTTAAAGGACCACACCAAGTAGATGTGATTGATGGAGGGACTTTGGCTCAAAGATTAATTCCTATAATTACTGAATATGATAAAGTATTTATTTTTGATTGTGTTGATGTTGATGACGCAAATATAGGAGATGTTTATTTTTTTGATTTTAGAGATGTTCCCGAATGCGTAAGTTGGCAGGGAAGTGCCCATGAAGTAGAAATGTTACAAACTCTTCAGATGATTGAAATGATGGGAGATTTGCCGGAGACAAAAATTATAGGAGTTGTGCCTTATGTGATAGGAGAGGATACTACGTTTAGTATAACCGAAGAAGTTCAAAAAGCGGCTAAACTTATGGAGAAAATTTTGATTACCAAACTTAAAGAATTAGGAGTTAATCCAGTAGTTAAAAATGATAAAGTAGAACTTACTCAAATAGCAAAAGAGTCTTATAAAAGAGGGGTTCCTATAGAATCATTACGCGGGTTAGAGGTTAAGTAAAGGAAATAAGTAAAGGAAAAATATGATATTAAAATTTAGATTCGAATTAGACTTTACAAACGGAGTTGTTGAGAAGATTTTGTTAAGGGTTGCAAAAGAGACGGGAGTTAAGCTGGGATTAAGTAGAGATGAAAGAAATTTATTTGCCTATGTGAAAGCTTCGGAAGAAATTATAGAAGATTTTTCAAAAAAATTGGCAAACGAACTTCCTATTAGTATATTTTTAAAATCCCTTGATGCAGAAGTAACTAATGAATTTAAAGATGATTTAAAAAGAGAATTCCCTAGTATTAATTTACCTCCTTGTCCTAAGTGTTTGAGGGAAGTAAAGGATAAAAACAATTTTAACTATTATAATCCTTTTTATCATTGTGAAGTGTGTGGGTATAAATCAAATGGAGAAATGAAAAGTTATAAAGAGGTTTTCGAAAATTTAGCTTTTAAATTAAAAAATAAAGAAAAAATTTATATTCAGACAATGAACGGAAAATATGAAGTTTCCACATCGTTAGAGGATGCAGAAATTATAGTAGCAGTTGATTTGTCGGCAGTTGCTACATATTTTATGAGTTTTGTAGGAGAGGCGAAAGCACTTGGAAGTATTGAAAAACCATTTGTAAATTTAAAAACGAATCTTAACTTTAAAAAAGAGTTTGGAATTTCAAATCCTTCATTTTTAGTGAAACTTCCGGATTGTATGGTACTTGAACTTTTATGTGAAGAGATAAAAGATGATATTAAACTTTTAGGGCTTAAAAAAACCCAAAAAAGTGATGATTTTAGCTTTGATGTTGAAAATAAAGATGAAGTTTTATTAGCGGTAGTGACTGATACTAGAAATAAAGATATTTTGATTCAACGAGGAGACAGAGCGTTATTACCTAAATATGAAAAAGCGTTTGAAAAAAAAGTTGTAGGTGCTTATAAAGAGTACAGTGCTTATGTAACCGATGATAAAACCATATTAAAAAAAGAAAAAAACGACTCAAAAATAAAACCAGCTTTTGCTGGATATTTTGGTGTATTGGCACAATGGAATTTAGAAAATAAAAGCAGTGTAGGATTTGCATTTTACAAAGAGGAAGATAGTAAAATTATGCTTAATTCTCCTAAATTCGGGTTAGTGGAGTATATTGATTTTGATTTTAAATTTTCTTCTTTTAAAGAAATTTTCGCTTCAATAAAAGCTATGAATGAAACTGGAGAGAAACTTGTTAAAAACTTTTTTGAAAAGCAAAAAGATTTAGCATTAAAAGCTTTAAATACTGATTTTTCTACCTCAAAAAAAGGGGTAGCCTATTTATGGGGGGTTATTGGAGTGTTGTTGGGATTTGGAGATAATATTGATGAGGGATTTGAAAGACTTTTAAGATATGCAAACTCTGCTATGACTAAAAAAGGTCCTAGAATAGATTATAAAATGAAAGATAAAAACTTAGACCCTCTTTGGGCTGTTAGGACGGTAATGAGTTTTAAATTGGCAGGGGTTGATGATTATTTATTAAGTTTTGGTGTGATTGAGAGTTTTGCCGAATTTTTAACAAATATTTACGAACAACTTCATAAAGAGTCTCTTTTAGACGGAGCTGTTATTGTAGGAGATTTGTTTGAAGGGGAATTTTTAAATAAAGTTTATACGAATATTAAGAAAAATTATCCGACCTTTACTCCTAAGGCTCTACCTATTAGTGGAGCTATTGAAGCGTATGGAAGTGCTTTTATTTTATCGAAAACAGATAATTAATATCTTTTTAATGAATATTATTTATAATTTTAAGGCAAGAAATTGCTTTTTTCATTTTTTCTCCTTTTTCCCTTTTCCTCCTTTTATTTTAATACCAAAGGCTTTTTTTGAGAACAAGATACATAATTGACGGAATTGTACAAGGTGTAGGATTTAGACCTACTGTCTATAAAATTGCAAATTCTCTTAATTTAAAAGGTTTTGTTTTAAACAGTGGAGAGGGTGTTATTATTGAAATAGAAGGTGATAATAGCAGTAAGTTTTTAGATGAGTTAAAAAGAAATCTTTCTCCTCTTGCTAGAATAGATTGTATAAAAAAAGAGAGACTCCCTCTAAAAAACTTTAAAACTTTTGAAATATATTATTCAAAATCTTCAAATAAGACCACTTCCATTTCACCCGATATCGCAGTATGTGAAGAGTGTTTAAAAGAGATTTTTGATGTTAAAAACAGAAGATATTTGTATCCTTTTATCAATTGTACGAACTGTGGTCCAAGATATACGATAATTAAAGACATTCCTTATGATAGAAAAAACACCTCTATGGCTAAGTTTAAAATGTGTAAAGAGTGTGAAAAAGAGTATAATAATCCTCTTGATAGAAGATTTCACGCAGAGCCTATTAGTTGTTATGATTGTGGACCTAAACTAAGAGTAATTGATAATGAGGGTAAAGTTTTAAATGTAGAAAATGAGATAAAATTTATAGCTGATAAAATCAAAGAAGGAAAAATTGTAGCCGTAAAAGGTTTAGGAGGGTTTCATTTGGTTTGTAATGCTACGGATGTTGAGGTTGTAAAAAAACTTAGAGAAAGAAAAAGACGCCCTTTTAAGCCCTTTGCTATGATGTTTAAAGATATTGAAAAAATTAAAGAGTTTTGTGATGTGAATAAAAGGGATATTGAGCTTATTACTTCTAAAGAAAAACCGATAGTTTTGGTAAAAAAGAGAAAAGACTTAAAGTATATAGCAGATAAGATAGACAGATACGGGGTGTTTTTGCCTTATACTCCGGTGCATTATCTTTTGTTTGAGTATTTGGATTTTCCTATTGTGGCTACAAGTGCTAATATTTCGGATGAACCTATTATAAGAGATTTTAAAGAGTTGGTAGAAAAATTAGGAAATGTGGTTGATTATGTTTTGGATAATAATAGAGAAATAATAAACGCTTGTGATGATAGTTTAGTCCAAGCGATTGAAGATGAATTTATTACGTTAAGAAGTGCTAGGGGATTTGCTCCTTTTAGTTTGAATTGTAAAACTAATAAAAGTATTTTAGGAGTGGGGGCTAATCAAAAAAACACTATCTCCCTTGGCTTTAACGGTAAGTTTATTCTCTCTCCTCATATAGGGGATTTGGGAAGTGTAGGGAGTATTGAATATTTTGAGAGGACGATAGAAACTTTTAGAAGGCTTTATGAGTTTAGTGAAGATGTAATTATTTGTGATAAGCACCCTTATTACGAATCGACTAAATGGGCTCTTAATCAGCAAAAAGAAATAGTTCGAATCCAGCACCATTATGCCCACGCTTTATCGACTATGTTCGAATATAATCTTAACGGAGAGTTTTTGGCTTTTATATTTGACGGGACGGGATACGGAGACGACGGAAGTATATGGGGAGGCGAAGTTTTTGTAGTTAATAGGCACACTTATAAAAGAGTACATCACTTTAAAAATTTTAAACTCATAGGTGGCGAAAAGGCTATAAAAAATCCTTCCAATATGGCAGTTGCTTTGCTTGATGAAAAGATAGGAGAGGAGTTTAAAAATTATAAACTTGCAAAGAATCTTTTAAAAGGGGCTTTCCCTTTAACTTCTTCTATGGGAAGAATATTTGATATGGTTGCATATCTTGGTGGAATGATTGATAGGAATGAGTGGGAAGGATTAAGTGGTCTTATGATTGAAAAATATTATAATGAAAACATCAAAGATTTTATAGATTTTGAAATAAAAGATGAAATAGATTTTTTTGAGATTTTAAATTTTGCTGCTAAGAGTAGAAGTAATTTTGAGCTTATTTCATCGGTGTTTTTAAATTCTATAGTAAATGTAATAAAAAAGATATCTTTGATGTATGATATGGATGTGATTGTAGGTGGAGGGGTGTTTCAAAATAAAACCTTGCTTACTAAAGTTATAAAACAGCTTGATAAGAAAGTATACTTTAATAAAAAAATACCTATAAATGACGCAGGGATAAGTGTAGGGCAGGTGGCGTGGGGGATTTGGAATTTATGAGAGTAAAAGTGTTATGTCGGTTGGGTTTGGCAGCTTTGGAGAGAAAGAGCCCATCAGATTAACTGTGTAAACCGTAAACTTCATACTTAAACCTTAAATATATTTTACTAAAATATCCTGGAAATATATCACAAGCTGTGGATAAATTTCCGACCAGTTTCTGATTCTAGAGCTTTTCCATTTTTCCATTACCTCCTGTGTTGAAGTAAAAAGGACTTTAAAGGCTGCTTCTTTTGAAGGGAAAGAGCCTTTTTGCTTTGTTTTTCTTTTTATGATAGAATTTAGAGATTCTATCGGATTAGTGGTATATATGAGCTTTCTTACGGCTTTTGGATACTTAAAAAAGGTAGAAAGGTTCATCCCAGTTTCTTTTCAGCAATCTAAAAAGTTATTAAATATCTTGGAATTGGTATTACATTTGCAAACAGAGGATTTGCATTAAATTGAGTGGATGAAAAATAGTCCGTTATATTTAGTGCTAGTAAATTATTTACGTATTCAGGGTTTAGTGTAATAGGAGTTGTATTATAAACGCTTGGTAAGTATGATAGAGGATATATCATTTTAACTTTTCACTTAAAATAAATTCATAATTCTTTATTATATATACATTTTTGATAAAATTTTTAAAAAGCTTTTAAGGTTTTCGATGATAGAAATTAAGCACTTAAAAAAGGTATTCGGCTCAAAAGTTGTTTTAAAAGATGTGAATTTAAATATCTACGAGAATAAAATAACTTATATTTTGGGCTTATCCGGGCAGGGTAAATCTACTGTCATTAAACATATAGTGGGACTTTTAAAGCCTACTAGCGGAGAAGTTCTTGTAGATGGTGTGGATGTTGGGAAAGCCGATATAAAGACTCTTTATGAAATAAGAAAAAAGATAGGTTTTACGTTTCAAGAGGGGGCTTTGTTTGACAGTATGAGTATATTTGATAATGTAGCGTTTCCTTTGGTAGAGCATACTAATTTATCAAAAGAAGAGATAAAAAAAAGAGTGTTTCAAACGCTTGAAATGGTAGGGCTTGAATCTGATAGGGTTACAAAGCTTTTTCCTCACGAACTTAGTGGAGGGATGAGAAAAAGAGCCGCAACTGCCAGGGCGATTATATTAAAACCGAAGTATGTTTTGTATGATGAGCCTACAAGTGGGCTTGACCCTATTATTAGCGATAAAATAACCAAAATGATTGAGCATTTAACCAGGGATTACAATATGACAAGCGTTGTAATTTCGCATGATTTGAAAGAGACGTTTAAAAGTGCGGATTATGTGGCTATGCTTTATAACGGAGAGATTATAGAGTATGGAAGTGTTGAGGAGTTTAAAAATTCTAAAAATCCTATAGTCCAGGCGTTTATTAAAGGTGAGAGTGAAGAGTATGAAAAAATAGCTGAAGCCGTATAAATTAAGAAAGGATGGACATGAAAAAACTAATTATATTTTTAGCAGTATTATTGTTTGCTTATGATGCTAAAGTTGAGGTTTTTGATACTTATAAAATTAAAGCCCCGGTAGCCGGTGAGGTGGTATTTAGTAATAAAAAGTTAGAAGCCAAGGAAGTAAATTCGACTATCGTAAAGTTAGATGACACTCAAAATTTAATAGATTTGAAAAATTTACAAAATCAGGAGAAGTTATTAAGACTTCAAATAAAAAATCAAAAAAAAGTGGTTGATAAAAAAAGGTCTGTTTATGAAAAATATAAAAACTTAAAAACAAAATCTCAAAGTGAAAAGGATTTGAAGTTTTATGATTATATAGGGGCTTATAATCAGCTTTTGAGTTTAAAATCTTCTCTTTTTAATACGATTGCCAACATTAAAAAATTAAAAGATACGATTAATAAAAAGCGTATAAGAGCAACCGGATATGTAGGTAAAATATATGTAAATAAAGGAGATTACGTAGCCCCCGGGGTGTTGATAGGAGATGTTTACGATATTTCTAAAGAAAAGCTGACAATTTATGTACCGGTAGGAGAAAAAATTAAACCAAATGTTTACATAAATGGTAAACCGAGTAATTTTAAAATTTATAAGGTTTGGAGGGTGCCTGATAGTAAATATATTACAAGTTATAAAGTTGAGCTTGTAGGAAAAGGGTTAAAAATAGGAGAGATAGTAAAAATTGAATTAAAATAAAGAAGGGGTTTTTATCGTTTCTTTTTTAACTTCTTCTACTAAAACTCCTATTTCGTCTATATCAAGATAATCCGGGTACTCAATTTCAATACCCCAGCTGTTGTAAAATATGGCTTTATCACCTCTTATTTCTTCGAAAACCAGTATTTCGTCTTCGTCGACTAAAATCTGCATACCTTTTTTAAGCTCATATACTTTTCTCAAACTCCACCTTTTTTTGTTTAATTATTTAATTATACATCTAAAAAATTTAAAATCGGCTTAAAGATAACAAAACGTTATCTCCATTCTTCAATTACGTCTTTGAATATATCGGCAAGTTTTATAACTTCTTCAGGTGTTGTGCGTTCATTTGGAGCGTGAATCGTATCGTTTTTTACGCCGAATTCCACTACCTTAACACCGTATTTTGCAAAAAACCTTGCATCGCTAGTACCACCGGCGGTGGAGTGTTTAGGAGTTGTTCCCGCTTTTTTGATGGCTTTATCAAGCGCTTTTACAACCTTTGTATCGGGATTGGTAATAAAAGGCTCGGCGCTTTGTTTAAGCTCAAGCGAATAATTTAAGCCTTCAAAACATTTGTCAAAATAATTTTTAATTTTTTCTTTATTTGTATGTGTGTTGTTTCTGACGTTAAACATCATTTTAAGCTCACCCGGCGTTACGTTTGTAACTTCCATTCCGGCGCGTATATCGGTTATTACTATTTTACTAGGAGAGAAATGCTCATCCCCTTCATCTAAATTAAAACCTGCGATTTTTGGTAAAACGGGGGCTATCTGATGTATCGGATTAATTGCTTTTTCGGGATATGCGGCGTGTCCCTGAAGACCTTTTAATTTTAAATATCCGTTAATGGAGCCTCGTCTTCCTATTTTAATTGCATCTCCGAAAACTTTTTCACAGGTGGGTTCCGCAACTATAGCATAGTCCGGAATCATATTTTTTTCTTTTAAAATTTCAAGCATGTATTTTGTACCCCACACTGCGTCGCCTTCTTCGTCGCTTGTAATAAGCGCGCTAAGGGTTCCTTTGAAATTTTGTGCGTTTTTCATAGCCCATAAAAACGCCGCTAAGCCGCTTTTCATATCCTGAGCTCCCCTTGCGTAAATAAATCCATCTTTTTCGGTAGGGGTAAAAGGGTCGCTTTTCCATCCCTCACCCGGAGGCACCACGTCAATATGCCCTGCGAAACATAAATGGTCCCCTTCAGAGAATTTTTTATAAATAAAAAGATTTTTAACACCTTCTTTTTCACTCTCTATTACTTTAAAATCATTTAAATAACTCTTTATAAATTCCATCGCACCGTCATCGTTTGGGGTTATTGATTTGAATTTAAGCAAAGTTTTAAAAAGGTCTATAACTTCCATTTTTATCCTTTTTTTAGCTGATTATATCAAATATAAAAACAAGAATTTTTTTCATTTTTATTATCCTTGTTTAGATTTGGTTTATATTAGAATGTTTAAATTATAACAAAAAAAGGTTTATGATGGTGGTACTTGAAAACGTTTATAAGTCCT
>CAYULY010000012.1:0-16203 GCA_964445785.1 uncultured Nautiliales bacterium
CATTGAAACACCGACCCGATTTAAGGGGAGGAGAAGCGTTAAACAAACGACAAGCAGTTGTCGTTTGTAGCTTTGCACGGCGTTTGTGATGTATGAGCAAAGCGAAGAACACTACAGAACGTCAGCATCTATTTAAATAAGCACTGACCAAACAAGGAACAAAAGTTACTTTTTATTGAAAAAAAGATTATTCAATGAAAGTAGATACAGATAAAGGTAAAAAGACCATACAAAAGAATGAGTGATGAGGAAAAAGAAATGATTTTTAAATTAAAAGTGGATAATTATTATACAGACAGTCATTTTACATATGATAATATATATGGGAAAAAGCCACTCAAAAAGAATCAAAATGGACAAATATTGTGAAAAATTTAAATTCTTAAATGAGGGATAAAATATCAATTTATTTAGTAAGAAAAACAAAGGCACATTCCAAATCTTTTGAGTGGTTGGCAATAGACTCGCTATGTTCTTTGTTAATCTTAATTTAAAAGGAAATTGATATCTTTTCTATTTTTTTTATTTCTTTAATTATAGATTTTCTGGGGTTTTTAGGGTCGATGTAAGGGGGGCGATATTTTTTATCCCATAGGTTGTTTTCTTTTATCCATTTTTCACAGCAGTTTTGGTTTAGGATACTAAAAGTTTTTAAAGGGTATTTTAAGGCTAAACCGTATAAAAATCTGTTAGTTACAATTTTTGGGTGTTTTTTTATAGATATCTCTTTTTTTAAACGATTTGGAAGATTTAGGGAGGTGGAGAGTTTTTGAAATGGGATGTTTTTAAAGTATCTTAAATGGTATAAAAAATAACTTTCAATCGGGTTTATTTTATAGATTTTTGCTAAATAGAAAAATTCTTTTTGATTAAATTTTAAATTTAGTAGCTTTTTAGCGATTTTAAGTTTGATAAAATAATAAAATCCATAATAGAGATAATTTGATCTAAACATTTTTTCAAATTCCATATAAATTCTCTCCTTGCTTAAGTCACTTAGATCTATGTTTTGACAAAGCTTTATAGTCTCAGGGGTTATTTTGAATTTAAGTCTACTTGCAAATTGCATAGCCCTTAGAACTCTCAATGAATCTTCTACAAAAGTCTTATTATCGATATGTCGGATAAGTTTTTTTTTGATATCTTCAATTCCACCCCAAAAATCAAGAATTTCATTTGTATATATGTTTTTCATTAAAGCGTTCATTCTAAAATCTCTTCTGCGTGATGCTTCTTTTTCGTTTTGGGTGAGTTTTACTTCAAAGCCTTTGTGGCCGTGTCCCACTTTACTTTCTGTTCGTGGTAGGGATATGTCAAAATTTTTCCATTTATATACAAAAAAGCTTTTTCCAACTCCTTTGGCTCCTAGTTTTTGCATTAGTTTATCAAACTCTTCTTGAGATATATTATAAACTTCTAAATCATACTCTTTTGATTTAATTCCTAAAACTTCATCCCTAACACATCCACCGACTAAATAGACTTTTTTTGTATAGGGAGCAAAAAAGTTTTTTAAAAATTCCAGGTCTTTATTTTCCATTTAGTTTTTCTTCTATTTTTACTAGGAGATATTCTAAGAAATTTAAAGTAACATCAAGTTTTACATCTAAGTTTTCGGTATTAGGAGATTGTAAGCCTTCAAATAAAATTAAAATTCTCTCTTTTATGTGTTTTAAGAATTCTTCGTTACATTCAGATTCCGATTTTAAAGTAAGTTTTTCTTCTGTAAATTCTATATCGCTTTCTATTTCTTGGATTGTTTCTAAAATAGTCTCTTTTATATCTTTCATTTTAACTCGCTTAGCCATTTTTCAAATTCATATCTGTTTTTTTGGTTTATATTATTAAACTCTTTTAATTTTATAATGTTTACTCCGTCGAATTTTTTTCTTTTTTTTAATCTGTCTATAGCTTCTAAGATTTCTTTGTCGGGATTTTTTTTAGCGATGTTCTCATAAATTTCCAAGGCTTCTTTTTTGAAGCCCTGGATTTCTAGTATTTGAGCGTAAGTTTTTGTTTTAGTGAGCGGCATGGTCTGCTATTAAGCTACCCATTTCAGATGTGGTTACTACTTCTTTTGCGTCAAACGAAGCTAAATCTTTTGTTCTGTAACCTTCTGCTAATACTTTTTTGATTGCTTCTTTTATTCTTTTTGCTCCGGATGTTTCTCCTAAATAATCAAGCATCATAGCTGCACTAAGTATTGTAGCTATAGGATTTGCTATACCTTGACCGGCAATATCAGGAGCACTTCCGTGGATTGGTTCAAACAGTCCCACTTTCCCACCTATACTTGCACTAGGAAGTAAACCAATGCTTCCTACAATCATACTCGCCTCATCACTTAAGATATCACCAAAAATGTTTCCGGTTAAGATTACGTCAAACTGTTTAGGGTCTCTTACAAGCTGCATTGCAGCGTTGTCTACGTACATATGTTCAAGTTCAACTTCCGGGTAATTTTTAGCAACTTCGTTTACAACCTCTCTCCAAAGTTCGCTAACTTCAAGTACGTTTGCTTTATCTACAGACGTTACTTTTTTGTTTCTTTTTATAGCTTCTTCAAATGCAACTTTTGCGATTCTTTCGATTTCATCTCTTGTATAAATCATTGTGTTGTAAGCTTTGTTGTCATCTTTGTATCTAGGCTCTCCAAAGTAGATTCCACCGGTTAATTCTCTTACTACTGTTAAATCTACCCCTTTTATAACTTCTGGTTTAAGGCTTGAAGCGTTTACTAATTCGTCAAAAATAATAGCCGGTCTTATATTTGCAAACAGTCCTAAAGATTTTCTAAGTTTAAGAAGACCACTTTCCGGTCTTTTTTCTTTTGGTAAGTTATCCCATTTAGGTCCACCTATCGCACCAAATAAAATAGCGTCTGAATTAAGAGAACCTTTTATAGTTTCATCTGGACAAGGGTTGTCAAATACATCAACGGCGGCTCCGCCTAATAAGTATTCTTTATATTCCAAGTTAAACCCTTCTTTGCTGGCTACTGCATCGAGTACTTTAATAGCTTCTTCTACAATTTCAGGACCTATTCCGTCACCTTTTATTACGGCTATTTTGTAATTTCTCATTTTTGTTCCTTTAACATTTCTTTTGCGAAGTTTATAAGCCCACCGGCTGCAATTAAGTTTTGCATAAAAGGAGGAATCGGAGTAAATTTATAATTTTTTCCGGTGTCTACGTTGTGGATAATTCCTTTGTCAAGGTCGATTTTAATTAAATCACCCTCATTAATTTCGTCACTCTCAAGAAGTTCGAAAATCGGAAGCCCCATATTAAAACTGTTTCTGTAAAAAATTCTGGCAAAGCTTTTTGCAATTACAGCTGCAACTCCTGCGGCTTTTAAGGCAATCGGAGCGTGTTCACGACTACTACCACTACCAAAGTTGTATCCGGCAACTATGATATCTCCCGGTCTTACTTTTTTAGGAAATTCCGGGTCTGCATCTTCCATTACGTGTTTTGCGAGTTCGTGAGGGTCAGAAGTGTTTAGATATCTTGCCGGAATAATTAAATCCGTATCAATATTATCACCAAATTTCCATACTCTTCCTGTAATAATATTCATAAAATTCCTTTTTTATTTTGAATTTTAGCAAAAATGAGTATAAAAAAGAAATTTAGCTAAGTTTAATAAGTGTTAAAGTACTAAATAATATAATTGATTCTACTAAAAAAAAGATTAAAGATTTTTTTGCAAGTTCTTTTGAAAAAAACAAAACTATAAAAAATTTGGTAATGGTATTGCTTAAAGAGGCTATTAAAATCCCTATACTTGCGTTTTTTAAGGATATGGATTTTTGGCTTAGTTCTCCTAAAGAGAGGGTAATTGCGTCTACATCGCTAAATCCGGAAATAAAAGAGACTATAAAAATTCCGGTGTTTCCGAAATTGTTGTGGGCGTATTCTATTAAGGCGTAAATTATTGCAAAAATAATCGCAAATTTTATGGCTTCGTTTAATTCCAGAGGATTTTTTTCTAAAAGATTAAAAAATGTAACGGCTTTTGTGGATTTTTTGAAAAAGTAATAAGATATGAAAATTCCGTAAACTGTAGCTATAAAATACGGCAAGAAAAGGTATTTTGAAAGTTGAGGATTTGTAATGTAGCTTTCTATAAACACTCTTGCAAACATTAAGGTATTTGCTATGGAAATACCGGCTAGATATGTTAAAAGGGATGTTTTAGATTCTTTATACATTGCACTAAAACTTGCAGTTACGGCAGTTGAACTTATAAATCCTCCGGCTGCTGCTGTGAATAAGAGTCCTTTTTTTCCAAAAAACTTAATTCCTAAATATCCTATAAATGATAAAGAAGCGATAATTATAGCCATAAGCCAGGTTTTGTAAGGATTAAAGAGATTAAAAAACGTTTTATTGGGAAGAATCGGTAAAAGTAAAAAGCTCATAACCAAAAGCAGTATAGCGGCGTTTGTCTCTTTTGAGGTAATTTTTGTTTCTATTTTTTGAAGCAGGGGTTTTATATTTAATATAACTATAGTGGTTATGGCTGTAAAAATAGCGTATGTCGGGAGTTTATAGTAGACCATTATTCCTATTATAAAAGTTATTAAATAGGCTATATTTGTTGTTATTCCGTCTTGTTTTGTGTATTTTGTTTTAAGGAAATAGGCTGTTAGGGAAAAGACTGTTACTGCTAAAAAAGAGATTATTAAAAAATTTTTTTCAAAAGAGTTTACCCAGGCACTTAAATAGCCTAAAAAAGAGGTAAGGGCAAAACTTCTACTTCCGGCGAAGGTACTTTTGTAAGTTAAACTTCTTTGAAGCCCTATTAAAAATCCGAGTATCAATGCAAGAAGTAAAGATTTTATAATTTCTATTTGCATATTGGCCTTTTTTGATAATTATATAAAATTTTTTGATAAAATTATGCAAAAAAAGGACTCTTTTGAGAAAAGCCGTCGCTTTTACCGGTCCTAGCAATTCCGGTAAGACTACTTTAATTGAAAAAATTGCCAAAAGATTAATAAGTTCGTATAAACTTGCTATTATTAAAAATGACCCTAGTGATAAGGCCGTTTTTGATAAAGAGGGTAAGGATAGTTATAAATTTTATCAAACCGGTGCTGAAGTTGTAGTAACGTCTCCTACGCGTACGACTTATTTTTCTCATAGGCAAAAATCTTTGGATGAGATTATTGAGATGATAAAAGATTTCGATATTTTGCTAGTGGAAGGGTTAAAGTATCTTCCTCTTCCAAGAATTGCCGTTTTTAGAGGAGATGTGGATGAGAGTTATTTTAGATATATAAAAGCGGTAGCGATTGATGAGAGTGTGGATAAAAGCAAAATCCCTTCTCACATTGAAATACTTGATTTGAATAATATCGATGAAATTATCGAGTGGGTTTTAAATAACGCAGAGGATATATAAAGGAGAGAAAATGACTGAAATTATCAATTCAATCAAACAAATAGCGATAGAAATTAAAGACGCTATAAAAACAAAAGATACCGGAAAAGTGGAAACGCAAAATGCCAGTGGAGATGTACAGGTAAAGCTTGATGTAATAAGCGATGAGATAGTTGAGAAGTATTTAATAAAAACTTCAAGTGTGGCAGAAATTATGAGTGAAGAAAAAGAAAAACCGATAGCTTGTAATGAAACCGGTGAATATCTTGTGGCTTATGACCCGCTTGATGGGAGTAGTCTCATTGATGTGGATTTGAGTGTGGGAAGTATTTTCGGAATTTATAAGGGAAGTTACAGTGGTCCTAATATAGTTGCAGCTGTTTATGTAGTATATGGACCAAGAGTTGAAATGGTAATAGCTAGGGATAATGTAGAGCTTTTTAGATTAAATGAAAATACAAATGAATTTGAATTTGTAAAAGAGTTGAGATTAAACGAAAAAGGAAAAATCTTAGCACCGGGAGGTACTCAAAAACATTGGTATCCTTACC
The DNA here is from genome assembly GCA_964445785.1 of uncultured Nautiliales bacterium. GTDB lineage: Bacteria > Campylobacterota > Campylobacteria > Campylobacterales > Nautiliaceae > Nautilia. Next base: position 5,941 of record CAYULY010000012.1, read on the forward strand.
ATAAAGAAATGATTGATTCTCTTTTTAAAGAAGGATATAGACTTAGATATTCAGGTGGAATGGTTCCGGATTTACATCAGATTTTACTTAAAGGTGGCGGACTTTTTGCGTATCCCGGAACTACCGATAAACCAAAAGGTAAACTTAGAAAACTTTTTGAGGTGTTTCCTTTTGCTTATGTTTATACAAAAGCCGGAGGCCTTGCCATAGATGAGAGGGACTCTTTATTAGAACTTGGAGTTGATGGTTATCACGATACGACACCTTGTTTTTTTGGAAGCAATTATGAAATCGCAAAAGTTTTAACAACATACGAAGGGGCAGAAAAATGAGCGACAAGTGTAAAACTTATTATTTAACAACACCTATATATTATGTAAACGACATACCTCATATCGGACATGCATATACGACTATCATAACTGATACGATAGCAAGATATGCAAGGCTTAAGGGAATTGATACGTTTTTTTTGACAGGAACTGACGAACACGGGCAAAAAATAGAAGAAGCTGCAAGAAAAAGAGGAAAATCTCCAAAAGAGTATGCCGATGAGATAAGTGCCAAATTTAAAGGATTATGGGACGAATTCGAAATAAGTTATGATAAATTCATAAGAACGACCGACCCGGAGCATATAAAAGGCGTTCAAAAAGCGTTTCTTGAAATGTATAAAAAAGGCGATATTTACAAAGACTATTATGAGGGGCATTACTGCGTAAGCTGTGAGAGTTTTGTAGCTCCAAGCCAGCTTGTAAATGATGAATTATGTCCTGATTGCGGGAAACCTACAAGAATAATTAAAGAAGAAAGCTACTTTTTTAAACTTTCAAAATATCAAGACCAAATACTTGATTGGCTAAAAAACAAAAAACCAATCCTTCCGGAAGCTAAAGCAAATGAAGTTATAAGATTTGTAGAAGAGGGATTAAAAGATCTTTCAATTACAAGAACTTCATTTGAATGGGGAGTTAAACTTCCGCCTGAAATTAATGATCCAAAACACGTTGTTTATGTATGGCTTGATGCACTTTTTAATTATTTAACAGCTCTTGGATATGGAAGCGAAGATGAAAGTAAATTAAAAAAATATTGGCCTGCAAAACTGCATATTGTAGGAAAAGATATTTTAAAATTCCACGCGGTTTATTGGCCGGCGTTTTTAATGAGTATAGGTTATGAATTACCAAAACATATAGCCGCTCACGGATGGTGGACAAGAGACGGTGAGAAAATGAGTAAATCTAAAGGAAACGTAATCAATCCGAAAGAGGTTGCCGACGCTTACGGAGTTGAGAACTTTAGGTATTTTATGTTAAGAGAAGTTCCTTTCGGTGCTGACGGGGATTTTAGTGAAAAAGCGTTAATTGACAGAATTAATAACGACCTTGGAAACGATTTAGGAAACTTACTAAATAGAATTATCGGTATGGCTTATAAATATTTTGACGGTAAAGTTACAAGCGAGGGTGTTGAAAAATATTTTGCTAAAGAGTTAAATGAGGCAAGAGAGATTGGGATTCATTTAGAAGAGAAGTATCTTTGGAAAATGCAAACTCATAAATTTTTAGAAGAACTTTGGAAAGTTTTAAGTATAGGAAATAAAGCCATTGATAAGTATAAACCGTGGGAGTTGATGAAAAATGGAGAAACTCAAAAAGCAGCGGCACTTATAGGACTTATTGCCAATCTTTTAGCTATGGTTGCTGTAAACTTACACGCAGTTATGCCAAAAACAACTTCAAAAATAGCCGATTCTTTAGGATTTGAGATAAACAGTGATACTTTTAAAGAGATTATGCAAGGAAAATTGCTTAAAGATTTTGTAATTAAAAAAATCCCACCACTTTTTCCTAAAATTGAAAAACCTTTAATGAAAAAACCGGAAGTAAAAGAAGAAAAACCTCAAAATTTAATTACGATTGATGAATTCTTTAAAACAGAACTTAAAATCGGAAAAGTAGTAGTGGCAGAGGAAGTTAAAAAATCTAAAAAACTTCTTAGACTTGAAGTGGATTTGGGAGAAGGTAAACTTCGTCAAATTATTGCCGGAATAAAAGAGTATTATAAACCGGAAGAATTGCTTGATACTTATGTTTGTGTAGTAGCAAATCTAAAACCTGCAAAACTTATGGGAATGGTAAGTGAGGGGATGCTTTTAGGAGCGAAAGACGAGAGTGGATTTAGTTTAATTAGACCGGAAAAACCTAAAAAACCGGGTACTCCTGTAAAATAAGGATAAAACGGCTTAATTTTAATAATGAAGGAAAGCTTTGAAAATAGAAACTCTTGTAAATTTAGTGGGGGGAGAGCTTTTAAACTCCCCTTATATCAGTGAAGTAACTTCTTATACTAAAAACGTTGATGAGGTAGTAAGGGGAAGTTGCTTTTTTGTTGAAAATGAAAGTGATATCCCTAAGGCTGTTAAAAACGGAGCTTATGCTATTGTTTCCGAAAAATATGAAAATATTATCGATAATGAAATTGCTTGGATTAAAGTTGAGTCAATTCAAAAGGCTATAACCGATATTTTTAAATATGAAAATCTTCAAACCACTATTTATTTTTGTGACGAAATTACCGAACATATTGTTTCTAAAATGAATTTAGACAATAATTTGATTATTTTAAAATCTTATGACGATTTGCTTTATTCTCTTAATTTTTCAAAAATACTTTTAACTTCAAAGCAGATTTTTAAAGAACTTTTTTCCAATATAAAAGATATAAAACAAAAAGATATTCCCCTCAAGCAAGACGGGCTTTTTTACTGTATTTATAATAACCAAAAAATTTTTTTGCCTTATGTTTATAAGAGTGAATTTTCTAAAGCTTTAAATTTTTTTGAGGAGAATTCTTTAAAATATACTCTTGAATTTGAACTTGATAGATTTAAACCGGTATTTGTAAACTATAAATTACAAGAGGTTAATTTCGGAGAGAGTGAGAGGGTTTTGATTAAGGGTATTAAAAACGATACTTTTTTCTTTAAAGAGCTTAATTACTTTATTCAAAACACTAAACACGCTAAGAGTGTTGTGGTAAATGAGAACATAAAAGAGCTTTTAAATGTTCCTTTTAACTTTGCTATGCTTGTTGATTTTGATATAAAAATAACTAAAAGTGAAAACCAGGGGAGTTTGTTTTGATTAAGTTAGAAGAAATAAAAACAATTGCAAAAGGTAAATTTTTAGAATTAAAAGAGGTCTTTTTTGATTATAAAGGTAAAAAAAGACGTTGGGAAGTATGTTCTTCGATGGATAGTGTAGCGATACTTATCTATGATAAGGATTTAAAATCAATAGTATTGGTTAAACAATTTAGACTTCCGGTTTATTTAAAAAACGGTGACGGATTTACTTATGAGCTTTGTGCCGGACTTTGTGATAAGGATAAATGTTCTCTTGAAATTGCTAAAGAAGAGGTGTTGGAAGAGTGTGGGTATGATGTTGATAGCAGTAGAATAAAAAAAATTACTTCAACGTGGGCTAGTGTCGGGACTAATGCTGCTAATCAGACTATTTATTATGTAGAAGTTGAAAAAAAAGATAAAATTCATAAAGGGGGAGGTGTGGACGATGAAGACATAGAGGTTTTTTATTTGGATGAAAGTAGAGTTGAAGAGTTTGTTTTTGACGAAACTAAAGTTGTTACGCCGGGGGCTAAATTTGCCCTTCTTTGGTGGCTTTATAATAAAAAAAATAATCAAAAGGAGAAGAGATGAAACATATTTTTAGAGAATATGATATAAGGGGTATTTTTAATAAGGATTTAAAAGAGGGTATTGTTAAAAAAATAGGTTATTTTCTTGGAAAAAAGATTAATAAAGAGTATGTGTTTGTAAGTTATGATGCAAGGACTCATTCACCGATTCTTCATAATTGGCTTGTAAGTGGACTTAATAAAGCAGGTAAAAAAGTGATAAGTGGAGGAATGCTTCCGACAGGTGCTAATTATTTTGCGAATTTTAGACCTTTGTGTGTTGAGGGTATCGGAAAAGTAGAAATAGGAGGAAGTATTCAAATAACAGGCTCTCACAATCCACCGGAATATAACGGATTTAAAATTACAATTGATAAAGCTCCTTTTTTCGGTAAAGATATTTATGCCCTGGGGGATGAAATTTTAAGCAGCGATATAAAAATAGAAGATAATGAAGAAGTAATTAAATATGATTTAAAGAGTGATTATGTGGATTATTTGGCAAATCAATTTTCTCATTTAAAAGGGCTTGATTTAAATGCGGTGTTTGACTGCGGTAATGGAGTTGCTGGGGTTGTTTTAAGAGATGTTCTTGAAAGAGTAGGAGTTAAAAATTATGAAATTCTTTTTGAAAATCCGGACGGAACTTTTCCGAATCATCATCCTGACCCTACGGAAGAAGAAAATCTTGCATGGGTAAAAGAGGCTGTTAAAAACGGAAGAGATTATGCGTTTGCGTTTGACGGAGATGCCGATAGGATTGCGTTTTTGGATAAATATTATAACTACAAAGGTGATATCTTAGCTTACTTTTTTGCAAAAAATATGGATAATCCTTGTGTTATTAGCGAAGTAAAAGCCACTCAAGTTATGTATGATGAAATAAATAAATTCGGACGTGCCATTATGTATAAAACGGGTCATAGTAATTTAAAAACTTTATTAAAAAAAGAAAATTGTGATTTGGCAGCAGAAGTGAGCGGACATATTTTCTTTAACGATAGATACTTCGGTATTGATGATGCTATTTATGTAGCTTTTAGAATAATGGAACTTATAAAGAGCGGATTTAATTTTAAAGAAGAGTTTGAAAAACTTCCTCGCGTTTATAATACGGATGAGATAAAAGTAAAAACAACGGAAGATAAAAAGTTTAAAATAATTGAAGAGCTTAAAAAATATCTTCAAGAAAATAAAGAAAAATTTGCTATAAAAGAAATTGTAGATGTTGACGGTGTGAGAGTTATTTTTGAAAACGGATGGGGACTTGTAAGAGCTAGTAATACTACACCGGTGCTTGTTACTAGATTTGAGGCTAAAACTACTGATGACTTACAAAAGATTCAAGAACTTCTAACAACTTCTTTAAATAAATTTCTTTAATTTTTTTTCTTTCTTTTTTTACTTTATAAAAGTTGATTGACTTTGACTCAATTTTATTGTATAATGTTGCAATAAAATTGCATATATTGTATAATTCAAAGGAGGGGAAATGAATAAAAGTTTATATGAAGTATTAGGTGTTAGTGAAAACGCTACACAAGATGAGATAAAAAAAGCTTATAGAAAATTGGCAAGGAAATATCACCCGGATATTTGTAAAAAACCGGAATGTGAAGAAAAATTTAAAGAAATTAATACGGCTTATGAAATTTTAGGTGACCCGGAAAAAAGAAAACAGTATGACCAAATGGGTGATAGTATGTTTAACGGTCAAAACTTCCAGGACTTTTACAGACAACATAAAGATGTTGATTTAGAAGATATCTTGTCTCAAATTTTCGGAGGCGGTTTTTCCAGACGCTCCAGCAGTGGATTTGGTGGTTTCGGATTTGACGGATTCGGAGGTTTTGGTGGAGGTTTCGCTCCGGATTTGGATATCCACGCTGCTATTAAGATACCTTTTGATTTAGCGATGAAAGGTGGTGTTTATAGTATCAATCTAAATGGTAAGACTATAAAAGTGAAAATACCGGAAGGTATTAAAACGGGACAAAAACTAAGAGTTAGAGGAAAGGGTAAAACTTTTCAAGGTCAAAGAGGTGATTTGATTTTGGAAGTTGAAGTTACTCCGTCTCCTGAATGGGAAAGAAAAGGGGATGATTTATATAAAAAGATTGATGTACCTTTAAAAACAATGATTTTTGGTGGAAAAGTAGGGGTGGATACTTTTAAAGGACATATTAACGTAAAAGTACCTCAAAATTCTAAATGTTGCCAAAAATTAAGAGTTAAAGGGTATGGGGTTAAAAACGGAGACTTGTATCTTGAATTAAGACCTATATTGCCGAAAGTTGAAGAACTTGATGAAAAATTGGCAAAACTTATGCAGGAGAAATTACCGTCATAATCTTATAAAAGGAGGTGAACTATGTATAGTTATGACGAACCGGTTTATTTAATCAGTGTAGTTAGTAAAATATTAAATATCCATCCTCAGACTCTTAGACAATATGAAAGAGAAGGTCTTATTAAACCTAGTAGAACCGAAGGCAAAATGAGATTATATTCTCAAAGAGATATTGACAGGCTAAAGCTTATTTTGTCTTTAGTAAGAGACCTTGGAGTTAATTTAGCCGGAGTTGAGATTATTTTACAGCTTAAAGAAGAGATTGAAGAGTTGCAAAAAGAGATTGAGATTTTAAAAAAACAACAAGGGCAAATTCCTAGGAATAGGAGTGTGGTAATAAAAAAAGAAAATTATCAACTTATTTTGGTTCCTAATAGAGAGAATTAGAATAAGTTAAAAGGTAATGTTACTGCTCTTTTAAATAGTTCGAAGGGAGAGAGTAAAATCTCTTTTCCTAAATCTTGCTCTACTTGAGGATTATTTATATCTCCTTTTACTATAATTTTTACATCTATTCCCCCGTTTTTTCCAAAGAGTAGATAACTCATTCCTTTACCGATAACGGGAATTTTTTTGTATTTCATTTTGAGGTTTGCTTGTGTTTTTAAATAGATGTAGTTTTTGTTGAAATCTACATATCCTTTTACGTAAAAATCAAGATTTGTGCCTATTATTTTTGCTTGTTTTATGTAAAGAATATTTTTATAAACTAAATAATTAATAAATCCGTTTTTTATTTTATAGCCTTTGGATGAAAATCCCGGTGATGATAAAGATAAAATAGAAGGAATAGTATTTATAAATGCAATTACGTTGTTTAATGTTTTTAGCTGATTTACCACTGCATGTTTAATATAAACTTTTCCACTATAAAAATCGTCCGGAGATTTAACGAAAATAAAGTCCAAATCAATTTTTTTAAAAAAATCGAATTTGGGTAAAAAGGCTTTGAATTCTTCATTTGAAAAATTATTTCCCTCGATTAAGAAATAACCTTGTTTCGAGTAACCTTTAATGGAAGAATGTTTATATGAAGATGTAATTGAAAAGTTGGAATTTTTATATAAAAGATTAGCTTTTTCAGATAAGAATTTATGATTTTTATATAAAATATTTGTATTTATAGTCTTGATATTTATATTTGTGTTAGTATTTTTTGAGGAGTTGTTTTTATTTTTGAATAATATTTTTTCTAAAGGAAATAAATCGATATCTATATTATGTAATTCGGTTGAAATATTATTATGCTTTAATTGCAATTTTAAAAATCGGTTTATAATTTCAATACTGTTATTTTTTATAAATATTTGAATCGGGATGTGAGTAATCGGTATTTTTGTTTTTGATGTGATTATTTGATTATTATGTTTAAAAAATATAGGAAGTTTAGGTGTAAAATAGGAATAGATATTAATAATTCCTTTATATGTAACATAAAGGATACCGTTATCTATAAAATCTCTTAAAATAGTGTGGTTTAGTAGTTCTTTTAAAGGGGAGACAATTAAATATTTTTCTTTTAAATTTATTAATATATGAGTTTTTTTTGTTGTTAAAGTATTTGATTTTAAATCCACTTTTATAATTTCTTTGTAATTTATAAGCTTTATTATATTTTTAAGGAGAAAAGTTAATTTTATATTTGATAATATGATTTTTTTGTTTAAATCAATCGAACCGTTAGAATCGAAAAATATTTTTGCATTTTTTAAATTGAGTATATTGTTTTTCGAATTAAATTTAATATTATCGTTGTTTAAGATCGCATTTGTTTCTTGTGTGTTTAATTTTAAGTTTTCTATTCTAAAAACGGCATTTTTGATGCTTAATTGCGAATATATTTTTAAAGGATTTAATTTTAAAGAGGTAAAAAGATAATTTTCTCCTTTAGTTTGAATTATAGGGATTTTTGTTTTGGTAAATATTTTAATTATTTTTCTTAATTTGTCGTTTAAAAGGAGATTCGAATAAAAGGTAAGTGTATTGGAATTTAAATCATATGAAATATTGTATATTTTTACGGAGTTTATAAGAGCGAATTTTGTTTGTAATTTTTTATTGATTGATAATACGGTATTTATTATTAAAATAGGAATATTTTTAAAATTTCCTTTTATAGTGGGAATTATTATTCGAGTTTCGTTGCCTTGCAAAAAAGGGGAATAAAACAATGCTTGTTGTTTTGGCATAAAGCATTTTATATTTTTAATGTAAAAAATTGTTTTTTTTATTTTATTAAAGATTAAATTTTCGGCGGATATATTAAAATCTTTTAAAGAACTCGTAATTTTTTTAACGTTGAAATTAATATTTTTATTAAGAAGATTTAGAGAGTTGTTTTTTAAAATTATTATATTTGTCGGATTTTTGATATTTATTTTAATTAGAGGGGATTTGGCGTATAAATAATTATATTTTAAGGAATATGATAAATTTAAATCTTTTATAAAAATTTTTTTTGGTTGAATAATATTTAAAGACGTATTATTTATTTTAAGTTTGTAATTTTTTAGATGCAAAACGGTATTATCGGAATAAATTAAATAATTTTTATATTTTAATTTTATGTTTTTTAGATAAGCTTTTATAATTAAATCGGAATTTAACAAAATTGAGGCGTTAATATCGCTTTTTAATGTTAAGTTTTTATTAAATGTAAAATTTTTGACAAATAATTTAGTGAAAATAAAACTCGGTTGTATTGATGTTTTTAAATAAGCTTTTTTTTGATTGATTTCAAAATTTGAAGAAAAGAAAAGAAAATCCGATTTTATTTCGGGTTCTATTAGTAGATTATTTATTTTTATATTGTATTTGGGAAAGTACATTTCTTCTATATTTATATAAAATTTATCAGGATTTAGAATAGCTTTAAGAATTAATTCATTAGAAAGAATTTTTAAGTTTTGATTTTGAAAAAAAATATTATATTGATTATTGTTAAGGGTTAACTTTTTTATTTGTATTTTTTCAAAATAATTTAATAATTTTAATTCTTTTTTTATTTTTAAAAAATTTAATTCGCTTTTTTTATTCTTTTTTCGATTTTTTATAATTAATCCGTTTATTTTGAGTACAATTTTATTATTTAATTTTATAAAAAGGTGCTTTACGGTTATGTTTTTTAATTTCAAATTTTTTAAAGAAATACCTTTAAATAGGCTGACGAAAATGACTATAAAACACAAAAAAGCTGTTAAGATAATAGATTGTATTGAAGTTTTAATGATATTCACGATTTTTATCCTTTTTTATTTTACTCAAAAAATAAGCACTTCCAGAGTTGTATATATCCCTAAAGGTAGTGTAAATTATACAATAAAATCCTTAGAAAAAAGAGGTTTTAATGTGGGGATTATTGATAAAGCGGTTCTTTATTTTATCGGTAAACCCCAAGCCGGATGGATTGATTTAAAATCAACTTCTCTTACTCAACTTGATTTTCTTTATAAATTAACAACGTCAAAAGCGGCTTTACAAAAAATTATTATTATTCCGGGAGAAACTTCATATTTTGTTTATAAGCAGATAGCTTCTAAGCTTAAGTTACCTTATTTTAAATGCGATATTCCGGAAGGGTTTTTAAAACCTGACACTTATTTATTGCCTATTGGAATGAGTAGAGAAAATGTTTGCAGATATCTTTATAATAATTCTTTGATGTATCATAAAATGATAAGTAATAAAATTTTCGGTACTTATGATTATGATAAATATAGGAGATATTTAATTATTGCAAGTATTATTCAAAAAGAGGCTGCAAATAAAAAAGAGATGAAAAAGATAAGTTCTGTAATTTACAATAGACTAAAAAAACATATAAAACTTCAAATGGACGGAAGTTTGAATTACGGAAAATATTCTCATATAAAAATTACTCCTAAAAGAATAAAAAGCGATAAGAGTCGTTTTAATACTTATAGATATTACGGACTTCCTTTAGAAGCTGTTTGTATACCTTCAAAAGAGGCAATAATTGCAGCTATTTTTCCTTTAAAAACCGATTATCTGTATTTTTACAAATGTAGGAAAAAACATCTTTTTTCTTCTACTTATAAACAACATTTAAGAAACATTAAAAGATGTAAATAGTTTCTTTTTGTAACATTTTTAGCTAAATAAAAATAAGAATTGTTACTTTTCGTATAAAAACTGAAAAAGATGTAAATAGTTTCTTTTTGTAACATTTTTAGCTAAATAAAAATAAGAAT
>CAYULY010000012.1:16303-35301 GCA_964445785.1 uncultured Nautiliales bacterium
TGTTACTTTTCGTATAAAAACTGATAAAATTTAACAATAAAAAATTAAAAGGAGAGTTTATGAAGCCTACCATCGTATGGACTAAAATAGACGAAGCGCCATATTTGGCAACATTTAGCTTACTACCAATCGTAGAAGCTTTTACAAAAGATGCTAATGTAAATATTGAGTTAAGAGATATTTCTCTTGCCGGAAGAGTTATCGCAGAATTTTCCGATATGTTACCGGAGAATTTAAGACAACCGGATGAACTTGCTTATTTAGGTGAATTAGTAAATAAGCCGGAAGCAAACGTAATTAAACTTCCAAACATTTCAGCGTCAATTCCACAACTTGTTGCTACAATTAAAGAACTTCAATCTCAAGGATACCCTCTACCAGATTTTCCAGAAGAACCAAAAACAGCAGAAGAGGAAAAAATCAGATTAAAATATTTAAAATGTGTAGGTTCTAACGTTAACCCGGTACTTAGACAAGGTAACTCCGACAGAAGACTTGCAGAGCCTGTAAAAGATTACGCAAAAATGCATCCACACAGTATGAAATCAGTAGAACCTACAAGTAAATCTTATGTAGCTCATATGGATAAAAATGACTTTTATGCAAATGAAAAGAGCTTCACTGCTCCAAGAGATATGAAAGTTAAATTTATTTTCGAAGATAAAGACGGAAATAAAAAAGAACTTAAAGAAATTGAACTTCAAGGAGGTGAAGTATTTTCAGCTGCATTCTTAAATAGAAAAACTCTTAGAGATTTCTATGAAGAAGTAATTAAAGATGCAAAAGATAAAGATATTCTATTTAGTTTACATCTAAAAGCTACAATGATGAAAGTTTCTGACCCGGTAATGTTTGGGGATGCTATTAGAGTATACTATAAAGAACTTTTCGATAAATTTGGAAAAGAATTAGAAGAAATTGGATTTAATCCGAACAACGGTTTAAGTGACTTAGAAGCAAAACTTTCTAAACTTCCGGAAGATAAACAAGAAGCTATTAAGGCTGTTTTAAAAGAAATCTATGCAAAACAACCAAGACAATATATGGTAGACAGTGATAAAGGTATTACAAACCTTCACAGACCAAACGATGTAATTGTTGACGCTTCAATTCCGGCAGTTATCAAAAACGGACTTAAAGGTTGGGGACCGGACGGTGAAGTTGAAGATTGTGTAATTACGGTTCCGGATAGAACATATGCAAGAATGTATAAAGAAATCATAGCTGATATCGTTAAACACGGACAATTTGACCCTACAAAAATCGGAACGGTTCAAAACGTCGGTCTTATGGCTATGAAAGCTGAAGAGTACGGAAGCCATGATAAAACATTCTTTCCACCGAAAGAAGGTAGAATTTATGTAGAAGACGACCAAGGTAATGAAATTATGAGCCATGAAATGGATGCCGGAGATATTTACAGAGCATATACTGCTAAAGATATTGCTATTAAAGATTGGATTAAACTTGCAGTAAATAGAGCGAAAGATAGTGGGTATCCAATTGTATTCTGGCTTGACAGCAACAGAGCACACGATGCCGAACTTATTAAAAAAGTTATTAAATATCTACCGGAACACGACCTTGAAGGAGTTGAATATTATATTCTAGCTCCGGAACAAGCAATGAAATATACATTAGCAAGATTTAGAGCAGGACTTGGAACAATTTCTGTAACAGGTAACATACTTAGAGACTATTTAACTGACCTTTTCCCAATTATTGAAGTTGGTACAAGTGCAAGAACTCTATCAATCGTTCCTTTACTTGCAGGTGGAGGACTGTTTGAAACAGGTGCCGGCGGTTCAGCTCCGAAACACGTTGAACAATTCATCAGAGAAGGTCACTTAAGATGGGATAGTTTAGGTGAGTTCCTAGCATTGGTAGAATCTCTAAAACTAGCTAAAAAACAAGGTGGAAATGAAGAAATTATAACAATTGCAGAAGCTTTAAACAGAGCAGTAGGTAAATATTTACAAAATGATAAAACTCCAAAGAGAAAAGTTGGTCAACTTGATAATAGAGGAAGTCATTATTATTTAGCAAGATATTGGGCGGAAGAACTTGCAAATTGTGGTAATCCAACTCTTGAAGCTAAATTTAGACCGGTTGCAAAAGAACTTAAAGAAAATGAAGAAAAAATCTTAGAAGAAATTAAAGCGGTTGAGGGTAAACCTTGTGATATTGAGGGATATTATCATCCGAATGAAGAAAAAGTAGCTAAATGTATGAGACCAAGTGCTACATTTAATAAAATTATTGATGCTTTAAGATAACCCTTTGGGTTGTCTTTTTATTTTTATAAAGGATAAAGATGTCGAATAAAGTATCAATTGTAGGTGCAGGAAATGTTGGAAGTATTGTTGCTTATTCTCTTGCAATGCAAGGGCTTGCTCATGAAATTATTTTAGTTGACAGGGATACTGACAGAGCTAAAGGTAAAGCACTTGATATGAACCACGCCGCGAGTGCCTTGAGAAGCCATTCCATTGTAAGAGCAGCTGAGAGTTATGAAGATGTAAGAGGAAGTAAAGTTGTTGTTATTACTGCCGGATTCCCTAGAAAACCTGGAATGACAAGAGAAGATTTGCTTTTAAAAAATGCAGAAATTATAAAAGAGGTTGTTACAAATGTAAAAAAAGTAGCTCCTGAAGCTATCTTAATAGTCGTATCAAATCCGCTTGATGCAATGACTTATACCGCTTTAAAAATATCGGGTTTTCCTAAAAATAGGGTTATCGGAATGGCCGGAATACTTGATAGTGCTAGAATGGCTTATTTTATTTATGAAAAATTGGGTTATGGTGCTGGACAAATTAGAGCTAGTGTTATCGGAGGGCATGGGGATTTTATGGTTCCACTTCCTAAATATTCAACAGTGGCAGGAGTTCCTTTAAGTGATTTACTTTCTCAAAAAGAGATTGATGAGGTGGTGGAAAGAACTAAGCATGCTGGTGCCGAAATAGTAGGATATCTTAAAACCGGTAGTGCATATTTCGCTCCTGGAAAATCAACAGCTATTATGGTTGAAGCGATTCTTAAAGATTCTAAACAGATTTTTCCTTGTGCAGCTTATTTAGATGGAGAATACGGGTATAATGATATTGTAAACGGTGTACCGGTTATGATAGGAAAAGACGGAGCGGAAAAAGTTATCGAAGTAACTCTTGATCCTTGTGAAAAAGAGATGTTTAGAAAAAGTGTAAAAGCTGTTGAAGAGATGGTTGAAATTTTAAACAAAGATTTTCTAAAGGATGTAAAATGAGGGTAGTAAAATATGAAGATATTGTAAAATCAATTAAAGATATGATTATCTACTCAACTACTCACTTGGCTCCCGATATGCTTGAAGCTTTAAAAAAAGCTTATGAAGAAGAAAAAAGTGAGGTAAGTCGTGCAGTGCTTAAACAACTTCTTGAGAATGCCGAAATAGCTGAAAAAGAGTGGAAGCCTTTATGTCAAGATACAGGTCTTGCAATTTATTTTGTAAAAGTTGGAGAAGATGTAAAGGTTGAGGGTGGAACTCTTAAAGAAGCAATTTATGAAGGTACGAGATTAGGATATGAAGAAGGATATCTTAGAGCCAGTACTTGTGACTGTTTTACAAGAGCAAACCTTAAAGACAAAATAGGATACAATCTTCCACCGATTATCTATTTTGATATAGTGCCTGGAGATAAGATTGAAATCGAATATGCCGCAAAAGGTGGTGGAAGTGAAAATGTTTCTCGTGCTACTGTTCTCGCTCCGGCTCAAGGAAAAGCAGGTATTAAAGAGTTCGTAAAAAAAGTTGTAAGTGACGCAGGTCCTAACCCTTGTCCACCGCTTGTTGTAGGTGTTGGAATCGGGGGAAGTTTCGATATGGCGGCGGTTATGAGTAAACATGCTCTTTTTAGAAGTATAGGAATGGAAAATCCGGACCCGGAAATGGCTGAATTTGAAAAAGAACTTAAAGAAGAGCTTAATAAGCTTGGAATCGGTGCTATGGGTATGGGTGGTACTCAAACAGTACTTGCCGTGCATATTGAAACATATGAGGGAAGAATGTGTCATATTGCATCACTTCCGGTAGCTGTTAATATTCAATGTCATAGTTCTAGACATTCTCATATAATTATTTAAGGAGAAAAAATGGCGGAATATAAATTAAAAACTCCACTTAGTGATGAAGATATTGAAAAGCTAAAAGCAGGGGATATTGTATATTTAACAGGTGTAATTTATACTGCAAGAGACGCAGCTCATAAAAGACTTGTTGATTTAATCGAAAAAGGTGAGGAACTTCCTTTTGATTTAAAAGGTAGTGTAATTTATTTTGTAGGGCCTACTCCTCCAAAACCAGGAGACCCGATAGGTAGTGCCGGTCCTACTACAAGTTATAGAATGGATAGTTATTCTCCTATTCTTATAAAACACGGTCAAAAAGGTATGATTGGTAAAGGTAAAAGAAACGAAGCGGTAAAAGAAGCTTGTAAAAAATATAAAGCCGTGTATTTCGGAGCGACGGGTGGAGCTGGTGCACTTCTTGCCCAAAGAATTAAAAAAGCGGAAGTTATCGCTTATCCGGAACTTGGACCGGAAGCTATTAGAAGACTTGAAGTGGAAGAATTTCCGGTAGTTGTAGTAAATGATTGTTATGGAAACGATTTATACGAACAAGGTAGAAAAGAGTGGGAAGAAGAGTAGTTTTAAAAAGTAAAATTGTTTTTACTAGCTAAAAACTCTTAAAATATGATAAACTTTAATACTCGATTTCAGGAGTATTATAAAAATTTAAAAGGAGAGTAAATGAATATACATGAGTATCAAGCAAAAGAGATATTTAGAAAATATGGTGTGCCTACTCCTAGAGGGGGAGTTGCATTTTCCGGACCGGAAGCTAGAAAAGTAGCTGAAAGTTTAGGTGGAAATCTTTGGGTCGTAAAAGCTCAAATTCACGCAGGTGGTAGAGGTAAAGCAGGTGGTGTTAAACTTGCAAAAAGTCTTGAAGAAGTAGAAAAAATAGCGGAAGAAATGCTTGGAATGACTCTTGTAACTCACCAAACAGGACCGGAAGGTAAAGTAGTAAAAAAAGTTTACATTGAAGAAGGTGCTGATATTAAAGATGAGTTTTATCTTGGTATGGTACTTGATAGAGCCCTTGAAATGCCGGTAATGATGGCATCAACTGAAGGTGGTATGGAAATCGAAGAAGTTGCAGCTAAAACTCCGGAAAAAATAATTAAAGTTGCAATTGACCCGGCAATAGGATTCCAACCGTTTCACGCTAGAAAACTTGCATTCGGGCTTGGACTTCCAAAAGAAGAACAAAGAGAATTTATAAAATTTGCAACAGCTTTATATAATGTATATATGGATAATGATGCAGAAATGATTGAAATTAATCCTCTTATTAAAACGGGTGATGGAAAATTTCTTGCACTTGATGCGAAAATGGGATTTGACGATAATGCACTTTACAAACATCCTGAAATCGCTGAAATGAGAGATTTAGACGAAGAAGAACCAACTGAAGTTGAAGCTAAAAAATACGGCTTAAGCTATATTAAACTTGATGGAAATGTAGGATGTATGGTTAACGGAGCCGGACTTGCTATGGCTACTATGGATATTATCAAACACGAAGGCGGAGAACCGGCAAACTTCTTAGACGTTGGTGGTGGAGCAAATCCGGATACTGTTGCTAAAGGTTTCGAAATTATTTTAAGTGACCCTAACGTTAAATCAATTTTTGTAAATATTTTCGGTGGAATTGTAAGATGTGACAGAATTGCAAATGGTATCCTTCAAGCTACTGAAAAAGTAGAAGTAAACGTTCCTGTAATCGTAAGACTTGACGGAACGAATGCGGAAGAAGCAGCAGAAATTCTTAGAAATGCAAATATTAAAAATATTATCCCTGCAACTGATTTAAAAGATGGTGCTAAAAAAGCAGTAGCAGCTGCGAAAGGAGAGCTATAATGAGTATTTTAGTAAATAAAGATACAAAAGTAATCGTTCAAGGTTTTACTGGTAAAGAAGGTACTTTCCACGCTGAACAATGTATGGCTTATGGTACTAATATAGTAGGTGGGGTTACTCCAAATAAAGGTGGGATGACTCACCTTGGAAAGCCTGTTTTTAATACGGTTGAAGAAGCGGTAAAAGCAACAGGTGCGACTGTCAGTATGATTTTCGTTCCACCTGCATTCGTTGCGGATGCAGTAATGGAAGCTGCAGATGCTGGAATTGAGCTTGCCGTAATTATTACAGAAGGTGCTCCGGTTAAAGATATGATGTATGCTAAACATTACGCAACTAAGAAAGGCATGAACACAATAGGACCGAACTGTCCTGGAATTATTACTGCTGAAGAGTGTAAAATTGGTATTATGCCTGGTAACATCTTCAAAAAAGGAAACGTTGGTCTTATTTCAAAATCGGGAACGCTTACTTACGAAGCAAGTAACCAAGTAGTAAAAGAAGGATTTGGTATTACTACTGCCGTTGGTATCGGTGGAGACCCTATTATAGGACTTAGTTATAAACAACTGCTTCCAATGTTCGAAGCAGACCCGGAAACCGAAGCAATTGTTATGATTGGTGAAATTGGTGGTGATCTTGAAATTCAAGCAGCTAAACTCATAAAAGAACAAATTACAAAACCAGTTATTGCATTTATTGCAGGTCAAACAGCTCCGAAAGGTAAAAGAATGGGGCATGCTGGAGCAATTATTAGTGGAAGTAAAGGTACTGCAGCTGAAAAAATGGAAGCACTTAGAGAAGCGGGAGTTTATGTAGTTGAATCACCGGCTGATATTGGGATTACTGTTGCTAAAGCGTTAACTGAAAAAAATAAATAATAATATTATTATCTCTCTTCCCTCTTTTTTAGGGGGATTCTAAATAAGGGTTTAATATGAAACTTAAAGTAAAAATATTACTTACAGTTTTGATAGCTGTTTTTCTTACTGCATTTTCTCTTAGTATTAATTTAGTATTTGATTTACAAAAATTAGGTAATTATATTCATAAAAGTTTTAAAACCGCTTTAATGTCTAATATTCAAAATGAATTAAAGAGTAATGTTGAAATGGCTGTAAGTGTAGCAAGAAGTGTTTATTCATTAACTCATAATAAAAATGCTGCAATAAAAGTATTAAGCTCTATGAGGTATGGTAAAAATAAGAACGGATATTTTTTTGCTTATACCTGGGATAATAATAAAAATTATTATTTTGCATTTCATGGGGTAAAATCAAAATTAAACAATAAAAAAACGGATATTAATAAACCAGATATAAAAGGTAACGTATTTAGAAAAGAACTTATTCAAAAAGGATTAGAGGGAGGAGGATTTGTTGATTATTTTTATAAAAAACCTTCGACCGGAAAAATAGTTCCTAAACTTGCTTATTCAAAATATGTACCGGAACTTAATTGGATAATAGTAACAGGTGTTTATTTAGATGATATTAATCAAAAAATTGTTAATGTCAATAAAAGAATTAAAGAATCTATAAAAGGTATACTAGTTCATAATTTAGTGCTTAGTATTTTGATTTTGTTTATTTCTTTAAGTATTGCATACTATATGATAGTTAAATTTATAGTTAATCCTATAGAAAAACTAAAAAATAAGCTAAATGAGATAATAGCTACTAAAGACTTTACTAAAAAAATAGAGATAAAAACAAATGATGAAATTAGCGAAATTTCTAGAGGTATTAATGGATTAATTGAAAACATGGAAGATTTTTTAATAGAATTTAACAATATTTCTTCAAATATTTCAAATTCCGTTAGTCTTGTAATAAAAGAGAGCGATATTATAAAGGAATTTACGACTCAAACTACGAAATTAATCGATGAGTCCGCAGAGCTTATAGATTCCGTTACTAATAAATTGAATACTAATATTAGCGAATTTGAAAATGTAGAAAGAGATATCAAAGATATTTCAAACGAAGTTGGTGTTATTAATAACAATATAGCTAAACTTACTCAAAAAGTAGAAGTTACAAATCAGCAGGAAAATGAAATTTCTACCGGTATGCTTGGTTTAAATAGTAAAATGGATGATATTAAAAATATTCTTGTAACTATTAATGAAATAGCGGACCAGACGAATTTACTTGCTTTAAATGCAGCTATTGAAGCAGCACGTGCCGGAGAGCATGGTCGTGGGTTTGCCGTAGTTGCCGACGAAGTGAGAAAATTGGCTGAAAGGACTCAAAAAAGTTTAAATGAGATTAAAACGACTATTGAGCTTTTAACTCAATCGGTTGCGAATTTTACTTCTATGATGGAAAGTAATGTTGAGAATTTTAGGGAAATAGAAAATATGGTAACGGAAATAAAAACAAAAAGTGATGAAATTTTCCTGAAAACTCAACATATTTATAAAACATCTGAAGAGACAATTAAAGAAACTTTTGAAATAGAGCAAGAAATAGAAAGTGTTGATAAACTTATGAAAAATGTTGATGAAAAAGCAAAAGATAATATTCGTATAGTTGATAAAATTAGTTTTTTGGTTAAAAGTTTTGAAAATGGTATTTTAAGTTTGACGAATAAGATTAAAGAATTTAAATTTTAGTTTACCAAAAGTAACAAATTATTTGTTTATTTTTTATAGGTTTCTTTTTTCTTTTATAACTATTTCATTTTTGATATTATATATTACGTAAAGAAACGCAAAAGGAGTTTAAATGGCACTAAATGTTGATTTTAAAATACCGGCACCGGAAAATACACCGGTATGGGTTGATGAAAGTAAGTGTAAAAGTTGCGAATTGTGTGTTGATTTTTGTCCGACGGGTGTTCTTGAAATGGTACCGGATCCTCATAATATTTTAGGGCAAATGGTAAAAGTATCTCATCCGGAATATTGTATCGGATGTAAAGAGTGTGAACTTGAATGTCCTGATTTTTGTATTTTTGTAGCTGAAAGAGATGAATATAAATTTAAAAAACTTAATGAAGTTAAAAAGCTAAAAGGAGAAGCGTAATGCCTAGAGAAATAGTAAGTACAGGAAACCAACTGGCAGCACTTGCGGCAATTGACGCAGGGTGTAAATTTTTTGGAGGATATCCAATTACACCTTCAAGTGAAATTGCTCATGAAATGAGTAAACTTTTACCTAAAGTAGGTGGTCAATTTATTCAAATGGAAGATGAAATTGCGGGTATTTCAGTTGCACTGGGTGCTAGTATGAGTGGTGTCAAATCAATGACAAATACATCAGGGCCTGGTATTTCTCTTAAATCGGAACAAATAGGACTTGCTTTTATGGCCGAAATACCTCTTGTAATTACAAACGTAATGAGAGGTGGACCGTCAACTGGACTTCCGACAAGACCACAACAAGGCGATATTCTTCAAGCACTTGCTCCGACGCACGGGGATTATCAGTCAATTACATTATGTGCTGGAAGTCTTGAAGAGTGTTATACAGAAACAGTTAGAGCATTTAACTTAGCTGAAAGATTTATGACACCGGTATTTGTGTTACTTGACGAAACACTTGGACATATGGTTGGTAAAGCGGTTCTTCCGGAGAAAGAAGAAGTTGAAAAAAATATTATAAACAGAAGAGTATTTGAAGGTGAACCAAAAGATTACAGACCTTATGATGTTCCTCAAGATGAACCGGCGATTTTAAATCCATTCTTTAAAGGATATAGATATCATATTACAGGACTACATCACGGACCGACAGGATTCCCTACAGAAGATGCTAAAATGTGTCAAGATTTAATTGACAGACTATTTAATAAAATTTTAGCTCACAAAGATGAAATTGAAAGTTATGAAGAATTTATGCTTGATGATGCCGATATTGCTGTAATTGCATACGGAAGTGTGGCTTTAGCGGTAAAAGAAGCTATTAAACAACTTAGAGAAGAGGGTATTAAAGTAGGATTATTCAGACCAATTACGCTTTGGCCGTCTCCGGAAGAAAAAATTGCGGAAGTTTGTAAAAAATTCAATAAGGTACTTGTAACTGAAATGAATAAAGGCCAATATATTAAAGAAATTGAAAGAGTAAGCGGAAGAAGAAATTTCGATACGTTATTTAAAGCAAACGGTAGACCTATAAGCCCGGCGGAAATAAAAGCGAAACTTAAAGAAATGGCAGCAAAATAATTTATAAGGAGAGTAAAAATGGCATTTAATTATGATTATTATTTAAGAACGGATAAAATGCCGACACTATGGTGTTGGGGATGTGGTGATGGTATTATTATGAAAGCTATGATTAGAGCTTTCGCAAAACTAGGATGGGATAAAAATGATATCTGTATAGTATCGGGAATCGGATGTTCGGGAAGATTTTCAAGTTATATTGATGCAAATACTGTTCATACAACTCACGGAAGAACAATAGCATACGCAACTGGTATTAAACTTGCAAATCCGGATAAACACGTAATTGTTGTTGCAGGTGACGGTGACGGACTTGCAATCGGCGGTAACCATACAATTCACGGATGTAGAAGAAATATTGACCTAAACTTCGTATTAATCAATAACTTCATCTATGGTCTTACAAACTCTCAGGTTTCACCTACTACTCCAAAAGGTGCATGGTCTGTAACTACTCAATACGGAAATATTGACCCAACATTCGACCCGGCGGAACTTGCTAAAGGTGCGGGGGCAACATTCATCGGAAGAGAAAGCGTTGCAGAAGCTCAAAAACTTGAAAGACTATTTGTAAAAGGTTTCCAACATAAAGGATTCAGTTTCTTTGATATTCATTCAAACTGCCATGTAAACTTCGGTAGAAAAAATAAATTAGCTCAAGCTAAACAAAATATGGATTGGATTGAAAGTAACTTAATTCCTAAAAACAAATGGGATAAACTAAGCCCTGAAGAGCAATACGAACTTAGAAAACAAGGTAAATTCCCAAGAGGAATTCTACATCACGTAGAAGAACCGGAATACTGCGAAGAATACTACAAACTAATCGATAGAGTAAGGGGCAACCAATGAGAAAACAACTAAGATTTACAGGGGTTGGAGGACAAGGTGTCCTTCTTGCCGGTGAAATTTTAGCAAGAGCTTACGTAAAAGCCGGTAAATACGGAGTTCAAGTAGGTACATATACATCTCAAGTTAGAGGTGGTCCTACTAAAGTTGACATTATCTTGGATGATGAACCGATTCTTTATCCTTATGCAGTTGATGGTGAGATTGATTTTATGCTTTCAGTTGCAGATAAATCTTATCAACTGTTCAAAGACGGTGTAAAAGACGGTGGGATTATCGTATATGAACCAAACTTAGTATATCCTACTGAAGAAGATAAAAAAAGATGGAATATGTATCCGATTGAAGTAATTACAATTGCTAAAGAAAAAGTAGGTAACGTAATTACTCAATCAGTTGTAGCACTTGCAATTGCTACAAGAATGAATAATCTTGATAAAGACCTTGTATTCCAAGCTATGATAGAAACAGTTCCGGCTAAAGCTGTTGAGATTAATAAAACAGCGTTCGAGCTTGGATATCAAGCGGCAGAAGAAGCTTTAAAAACTAAAGCTTAATTTCTGCTTTTTTTCTTTTTTGTCTTTTATAGTGTCCGGCACTTAAATAAGAAACTTTTTTGAGAGGTTATAAAACGGTTATTAAAAGACAGAAAGGAAAAAGTTATTTTCCTTTTACTGCATCAAGTGCTCTTTGAAGAAGTTCTGCGTGATAAACTTCCTGGCGAGATATAAATAGTAAAAAGTTGCTAAGTTCTTCATTTTCTATTTTTTCAGCTAAAATTAAGCATTGTTTTTCTGCATCTATCTCTTCTTCGATGTTTTCTTTTAAGAATTCTACAATACCTATATTTTGATATTTTTCTTTTGAAATAGGTCTAGGAAGTGTTAAAACCCCCATTTGACTGGCTAGTTCTGTAAATCTTCTTAAATGATAAATAGAATCATATGCTAAGTCCGTAAACGCTGAATTTGCGTCAACTTCGTTTGAATATACTTTTAAATAGCTGTAAATTGTAATAAGTTCATACTCTTTAAATGTCTCTTCCATTAAAAAAAATACAAGTGCTGCTTTTGATTCTTCCGTTAAGTCAATACCCGGTAGGATTTTTGATTGATTAAATGCATTTATGTTTCCTTCTAAATCAAGTTTTCTTAATTGGGATAAGAAATACTCATCATCGTTTTTAAATCTATTTGTTGATGGGGTTTTAACTTCTTTATAAAGTTTTAAGTTTTCTTCCAAATCGTTAATTAATACTTCAAGTAACTCTTCTTCCGTTTGTTGTTCTATTTTTTTTATCTCTTCCACTTTAAAGTCCATATTAAATTTAACATTTTCTTTTACGGCATCTGCCATCGCCCATACCATATGGCGATATTTGAATATTGCTATATCTTCAAGTAATCTTTTTGCTACTTGTTCTTTTACTATAACGCTTGCGTAAATAAATTTAATGAAACTTTCGTGCTGAAATCTGATTAATCTTTGCATTTTTATCCTTTTTTTGTTTTAGTATATCCAAATTTTAATGTAAAAAAATTGATTTATATCAACTTTTTCTTTTTAAGATATATTCTATCGCATTTTCGTAACTTTTTGTGTTTGCTTTTCCTTGGTACGCTATGTCAAAAGCAGTTCCGTGGTCTACGGAAGTGCGTAAAATCGGTAAATTTAAACTTACGTTTATACTCTCTTCAAAATATAAAGCTTTTAGAGGGGCTAATCCTTGGTCGTGATACATCGCTATAAACACACCTTTTTTTGCAGTAAATGCTATATCCGGCACCAAAGGACCGTAAAAGATTTGGAGATTTAAGATTTTATTTGCTTGAATGATGGCCGGGGATATCTCTTTTATCTCTTCATCTCCTAAAACTCCACCGTCGCCTGCGTGTGGATTTAAAGCCAAAACACCTATTTTTTCAAATTTTGTACTTTTATAGAAATCTAAGAAAAATTTTATGAGTTTTTCTTTTTTTATTTTGCTTGGTACTTCTTTTAAGGGGATATGTTCGGTATATAACGCTACATACATTTTTTCGCAGCCTAGCATCATAATAGCTTCTTTTTTAAAGATATCTCTTAATACTTCCGTGTGACCTTTGTATTTTATTCTTGCTTTATTCCATGCTTCTTTATTGATAGGAAGGGTTGTTATTGCGTCAACTTTTTTGTTTTTTGCTAAATCTATGGCTTTTAAGAAACTTTTGTATGAATATTCTCCGGATTTTGCGTCAACTTTGCCGGGATTTATTTCAAAGTTCCCTTCAACTTCAACTATTTGAAAATCATCGGGTATAGGTGTTTTTAGAAGTTTACTTGCTTTTTGAAGCATAGTTTTATTTATACAGTAAATAGGTGTTATTTTTGTTTTAATTTTGTCGTGGGCTTTTAGGGCTATTTCAATTCCTATTCCGTTTAAATCTCCTATACTTATTGCTACTTTTTTCATAATATATCCTTTAGTTCGATTTTGTATTTATTAAATCTAAATTCGGCTTCTTTTAAATAAAAAAAGAAGTTTTCGTTTTTTATACCTTTGAATTTTTTTATAAATTCTTCGAAATACTCCCAAAACATCGGAATTGTAATATTTGTTTTGATTTTGATGATATGACTTTGGGTTAAAAGTTTTTTAATTTCCGTAGGTGATAAGTTTTCGTATGCTTTCATATCGCTAAGCAGAATATTATAAACCTTTTCTCCATAGTCTATGGTTAAAAAATTTTGTGCTTTGTAAATTGCTGATTTTTGTTTTTTGTTTGTTTTTGGGATATAGAGGTATTCTGCAAACTCTTTTATGGATTCTTTTTTTAAAAACTCCTCTTCACATATTTTTGCCATTATTTTTCTTATATGCTGAATTTCTTTAACTACGCTTGCATAGGAAAAGTTGTATTTATTTGCAATTTCACCGGGGGAGAGAGTTTGTAAAAATGAGTGCAGTATTTTTGCTTTTCTATCTATTTTTTTGGATGAAAATTTTCTTTTACATTTTGCACATTTATAATAACCGTTGTTTAGTTTGTATATAATATAATGGTTGCAGTAAATACAGCTCATATAAATCCTTATAAGTTTAGTTCGAAAATTATACAAGAAAAAAGAAAATTTAACTAATTTTTAAGATTTTTTGATATTATTTGATTGACTGTTTTAGAAAGCTTCTTTTAGTGAATGAGTATTTAATCTAATCTTAAGTTTCTTTTTTTATAATTTTAAAGCCTTTTAAAAAGTTTCTTCTTAAGAAGAAACTTCTCTACTTCTTTAGTGACTGACTCCTTTTTAGGTTCTTGTATGTTTTTAGAACTTTGCCTTGAGTTTGTTTGTTTAAAAGTTTAGTCCTAAAAATAAATAAGAAACTATGAGCTTTAAGTTTTTATTAAGTTTTTAAGGTATAATTTCTCAAAAAAAAGGAGATAAAATGCACATTCCTGACGGATATATTTCACCGGCAACCTGTGCTGTGACGTATGCGATTGCCGTGCCTTTGTGGTATGTGGGGTTTAAAAAGCTAAAAGAAAAGCTAAACGAAAACACTTTACCTATTTTGGCTGCATTGAGTGCTTTGAGTTTTATTATTATGATGTTTAATATTCCGGTACCGGGAGGTACGTCAGCCCATGCAGTGGGGGCTGTTGCTATTTCTATTTTGTTTGGACCTTGGGTTGGATTTGTTGCCGTATCTCTTGTGCTTTTGATTCAAGCGATAATCTTTGGAGACGGTGGTATAAGTGCATGGGCTATAAATTCTTTGGCAATGGGATTTGTAGGTAGCTTTGTAGGGTATTATGTGTTTAATGCATTAAAAAAATATAAATTCGCACCTTTTATAGCCGGATATGTAGGAATTGTGGCTTCTGCTGTGGTAATAGGGGTGATTTTGGGTGTTCAGCCTATGTTTTGGAGTGTTAATGGTGAGCCTGAATATTTTCCTTTCGGGTTAAGCGTATCTCTTCCTGCTATGATAGGGGTACATCTGTTAATAGGTATAGCAGAAGGTATTTTAACTCAAATCGTTTATAATTTGGTAGATGAAAAAATGAAAAAAGAAGTGGCGATATGAAAAAGAAACTTTTTATTCTATTGGGGGTATTGATTGCATTGGTTCCTTTGGGGCTTTTAACTGATGCACCGGCGTGGGGTGAATGGGATAGTGAATATTTTAAAAAGGTTTTGGGTTATATTCCTCAAGGAATAGAGATACTGGGGGATAAATTTTCTTTTAAAGTATTGTTTCCGGATTATTCGCTTCCGGGAAGCAGTGATATTGTAGGATATTATTTAAGTGCTATAGTAGGGGCTTTACTTATATTTGTAATTTACTATCTTATTTTTCTTGCAGTAAAAAGGAAAGAGAGTTGAGGATTTTTTTTCTTTTCTCTTTTTTTGCTCTTCTTTATCTTAAAAGAATAGATGTTATCTTAGGGGTAATTGGAA
Organism: uncultured Nautiliales bacterium; assembly: GCA_964445785.1. Taxonomy (GTDB): domain Bacteria; phylum Campylobacterota; class Campylobacteria; order Campylobacterales; family Nautiliaceae; genus Nautilia. The sequence goes on from CAYULY010000012.1 coordinate 31,722, forward strand.
CTTTATTTTTACTGGATTATAAGTATTTTTTTAAACGTGTAAAAAAGGTGTTTTTTTCAATTCTCTTTTTTAATACGGGGGTTAGTTTGGGGTATGTATTTATGGCTTATTTTAAAGGTATTTCCCCTTGGCATTATATTGTTTATATTAATCTAAAAGTCTTTATGATGACTTATTTTGTGTTTTGGTTTTTCAGCAAGGTAAATGTAGTTGAGTTTTTTTCTTTCTCTAAGGATTTTAGTTATCTTTTAACTATGACTCTTTCTCAAATCTTTTCCTATAAAAAGACTTTTGAAGATTTTAGAATGGCTTTTAAGTCCAGAGTTATCAGTTTAAAGGATAAGGAAAAAAAGTTTATTTCGAATACTTTTAGGTTTTTTTTTAAAAAAGCTATGAGAGATTCTAAAGAAAAAGCACTTGCGATGAGGGCTAGAGGTTTTTTTGAAGATTAGGAGTGTGAATGGTTAAAATAGAAAACGGATATTTTGAATACGAGGATAGTTTAGCGTTAGACGGGATTGATTTGGAAATTGAAAAAAATGAAAAAGTTATTTTATTCGGAAATAACGGAAGTGGAAAATCTACTCTTTTGAGAATTTTAGGGGGGCTTTATTTTTTAAAAAAGGGTAATTATTTTTTCGAAGATAAAAAAATAACCAAAAAAAGCGTAAATAAAGAGTTTAGAAAGAGTGTAGGGATTTTATTTCAAAATCCGGAAGCTATGATTTTTAACCCGACGGTTTATGATGAAATAGCTTTTTCGCTTAAAGAATTCGGATTTGATAATATAGATGATAGGGTAATTGAAATTGCAAAAAGGTTTGAAATAGAGAAGTTTTTGAAAAAATCTCCTTTAGAGCTTAGTGGAGGAGAAAAACAAAAAGTAATGTTAAGTGCGATTTTGGTATATGAGCCTAAACTTTTGCTTTTAGATGAACCTACAGCCGCAATGGACCCTAGAACAAGTGGATGGTTTGTAGATTTTATGTATGATATCGATATTACTTGTTTGATAGCTACTCACGATTTGGCTTTAGGGTATGAGCTTAGCAATAGAGCCGTTGTTATGAGTGAAGAGCATAAGATTATTTATGACGGCGATATGGAAAAGCTTATGGGAGATGTGGAGGTTTTGTTAAAAGCGAATTTAATTTATAAACCTAAACATAATAAAAAAAGGTTTGTCAATTCTAATTATCATTTCCATTTTTGATATAATCTAATAAAATTTAAAGGAGTTATAATGGCTGAAATTATTAACGAAGATATTAAAAACAATCCTCAATTGTCTCATAAAGTAACGGTAATTGAAAAAATATTAAGCAAAAATAACGCAATGGCTGATGAGATAAGAAGTGAATTTAACAAACATAAAATCACTTGCTTTAATATGATGAGTTCTCCTGGAAGTGGGAAAACCACAACCCTTGAAAACTTAGCGGATAGACTGCCTTATAAGTTTGCAGTAATCGAAGGTGACCTTGAAACTAGTAGGGATGCCCAAAGACTTAGAAATAAAGGAATTTGGTCTTTTCAACTTCAAACCGGGCGTGCTTGTCACTTAGATGCCGGAATGGTAAAACACGCAATGCCTCATTTTCCGTTTGATGAGGTGGAAGTGGCTTTTATTGAAAATGTAGGGAATCTTGTGTGTCCTGCAAGTTATGATGTAGGGGCTCATTATAATATGGTATTTGTTTCTGTGCCGGAGGGTGATGATAAAATCGAGAAATATCCGGTGATGTTTAGAAAAGCTGATATTGTAATTATTACAAAAGCCGATATGGTGGATTATTTTGATTTTGATATCGAAAGAGCTATTGAAAATGCAAGAAAACTAAAACCCGGAGTTCCGGTAGTGCTACTTAACAATAAAACCGGTGAAGGGCTTGATGAGATAATTGAGTGGATTAAAGAAAAACGTCAAGAACATTTAAAAAGTTTGGAGGGTTAATATGTGTTTGGCAATTCCTAGTAAAGTTTTGAGTATAGATGAGAATAACATTGCTGAGGTTGATACGTTGGGTGTTAAAAGACAAGTTAGTCTTGATTTGATTCAAGAAGAGGTAAAACCTGGGGATTATGTTTTAATTCACGTAGGGTATGCAATGGGAAAAATTGATGAAAAAGAGGCTCTTGAGAGTATAGAGATTTATAAGCAGTTGGCAGAAGCCGCTATGCAAGATGATTTCGCTATAGAACCTGAAAGGCTTGTCAGTGAAGATGGGCCTTTGCTTTATAAACCAGAGGAAGAGAGTAAATAAAAAGAGGTGTAAATGGAAAATTTAACATTGAAAGATTTATATTTTAAGTTTCGTGACCCTAAGGCTATGAAAACTTTAACCGAACTTATAAAAAAAGAGGCTTCGAAATTAAAAGAGCCTATGAGGGTTATGGAGATATGCGGAGGGCATACTCATACGATTATGAAATATGGAATTAAGCAGCTTTTGCCTGAAAATATTGCCTTTATCCACGGACCCGGGTGTCCGGTGTGCGTAATGCCAAAAGAGAGAATCGACCACGCAATAGAATTAGCTAAACAACCGGATGTAATCTTAGCAACTCTTGGAGATATGATAAGAGTACCCGGAAGTAAATCAAGTCTTGCAAAAGTTAGGGCGGAGGGTGCAGATGTAAGACCTCTTCATTCGACTCTTGACGTTTTAAAAATCGCAAAGGAAAATCCAAATAAAAAAGTAGTCTTTTTTGCCATAGGGTTTGAAACGACAACTCCAATGACAGCAGCACTTATGGATAGGGCTTTTAAAGAGGGCGTTAGAAACATTTACTACCATATAAATCACGTACTTGTACCACCTCCAATGAGGGCTATAATGGAGAGTGGAGATGCTAAAATTAACGCATTTATAGGACCAAGTCACGTGAGTGTTATAATAGGAGCTAAGGCTTATGAATTTTTAACGCGTGAATATAATACTCCTGTGGTAGTTGCCGGATTTGAGCCTGTGGATGTGATGGAGAGTATTTATATGCTAATAAAGCAAAAAAACGAAGGTAGATGTGAAGTAGAAAATCAATATAAACGTGCTACAACCTGGGAAGGAAATGTGGTGGCTCAAACACTTATAGAAAAATATATGGATGTAAGAGACACATTTAGATGGAGAGGGCTTGGAGATATTCCAAAATCTGCACTTAAGTTAAAAGATGCATACTCAGAATTTGATGCAGAAAAAGTTTGGGCTGATATTTTGCCAAATGAACCGATTGACGACCATAAAATGTGTATTTGTGGAGATATTTTAAAAGGTCTAAAAACTCCAAAAGACTGTAAGGTATTTGGCACTGCGTGTACGCCAAGCAACCCACTTGGTAGTTGTATGGTAAGCGATGAGGGTGCTTGTAATGCGTATTATAGGTATGATAGGTAATGTGGGTAGGTATGAATGAAAAAAGCAGCATAAGCTGCTATTTTTTTGAAGAGTTTTTAGCCGCTGCTCTTTGAGCCCTTGAAGCAAAGCTTCCTTTTGGAACACTTCCTCCGTTTGCTTTTGCAGTTGCACTTTGAATTCTTGAAGCTGCTTTTGGTGTCATAGGTGTTTTTGCCATTTTTCTC
>CAYULY010000013.1:0-33437 GCA_964445785.1 uncultured Nautiliales bacterium
TTTTAACGACTTCCTCAAAAATTTCTTTTTTGCTTTTAAAATAGTAATAAAGCGTACTTTTGTTTATGCCTATTTCTTTAAGTAAAGAGCTGATACTTACGGCTTTGTAACCGTATTTTGCAAAAACATCGGCCGAAATTTCCAAAATTTTGTCTTTTGTACTCATCTTTTTCCTTTAATACCAACCGGTCGGTTGGAATTGTAGCATAAAGTTTTAAATCTTTTCAAGGGATTTGAAAAATGTTCGAAAGAAAAATAAAAAAAAACTTTATTTTAATTTGTTTCAAAATTTAAATTTGGGACACTAACCAAATACAAATAAGAGATAGAAATTACTTTTTTTTGAAAAAGGCTTTTTAATAAAATTTAAAATAAACTCTTTTAAAGATAAAGAACAAAAGAATGACACAAGAAAAAAGAAATTTAATATTTAGACTATATGAAGAAAAGATAGAACTTAGGAAAATAACTAGAACTTTAGGAAAGAGTTTATCTTCAATTCAATATCAGTTAAAAAAAAATGAAAAAATATAAGAAATTATATAATCAATTTGTTAAATTTATTAAAAAAATCAAAATTAGTTTTTTTATATTTGTGTATGGATGAATTATATACTTTCGCAAAGAAAAAAGATATAAAAAATTTAATTTCATTTAATTTTAATTTACCAAAAGCTAATAGATATTATAATGATTGGGAAAAAGCTACTAAAAAGGATCTGTTCGAAATTCCGTATCAGTCTAAATAAAATAACAAAGAAAAAAAGATTGACATGGAAAATTTGATTTTTAAGAATAGCAAAATCAAAATATTTTGAAAGTTTGGCGGAAGGGGGAAGGAATCGAACCTTCCGGGCGGACAGTCACCTGCCGCCCCACCGGGTTTGAAGCCCGGGGTGCCCACCAGGGTCACATCCCCTCCTTTTAAAGAATTAAAATTTTACTTTATATGTAAAAAAAAATCAAATTAAAACGTAAGGCACAACCTGTGCCCTTAATATTAGCTTCAGCCAGCCGGAAGTTTACCGTTTAATACTCCGATAAAGAAATCTTTTAAATCTTTCAATTTATGCTTTTTAGCAATTTTCTCAACACCTTTAGCTTCATCTTTAAGACCTGCCGCTTTTAACTTTTCAATTAAATGCTTCGCATTATCTTTAAAAAGTGCATTTAAATCATCCGGTGTTTTAACTCCGATTTTTTTTAATAAATCCGGAGATTTAATTTTATGGGCTTTTTTAATATATCTTTGAAAATATTTAAGCCCTTTATTGTAGTCTGCCATTGCTACACTTACACTGACACTTGCAAGTAGCAACCCTGCTACCAACATTTTTGCAAAGCGTCTCATAACTTCTCCTTTTGAATTAATAAAAAGAAAATCCGAAATAAGGATTTTCTGTTAATATCTTATATAAAAAAACTTAAGATTCTCTTAAAATAACTTTTTCTTATATCTTAAAAAAACTTTAAATAAAAAATTAATTTTGAGCTAATCTACTTCAGAATACTTGACATTAATAGACTTAATTTATTATAATAGCATTACTAAAACATTTAAGGAGGGAAAAATGAATAAATTACTAGTTTCAGTAGCATTAAGCAGTTTATTACTAACTAATGCTCTAGCGACAGATGCAAAAACTAATGCGGTTTCAAAAAATGCCGTAATTAAAGCTGAACAAAAAGCTCAAAGTACTCAATTAATAAAAGAAGCTATAAAAGCAATTCAATACACACAAGACGCGATTATATATCTAAACGGTAAAAATACAAAAAAAGCTATCGAATCATTAAAAAAAGCAGTAGGAGAATTGAGCGTTGTATTAAACACACCAAATGCACCTTACTTATTACCTGTTGATACACAAATAAACGCATATCAATTTGTAGGAGATGTAAAAAAAATCAAAACTTTAGTTAAAGAATCTAAAATATTAGTAGAAAAAAACAAACTTCCTCAAGCTAGGGAAGTATTAAATTCTTTAAGAAGCGAAATTGATATTAAAACTATCAACTTACCTTTAGCTACATATCCTGCGGCTTTAAACCTTGCAATTAAATATATTAACGAGGGAAAAATCAAAGAAGCCAAAGAGGTACTTGCTATGGCACTTTCAACATTAGTAGAAGTGGATACTGTTATCCCTATTCCATTAATCAAAGCTCAAGCTCTAGTTCAAGAAGCAAATAAAATTATCCTTAAAGACAAAAAACAAGCTTTAAAATACCTAGAAGAAGCTAAACATCAATTAGTAATAGCTGAAGCACTAGGTTACACAAGTACAAGCACAACAACTTATAAAGTCTTAAAAGAAAAAATTTCCAAACTTGAAAGTGAAATAAGAAAAGGACATAATACAAATTCTATTTTTAACGATTTAATTGCTAAATTAAAAGAATTTAAAGAAAAAGCAATTAATATTATCCATAAATAGACTTTCTTTTCTTTCTTTTTCATTCGAATAATTTGCTATAATTCTTAAAAATGCCGGCGGCATTATACAAAGGCAAAAAATGAATCTTTTTAGAAAAATTCCCAAAGTGGATAAAATCGAACAAAAGCTATCTCACATTCCAAAAAAAATCCTAAAACCTATAATCAATACAACCTTAAGCAAACTTAGAGAAGATATAAAAAATAAAAAAATAAAAAAGATAAACGAAGAATCGATTATTAAAGAAATAGAGCTCAAAGCAAACGAACTTCTTTTACCTTCAATAGTAAACGTAATAAACGCAACCGGAATTACAGTTCATACTAATTTAGGCAGAAGTTTAATAAATTCTGAAATATTCGACTATGCAAAAAAACGTTCTACTCATTATTGTAATTTAGAATATGATATAGAAAAAGGGAAACGAGGAGACAGATACCACCATAGCGAAAAACTTTTAAGTACTCTTTTCGGAACTGAAAGTGCGTTAATCGTAAATAATAATGCGGCAGCCGTATTTTTAATTTTAAACACATTTGCAAAAAACAAAGAAGTAATAGTTTCACGAGGAGAACTTGTAGAAATCGGGGGAAGCTTCAGAATACCGGAAGTTATGAAAGCAAGCGGAGCTAAACTAATAGAAGTAGGTACAACGAATAAAACTAAAATTAAAGACTATGAAGAAGCAATTACACAAAATACTTCTATACTTATGAAAGTTCACAAATCAAATTACTCCATAGAAGGTTTCAGTGAAGAAACTTCTTTAAAAGATATAATAAATTTAGCCTCCAAATATAATATTTTAGACTATTATGATATAGGAAGTGCTTATATTCCGGAACTTCCTTATAATTTAAGTGCAAACGAACCTCCTATTTCGGAAATTATAAAATTAAATCCCTCTCTTATAAGTTTTAGCGGCGATAAATTATTTGGTAGTGTACAAGCTGGAATAATTTTAGGAAAAAAAGAACTAATCGACCAACTTAAAAAAAATCAAATTCTAAGAATGTTTAGAGTTGACAAAATTACAATATCTTTAATAGAAGCCACCGCACTTGCCTATATCAAAGAAGAATACGATAAAATTCCGACTTTAAAATCCATATTTCAAACTCAAGACCATTTACGAAAAAAAGCTAAAAAATTACTCTCTCTTACTTTTAACTTTAAAGCTCATATAAAAGAATCTTATACTTATATAGGTGGAGGCACTATGCCTAATCAAAAAATTCCCACTATTATAGTAGAAGTTGAGGGTAATGCGAAAACGTGGGAAGAAATTATGAGAAAAAATTTAGTAATAGGTAGGATAGAAAACGAAAAATTCGTACTTGATATGAGAAGTATTTTAGATGACGAAATAGAAAAACTTGCAAAAATTATTAATTCGATAATCTCATGCAGGATTAAAAATGCGTAATATTATTATAGGTACAGCCGGTCACGTAGACCACGGTAAAACATCCCTTATTGAAGCTATGACAGGCTATAACGGGGACGAACTGAAAGAAGAAAAAGAAAGAGGAATTACCATTGATTTAAGCTTTACAAATATGAAAAGAGGCGACGTAAACGTCGCATTCATTGACGTCCCGGGTCACGAAAAACTTGTTAAAAATATGATTAGCGGAGCGTTCGGGTTTGACGCTTCTCTTTTTGCAATTGACGCAAACGAAGGAATAATGCCCCAAACTATAGAACATCTCGAAGTTTTAAATATTTTAAAAGTTAAAAACATTATAGTAGCTTTAACCAAATGTGACTTAGCAGAATTTAAAACTATTAAAAAAAGAAAACAAGAAATTAAAGATTTAATAACAAAGTATCAAAATCTAAATTTACTTGCAATTTTTGAAACCTCAATTCACGATAAAGAAAGTATCAAAAGATTAAAAAATTATCTTTTCAATCTACCTCCAAGAAACATAACCCACTCTAAATTTTTCAGATACTATATCGACAGAGTGTTTTTACTAAAAGGTATCGGTACAGTCGTTACGGGAACGGTTTTAAGCGGAAAAGTGAAACTCAAAGACAAAATTTACATCAACGAAACCAAAACCCTCACAATCGTTAAAAACCTCCAAGTCCACGGAGAAGACGTAGAAGAAGCTTATACGCACCAAAGGGTTGCTATAAATCTGAATATCAACCATAAAGAACTCAAAAAAGGATATCTTTTATCAACCAAAGGATATTTAAGAGGATTTAAATTAATCGACGTATTCGTAAAACCTGTAGAAGGCAAAGAGCTTTTTCACAATATGGAAGTTTTATTTATAAGCGGTGCAAAGAGAATCCCCGGAAAACTATTAATGTTTAACCCGGAAGAGAAAAAAGGATACGCAACGATAAAACTTGAAGAAAAAGCCTTTTTAGTATTCGAAGACCCTTTTGTGATTCTTCATAACGGTCGTGTTGTCGGAGGTGGAGAAGTACTCAACCCTATAAGCGACCCTATTAAGAAAAAGAAAAAACTCTCTTTACTTAAAGCCCTAAACAAAAAAGATTTTAAAACGGCATTTGAAATACTCGTTCAAAATCACAAAAGAGGATTTGGACTACTTCAAAGCTATCAAAGATTTAACCTCTCCCCTAAAGAGGCTTTGGAAATTACTAAACAGCTCGATAACGTATTCATAGATGAAGAAAACTATAACATCTTCTCAATTGAAGTAAAAGAAGAGATTGAAAAAGTGATAAAAGAAACATACGAAAAAAACAAATTGGCATTCCTCTCCCCGGCATCACTTAAACTAAGACTAAAATGGGCAAGTACGGAACTTATAAAAAGCGTACTTGATGAGCTTGTAAGAGAGGGTTATTTAATAAAAGAAGACAACATATATAAAAGAAAAGATTTAGGAGAAGTGGATATCACAAAATCAGTAGAACACAGACTCTACCGACTGCTTGATAATTCAGGACTCACCCCCGACGCTCCTTATAACATATACGAAAAATTAAATATCGACAGAAAAGTGGGCGATAACGCTATGAAAAAACTCACAACCTCAAAAAAAGTAATAAGACTTGCCCATAACCTTTTCGTAACTGATAAAAACATAAACATAGCCCTTACAAAAATGAGGGAAATTATAGAAAAAGAAGGTTATATCGATATCAAAAAATTTAAAGAGCATATGCCGATGAGCAGAAAATACATTGTAGCGTATCTTGACTATTTAGACCAAATGGGAGATATAGAAAAAATAGAAAATAAAAGGTATTTTAAAACTAAAAACTAAGTCCTTCTCCTTTTCTTAAAGATTACTTAATTTAAGGATAACTTAAGAAAAACAAAGTAGAATTTCGAACTAATTTTCTATTAAAACAATAAAAAGGATAATGAATGAAAAAAGGTATCCATCCTGAATACGTAAAATGTCAAGTTACTTGTACTTGCGGACATCAATTTGAAATTTTATCAACTAAAGACACATTAAGAATTGAAGTTTGTGATAAATGTCATCCATTCTTTACAGGACAAGAAAGAAACATCGACAGAGGTGGTAAAGTAGATAAATTTAAGAAAAAATACGGTCTTGCATAATTGCTAAGTCTAATTCCTACTCCAATAGGCAATCTTAAAGATATCTCTTTTAGAGCTATAGAAGCTCTAAAAGAGGCTCAAATTATATTTTGTGAAGATACAAGAGTTACCAAAAAACTTCTAAATCTCCTAGAAATTCCTTTAAATAAAAATTTCATCTCAATGCACTCTCACAACGAAAATGAAATCATCTCAAAACTAAATCCTCAAACTCTAAAAACAAAAAACTGCGTATACGTAAGCGACGCAGGAATGCCTGGAATTAGCGACCCGGGAAGTAAACTGGTGCAATTTTGCCAACAAAACGATATTCCATACACCATAATCCCTGGAGCCAACGCCGCACTTACTGCATATGTGGCAAGCGGTTTTGAGGGAGAGTTTTGTTTTTGGATGTTTTTACCTCACAAAGGAAAAGAACGCACGGATAAGCTAAAAAAAATTATTAATTCTGAAAAAATCGCTATTCTTTACGAATCCCCACACAGAATAGAAAAATTAATAAAAGAGCTTAAAGAATTAATTCCGGAGAGAGAAATATTTTTAGCTAAAGAACTCACAAAAATACACGAAACATACATCAAAGCAAAAGCAAAAGATATCAAACTTACAAATACAAAAGGCGAATGGGTAGTGGTAATTGACAAAGAAAAAGCAAAAAAACAATTAATTTTATCTTATGACGATATTTTAAACCTTCCATTGCCTCTTAAAGAAAAATCAAAACTTTTAGCCAAAATTTCAGATAAAAGTGCAAAAGAAATCTATAAACTTTTAAATAGCATTTAATTTTTTTATGGTAAAATATCAATTATGATAGTATATGGAAAAAGAGTAGTAGAATACATAATAAAAAACCATCCCGACATTGTTAAAGAGCTATTAATTTCAAAAAAACTTAATAAAAAAGAGCGTAATTACCTAAAAAAATTTAATATTAAATTTATCGATAACAAAACGGCTCAAAAATTAAGTAAAAACCAAAACCATCAAGGTTATTTTGCAAAAATAGATTTCAATCCACAAGAGTGGGAAATTAACGGCTCAAAAATACTAATCCTGGATAATGTAACCGATATGGGAAATATCGGAGCTATTACAAGAAGTGCTTATGCTTTAGGGATAGATTTGCTTATAATTACCGGCATAAAAGAACTAAAATGGCCTCAAGTTATAAGAACAAGCTCCGGAGCGGCTCTGGATATGAAAATAGTTGTTTCTCACAATATATTAGAACTAATTAATATTTTAAAAACAAAAGGTTATTTGATAGTCGGTGCAGATTTTGGTGGAGAGTGTAAAGTAAAAGCCGAAAAAGTAGCTCTTATTATGGGAAACGAAGGTGAAGGTTTAAGAAAAAAAGTAAAAGAAAAGCTTGATAAAATATTAACCATAAATATGAAAAACAACTTCGACTCGTTAAACGTATCGGTAGCTGCCGGAATATTAATTGATAGGATTGTGAATGAATGCTAAAGAATTTTTCAAAAAATATGAAATAGAAGAAATAAGTAAAAAAACAAAAATCTCTCCTATTTCTCTTCGATATATTAAAAATAAAGAATTTGACAAAATACCCCGCGTTAAATTTTTAGGCTTTATTAAAATAATAGAAAAAGAATTTAAAACCGACCTAAGCGACTTAATACAAGAATATAACGACTTTTTTAAAGTTTCCAAAGAAAACAAATATACCCAAGAAATTATAAAAGAAGAAGAAAACAATACCTACTTTTTATTTTTCCTAGCTTTTATATTGTTATCTATAGGAGGATTTTTATTATACAAAACCTATTCTAAAAATAACAGTTCTCCAAAAGACAAAATCATAAAACATAATCTAAACAAGCAAGAAAATAACTCTTCTTTTTCCTTTACGAAAAAATCCTTTGAAATAAACGATACTAATAAAAGCGAAATATCAATCTACAAACAAGAAACCAACATATCAAAAACTATCCGTAAATCAAAATCTTATCCTAAAGAGATAATTATAATTCCTAATGAAAAAGTATGGTTTAAAGCTTTAAATATAGACACGAATCAATCTACGGAAAAATTAACTTCTCACGAACAAATTTTAAAGGGAAGTAATTGGTATATTAAATTCGGACATGGAAATATAACTATTTCATACGGAAATAAAACCCTTTTTCCCGATACGAAAAAAATTATAAGAGTTCTTTTAAAAGACGGTAATATAACTATAATGAAAAAACCGAACAGGTTTGAGAGATGAAAAAATTTTTAATAAGTTTTTTAGCTTCTTTTCTTTTTGCAAATAATACGATTGCAATTAAAAACTTAATAGGGGAAGAAAAATTCAACACTTATCAAGCCCTTTTAATTCCTATTTTAAACAAAAGAACCTCTTTAGAAAAAATAATTTCCTATTTACAAAATAACGGTCTTTTAGATATTTTTTTTGAAAAACCCAAATACATTCATCCGACTTTCATATTTTTAAATAACAATCCTATTTTTAATACAAAAACTTTATATGATACTTTAAACACTTTAGGCTACTACTACTTTTATCCGACAACAATTTCAAAAACAAACTCTTTTCAAATAACGATTGAAATGAAATCGGCTCACTATATAGACCCTTTATTATTTTTGCAAACGATATCTCAAAAAGGCTGCAAAGTAAAATCAATTATAAAAAACAAAAACTACACTTATTACTTAGATTGCAAAGATGAAAAAAAAGAAGCTATCCGAATAGTTTCGGATAAAATAAAATTAATTAACGCCAAAGGTCTTTACTGGTTAAATCCGAACGGTTTTAAACAAATATCAGTTACTACATCAAAATATGATAATTGGTACCCTTATATAGTTTTTTATGATAAAAATCTTAATATTTTAAATATAATTGCAAAAGAAATTTCTCAACAAAACATAAATTTAAATATACCGCAGGAGTGTAGATATATTAAAGTAAAAGACAATTTTTCAAAAGTCAACTTTAAACGCGGAATATATGTAAAAGGAATACAATGAATCATTTTGAAAGAATAGAGAGACTCCCGAATTATATATTTACAGTAATAAACGAACTAAAACTCCAGGCAAGACGTGCAGGAGAAGATATTATAGACTTTTCTATGGGAAACCCGGACGGTCCCACCCCAAAACCTATTGTAGATAAATTAATAGAAGCGGCTCAAAAACCTAAAAACCACAGATACTCGGTAAGCAAAGGTATTTATAAATTAAGAGAAGCTATTTGCAACTGGTACGCAAGACGTTATAACATTACATTCGACCCGGAAACCGAAGCAGTTGTAACGATGGGAAGCAAAGAAGGATACGTTCATTTAACTCAAGCAATTACAAACGTAGGTGATGTGGCGATAGTTCCAGACCCAACATACCCTATTCATTCATACGCTTTTATGTTAGCCGGGGCTAGTGTTAGAAAAGTAAAATTAACCTACAATGAAAAATACGAACTAAAAGAAGACGAATTCTTCGAACAGCTAAAACAAGCTATGATTGAAGCCGTACCAAAACCTAAATTTTTGGTATTAAACTTCCCTCACAATCCTACTACCGTAACGGTAAGTAAAGAGTTTTATCAACGTGCCGTTGATTTTGCAAAAGAAGAAAACTTATTTATAATAAGCGATATAGCTTATGCTGATATTACGTTTGACGGATACAAAACTCCTAGTATTTTCGAAGCAAAAGGAGCCAAAGAAGTAGCAGTTGAGAGCTTTACCCTTTCTAAAAGCTACAATATGGCAGGATGGAGAGTAGGATTTATAGTAGGAAATCCTATTATAGTAGGAGCCCTTCAAAAATACAAATCGTGGATTGATTACGGAATGTTTACACCTATTCAAGTAGCAGCAACGGTAGCCCTTAGAGATTACCAACACTTAGTAAAAGATATAGTAGACACATATAAACACAGACGTGACGTATTAATAGAGAGTTTCGCAAATGCCGGATGGGAGATTGAAAAACCAAGAGCTAGTATGTTCATATGGGCTAAAATTCCTAAAGTTGCAAGACATCTAGGAAGTCTGGAGTTTTCAAAAAGATTACTCACGGAAGCTCATGTAGCAGTATCACCTGGTATCGGATTTGGAGCTTATGGGGATGATTATGTAAGAATTGCTTTAATTGAAAACGAAAAAAGAATTCGTCAAGCTGCAAAAAATATAAAGCATTTTTTAAAAGAGTTAAAGGAAAATAATGGTTAAGATAGGAATAGTAGGAGTCGGAACGGTTGGAGAGAGTGTAGTTAAAAATATTCAAAAAAATCAAGACGTAATAAGTGCAAGAGCCGGTCAGGAGATAGTAATAAAAAGAGGAGTTGTAAGAAACCTAAACAAAAAAAGAGACGTAAATATAGAACTTGTAACCGATTATAAAAAAGTTACTCAAGACCCGGAGATAGATATAGTTGTTGAACTTATGGGTGGAGTAGAAGAAGCTTACGAGGTTGTAAAAGACGCCCTAAAAAATAAAAAAGCGGTAGTAACTGCAAATAAAGCACTTTTGGCATACCATAGATTCGAACTTCAAAAACTGGCTTCAACCCCTTTTGAATACGAAGCTAGTGTAGCCGGTGGAATTCCTATTATTAAAGCACTGCGTGACGGACTTAGTGCAAACCATATAGAAGAGATAAAAGGTATCATAAATGGAACTTGCAACTACATTCTAACCGAAATGAAAAAAGGAAGAAATTACGAAGAAGTTTTAAAAGAAGCTCAAGAATTAGGTTATGCTGAAGCCGACCCTACATTTGACGTAGGAGGATATGACGCGGCTCATAAACTATTGATTTTAGCAAGTATCGCTTACAATATAGACACTAAACCGGAAGATATTTTAATTGAAGGTATAGAAAACATAAATTTAACGGATATTGAGTTTGCAAAAGAGTTCGGATATGAAATAAAACTCTTAGGAATTGCCAAAAAAACAGACAATAAAGTAGAATTAAGAGTCCATCCGACTCTTATTAAAAACTCTCAAATGATAGCAAAAGTTGACGGCGTTATGAACGCAGTAAGCGTAATTGGCGATATAGTGGGCGAGACGATGTATTACGGTCCGGGAGCCGGGGGAGACGCAACGGCAAGTGCGGTTATAAGTGATATAATTGAAATTGCAAGAGGAAATATAAATCCTATGCTGGGATACAAAAAACCTCTTGAAGAACAAAAACTCTCCCTAAAACCAATAGAAGAGATAAAAACAAAATATTACTTAAGAATAGCCGTAAACGATAGATTAGGAGTACTTGAAAAAATAGCAAACATCCTGGCTAAAAACAATATTTCAATCGAAAGCTTTTTACAAAAACCTAAAAACGGTTACGTAAAACTACTATTTGCAACTCACAAATCCATAGAAAAAAATATCAAAAAAGCGATAAAAGAGATTGAAACTCTTAATTTTGTGATAAAACCTATTAATTTCATAAGAATAGAAGAGTCGTGAAACTCAAAAAACTCTCCCTTTTTTTCAATATAGAAGACTCTTTACTTGAGGAGATTTCCTCTTATGCTTATTTTAAAAAATATAAAAAAGAAGAAATAATATTTTATGAAGGTGAAAAAGACAAATATTTCTACGGTATTATTCACGGCAACGTACTAATGTACGATGTGGATTTAAAAGGAAACATTATTCCAAAAAGCCAATTCGGATGTGGAGATATCTTCGGTCTTATCTCTCAAATTCAAAACAGACCTTACTGTTTAAACGCAAAAACCGAAAGTGAGTGCGAAATAGTAAAAATAGACTTTACAAAATTTAAACCTCTTATTTCAAACCCTCCATTTAGTGACAGAATCATAAAAATGCTAAGCAACCAGATTATGCAAGAGATTGAATTTAATAAACTTCAAAAATACGACGCAACAAAAAGAGTTATTTATACGCTTTTAAATTTCCCTCAAAAATTTGTCAAAAAGAAAAAATACCTTTTAGCAAAAGAACTTGGAATGAGTGCCGAAACCTTAAGCAGAATTTTAAGTAAACTAAAAACACAAGAAATTATCTGCTACTGTGAAAAATCGATAAAAGTTACCAATAAAAAAAAGCTAAAATCTCTCTTAAAAGAAGAAAAATGAAAATTATTCTAACCGGTGCTAGCAGTGGCATAGGAAAAGCAATAAAAGAGGAGTTAAAAGAGTTTGAAATTATAGATATTTGCAGAAATTGCTCTTATTCTACCGATTTAAACAATATAAAAGAAGTGGAAAAATTAAAATTCAAAGATATAATAGGTATTATTCATAACGCCGGGATCGGCTATTTCGGTCAATTTGAAGATATTAAAATAGAACAAATAAAAAAGATGATAAACGTAAATTTTTTAGCTCCTATGATTTTAACCAAAAACCATTTAAAAGAAATTAAAAAAAACAGAGGCTTTATTATAAATATCTCTTCAACTTCGGCAACCCATCCGGCACGTCAAGGAGTTGTATACGCTGCTACAAAAGCCGCCCTTAGACACTTTGGAAACTCTCTTTTTGAAGAGGTAAGAAAATCCGGAGTTAAAGTTTGCACTATTATTCCCGATTTAACACTTACAAATTTTCACAATAACACCTACTTTAAACCCTCATCAGAAGAAATGGCTCACATCAAACCAAAAGACATAGCTCAAATAGTAAAAGATATAATAAATACCCCAAAACATCTGGTAGTGCAAGAAATCGTATTAAAACCTCAAATATTTAAACTTGAAAAAAACTAACCTTCAAGCCACTCTTTCGCTTTTTTTCTAAGCTCTTCGACATTATCGCTCGCAAAACATTCAATAGTTGTTTTTTCTTTTTTTTGCAATCCGAACTCATTTTCCAGCAACTCAACTATAGCCTGACCGGAATGAATCAGCTTTGCGTTATAAAAATAATTTCCTATACTTTTAGACAAAAAAGGATAATGAGTACATCCTAAAACCACAATATCTATCTCTTCTTTTTTTATATCCGAAAAATAAAGCTCAAAAACCTCATCAACTATTTTTCCCTCAACTATCCCCTCTTCCACTAACGGCACTAAAAGAGGTGTAGCCTTTGCTATAATATTTTTAAATCCTCTTTTTTTTAACATCTCCTGATATTTATTTGAAGATATTGTTCTTTTTGTACCTATTAGAAGAATATTAGAATCTTTTTTCTCTTTTTCTACTGCTTTAACTCCGGCTTCAATAACCCCTACAACCGGAAAAGAAGCCTCTTTCTTAAGCTCTTCCAAAGCAACAGAGCTTACTGAATTACAAGCGACTATTAAAAAGTTAATATCAAAATTTCTAAGAAATTCCAAAGCTTCAAGGGAATATCTGATAATAGTAGATTCGTTTTTGTTTCCGTAAGGGACTCTAGCAGTATCTCCATAGTAAATAATTTCATCAAAAAGTTTAGATTTTAAAATTTCAGAGGCTACGCTTAAGCCCCCTACTCCACTATCAAAAATCCCACATCTATTCATTTATAATACTTAAAAACTCCTGATTATTTTTAGTTTTTAGCATTTTTGAGTACATAAGTTTAAGTGATTCAACCTCATCCATTTCACTAATAATATTCCTAATAGCCCAAACCTTGGCAAGTTCTTCCGGAGTAAGCAGTAACTCCTCTTTTCTAGTACCTGATTTTAAAAGATCAATCGCCGGATAAATTCTTCTATCTGCAATTCTACGGCTAAGCACCGCTTCCATATTACCCGTACCTTTAAACTCTTCAAAAATAACCTCATCCATTTTAGACCCGGTTTCAATTAGAGCGGTTGCGATAATCGTTAAACTTCCACCCTCTTCTATATTTCTTGCAGCCCCAAAAAATCTTTTAGGCTTATGAAGAGCGTTTGCGTCAACCCCACCACTAAGCACTTTTCCACTTGCTGGTGTTACGGTATTATAAGCCCTTGCAAGACGGGTAATCGAATCAAGCAAAATCACTACATCTTTACCCATTTCAACCATTCTTTTCGCTTTTTCTATTACAAGTTCAGCAACTCTTACGTGATTTTGAGCCGGTTTATCAAAAGTTGAAGAGTAAACCTCACCTTTTACGCTTCTTTGCATATCGGTAACTTCTTCCGGTCTTTCGTCTATTAATAAAACCATCAAATTAACTTCCGGATGATTTTTTGTAATTCCGTGTGCTATCTCTTTTAAAAATACCGTCTTACCACTTCTTGGAGGAGCAACTATAAGCCCTCTTTGACCTTTTCCAATAGGTGCAAACAAATCAAGAACCCTACCGGTTAATTTTGTAGGTTCGTATTCAAGTTTTATTTTATCTTGAGGATAAAGAGGAGTTAAGTTATCAAAAAGAGGTCTTTGTTTCGCTTCTTCCGGTGGAAGATAGTTAATTGCTTCTATTTTAAGTAAAGCATAATATTTTTCCTGGTCTTTTGGAGGTCTAACCTGACCTGTTACAATATCCCCCGTACGAAGAGCAAAACGTCTGATTTGAGTTTGAGATACGTAAACATCATTTAAAGAGTTTTCAAAATTTCCCCCTATACTTCTTAAAAATCCGTAACCGTCGGGCATTATTTCTAAAATTCCGGTAAATAATAAATATCCTCCCTGTTGTACTTGAGCCTTAAGTATCTCAAACATTAAATCTTGTCTTTTATATTCCTGCGGATTCTCAACACCAAGTTCTGTAGCTATTTTAATAAGTTCTTCGGTAGTTTTACTTCTTAAATCCTCTATCGTATACCCTTCAACCGGTATATGAGTTCTCTGTTTTTTAGTGGTAGTTTCTTGTTCCATAAATATCCTTGTAAGAGTTTTGTAGTTAATTGTAGTTTTTAATTTTGCGATTTTAGTTAAAATGTTTGCTTTTGTCAACCCTACGTTTAAAATTAAATTTTGATAAAATTGTAACAAAAAAGGTTATTTATTGAAATTAATAAGCAAAAAATCTCAAAGGATAGATAAATTTTTATCAAAAGAGTTAAACATTTCAAGAAACCAAATAGAACAGCTAATAAAAAAAGAGGCCGTATTAATCAACGGTAAAAAAATAAAAAAAGGTGGCATTAAATTAAAAGAAAACGACATTATTGAAATAAACTTCCCTCAAAAAGAAGAATTTACCCCTAAAAAACCCGATTTTGAAATACCTATACTATATGAAGACGAAGATTTACTGGTTATTAATAAACCTCCTGGTATTGTAGTTCATCCTGCCCCAAGCTACAAAAAAGCGACTTTAGTTGACTGGTTAAAAGAAAAAGGCTTTTCACTCTCTACAATAGCAGGTAAAGAGAGATTCGGAATAGTCCATAGAATAGATAAAGAAACAAGCGGAGCTTTGGTAATTGCCAAAAACAACAAAACTCACGAATTTTTAAGCACTCAACTAAAAGACAAATCAATGGGAAGATACTATTTAATGCTTTTAAACGAACCTTTAAAAGAAGCTAAATGCATAAACGCCCCAATTGCCAGAAACCCTAAAAACAGACTTAAAATGGCCGTAGTTCCTAAAGGAAAAGAGGCAAAAACCCTTTTTATTCCAATACTTAAAAATCTAACGGCAGCAAAACTATTTACCGGCCGGACTCATCAGATAAGAGTACATTTAACAAAACTTGGAAGATATATTCTAGGAGATACGACATATGGAAAAAAAAACCAAAAAACTCCTCGCGTAATGCTTCACGCAAGGGAAATATATTTTATTCATCCAAGAGGAGAAAAACTTAGTATAATTGCACCGTTATTTGATGATTTTATACAAAATTTACCAAAAGGAATTCAAAATGAAGAGATTGATAATTTATCTGACAAGTTTAATAATTATAACCGGCTGTGCGATAAACAATAAACCGGCACCGAAATCCAATCCGAATCTACCTAAAGTCATCAACTTCAAAGCTTATCCAGACAGAAACGCAATGGCTTTAAAATGGAACGTTGTCAAAAATATTTCAGGATACTATATCCAAAGATACAACTTTAAAACAAAAAAATGGCAAATGATAAAAAGCATAAAAGACCCTTTTAAATCTCTTTACGTCGATACCAACTTAAAACCGGCTACTTTTTATAAATATAGAATAGCAACATTCGATAAAAATGGAATTCCGTCACTTGCTATAGTAACATCCCAAACAACTCTTCCTACAATTTCTCAAGTAATTCCGCTTGAGATAAAACCTCTAGATAAAGGAATGGTAAAAATAATATTCAGACCTCATCAAAACGAAAGGGTAAAAGGTTATATAATCCAAAAATTTAACGATAAAATCGCCAAATGGGAAAACATAGCAAATCTTACACCAAGATACAACGTAGAATATATAGACAAAAATCTAAAAGACGGGAAAACATACAAATATAGAATTATCGCTTATAGTTTTGACGGATTAAAATCTTTACCTTCCAATATTTTAAAAGTTTTAACCTATCCTAAACCCCCAATCGTTCAAGATGTAAAAGCTTCACACAACCTACCGAAGAAAATACAACTTACATGGAAAAAAGTAAAAAACGCCAAATATTATAAAATATATGAAAAAGAGCTTTTCGGATTCAAACCCATAGCCAAAACAACTTCAACCTTTTTTATAGACAAAGTAAATAAAGACGGAGCAAAAAAATACTACAAAGTAACCGCAGTAAGTATTCACGACACGGAATCACTACTTGATAATTCTCCAGAAGTTTTAGGAGAGAGCCTACCAATACCGGCAAAACCTTTAGTTTCTACAAATATTTTAAACAACAAAATAGAACTTATCCTATCATCTCCGGACAACCGTGCGGTAAAATATTTGATTATAAAAGGAACGCAAAAATATATTACGAAATCAAACGTTTTTACGGATACGAATATCCAACACAAAAAAACATACCAATACAAAATATACGCCATAGACAAATATGGACTTATCTCAAATCCAATAGAAGTAAAGGTTAGTTACTAATGCCGCATATAGTAATAAACAAACTTAAAAAAACAGATTTTCCTATTGAAATAGGCGATGTTAAATTTTTATTTAAAGCAGAAGAGTTAATAGGCGTAAAAACGCAAAAAGCCACATTTTTAATAAAAGTATTAAAAAAAGACAACGGCTATTTAGTTAAATACGACAAAATTACAAGACCACTTATCAGTGAAATAAAAAAGGCTTACTTGGCTTTTGCAAAATTAAACGAAGCTGATATTTTATTTGAAAACATAAACGGGATAAAAGAGAAAATTCCAAACCAAAACCTACTTTCAATAGAAGACGACCTAAGCGATATAGATATAGTGGAAGTCGGGTTTGGAAGCGGAAGACACTTAATTCATTTGGCAAAAAAATATCCCGATAAAACAATATTAGGAATAGAAATCCATAAACCCTCAATCGAACAGGTCTTAAAAAGATGTATTCACGAAAAAATAGAAAACATAAGAATAATAAACCACGACGCAAGAATTATTTTAAGTAAAATACCTTCAAACAATCTTCACTCCATTTATGTACATTTTCCGGTACCGTGGGATAAAAAGCCTCACAGAAGAGTAATAAACAAAGACTTCATCAAAGAATCGATAAAAACTTTACAAAAAGATGGTTTTTTACACCTAAGGACGGATAGTGAAAACTACTTTGAATATTCTTTAAAGGAGTTTTTAAGTTTTAAAGAAATAGATTTAAAAGTGAAAAAAAACATCCCTTATGAGATATCAAGCAAATACGAAGACAGATGGAGAAAAATGAATAAAAACATCTACGATATCTATATGATAAATCACGAAACATCTCCTAAACTAGAAGAAAATTTTGATTTCAGCTTTGAAAGAAAACTTACAAATCTGGATTTTAAACCTAAGATATACGACAACTTCGTAATCCATATAGAAAAAGTGTTTAAAATAGACAATGAAAAAGAGCTTATAAGAGCAACTATCGGTAATTTTAATAGACCAGAACACATCTATATCCTAAATAAAGAAAAGCCTCAATATTTTAAAAAACCGGCTCCTATAAAAGAAAATTATTTAGCTCATCTGGAATTAAAAAGGTTGTTTAAATGAGAGTCCTTGTACAAGCGAAAAATTTATACACCGGATACAATAAAACCCCGATTATAAAAAATGCTAATTTCAAAATTAATACACAAGATTTTGTATTTTTAACCGGAGTCAGCGGAAGCGGAAAAACTACAATTATTAAATCTTTATACGGAGAAATCCCGATAATTAAAGGTTCTTTAAACGTCGGAGGAATAGAGCTTTATAAAATAAAAAAATCAAAGCTTACTTATTTAAGAAAATATCTAGGAGTAGTATTTCAAGATTATAAATTAATACCGGAATGGACTATATTAAAAAATGTTATGCTCCCTTTATTAATAATAGGTATAGATAAAAAAACTGCTCAAAATAAAGCAATACAATTTTTGGAAAAAGTTAATCTAGCTCATAAACTTGATAAATATCCAGCCGAACTTAGCGGAGGTGAACAGCAAAGAGCGGCAATTGCAAGAGCCATAATTCACGACCCGGTTATGATTTTAGCCGACGAACCTATTTCGGGACTTGATGAGTATTCGGCAAGTTTAGTAATGGATTTATTTATTATGGCAAACAGAGAAAAAAACATAACAATCCTTATAGCTTCTCACTCTCTACCTCAAACATTCAATATAAAATACAGACAAATACATTTAGAAAAAGGAGAGCTTTACGAGCTTTCCTAGTCTTTAATATCTCTTTTAAGCTTTTAAATGTTTAATATCTTTTGCGTAGCTTAAAATTTCTTCTTTATATTTATTTTATCATATAGCATCGGTAAAAGGCTACTGAGGCAAATTATCAATATTATTAACTTTTTCTAAAGTAGCATTTTTCTCAGTTTTTGCCGGATAAATATAACTAACACACCACACTATTTACTTTACAAATCCCATTCACTAATTAACTCAATTCCGTTTTCTTTTAAGATTTTACTTGTAAGCCCCGGGGCATCGCACTTGCATTCACACCCATTAACATAAGCACTTGTTTTTTTAACTCCACAGCTTGGAGACTTCTCCTTTCCAATAAAAACTTTTATACCCTCTTTTTTACAAATTCTAAGAGCCTCTTTTGCCCCAGCTAAAAACTCTTCTGTCTTATCTACCCCGTTTATATCAATAATTTTATCTCCAACAAATCTTGCAGGAGGACGGGGAGTTGGAAGAGAAAAGGATTCTGGACAAAAAGGAACAAGCTCATATTTTTCTCTTAGCTTATTTAAAATCTCATCACTCAAAGGTTTAGATTTTCCATCATACCTACAAGGCACCCCAAGCATACACTCACTAATTAATACTTTCACTACATTCTCTCCTTAGCCTTAATTCCAAGAAGACTAAGACCTAGTTTAATAATACTTCCAACAACCGCTAAAATTTTTAGTCTAATATCTTCTCTATCACTTCCAATTACTTTGTTTTTATTATAAAACCTATGAAATTCGCTTGCTAAATCAATCAGATAGTTTGTAAGTCTGTGGGGTTCTCTTGCACTAAACGCATCTTCAAGTACATATGGAAGCTGAAGAGCCAAAAACAATAAATCCTTTTCATCTTGCGTTAAGTTTTTTAATTCAACTCCCTTAACATCATCATATTCAATTCCTTTATTTCTAAAAATACTTCTAATTCTTGCATGAGCGTAGTTTACATAATAGTTTGGATTACTTGCATCTTCTTTATTTAAATCATCAATATCAAATTCAAGATGGGTATCGGCTTTTTTTGTTAAAAATACAAATCTAAGTGCATCAGCCCCCACATC
This sequence comes from uncultured Nautiliales bacterium, assembly GCA_964445785.1. Lineage (GTDB taxonomy): Bacteria > Campylobacterota > Campylobacteria > Campylobacterales > Nautiliaceae > Nautilia. The sequence goes on from CAYULY010000013.1 coordinate 19,767, forward strand.
CTCAACAACATCTCTAACTAATATAAAATTCCCAGCCCTTTTACTCATTTTATAAGGCTCTCCGCCTTTTAACAGCCTTACCATTTGAGAAAGAAGTATTTCAAGTTTTTCCGGCTCAAACCCTAAAAATTTAATAGCAGCCTTTACCCTTGCAATATATCCGTGATGGTCTGCCCCCCAGATGTTTATGTATCTGTCATACCCTCTTTTGAATTTATCCCAGTGATAAATAATATCGCCGGCTAAGTATGTAGGACGCCCGTCTTCTCTAACCACTACCCTATCTTTTTCGTCTTTATATTCGCTTGATTTTAACCAGATTTTCCCATCTTTTTCATATAAAGCATTATTTTCTTCAAGTATTTTTCTAACTTCATCCCAATATTTATAAAGACTTCTCTCACTTACCCAATTATCAAAAGGAGTTATATTAAGTACTTTGATATCCTCTTTAATCTCTTCAAGCATTTTATCCTTAGCCCAAAGACTAAGCTTTTCATCTTTAAATTTCGCTTCTTTTTTTCCATCAATTTCTACTATCTCAATTGGTTTTTTAAAATACTCCTCTCCAAACTCGTCTATAGCCTCACGTGCTAAATCTTTTATATATTCACCTCTATAATATTCATCCGGCCACTCAACACTAAACCCCAAAATCTCTCTTGCTGCAAGATAAACAGAAAGCCCAAGTAAATTAATTTGACGTCCGGCATCATTTACGTAATATTCAGTCATTACGTCATACCCTACGTGTCTTCCTATACGAGTTAGGGCATCTCCAAACACCGCTCCTCTTGCGTGTCCTATATGAAGTGGTCCCGTAGGATTGGCTGAGATGTATTCAAGAAGTATTTTTTCTTTTTTTTCACCTTTGCCAAAAGCTTCTTTTTCTTTAATAACTTTATTTGCAAATTCATCTAAGAATTTATCGCTAAGCTTAATATTTACAAAACCACTCAAAGGCTCCACACTCTCAAACTCTTCGCAACTTTTAAGCTTTTCACATAAACTTTTAGCAAATTCAACGGGATTTTGTTTGTTTATTTTTGCATATTTAAAAACAGGTACTGCAAAATGACCAAACCTTTTCTCTCTTGGCTTTTGAATTGGAGGCTGTTCGTTTAAATGCTCTTTTAAAATATTGCTCACTCTTTTTTTCATTTACTTCCTTTCCATTCGTTTATAAATTCATCGATATCATATTTACTTACTTTAATCAAACTAGCAATCGCAACACTTTTTAAAAATTCTTTAGCCTCATCAAAATCATCATTTATCAAAAGATAGTCATATTCCGGAATTTTTTTCATCTCTTGTAATGCGTTAAACATTCTAACCTTTAAACTCTCTTCCGTCTCCGTACCTCTGTTTAAGAGTCTTTGTTTTAATATCTTTTCATTAGGGGTAGTTACAAAAATACCGGTAGTAATATCCGGATAAGCCTTTTTAACAAGTTCATACCCTTGTACGTCAATATCCAAAAACACTATCTTGCCTTTATCTAAAGCCTTATCTATCTGTCTTTTGCTAGTGCCGTAAAAATTCCCGTGGACTTCTGCCCATTCAAGAAAATATCCGTCTTCAATATCTTTTATAAACTCCTCTTTAGTTAAAAAATAGTAATCAACTCCTTCTTTTTCACCTTCTCTTTTAGGACGCGTAGTGCTTGAAATACTAAAATACGCCTTATCTCTAAATTCTTCACACACCTTTCTAGCAAGTGATGTTTTACCACTTCCACTAGGACCTGAAACTACTAAAATACTTCCGTTTTTTCCATTCATTTTAATCTCCAAAATCTATTGTTATAGTTACTTTTGCTTTCGCTTTTTTAAGCTCTTCCCAATTAATATTTAAGATATTTCCAAGAGTTTTTTCTTCCAAACTCATCTTAGACTCTTCTAGAAAATCTTCTTTTTCAATTTCTTTTACATTCTGTTGAAATTCTTCTTCATCCTCTTTAATTTCATTTTTAATACTATTTTGAGGTTTTTCATCAACTTCTATCTCTTCACCCAAAGCATTGGCAAGTTCATACTCATCTATATCGCTAAATTCATCTTTTTTTTCATATTTAATATTTTCTTCGTTATTTATCTTTTCAACATTCTTATCCTCAATACTCATTTCATTTTCAAAATCTTCTTTCATATCCCTATTTTCCATATCTTCTTTTAACATTTCATCTTCAAGCGTATTATCTTCTCTACTTTCTAAAACATCTTGTGAAATATCTTCAACCTTTTCATCTTCTTGATTTTCACTATTAGATTCTTCTAACTTCAAATCATCTTCATTTACCTCATCCAAACTTAAATCCTCTTGCATAGCTTTATCGTCATTTATCTTTTCAACTTCCTCAATTTCTTCCAAAGAGTTATCAATCTCTTGTAAAGAGTCGGCAAACTCTTTTACTTTTTCATCATCCAGCATTACTTCGTCTTCCAAAATATCTAAGTCTTTATTATCTTCCAAAGCTTCCAAATCAATTTCCGATTCACTATCTTCATCTGATTTCAATTCGTTTTCATCTATTTCAAATTCTTCTTCAATATCACTATCGGGTGCTTCTTTTTCAAGTTCGTCTTTACTTATTTCAAAACTGTCATCACCTTCACCTATAATTTCATCTTCTATCAACTCATTATCAAACTGCTCTTTCTCATCTTCTAAAGAAAACTCTTCAAGATCAAACTCATCATCAAAATCATTATGCTCGACATCTTTAAATTCATCGAAACTCTCTATATCCATATCTTCGTTACCAGAAGATATACTTCCTCCTTTTTGAGAAAGTTTTTCCAACATATTAATCAAATCTGTAGGTAAAAAAGGTTTAGTTAAATAATCATCAAATCCGTCTAATTTTTCGTCCTTTTTAGAAACAATAAGCACAAATTTAGCTTCCGAATATAAAGATTTCAACTTTTCATAAAGTTCTTGAGAATAAGAATCCTTATCGATAAAAACAGCTTTAAACTCATCTTCTATTAAATTATCAGATGTACACACAATAACTTCGTCACCTTTTTTCTCGCCACTCAATATAAATAATTTTTCTATTGTTGAATTGGACGTAATCAGAAGAATTTTCATAGCAAACCTCATTTTTTTATTATAATTATATTAAAAAAGGAGAAATTTTGAAAAAATTACTTATATTTTTTAGCGTTTTTTTATTTGCAAATGATGTTTTTTTTATGCCACAAGATGGAAAGGTAGCAGAAAAAAGAGTATGTTATCTCTTATCTCACGCAAAAAACAACATAAAAATGACTATTTACACATTTACAAATAGAAAAATAGCGAAAGCCCTTAAAATAGCAGCCGCTCACGGAGTAAAAATAACTATTATAGCCGACAAAAAAGAAGCCAAATATAAATATTCCGTTATCCCCTCACTAGCAACCATTCAAAATATCCACGTATATCTTTTATCCGGAAAAAGTTACAAAAACGGAAAAAAAGCAAAAATGCATGTAAAATCGACTATTATAGACGATACATATTTAATTACCGGAAGTGCGAATTACTCTTATTCAGCCTTTTACAAAAACTTCGAATATCTAATGATAAGCGAAGACAGATTTTTAATAGCCAATTTTAATTCGTTTTTTAATCATTTAAGAATTTTATCGACAGATTACAGATTAGCTAGATAAAGCCTAAAATCACTTCAAAGACTTCTTTTATATTTATAGAAAAAACCTGCATCATAGATGCTAAAATAGCCATTAAAACCAAAAACGCCAACGTAATTTTTATGGGAAATCCTATAACAAGCAAGTTAAATTGAGGCATAGTTTTCATTATCATTCCAAAAATTATATCCCCCATTAAAGAAATCGCAATAATAGGAAAAGCCATAGCAATTCCTATCAAAAAATATTTGCCCATATAAACGATAAAATATTCATAAACATTTTTATAATTAAAAAACTCCCCAAAAGGCAACATCGTCAAACTTTTTGCCAAAAACATAATTTCAAGCCTATCCCCACCGAAACTTAAAAACGCCAAAACAGCAACCCATATAAGAAACTGCGAAACTATAGTGGTTTGTACTCCGGCATTTGGATCAAGAACGTTTGCCATAGTAAATCCCATAACAAAACTTACCTGTTCTCCTGCATATCTTAAAATATCAAAAATAAGCCCCAAAGCCATCCCTACAAAAAAAGCAAACGCAATTTCATTTAAAACACTCAATATAATATTAATAAAATTAATCTCATAAGAAAATTTAGGAGTCAAAGGAAAAAACACTATACTAAGCCAAAAAGCAAAAGCAGCCTTCACACTCATAGGAATAGTAGTATAATTAAAAAAAGGCAAAAAAGACAAAAAAGAACTAATCCTAACAAATAAAAGCAAATAAGTAACTACGTTAACGGGCGTTAAATAGTTAATTATCTCCATTTAAAACCAGCTTTTTATTTTTTAATTCATACACTTTATCAAATTTTTTAGCTATATCCATATCGTGAGTTACGGTAATTAAAGAGGCACTATTTTCATCACAATACTCTTTTAAAATTTCAATAACCTCATATGCATTTTCTTTATCCAAATTTCCGGTCGGTTCGTCTGCAAAAATAATTTTAGGTTTTTTAGTAAGCACTCTTGCTATACTTATTCTTTGCTGTTGACCTCCACTTAAGGTTTGAATGTTTTGATTTATAACATCTTTTATCTTTAATCTCTCCAAAAGTTTAAAATCAATACTTTTAGCACTTAAAAGTGCCGCAGCCTCTAAATTTTCAAGAGCAGTAAAAGTATTAAAAAGATAATGAAATTGAAAAATAACCCCTATCTCTTTTTTTCTCATTTCAATTAAATCTTTTTCTTTTAAAGAGTAAATATTTTTATCGTTTATAAAAACTTCTCCACCGTTTGGCTTTAAAAACGAAGATAAGATATGAAGAAGAGTCGATTTTCCACTTCCACTACTTCCAACAATAGCTATTTTTTCTTTAGGTTTAATTTCTAAATTAACGTTTTCAAATAAAAGATAATCAAAAGAATGGGTAAGATTTCTAGCTTTTAACATAACGGCCTTTTTGAGAAATTATAACAAAATATTTAAAACGTAAAAAAATCTTCGAAAGATTTAAAAAAATTACCTGGCACTAAATATGGTAAAAATAAAAAGAAGCAGAAGCTTAAGATAAAGCCGCTGCCACTTCGTCCGCCATATTACAAGCGTTTTTAACTAAACCTTCACCAACTTCGAATCTAATGAAGTCAACAAGTTTAGCTTCTCCACCAGCAGCTTTTGCCGCTTTAGATAAAGCTTCGGCAACTGTTTCTTTTTTCTCCGCTTTTACGTATTCTTGTTCTGTTACACATACGTCGCTAAAGAATCTTTTAATTTTACCGGGAATAATTTTTTCAATTACGTTTTCCGGTTTACCTTCTTTTAGAAGCTGAGCTTTTGCAATTTCTTTTTCTTTTTCAATTATATCAGCCGGTACACTTTCAGGATTTAAGTATTGAGGTTTCATCGCAGCAATATGCATTGCAATATCTCTTAAAGTATCTTTAATTGCTTCGCAAGTTTTTTCACTGTCACACGCAGCCGCTACAAGTACACCAACTTTTCCCCCGGCGTGAATATATCCGTTTACGATTCCGTTTTGAGGAGCTTTAATTGTCGCTATTCTTCTAACTACAATATTTTCTCCGATTTTTGCAATTTTAACTTTAAGTTCTTCTTCAAAAGTTCCTTTACCAAAAGGAGCTTTATTAAGTGCTTCAACATCAGCGATATCGTTTACATTGATAGTTTTTACAGTTTCGCTAACAAATTCGATAAATTCGTCTGTTTTTGCAACAAAATCTGTTTCACAGTTTACTTCAACAATGCTTCCCACTTTATAATCAGGAGTAATATAAATTTCAACTCTACCTTCAGCAGCGTTTCTGTCAGCTTTTTTAGCCGCTTTTGCAAGACCTTTTTTTCTTAAGATTTCAATTGCTTTTTCTTCGCTACCTTCAGCTTCTACAAGAGCTTTTTTACAATCCATCATTCCAGCACCAGTTTTTTCTCTTAGTGCCTTTACCATACTAGCAGTAATGTTTGCCATATTACGCCTCCTCAGCTTTTTTGATTTCTTCAGTTTCAGCTTTAATTTCTTCTTCAGATTTAGTTTCTTGAGCTGCTTCTTCTTTAATTTCTTTTACTTCTTCAGCAATTTCTTCTTCACTTACAGGTTCAGCAGATTCTTCCTCTTTTGCCGCAAGTTCTTTACCTTCGATAATCGCATCAGCAATTGTTTTACAGAAAAGATTAACACTTCTAATTGCATCATCATTTCCTGGAATTGGATAATCAATTAAATCAGGGTCGCAGTTTGTATCTACAGGAGCTACAATCGGAAGACCAAGTTTATTAGCTTCACCAACTGCGATTTTTTCTTTTACTGTATCGATAATGAAAAGCATATCAGGAATTTTTTTCATATATCTAATACCACCAATGAATTTTTCGAGTTTTGCTTTTCTTCTAGCTAAAATTAATCTTTCTTTCTTAGTTAAAAGATTAATTTGTCCAGTTTCTTCCATTTTTTCAATAATTTCAAGTTTTCTGATTGATTTTTGGATAGTTTTGAAGTTAGTTAACATTCCTCCAAGCCATCTATGGTTTACATATGGCATTCCACATCTTGTAGCGTGTTCTTTAATAGCATCAACTGCTTGTTTTTTAGTACCTACAAATAAGATAGTTTTACCTTCTTCAGCAGCATTTTTAACTACATTATAAGCATATTTAATATGTCTTAATGTTTTTTGAAGGTCGATAATATAAATATTTTTTCTTACACCGAAAATATATTTTTTCATTTTCGGATTCCATCTTCTCTTTTGATGACCAAAATGTACACCACACTCTAAAAGGTCTTTCATTGTTACGTTACACGGCATTCTTTCTCCTTGAATTATTTGTTTTTTTCGGTTCGGGTTTAGCCTCCCTCTTCTTTAACACCTTTTGGTGCAACCCTACCAAGGAATAAAGAGGTGAGAACTAGAAACGGCATTTTATCAAAAATGGTGTATAATTGCAAATAAAAAAGGATTAATATGCCAATGCTTGACAGTTTTTTAGTAGACCATATAAAAATGCCATCTCCAGCACTTAGAGTGGCAAAAAAGGTAAAAACTCCAAAAGGGGATATAATTACCGTATACGACGTAAGATTCGCAAAACCGAACGTTGAAATAATAGACGAAAAGGCAATGCATACTCTTGAACATCTCTTTGCCGGATTTATGAGAGACAATCTGCCTAATTACGAAATAATAGACATTTCTCCTATGGGCTGCAGAACGGGATTTTATATGAGCGTAATAGGAGAGCCGAAAGAGGAGGAAATAATCAAAGCTTGGAAAAAATCTATGGAAAATATTCTAAATACAGACACCATCCCGGAAGCCAACGTATACCAGTGTGGAAGCTGCTATATGCACTCTCTTGAAGGTGCAAAAAAAGTGGCAAAGCACATTTTAAATAATGAAATTGTAATTATGGATAATGACAAACTGGCTTTAAACCTTAAAAAAATCCCGAACGAATGCAATATCGACACTTCAAAAGTAAAAATTTTAGGTAAATGAAACTTCTAAAAAAAGAGTGGCTTTTTTTTAGCTTTTTATCTCTTTTTTTTATTTTAAGCTTTAAACTAAAGCCCTCTTTTAAAGACCTCTATTTTGCGATAGATTTTAAAACCATAAGAGCACTTACAGCTTTACTTTTTATAACCACTGCCATTAAAATATCCGGAATGTTTGAATATTTCTCCATTCTAATACCAGTATCAAGTTGAATATTCTACTTTTTTTACCTTCTCAAACGCTTCTTCACACCAAGGATACCAATCAACCGGATTTGTAGCATGAGCCAAAAGATAAGGAGAATCGCTATTTTTTAGTCTATTTACCCAAATCCCTCACATCTCCGTTTTCGTTAAATCCACTTGCCTTCCAAATCATAGGAATAAACTCCTCTTTTTTATACACTTTCCCACCCATAGAACCCAAATGTTCACTAGGTACCTGACAGTCTATAAACTCCACTCCGTGCTGTTTTAAAACATCGCAAAAATAAATAAGTGCAAGTTTACTGGCATCGGGTTTTAAATGAAACATACTCTCACCACTGAAATATTTATTTATCGCAACCCCGTAAAATCCACCTACCAACTCCCCTTCATAATAACTCTCAACCGAAATTACAAACCCAAGCTCATAAAGTTTCGTATAAGCATCTATAAAAGCGTCGTTAATCCAGGTTCCGTCTTCGTGTTTTCTTTTTACATTGGCACAATATCTTATTACGTCGTTAAATCTTGTATTTATTCTAAAGTCCCACTTAGGACTTCTTAGTTTTTGAAGAAGTTTTTTCGTTTTTTTAACCTCATCCGTTTTTAAAAGCATTCTCTCATCCAATACAAACCAGTGAAAAAGTCCCTCATCATCCTGATACCAGGGGAAAAAACCCTGAGAATATCCTTCAAGCAGTCTTTTTGGATGTAAATCATAGCTAGCCCCTACAAATCCGTCTTCAAATCTCTCAAAAGGGTTTGGAAAAGTAAAATCGTCTAAAAGATACAAAGGTGGATTTTCGTTTACTTTTATCATTTTTTTACTTTTAAATTGAATTTATCTTTTACATAATCTACTCTCACTTCTCCTCCCCCTTTTAAATCCCCAAACAGTATTTCATCACTTAAAGGCTCAACGATATTCTCTTCAATCACTCTAGCAAGCGGACGGGCTCCGAGTTTTGGTAAATAGCCTTTTTTTGCAAGTGCGTTTTTTGCTCTTTTTGTCAATGTCAGTTTTACCTTTTTAGAGCTTAATTTATCCTGCAGTTCATCTATAAATTTATCAACCACCATCAATACGCTCTCATGTGAGAGAGGTTTAAACCTCACAATCGCATCAAGTCTATTTAAAAATTCCGGTGCAAAAAACCTATCAATCGCTTCTTCTTTAAATTCGCTAAATTCCTGCAAAAATCCCGGATTATTACCTTCTCCTACTCCAAGATTGCTTGTCATAATCAATACTACATTTCTAAAATCAGCCTTTCTTCCGTCATTATCCGTTAACGTAGCACTGTCCATCACCTGCAGTAAAATCTGAACGATATCCGGATGTGCTTTTTCAATTTCATCAAGTAAAAGCACGGTATGAGGATTTTTTCTTATGGCTTCTGTTAAAAATCCTCCTTTTTCATATCCTACATACCCAGGAGGCGAGCCTATCAGTTTTGCGACAGAATGTTTTTCCTGATATTCGCTCATATCAAATCTTAAAAAGTTAATTCCTAATATATTCGCAAGCTGTTTTGCAATTTCAGTTTTACCCACACCCGTAGGTCCTACAAAAAGAAAACTTCCTATAGGCTTATCTTCACGGGTTAGTCCAGCTTTTTTTCTTTTTATCACTTTTACAAGCTCTTTTATAGCTTCATCCTGCCCAAAAACTCTAGCTTTTAAATTATCTTCAAGATGTCTTAATTTTTCTATTTCATTATTCGAAGCGTTTTCTTTAGGAATATTTGCAAGTTTTGCAACAATCCCTTCTATATCGCTTTTTGTTATTAACTTTTTACCTTTTAGTTTAAATTTAGCTCCGGCTTCATCTATCAAATCAATCGCACTATCGGGTAAAAATTTCTCCCTAAGATACTTTTTAGCCAAAACAGCCGCACTTTTAATAGCCTCTTCGGAATATCTCACACCGTGAAACTCTTCGTATTTAGATTTTAATCCTTTTAAAATCTTAACAGTATCTTCAATGCTTGGTTCTTTTATATCTATCTTTTGAAATCTTCTGTTTAAGGCTCTATCTTTTTCAAAATGGTTTTTATACTCTTCATAAGTCGTAGCACCTATGCATCTAATTTCACCCCTGGCAAGTGCCGGTTTTAGCAGATTCGCCACATCCATACTCCCATTCCCAGCAGCCCCGGCTCCTACAATCATATGAATTTCATCAATAAACAAAATAGGCTCTTTTTCTTTTTTAAGTTCATCCAAAATAAGTTTCATTCTTTTTTCAAATTCGCCTCTGTATTTTGTACCGGCTATTAAAGCTCCTAAATCCAAAGAGTATATTTTTTTGTTTTTTAAGGCTTTTGGAACTTCGTTTAAAGCTATTTTTTTCGCAAGTCCTTCAACAATAGCCGTTTTCCCAACTCCAGGTTCTCCTACTAGTATAGGGTTATTTTTTTTACGTCTTACAAGAACCTGCATAACTCTTTCTATCTCTTTTTCCCTGCCTATTACGTCGTCAAATTTTTTTGCGATAGAGGTAAGCTCAGTTGTAAATTCTTTTAAAGAAGACTCTTTTTTATTCTCTTTCGTTTCAGCTTCACTTTCCGTAATATACTCAACTATTTCTACCCTTTGAATTCCAAATTCTCTTAAAAGCTGATGAGTATAACTCGTCTCATCTTCTAAAAGAGCTATAAAAAAGTCTATCTCATCTGCTACGTTTTTACGAATTCCTTGAATATGGTTTATCATTCTCTCCGTTGCTTTATGAAAGGCAAGAGTTTCTGTCGGAGTTACTTTAACGGGTACTTTTTCTATATATCTGTCAAGATAATAATCAAGCCCCATTCTTATATAATCCACATCAACCCCGACATCTTCTAAAATTTTTTTAATATTTTCATCTTTTAACAACACGTAAAAAGCGTGGTCGATAGTAATATATTCGTTTTGTCTTCTTTTCACTTCATTTACAATTTCGTTTAAAATATTCTTTAAATTCCTAGTTATCTCCACTTATTCCTCCTCTAATACTGCTCTTAAAGGGTATCCGGCTTCACGTGCAAGTGCGTGGGTTCTTTCCACTTTCATTTGAGCTATTTCGTAAGGGTAAACCCCAACAACCGCACTCCCTTCTCTATCCACTTTTAAAGTAAGATTAATAGCCTCCTCTTCACTTTTATGAAAAACTTTTTTTAAAATCTCTATTACGAAATCAAAAGTCGTATAATCATCATTCAAAAGCATCACTTTATAAAGTTTAGGCATTATTATCTCTACATCATTTTCCACAACCGTTTTAGTCGGCATTATTTTCCTTTTTTATAATGGTATCTCACAGAAATTATATACAATTTTTTTTTGTATTTATAAACTAATCTATGTTCACTATCTATACGTCTTAACCAAACCCCTAAAAGCTAGTTTTTTAAAGATTCTTTTATCATTCTGCTCCCAATAAAGATAATCTTCAAAACACGATTTACTAAAAACTATCACCAAACTCTTCCAATCTCATATCAAATACAGCTTACATTTAAAGCCTTTTTTTATTTATTATAACAAAATTTTATAACATTTAAAAATTAGTTTTTTATCATCTTCATCATCTCTTTTTCACTCAAAAGATTCACTCCTAGTTTTACGGCTTTATCGTATTTACTGCCGGAATCTTCTCCGTATATAACAAAATCCGTTTTTTTACTTACGCTGTTTGTCACTTTTGCTCCCAAATCTTCCAATATTTTTTTAATTTCGCTTCTTGGTCTGCTCATTGTCCCCGTTAACACTACCGTTTTTCCTGTAAAAGCGGACTCTTTAACTTCTTTTTTTTCAGGATTTTTAGGTTTAAGTATTTCAATGAGTTTTTCTATTTTTTCTCTGTTTACCCTTACATATTCGGCAATGGATTTTACCATTTCAGGTCCGAAACCTTCTATTTCTTCAAACTCTTCCGGGTCGTGTTTATAAAATTCCACACCGAATTTTTCACATATTTTTTTACTTGCCACTTCCCCTATATGCTCAATTCCAAGGGCGTTTACAAATCTCCAACACTCAACCCCAACTCTGCTTTTTATGGCATTTACGAGATTTTCCGCCTTTTTCCTTGCAAATAAAGGCAGTTTTTCAAGTTCTTCAACTTTTAATTTAAACAAATCGGTTACGTCTTTTACAAGTCCGTGTTCGTATAAAAGCTTTGCCACGCTTTCTCCGAGTCCTTCAATATCAAGGCAATTTTTACTTGCAAAATAGATAATCGTATTAACAACCCTTGCAGGACATGAAAGGTTTTGACACTTAATAAGTGCACCTTCGTCCAGCACTTCAGCCCCACATACAGGACAATGAGTCGGGCGTGGAATCGGTTTTTCATTCCCGCTTCTTTTCCATGTAAGGACTTTAGTAATTTTCGGTATCACATCCCCGCTTCTTATAACAATAACATGATCCCCGATTCTCACATCCATTCTTTCTATTTCATCAAAATTGTGAAGAGTCGCTCTCTCAACAGTCACTCCCCCTATTTCCACAGGCTTTAATATAGCTACCGGTGTTAAAACGCCCGTCCTTCCGACCTGAATCACCACATCTTCTATAATTGTTTCTTTTTCAACCGCAGGGAATTTATACGCCACCATCCATCTCGGATATTTTTGCGTATAACCCAAAATATCGTGATATTTTATTTCATCTATTTTTACCACCATACCATCAAGCATAACTTCAAATTTATCCCTGAACTCCACAAATTCCTCATACTTTTTCTCCACACACGGTATATCTTTACATATTCCTCTTTTAGGAGGCTCTTTAAATCCAAGAGAATAAATATACTCCATCATTTCACTATATTTTTCAAAATTCAAAGAGTTAACCCCCACTCCCCAGGGATAAAATATAAGAGGTCTTTTTGCCGTAATTTTGGGATCAAGCTGTCTTAGGCTTCCCGCTGCGGCGTTTCTTGGATTTGCAAAAGTCGGCTCGCCTTCTTTAATTCTCTCTTCATTCAGTTTTTCAAAATCGCTTTTTTTAATTACAACCTCACCCCTTATTTCAATAAGCGATTTTTCTTTTATTTCAAGAGGAATGGATTTGATTGTTTTGGCGTTTAGCGTTACATCTTCACCTATTTCGCCATCCCCCCTTGTTTCAGCCCTTATAAGTTTACCGTTTTCATATACGAGATTAAGACTAGCCCCGTCAAATTTCGGTTCGATATAAAAACTAAAATTATTATGCCCTAAAATCCTTTTAACCCTTCCGACCCAGTCTAAAAAGTCGTTTTCGTTAAATACGTCTTCCATAGACCACATACGGCTTAAATGTTTTGCTTTTTCAAAGCCTTCAAGCACAACGTCACCAACTCTTTGAGTAGGTGATGAAGGGTCGATTTCATCAGGATGGTTTTTTTCATACTCTTCGACCTCATGATAAAGTTTATCGTATTCTTCATCCGTAACAAGCGGATTATCAAGTACATAATAATAATATGCCCATTTTTTGAGTGTTCGGACGGCTTTTTTGTATTCATTATAATCTTTAATCATAAACTTCTCCGTTTTTATTTTGATTATAACAAAAAGAAGATTAAAAATAGTAGCTAAGAGAGATTTTAGTCTGTTTTTGTTTGGTAGAAGTAAGATATTCTGCGGTTAAAACAAAATTATTTTTAAAATCGTAACTAAGTCCTAAAAGAAGTGAATTTACATTTTGCGTATAGTTTCTAATACCCGTTATGTAAGCTTTCAGATAATCGATATAAAAATCTTTTTGAGAGACTTTGGCGTAAATAAATTTATTCTCATTCCAATCTTTATACCATTCGGCAGTGAAAGTAAAATCATATTCGCTTGCGTATTTACATCCTAAAAGATAAGAGTTTTTCCCG
>CAYULY010000014.1:0-31918 GCA_964445785.1 uncultured Nautiliales bacterium
AATATCAAAATTGAGTATCTTCCTCCATATTTACCAGAGTTAAATCCACAAGAAAAAAGATTTGAAGATATAAAGAAATTTTTAAAGAATATAACATTTAAAACAATAGAAGAATTAGAAAAAAAAGTTACAGAAATTCTTTTTTCATATACAAAAAAGCAAATCAAATCTTTGGTTTCTTATAACTATATTATAAAGACTATGAATATATGAGAATTGGTATAATTGATGAATCTTTAATAGATTGGATGAATAATAAAGAAAAAATCAAAAAATTTTGTGGTTTTCATTGGATTATTGAAGATTGGAATAAATATTTAAACACATAAAATCTATTTCGGGGATTGTTATTATAATTCTATTCATATCCCTAAAGCAACTTATACTAAAAATACTTGAGATTATTTAAAGTAAAGATAATTTATTTTTGCGTATTTTTGGAGTCTTGCTAGATATTGTTAGCATATTATCTCTGGCACCAAATATTTATTGGTGGAGGTGTGGGGAATCGAACCCCAGTCCAGAAATAGATTACCCTAAGCGTCTACACGCTTAGTCGTTTGATTATACTACTCTCCACGGCTCAAACGACAAAGCCTTTTAGGAGAGAGGGATAGATGTAATTTCGGAAGTCTTGCTCTATCCAGGGCAAGACTTCCTAGCCACGCTTTACTCTCCACCCGAGGAGGTGGCAATCCTCAGTGGGTGGAGGTGCCCAAAACTACCGATTAAGCAGCAGCTCTAGCTACTGCTGGGCTGTAATTTGTATTATTTGCTGCGTTTATTTTTTGTGGACCGTTTTACGGCTTATCCAGGCCGACGTGCAGCTTAGGGCTTTCTACCCCTGTCGAAATCCATGTCACCCCCAAGAAAGTCTCTTTAAGACCTACTTGCGAATGACATTTTCTGATGTAAGAATATCAAATTTTGCTTAAAAAGTCAATAAAAACTTAAGGAAAGCTTAAGGAAAGTGTTTTTAAAAAGTATATTATATTTAAGTTGTCAAAAAACGACGATAAAAAAGAGGTTTATTCAACCTCTGCATCGATAACGTCGTCGTCACCACCTTTGTTTTGTTGCTGTTGTGTCCCGCTTTGATTACCGGTGTTTTGTTGCATATTTTGTGCAACTTTTTGCATTTCAGCCGTAATTTCGTTTTTAAGTGTATCAATTTTAGCTTTATCTTCGCTTTGTTGTTCAATTAGCTCTTTTGCTTCTTTAATTTTAGCTTCAAGTGCACTTACATCGCCAAGTTTGTCTTTATTGTCGTTAATAAATTTTTCAGCTTGATATGCTACTGCGTCAAGTTCGTTTCTAGCTTTAATAGCTTCAATTCTAGCTTTTTCTTTTCTGTTGGCTTCTTCAGCTTCTCTAATCATTCTTTCAATCTCTTCTTCACTTAGAGTTGAGCTTCCTGTAATTGTAATTTTTTGTTCTTTTCCGCTTGTTTTATCTTTAGCACTAACATTTAGCACACCGTTTGCGTCAATATCAAATGTTACTTCGATTTGAGGTACTCCTCTTGGTGCCGGTGGAATTCCTTCAAGATTAAATTGTCCTAAAGATTTATTATCTTTAGCAAGTTCCGCTTCACCTTGTAATACGTGAATTGTAACCGCTGTTTGATTATCTTCAGCTGTACTGAATATTTGTGATTTTTTCACAGGTATTGTTGTACCTTTTTCAATAATTTTAGTCATTACTCCACCAAGTGTTTCAATTCCAAGGCTAAGTGGTGTAACGTCAAGTAATAGTACGTCTTTTACGTCACCTTTTAGAACTCCTGCTTGAATTGCCGCACCTAGTGCCACAACTTCGTCAGGGTTAACTGATTTATTTAGTTTTTTACCGTTAAAGTAATCACTTACAAGTTGTTGAACTTTAGGTATTCTCGTTGAACCACCTACCATTACGATCTCATCAATTTCATCTTTGCTAAGTCCTGCATCGTTTAATGCAGTATCAATATGTCTTAATGTTTCTTGTAACAAGTCATCAATCATAGCTTCAAATTTAGCTCTTGTTAATTTTTTAACTAAGTGTTTCGGTCCGCTTGCGTCAGCTGTAATAAACGGCAAGTTGATTTCTGTCTCTTCTTTAGTTGAAAGTTCTTTTTTAGCTGTTTCAGCCGCGTCTTTTAATCTTTGAAGAGCCATTTTATCGTTGCTCAAATCAATTCCGGTTTCAGCTTTGAATTCGTCAATTAGCCATTGTACAATTCTATTGTCAAAGTCGTCTCCACCTAAGAATGCGTTACCGTCAGTCGCAAGTACTTGGAATGTACCGTCACCTATTTCAAGTACGGTTACGTCAAACGTACCACCACCAAGGTCGTATACAAGTACTTTTTCTTCACCTTTTTTATCAAGTCCGTATGCAAGTGCCGCTGCTGTCGGTTCGTTGATGATTCTTAGTACGTTTAGTCCTGCAATTTTACCGGCTTCTTGAGTCGCTTTTCTTTGAGAGTCGTTAAAGTATGCCGGTACCGTAATTACCGCTTCTGTTACTTCTTCACCAAAAAATTCTTCTGCGTCTTTTTTAAGTTTCATTAAGATTTTTGCTGAAATTTCTTGAGGTGTATAAATTTTTCCGTCTACTTCTACAGCACAAGCTCCATTTTTATCAACGATTTTATATTGAACGTGTTTTTTAGCTTCTTGAGCTTTTGGCTCATTACACATCATACCCATAATTCTTTTTACTGAATAAATAGTTCTTTCCGGGTTTGTGATAGCTTGTCTTTTAGCTGGTTCACCTACTAAAACTTCCCCTTTATCCGTAAAGGCCACTACTGATGGAGTAGTATTTCTACCCTCTTTATTTGGAATAATTTTTGCGTCTTTCCCGTCATAATATGCCATAGCACTGTTTGTTGTTCCTAAGTCAATTCCTATTACTCTTCCCATATTTTCCTCCTTAAAGTTTATTTTTTATTTATTGTTACCATTGAAGGTCTTATTACTCTACCTTTTAGAGTATAACCTTTTTGATAAATATCAACAATTGCACCGTCTTCGTGCTCATCGCTGTTTACTTGTTGAATCGCTTGATGAAATTCCGGATTAAATTCATTATGTTCAATCGGTTCGATTCCGTGATTTTTAAATGTATCAAGAAGTTTTTTAAGGGTAAGTTCAACACCCTCTACCAATTTGTCAAAAGCCTCTTCTTTGTTTTCTATATCGTTTGCGTGAGCAATTGCTAATTCAAGCGAATCAACTACCGGTAAAAGGTCTTTTGCAAATTTTTCATATGCATATTCAATTGCATTATCAGCTTCTTTTTGAAGAAGCTTTTTATCGTTTTCACATTTTGCATAAGCTCTTAAAGCTTCTTCAAGTTTATTTTTAAGCTCTTCATTTTCTTTTTGAATAGCTTCTATATCAATTGAGTTTTCTTGTGAGTTTTCTTGAGTTTTCGTTTCTTTGTATTCTTTTTTATTATGTTTATGCTTTTTCTTACTCATAACCCCTCCTTTGAGTTTAAAACTTATAAAATAACAATCTGTTTTCAAACATCATTAAAGTCAAAAATTTATATCATCTAATTCAATAAAACTAAATTAAACTTAACTATTTAAGTTGAGTTTGACTAGCTGCTTTTATTTTTGACTGCAAAATTATATAAAATTAAAAGAAGAATGTCAAGTTTTTTAAGGATTTTTTTTAAAAAACTTGAGCGGTATCGGCTAAAACTTTTCATAAAAACGCAATATGGATATAAACAGAGCCGTTACGGCCGGTCCTATTATTATTCCCCATAATCCGAAAGAGGAAATTCCTGCTACAATTGAAAAAAATATTAGTAAAGAATTTAATTCTGTATCGGCTTCAAATGTTTTTTTAACGAATTCTATTATTACCGGTTTAACAAAAGTATCCGCAATTATAGAAATAATTAAAATAGAATAAATTATAATGACTATAGCACCTTTTATATTTCCTATTGAGTATAAATATAAACTTATCGGTCCCCACATTATTACTCCTCCAACAAGAGGTATTAAAGAAGAAAAAGCGTACATTATGCTAAATAAAAAGAAATTAAAATTGTAAAAAGAAACAATTATTCCGAATAAAACACCTTCTAATAGAGCGGTTAGAATCGTAGAATAAAATACAACACTCATAACTTCACTAGTACCGAAAAAAAGTTTTTCCAATTGAGAATTAGGAAGAGGAATTATTTTTTTTAAAAATTCTAAAATTTGTTTACCGTATAAAATTGCAAAAAAGAAAAAGATCACAATTAAAAATGCGTCTTTAATGAAAACGGCACTTTTGGTTGTTAATGTTGCGATAATAGGAACGATGGTGTTATAAATTTGAATTATATTATCCGGATTTAGATAATATTTGATTTTTTGAGCCATTGTATCCGGTAAAAAACTCAAAAGATTTTGAGCTTTTAAAATTATGGTTTCAATATCTTCTATTTTAGCTTTGGAAACGAATTTACCTATGGTTATTAAAAAATAAAATATAGGCCCGAAGATTAATCCGGCAAATAAAGAGGTAATAATGGCTGAAACTACATATTTGTTTTTAATTTTTTTATTAATAAAAAATATTACTTTACCAAAAGCGATAGCCATTAAAGCCGCAATAGCCATATCAAGTAAATACGGTTTATAAGTAAGATATACGAAATATCCTACGACTAGTGTTAAGAAAGTTAAAAATTTCATTGTCTCCCTTTAAAAAAGCGTTATTGCACTAAAATTTAATATTTCATACGTTTTTTTCGTTGCGACTCTTCCTTTTGGTGTTTTTTCGATAAAGCCGTTGGCTATCAAAAACGGTTCGATTACATCCTCTATCGTTCCTTCGTCTTCACTTAATGCCGCCGCTATGGTTGAGAGTCCTAGAGGTTTTTTTGCTTTGGCAAGAAGAGATAAAAATTTAATATCAAGTTCGTCAAAACCGTATTCGTTTATTCCTAGTTCGTCAAGTGCGTATTTGGTTGTATTATGTGTAATTGTTTTTTCGTCTTTTATTTCGGCGAAGTCCCTTACTCTTTTAAGAAGTCTAAGAGCGATTCGCGGGGTTCCGCGTGAGCGTTTGGCAATTTCTACAGCGGCACTCTGTTCTATGTTTTTATTTAGTTTTTTTGATGCAAGCTTGATAATTTCACTTAGTTCTTTATGGTTGTAAAAATTAAGTCTAAAACTCATACCGAATCTGTCGCGAAGAGGACTAGAAAGCATCCCCGCTCTTGTCGTAGCACCAATAAGAGTAAATTTCGCAACATCCAGCTTAATAGTCTGTGCTGCTGGACCGCTTCCTATAACAATATCGAGTCTGAAATCCTCCATCGCCGAATACAAAACTTCTTCAATCGAAGCTTTAAGACGATGAATTTCATCAATAAAGAGAATATCACCGTCTTCTAAATTCGTAAGAATTGCCGCTAAATCTCCCGATTTTTCAAGCATAGGAGCGGATATTGTTTTAAGATTACTTTCCATTTCGTTTGCTATAATATTTGCTAATGTGGTTTTACCAAGTCCCGGAGGTCCGAAAAATAGAATATGGTCAAGCGATTCTTTTCTTTTTTTAGCTGCTTTTATAAAAACTTTTAGATTTTTTGTTATTTGTTCTTGCCCTATGTATTCGTTTAAATTTTGAGGTCTTAAAGACTTTTCATAAGCTTCGTCAAAACTTACTTTTTCAACTTCTACTATTCTCATTAATAAATTTCCTCTTTACCTGGGAATTTTCCGTTTTTTACATCATCTACGTATTTTTTTACCGCTTCTCTTACAAGCTCAGCCCCGTTTAAATAACGTCTTACGAATTTTGGCTTAAACTCTTCGAAAAATCCTAGCATATCGCTCCATACAAGTACTTGTCCGGTCGTATATCTTCCGGCACCTATTCCGATAGTAGGTATATTTACGCTTTCGGTAATTTCTTTGGCGACTTCTTCTTTTACACCTTCTATTACAAGCATTACGGCTCCGGCTTTTTCTATGGCTTTTGCGTCTTCAAGGAGTTTTTTTCTTGAATTTTCATCTTTTCCTTTTACGATATATCCTCCTTCGCTTCTGCTGAACTGCGGCATAAGTCCTATATGTCCCACAACCGCTATCGCATTATCCGTTAAAAGTTTGATATGTTCGGCTTTTTCTGCTCCACCTTCGAGTTTAACGGCATCCGCTTTTGTTTCTTTATAGATTCTAATTGCATTTTCAAGAGCTTTTTTAGGGGTTACATAACTTCCAAAAGGCATATCACATATGATATAGGCTTTTTTAGCTCCGTTACATACGGCACGAGTATGATAAATCATTTGGTCTATTGTAGCATTTAACGTATCGCTTTCTCCTAGAAAACTCATATTTAAACTGTCGCCCACCAAAATAATATCCGCAATATCGTCGAAAATTTTTGCAAAAAGAGCGTCATAAGCCGTAATCATTGTTAATTTTTCTTTTTTGTAAAGATTTTTTAGAGTGTTTTTCATTAGTTTCCTTTGATATAATTTCATTAATATTATTATACAACAAAAGGTTTGAGATGAAAAAATTGATTGCCTATATTACAACCGGTTATCCTAATAAAAATTTTACAATCGAACTTATTAATGAAATTAGTGAGTTTGTAGACGGAATCGAGCTTGGTATTCCTTTTTCCGATCCGGTTGCCGATGGAGATGTTATTCAAGAAGTGAATAAAAAAGCTTTGGAAAACGGTTATAAAATAGATGATACGTTTTATGTAAGTAAATATGTGCCTAAAGAAATTTCGCTTTATTGGATGGGATATTTTAATAATTTTTATCATAAAGGTTATGATTTTATGGTAGCTAGAGCTAAAGAAACGAATGTAAAAGGATTTATAATTCCGGATTTGCCTTATGAAGAAGCGGTTGTTTATGAAGAGAAATTTCCTCTTATTTCTTTTGTCGCTCCTACCGATTCGAAAGAGAGAATAAAAACGATTTTAAGAAATCCTAAAGAATTCGTTTATATGGTGGCTTATGCCGGAATTACCGGTAGTGATAAAAAAGAAGATTTGAGTGAAATTATAAGTACTATAAAAGCTATAACGTCGGTTCCTGTTTATATAGGTTTTGGAGTAAATGAAAAAACCGCTCGCGAAAAATCAAAAGATGTGGATGGAGTTATCGTCGGAAGTGCTTTTGTAAAAGTTTTGCTGGAAAATATAAGTTATAAAGAAAAAATTGCAAAGATAAAAGAGAAAGCTAAAATAATAAAAGAAGAAATTAATTAGTTTTCAAATCTTCTTTTATGGAGAAATTCAAAGATTTTATGGTTTTGTTTCCGTCAAATAGACTAACTCTCCATTTTCCTTTAAAATAAGGTCTTATTGTGATGTTTGAATAAGTTCTCCATCTGTTTCCGGAAAATATGGGGAGTTTTATATCTGCATATAATTTCCAAATGCCGTTTACTTCTTTTTCCCATACGAAGTCAATGAATTTGTTTTTTTTGATGTTTGTAAAATAAGCAAAAGCGTAGATTTTTTTGTCTTTAATTGAAAAAGTCGTAGTAGGATTAACGGGAGTTAAATTTTTTACGTTTTTGCACGTTGTGAATTCTTTGATGTCATAAGAAAAAGATAGTGTAACCAATAAAAATATTAGTAGTTTTTTCATATTAAACCTCCAGCAAAATAGTTACGGGACCGTCGTTTATTATGCTAACTTCCATATCGGCACCGAAAACACCTGTTTTAGTAAAGACAAAATTTTGTAATTCTTTTGTAATTTTATCATAAAATTTTTTTGCTTCAAGCGGAGGCATTGAGTTTTGAAAATTTGGTCTTGTCCCTTTTTTGGTAATTGCCGGAATTGTGAAATTAGGAATTAAAAGAATTTCTCCTTTAATATCTATTAAACTTTTTTCAAATCTTTTTCCAAAAAGTCTCATATTAACGATTTTTTTTGCCATTTTTTTAATTTTTTCTTCACTGTCTTCTTTTTCGAATCCTATTAAGACGTTTAAGCCTTCGTTTATTTCGTTTATGAGTTTGTTGTCTACTTTTACGTTTGAATATTTAACTCTTTGAAGTACTGCTTTCATTTGCAATCTCCACTAAAAATTTCGCTATTTCGTCATTGTCGTTTGGGCATTCTACTACTTTATACTCTTTAATTCCTATTTTTTCGGCTAGATGTTTATATTCTACTTTTAATTCTAAATCGGTTTCGCTGTTGTCTATCATAAATGAAATAGGATAAATTAAAACTTTTTCGTTTTTATATTTTTTAAGTTCTTCGTGAAGATAAGGTTTTAGCCATTCTGCGAATCCAAATCTTGATTGATATGCTAGATTTATGGATTTAAATTTTGGTAGCTTGGATTTTAATATTTCTACGTGTTGTTGTATATGGGATTGATATTTGTCCCCTTTTTTTATCATTTTTTTGGGAAGCCCGTGGGCTGAAAAGATTAAATTCCACGCTTGTGGGTTTTGTATGCTGTTTAAGATATGATTTTTTATTATTTCGTTAAATTTTTCATTTTTAAAAAAAGGTTTTACTATATCTATTTTGCCTTTAAAATCACTCTCTTTTAATTCGTCAAGTGAACTTTCGTATGTTGTATATGAATAGTGGGGATATAGGGGTAAAAGTGTTATTTCATCATAATTGCCTATTATATCTTTTAAATGCGGTTTGGTGTAACGCATGGCATACACAACGTCAAAATCAGTATATTGCTTCATTTTTTTACATAATTTTTCAGTCAGTTTGTATATTCTGCTGCCTCCTATGCTTTCATAATTTTTCCATACTTTTTTGTAACGAAAGTTTGATATAAGAGGTGCTAAAATATGTCTTATCGGAGAAGATATTATTCTTTTGTCTTTAAACATATTATATAAAAACTCTTTAAGCTCTTCCGCGCTTCTGGCCCCTCCCATATTGAGAAGTATTATTGCTTTTTTCATTATGCCTCCAAATATTTATTGATATTAATACCAAATCCTTTAAGTGCGTTAAATTCGTTTTTATGTTTGCTAAATAGGTTTAAATTCGTAATTCCTAAAGCTTTTAGAATTTGAGCACCTATTCCGTATTCTTTTTCGGCTTCTTTTGAGTTTGAATCTATAAAAATAATAGCCCCTCCGTTATATTTTATGTATTCAAGCACTTTCTCATATTCTCTTAACATCTCTCCGTTAAGTAGAAAATCTACGTTTTTAGTTACTTTGTAAAATTTAATGTTTGTTGTGGATTTCGGGTTGTTGGATAAAACGTAATGAAAATGTCCCAGGTGGTCTTTGAAAATTGTTTTTTTAAATTTTACTCCGTCTATATCTAAGGCTTCTTCTTTTTCTTTTGTAATTAATGTTTCAAACTGAAGTCTGTATTCTACGATATCGGAAATGTAAACTACTGCCAGGTTGTGTTTTTTTGCAAATTTTGACAAATCGTCGCGTCTTGCCATACTTCCGTCTTCATTCATTATTTCACATATTACGGCACTAGGGTATACTCCGGCTAATTTACAAATATCCACGCTGCCTTCCGTGTGTCCCGTACGGACCAATACGCCTCCTTCTTTTGCCACAAGTGGAAATATATGCCCCGGTTTTACAAAGTCATTTGGTTTGCTGGTAGGAGTTGATAGTTTTTTTATCGTTAAGTCTCTCTCAAACGCACTTATACCGGTTTTGCACTCTTTTGCGTCCACACTGATTGTAAAGGCTGTTGAGAAACTCTCTTTATTGGAAGTGACCATAGGTTTTAGGTCGAGTTTATTTGCTATTTCGTTTGTAAGACTAACACATATAAGCCCACGTCCTTTACTTGCTAGGAAGTTTACTTTATCGGGAGTCGAAAAGACCCCGGCGTATACTAAATCACCTTCGTTTTCCCTATCTTCGTCGTCTATCATTATGATAATATTGCCTTTTTGAATTTCACTAATCGCTTTTTTTACTCTCTCAATAGGATTTGGCATAAAGTACCTTTTTTATGGAATTTTACTATAAAGTCCACTAAAATCAATAAACATTCTAATTGCGTTCATCATAGCTTGATATTGGATGTAGTTTCTATCTCCTTTAAACAGATGGTGTTCTACTTTTAGGCTTTTATTATCGGTAACCCCTATAAAAACGGTACCTACCGGTTTTTGAGGTGTCCCACCGGTTGGTCCGGCTATTCCACTTACGGCTATAGCGTAATCAGCTTTGCTTATTTCAATGGCTCCAAGGAGCATCTCTTTTACCGTCTGTTCGCTTACTGCTCCGTATTTTTCAAGAGTTATCTTCTCAACTCCCAGCCATTCGTGTTTGATTTTATTGGCGTATGTAACTACGCTTCCGTCAAAACATCCACTAGAACCACTGATTTTAGTAAGATTGTTTGCTATAAGTCCTCCGGTACAACTTTCAGCAAAGGTTATTTTTTTAGGAGGTAGGGTTTTTACGATGTGTTCGAATAAATTTCCAAATACTATAGTAGGAATTGTGTTTAAAATCTCTTTTTTTACTATTTCATCTAACGTTTCGGTTACGATTTCGGTAAAACTACCTTCATTTTCAATTACTGTGTAGTTGAGCTTGTGAGCGTTAAAAATGGGTTCTAAAAACATCATAGTCGTTTCTTTGTCGAATTTAAATACGTTTATGTGTTCGTATTCGGGAGTTATTATGAAAATTTCCGGTACGTTGTCTTCCAGTAAAATTACGTTTACCGGATAGAAATAATCAAGAATGAAACTGTTTTTTGAGAATTTGGCGTGTTGAGGTACTAAAAAATCTTCTTTAACTTCGAGTTGCTGGTTTGTTAAGTTTGCCAAAATTCTTGATACTAACGGATATGTTTTTTTATTGGTGACAATTAGAGTTTCGGTGGAGGGTTTAAAATCTATATCAAGACTGTTAATATATCTTAAGGAGTTATAGTCAATTTGCTTTAAAAGTTCTTCTTTTAGGGCGTTTTTAAATTTCCACTCTTTGCCTACAAATATCACTTCCATAGCCGTCCTTTTTGTTATAATTGAGATATTGTATCATAAAGGAGATGAAATGAAACTTCCAGAATATAAATTTAAGGATAAAGCCTTTAAAAAAAACGGCAAAATGAGAACTAAATTTTATGAAAAAGAACTTTTAAAACTTCAAATCGAACTTGTAAAGCTTCAAACTTGGCTTAGAAAAAATAATAAAAGAATGATAATTTTATTTGAGGGGATAGATACCGCTGGAAAAGACGGTACTATTAAAAGAATTCTTGAACATTTAAATCCTAGATTTGCGAGAAGTGTCGCACTTGATAAGCCAAGTGACAGAGAAAAAACGCAGTGGTATTTTCAACGCTATGTGCCGCATTTTCCTTCAGGTGGAGAGATGGTTTTGTTTGACAGAAGCTGGTATAACCGTGCCGGGGTTGAGAAGATTATGGGATTTTGTACGAAAGAGGAGTATTTGAAGTTTATAAGACAGTGTCCTAGATTTGAAGAGATGATTGTGGATGACGGGATAAAGTTTTTTAAATATTGGCTTAACATTTCAAAAGAAGAGATGTACAGAAGATTAAAAGCAAGAGAAACGGACCCTCTTAAAAAATGGAAATTATCCAGCCTTGATTGGAAAAGTTATAAAAAGTATGATGAGTATCAAAAAGCTAAAGAAGATATGTTTGCTTCAACTTCAACTCCTTACGCACCGTGGGTTATAGTGGATGCCAACGATAAAAAAAGAGCTAGAATCAATATAATAAGAGATATTCTCTCTCAATTCGAATATGATGAAAAAGCCTATTTCTTTAGACCAGATTCTAAAATTATAAAGGTAGTTTCTCATATTGAATAACTGAAAGTTATGGTATAATACCTTGCAAAAAAGGAAAACTTCAATGGATTATAAAGACACTCTTCTTTTGCCTAAAACCACTTTTCCTATGCGTGGTAATCTTCCTCAAAACGAGCCTAAAAGATATAAAAAATGGTTTAGCGAAAATGTATATGAGAGAATGAAAGAAAACAGAAAAGGTAATGATAACTTTACACTGCACGATGGTCCTCCTTATGCAAATGGGCATATTCACATAGGACACGCACTTAATAAAATTTTAAAAGATATAATTAACAAATTTTACTATTATCAAGGGTTTGATATTAGATTTACACCGGGATGGGATTGTCACGGTCTTCCTATTGAACAGCAGGTAGAGAAAAAAATAGGGCGAAAGAAAAAAGAAAGCCTGCCTAAAAGCAAAGTAAGAGAACTTTGCCGTCAGCACGCCGCTAAATTTATTGAAATTCAAAAAGAAGAGTTTCAAAATTTAGGAGTTATCGGAGATTGGGATAATCCGTACAAAACTATGGATTTTGAATTTGAAGCCAATATTTATAAAGCCTTGGCAGAAATAGCAAAAAAAGGCCTTTTAATTGAAAGAAGCAAACCGGTATTTTGGTGTATGCACGATAAAACAGCACTTGCTGAAGCCGAAGTTGAGTATGAAGACAAAGAAGATTATTCGATTTACGTTGCATTTCCTTTAGGTAATGAAGCTAAAAGTAAACTGGGAATTAATGACGCAAGTGTTGTTATTTGGACTACAACTCCTTGGACTCTTCCTGCTAATATGGGAATTGCTTTAAATCCGGAAGAAAAATATGTATTAACTAGTGATAATAAAATAGTAGCGAAAGAACGTTTTGAAGCCTTAAAAGAAGAGGGTGTTGTAAGCGGCGACATAGTTAAAGAGTTTGAAGCAAAAGAACTTGAAAAATTAAAAGCGATAAACCCTCTAAACGGCAGAGAATCTGTGATAATTTTAGGTGAACACGTAACGATGGATGGAGGTACCGGGTGCGTTCATACGGCTCCGGGACACGGTGAAGAGGATTACAGGGTATGGCTTAAATACGGATTTAGCGAGATTTTACAGCCGGTTGACGACGAAGGTAAATACTCTAACCTAATTGTAATTGAAAAACTGTTGCCTCAAGAGTTTAAGGGAATGCATATATTTGAGGCTAATCCTAAAATTTTGGAACTTTTAGGAGATAAACTTGTAAAAGTTTCTAAATTTACACACAGTTATCCACACTGCTGGAGATGCCATAATCCGGTAATTTTTAGAGCTACTAAGCAGTTCTTTATCGCAATGGATAAAGAATCACACGGAGATACTTTAAGAAACAGAGCTTTAAAAGAGATTGAAAAAGTTGAGTTTACTCCAAAAACTGGTAAAAATAGATTAAATACAATGGTAAGCAACAGACCGGATTGGTGTATAAGCCGTCAAAGAGACTGGGGTGTGCCTATTGCGTTTTTTAGAAATAAAAATACGGGTGAGCTTGTAATTGATGAAGAAATTATGGAGAATATTTATAATATTTTTAAAGAAAAAGGTGCCGATGCTTGGTATGATTTAAGCATTGAAGAGTTGCTTCCGGTAAATAAAAAAGAGTTAGCTTCAAAACTTGAAAAAGTAAATGACATACTTGACGTATGGTTTGACAGCGGTTCAACCTGGTTTGCAGTACTTAAAAACGGACCTTATGACGCCGGAAAATATCCTGCAAATATGTATCTTGAGGGAAGTGATCAGCATAGAGGATGGTTCCAAAGTTCTCTTTTAGTCTCTACGGCTATAGAAGAAAAAGCTCCTTATAAATCTATCCTTACTCACGGTTTCACTGTTGATGAAAAAGGTGAAAAGATGAGTAAGTCTAAAGGAAACGTCGTAGCACCTCAAGAAGTTTCTAAAAAATTCGGTACCGAAATACTTAGACTTTGGGTGGCTACAAGCGATTACAGTGGGGATATTAAAATAAGTGACGGTATTTTAAAACAAGTAGCCGAACAGTATAGAAAAATAAGAAATACGATAAGATTTTTATTAGCGAACGTAAACGATTTGGAAGAAGTTAAACTTACAAACCCTTCTATGCTTGACAGATGGATTTTAGCCAGAAGCAAAGAGGTGTTTGACGAAGTGGTGGCACTGTTTGGTAAATACGATTTTTCAAAAGCGTTTAATATTTTAAATAATTTCATAGTAACCGAGCTTAGTGCGATTTATATGGACGTATGTAAAGACAGACTATATTGTGAACCACTTAATTCTGAAAAAAGAAGAAATTCTCAAAGTACAATGGCTTTGATTGTAAAAGAGCTTATTTCACTTCTTGCACCTGTACTTACATATACGATGGATGAGGCAGTAGAACACGCTCCGAAAGTTGTGAAAGAAAACGCAAAAGATGTTTTTGACTTTGTGTATACGCCTTTAGTGGCTGTTGAAAATCCTATTGATGAGGAAATAGTTGAAATTAGAAGAAGATTTTTTGAAATAGTTGATAAGCTTAAAAAAGAAAAAGTTATAAAAGATACGCTCGAACTTGCAATTGAAACAAATTATGATAAATTACTGGTTGATGAAATGGCGGACTTTTTTGTCGTAAGTTTAATAAGCGATAAAATTGACGGAGAAGTACTTGATGAATTTCATATTCAGGATGAGCAGTTTGTTATAAAAATTAAACGCTCATCTCTTCATAAATGTCCTAGATGTTGGAGATATTTAGCTAAAAATGAGGGTAAATTGTGTGATAGATGTTTTGAGGCTATTAATGGATAAAATTGTTGATGCTTTATATAAAAAGTTTATAGTTTTACTGGCTGTTGCAGGTGGTTTGTGCTTTTATACAATTAAGTTTTTCGAACAGAATAATTATTTGTATTTTGTTCTTGGTTTTTTGTTCTTATTTGTTGCATTAATAATTATTGTAAATTATGTTAAAATGAACCAATATATAAAAAGGATGTAAAATGAGTGTAGGTGAAGTATTTATTGCCTCTCTTATACCACTTGCAATAATACTTGGATATTTAGCTTATAAGTATAACTGGCCTATAATTAGGGATTTGTAGTGGATAAGCCGGTTAGTTTTTTATTTATAGTGGAGAATATAGTAGCAATTGTGGGAATTAGTTTTATAATATATTTATGGCTTAAAAGTTTGATACCAAAATAAAGGATTGTGATGATAACATTAAAAGAAGCGTTAAAACTATCAAAAGAAGAACTTAAGGATTTAAAATCAGAACTTAATAAAAAGGCAAAAGAGCAAAAAGCTCTTGGGGGATATATTGAGCAGTTTTTAGATAAAGATTTGAGTAATGTAGGAGAGGGTGTTCCTATTGCTATTAAGGATAATATTAACGTAAAAGGATGGGAGATTACTTGTTCTTCCAAAATTTTGCAAGGGTATGTTAGCCCTTATAACGCTACGGTAATTGATAAAATGCTTGAAGCCGGGCTTAGTCCTTATGGTAGATGTAATATGGATGAATTTGCAATGGGAAGTAGTACCGAAACAAGCTATTACGGAAAAACATTAAATCCGTATGATTCAAACAAAGTACCGGGAGGAAGCAGCGGCGGAAGTGCTGCCGTAGTTGGTGCAGGACTTGCAATTGCAGCACTTGGAAGCGATACGGGTGGGTCTATCAGACAGCCGGCGGCGTTTTGCGGAGTTGTCGGAATGAAACCTACATACGGAAGAGTGAGTAGACTTGGGCTTGTGGCTTTTTCAAGCAGTCTTGATCAAATAGGGCCTATTACCCAAAATGTTGAAGATGCGGCAATTTTGTATAATATAATCGCAGGGCATGACCCGAAGGATTCAACCTCAGCGCCCGTTGAAAACAAAAAAATAGAAATAAACGAAAACAGAAAACTTAAAATTGCAGTTATTGATAACTATATCGATGAAGCGGATGAGGATATTAAAAATAGACTAATTGAAATTATCTCAGAACTTGAAAAAGAAGGGCATACAATAATTCATAAAACTTTAATGAATTCAAAATATGACGTGGCGACTTATTATGTAGTAGCTACTGCTGAGGCTAGTTCTAACCTTGCAAGATTTGACGGTATGAGATATGGTAATAGAATTGAAGGAAAAGATCTGAAAGAAACTTATAAATTAACACGTGCTCAATTCGGTAAAGAGGTAAAAAGAAGAATAATGCTAGGAACTTTTGTTCTCTCAAGTGGGTATTACGACGCTTATTATTTAAAGGCTCAAAAAGTTAGACATTTGATTAAAAACGAATTTGATAAACTTTTTGCAGAGGCTGATTTGGTGTTAACTCCGGTAACTCCTACAACGGCTTTTGAATTCGGAAGTAAAAAAGACCCTCTTGAAATGTATTTAAGTGACATTTATACAATCAGTGTAAACTTAGCGGGAGTTCCTGCTATATCGCTGCCTGTTGGAAAAGATAAAAACAATATGCCGATGGGGTTACAATTAATTGCTAAACATTTTGACGAGCAGACACTGTTTGACGGAGCAAAAATAGTAGAAAACTTAGTAAAGGAAAGCAAATGAGAATAAAATATAAAGCACTTACATTTGAAGACGTTTTATTAGTACCTCAATATTCAAACGTCTTGCCAAAGGATGTTGATTTAACTACAAAATTTACAAGAAATGTCGGTTTAAATATTCCTCTTGTATCTGCCGCAATGGATACGGTAACTGAGGCTAGAGCTGCAATTGCGATTGCAAGACTTGGAGGAATAGGGGTAATTCATAAAAATATGGATATTGAATCTCAAGCAAAAGAGGTTGAAAAAGTTAAAAAAAGTGAAAGTGGTATTATTATTGATCCGGTAAAAGTATTTCCTGATGATACGATAGCAAAAGCACTTGATATTATGGCAACTTATAAAATTTCAGGTGTGCCGGTTGTTGATAGAAACGGAAAACTTGTAGGTATTTTGACTAATAGAGACCTTAGATTTGAAAAAAACACTTCAAGATTCGTAAAAGATTTAATGACTCCTATGCCTCTTGTAACAGCAAAAGAGGGTATTTCTTTAGAAGAAGCGGAAGATATTCTTCATCAAAACAAAATAGAAAAACTTCCTATTATTGATGATAACGGATATTTAAAAGGTCTTATAACTATTAAAGATATTCAAAAGAAAAAAACTTATCCTAACGCCAATAAAGATAAATTCGGAAGACTTAGAGTTGCTGCAGCAGTTGGAGTTGGAAATGGAGTAGAAAGAGCGGCTGCACTTGTAGGTGCCGGGGTTGACGTAATTGTCGTAGATTCTGCTCACGGGCATTCTCAAGGAATTTTAGATGTTGTAAAGGCTATAAAAGAGAGATTTGATGTGGATGTTGTAGGTGGTAACGTTGCAACTGCCGAAGCTACAAGAGCATTGATTGAAGCCGGGGCTGATGCAGTGAAAGTCGGAATTGGACCTGGTAGTATTTGTACGACAAGAATTGTAGCCGGAGTTGGTGTGCCTCAAATTAGTGCGATTGATGAGTGTGCAAGAGAAGGTGCAAAATATGGTGTGCCTATTATTGCCGATGGTGGAATTAAATATAGTGGGGATATTGCAAAAGCTTTAGCAGTTGGTGCAAGTAGTGTAATGATAGGAAGCTTACTTGCAGGAACTGAAGAGAGCCCAGGTGAGAGTATAATGTATCAGGGAAGAAAATATAAATCCTATAGAGGTATGGGAAGTATAGGTGCAATGCAAAAAGGAAGTAATGATAGATACTTCCAAGAAGGAACGGCTGCTGATAAATTAGTACCGGAAGGAATTGAGGGAATGGTTCCTTATAGAGGTAGAATTGCCGATGTTGTACATCAGCTTATAGGTGGTCTTAGAGCTTCTATGGGGTATTGTGGTGCAAAAGATATTACTACATTTTGGAAGAAAGCTGAATTTGTGGAAATTACAAGTGCAGGTCTTAAAGAATCTCACGTTCACGACGTAACTATTACAAAAGAAGCTCCAAACTATCATCAATAATACTTCTTTATTTTCTCTTTTTTTCTTTTATTTACTCTTCATTAACTTTAATATTATATAATTTTTACAAATACTTAAAGGGGTTAAATATGTTGCTAAATGAAATGATAATTGACGAAAATAATATGGGATTTATTCCTTCACTTGGGACTTCTTATCAGCTAAATGAATCAGCAAAAAAGATTATTAAGCTTATTAAAGAAGGAAAAAGTAAAGAGGAAATTGTGAAGATTTTATCTCAAGAGAGTGGGAAGAATTGGAGAGATGTTTATATAGATGTTGAAGACTTTTTTCAAAAACTTAAAGTATATGGACTTATAAAATGAGAGTGGCAGTAAGTGGTCTTAACAATACTGACAATCCAGCACCTGGAATTCCGGTTGCGAAAAGTTTAATGGATAAAAACAATTTAATAGGGCTTAGTTACGACCCTAATGAACCGGGGATTTATCATGGGCTTTTTGAAAAAGTTTATCTTATGCCGTACCCTAGTTTAGGGTATGAAGAGTTTAAAAAAAGAATAACGGATATTAAAGAAAAGTCAAATATTGAAGTTGCAATTCCGACCCTTGATGCAGAACTTCCTCTTTATATTAAATATCAAAAAGAGATAAAAGAGTTTGGAATTAAAACTTATCTGCCGAGCTTTGAGTGTTTTGAAATGAGGGATAAAA
This sequence comes from uncultured Nautiliales bacterium, assembly GCA_964445785.1. GTDB lineage: Bacteria > Campylobacterota > Campylobacteria > Campylobacterales > Nautiliaceae > Nautilia. The sequence goes on from CAYULY010000014.1 coordinate 18,453, forward strand.
GTAAATTACCTAAATTTAGTAAAAAACTTGGTGTTAAACATCCAAAAACCATAGAGGTGGTTTCTCTTGATGATTTGATAAAAGCTACTAAAGAAATTGGTTTTCCGGTAATGGTAAAAGGAAATTATTATAAAGCTTATAAAGCTTATAATTTGGATGAAGCGATTGAGTATTATTATAAAATATCAAATGAGTGGGGATTCCCTCTTTTGGTTCAAGAGGTTATAAGTGGGATAGAAATTAATTTTGTAGGTATTGGAGATGGAGAGAGTCTTGTAGCAGGTGTGGGAATGAAAAAATTAACCACTACGGATTTAGGTAAAGTTTGGAGTGCTGTTAGTATTAAAAACGAGCAGCTTTTCAGTGTAAGTAAGAAATTTGTTGAAATGATAGGTTGGAGAGGTGCTTTTGAGTTTGAGGCTATGAGTGATGGAAAAGATATATATTTAATAGAAATAAACCCTAGATTTCCGGCATGGGTGTATTTTTCCACAATGCTTGGAGTTAATCTGCCTCAAATTTTATTGGATTTAATTGAAGGTAAAAAAGTTGAAAAAAGATTTGATTATCCTAGCGAAAAGATGTATGTAAGATATGTAGAAGAGACGATGGTTGATTTTAATAAATTTTCTACGTTGATATCAAAAAAAGAGATTTAATTTAAGGAGTGAATTATGAATTATGAAAAACCTACTATTAATAGAGTTGATTTTGCAATGGCGAGTAAATACGGAAGTCCACTTAAAACCCAAAAAATAAAAAGTGAGATTGACGGGGTGAGTGTTAGAGAACTTACGGAAAAATACGGAAGTCCACTTTTTGTGTTTAGTCAAAGAGCGATTGAAGATAAATATCTTGAGTTTAAAAACGCTTTTTCAAGCAGATATCCGGAAGTTGAGTTTTGGTGGAGTTATAAAACAAACTATCTTGACGCTATTTGTAAAATTTATCATAAACTTGGAAGTAAAGCCGAAGTTGTTAGTGAATTTGAATACCAAAAAGCAAGACGTCTTGGAATTGAAGGAAAAGATATAATTTTTAATGGACCTTACAAACCAAAAGAAGCTTTAAAGGTAGCAGTAAAAGAGGGTGCTAAAATTCATATTGACCACTGGTATGAAATAAATGACCTTGAGAAAATAGCAGAAGAGCTTGGAGTTGAAATTCCGGTGGCTATTAGATGTAATATGGATACGGGAGTTTATCCTCAATGGAGCAGATTCGGGTTTAATATCGATAATGGTGAGGCTTATGATGCTATAAAAAGAATTTTTGAAGGTAAAAAACTTTATTTAACCGGACTTCATTCTCATATAGGTACTTTTATGTTAAGTGCCGAAGCTTATGCAAATGAAACTAAAAAATTGATAGAACTTAAAAACAGAGTTGAAAAAGATTTCGGATATGAGATTGAATATGTTGATATAGGAGGTGGATTCGCTTCAAAAAATAGACTAAAAGGTGTATATCAGGCTCCGGAAATTATAGTCCCTAGTGCCGATGAATATGCAGAGGCTGTTACTAATGCTATTTTTGAACATAATAAAGGAAAACTTCCTAAGCTTTATTTAGAAACCGGTCGTGCTTTAATAGATGAAGCCGGATTTTTATTAACAAGTGTATTTGCTTCTAAAAGAATGCCGGATGGTAAAAAGAGTTATATTGTAGATGCCGGAGTGAATCTTTTGTATACGGCGTTTTGGTACAATTTTGAGATATCTCTTGATAAAAGATATGAAGGGCTAAATGAACCTAGTCAGATAAATGGACCTTTATGTATGAATATTGATATTATTGCAGAAAATATTATGTTACCACCTCTTGAGAGAGGTACGGTACTTAGTATTTGGCCGGTAGGGGCTTATAACGTTACTCAATCTATGCAGTTTATCAGATACAGACCTAAAATTGTGCTTATAGACAAAGACTCAAATACTCACTTAATAAGAGAAGCAGATGATTTAGAGTATGTAGTGGAAAAAGAGATTATTCCGGATTTCTTAAAAGGTTAAGAAATTGAAAATAAAAAAGATAAAATTTATTTTTAAACCTTATGTTTCCATTCTTTTTTTACAGGATTTAAAAATAGGAGCATTTTTATTTTTGCTCTCTTTTTTATTGCCTAGTGTGGGGATTTTAGGTCTTGTTGCTATTATTTCTACGATTTTGTTTGCCGAATTTATTAATATCAGGGATGAGTATTTAAAATATGGGTTTTATCTTTATAATTCTTTATTGGTTGGAATGGGAGTCGGGTATTTTTTTGATGTAACGTATGTAACGGTAATCTTAACTATATTGCTTTCGATTTTGACATTTTTAGTCTCTTTTAGCTTAAATAGGGTTTTTATTAGGTATTCTTTGCCTATTTTATCTTTGCCTTTTGCTTTTGTGAGTATGCTTTTTTATTTAGCTAGTTTAAAATATACCAATTTGTTTACCAATTTGCTTCACAGAAAAGCTCTTTTTGATATAAATTTGCCTTTTGATTCTTTTTTCAAGTCGTTAGGGACAATTTTCTTTTTACCTTATACGGTTGCCGGGTTTTTTATAGCGTTGATACTTCTTTTTTATTCTAGAATTCTATTTTTTTTAGCTTTTGTGGGATTTTGGATAGGGGTTTTTGTACACTCTTTATTTATTCCTTTTTCTCAAGCTCTTTATTCTCCTTATAACTTTAATTTTTTGTTAATTGCTATGGCACTTGGAGGAATATTTTTAATTCCTAATATTAAAAGTTTTCTTTTAGCTTTTTTGGGGGTGGTACTTTCTGTTGTTTTAATTGATTCTATGGAAGTGTTTTTTAATATTTATTCTCTGCCGGTTTATACTCTTCCTTTTAATTTAATTACGCTTTTGTTTATTATGCTTTTGTTTAGTGTAGGGTATAAATATTTTAATTATGCTATAAAATCAACTCCTGAAAAGTCTTTGCTTTCTTATTTGAGTTCGGTTTTTAGATTTGGAGGAAATGATATTAAAATAAGTCTTCCATTTACCGGAAAATGGAGTGTTTATCAAACTTTTGACGATGAGTGGACTCATAAGGGAAGTTGGAAATATGCTTATGATTTTGTTATTAAAAAGAATGGAAAAACATATGCTAATGATGGGTTGTTTTTAGAGGATTATTATGCTTTTGGAAAAGTTGTAACTGCTCCTATCAATGGATATGTGATTGCTTTGCGTAATGATTTACCAGATAATTTTATAGGAAATGTGGATAGAGTTAATAATTGGGGAAATTATATTATTATAAAAAGCGATTTTGGGTATTTTGTTGAAATTTCTCATTTAATGCAAAATTCCATTACCGTAAAAGTTGGAGATTATGTTAAGGTTGGGGATATTATAGGTAAATGTGGGAATAGTGGATATTCTCCAGAGCCTCATATCCATATTCAAGTTCAAAAATACGGGGTTTTGGGAAGTGAAACTTTACCTTTTAAGTTTGTGGATTTTATAAAAGACAATAGACTTTATTATTATGATTTACCTAGAAAAGGTGAAGAGATAGAAGCGAGTGTGATTGATAAATCTATGAAATTAAGACTTACTTTTATTTTGGATGATGTTTTTAACTATGACGTATTAAAAGATGGAGAAAAAGTTTCTCAAAAAGAGATAACAGTAAAAATGAATGAAAAGGGAGAATTCTATTTTTGGGATGGAGAGAATAAGCTCTTTTTTTATTTAGATGAGAAATTGTTTTATTTTTATGAATATGAAGGAAAAGAAAGCTTTTTGAAAGAATTATTTAAGTTAGCTCCTAAAGTCCCTTTGATAAATAAAGAAGTTGAGTATAAAGATATTATCTCTTTTGAATTTAGATTTAGTGGGTTTAAGAAATTATTGTTTGAATTCTTGTTGCCTTTTAATTTCAAAATTTTTAATAAAGAAGTTCTTTATAAAAAAGAACAGCTAAAAATTATATCTAGATTCGGAGAGGTTGATTTTTCGTTTTATGAGAAAGGTTTTGATAAAATTAAATTAAAAGATGGAGTTGAGTTAAGGAGAGTATATAATGAAAAAGATAATTTTGCTTATTAGTTTATTTGTCGGTTTATTTGCAATTGATATAAATAAGATTTATTATAAATCTTATAATTACGAAAAAATGGGGGATTATAAAGACGCTATAAAAGTTCTGATTCCTCTTTATAATAAATATCCTAATGCTTATACAGTTAATCTAAGGCTTGGGTGGCTTTTTTATTTGAATAAAAATTACAAAAATTCTATTTTTCATTATCAAAAGGCTTCTATGAGTATTCCTTCTTCATTGGAAGTTAAACTTGGAATGATGAGAGTTTATTATGTTATGGGAGATTATTCCAATGCGTTAAAAATAGGAAATGTGATTTTAAAAAGCGATTATTATAATTATTATGGGAATTACTATGAAGTTTTATCTCTTGTAGCTTTAAAAAATTATAAAGTAGCTGAAATATTAGTGAATAAAATGTTGAGTATATATCCTACGAGTGTTTCGTTTTTAGTTGAACTTGGTAAAATTTATAAACTAACAAAAAGAGATGCTAGTGAAATTTTTAAAAACGTACTTATTCTAGACCCTAATAACGTTGTAGCAAAAGAGTATTTTAATAAATGAGAGTATTAAATTTTTCTTTCTTGGATATACCTAATGCAAAAAAAGTAAATGAAGAATCTTTTTTTAATGAGGTCTTAAATAAAAAGTTTGATGTATTGGTAGTAGATTTTAATTATTTTAAAGAGTATTTGGAAATAAAAGATTTTGTAAAAAGTACGATTATTTTTTTAGCATATGAATGTAATGTTTTTATTTATAAAAAAGCTTTGGAAGTAGGTGATTATTGTTATTCTTATAATGAATATGAAAAGCTGCTGATACGCCTTAGATATTTGAAAAAAAAGGTTTTAAATTCTACAAATTTTGTTTTTAAATTTAAGGATTTATTATATAATTTTAATGCTAGAGAGTTGTATAAAAGTTCAATCCCCGTTAAATTAAGTGGAGCTGAAAAAGAACTTTTAGAAACGTTGATAAAGAATCGTAACAGATATTTTTCTAAAGAAGAAATTCTACAGGAATGTGAAAGTATAGAGAGTCTTGATTCTATAAAAGTTTTGATTTCTCATCTTAGAAAACTTGGTTTTGAAATAGTAAATCAAAAAAATTTAGGATATAAACTAAAGGAGATAAAATGAAAAAGTTATTATCTATAGCAGTATTGTTCGGTACGACTTTAATGGCGGCGAACGTAATGCCGTATGGAGCTTTTATAGATTATAGCGGTAATACCGCTAAAGATAAAGCCGGATTGGTAGGTGTATATGCTAGTATAGATTCTTTGCCTTTTAAGTTCGAGTTGGATACGGAATATTTATATATAAAATATAAAGATACTACTCCTAATTATAAACAGACCGATATTACGCTTTTGGGTAATTATTATTATGGTAATAATTATGCTTATAAAATCGGAATTCACAATATGTTTATCGACCAAAAAAATAATAGTGATAAATATGATAATGTAGTATTTGCAGGTGCTACTTATTATGAATATTTAAAATATAATGTCGGAGTTGATGTTTATATGTCTACTTATGATAATTTTAAAGTTTATCAAATTTCTCCTAAGTATGGATTTAATTTCGGTAATTATTATGCAGAAGACGGAGCTTTTTATGCTGAGGCTAAATTAAATTATATTCATATTTCAAAATCTGGATATACATCTAAAACAAATTATACGGATATTGATTTAAAATTAGAAAACTATAAAGGACCGTGGGCTACAACATTAAATGGAAGTTTTGGAAAAAATTCTTATAAAATTGCAAACGGTGGATTTACTGTTTATAATTTGGGAGAGGATTATAAATATAGTTATGGATTGGCTGTTAAATACTCTTTAAATAAAGTTTCTAGCGTAAAAGTTAGTTATAATAGAAGTAAATTTAGTAAAAATGGAGCAGATTCGTACTCTAATGTATTTTTAGCAAGTTATTTAAGAGCTTTTTAAAAAAGCTCTTTTACTATTTCAAATTTATTGGCAGTCATTATATGAACTTTGGGGTGTAATTTTAAAATATTTTGAAAAAGTTTTCTTGATAATTCCATTCCGACTTTAAATTCTTCTTCTTCACTGATTTTATGAGCTTTTATAAGTTTTTCTATCCAGTTATCCGGTACAAAAATGCCTGGGACGTGAGCTTTTAGAAATTGGGCGGTTTTTAGTTTTGTAATGGGAAAAAATCCGAATACAATTTCAGACTCTTTTCTTTCATCATTAAATTCACTAGTGATATTTTGTTTTATGTCTAATAGTTTTTTTGCTATTTCCAAATCAAATACCGGTTGGGTTATAATTCCTATTGCATAATTTTTAATTTTTTTATACATCTTTTTTTCAATATAAGAAAAGTTTTTGGCGTAAGAGTTACTTACCGCAAAAGGAGTAATCGGTTTTGGTTTTATTTTAAACTCTTTTCCACTGTAATCCATTCCGTTGTTAAAAGCTCTTATTATTTCTAGCAGTAAAATGCTGTTTCCTTCGACTACTCCTTTTGTATTTGGTTGGTCACTCATTTTTGCCGGGTCTCCTGTTAGGGCTAAAATATGCGTTATGTCTAAATCGTTTGCTGCCAGTAAATCGCTTTGAAGGGCGATTTTATTTCTATCTCTCATACTCATTGTTGCAATTACCGGTTTTTTGAATGTCTGTTGGAGCTTAAAAGCTGCAATGATTGAGTTGTATTTTAATTTACTAAGAGGGCAGTCTGTTGTGGAAAATCCGTCTATGTATTTAATGATGTCGGCTTTTTTTATATTTTCAATCATTAAATCTACCGTCGGTAATTTAGGAGGGGTTGTTTCTAGTGTTATATACTTTTCTTTAAGTTTTTCTTTTAGCATTTTTACCCTTAAATTTTTTGAAAATTTTATCATATAATTTTGATACAATTCTATAAAAAAAGGAACTTTATGGTTCTTATGATAGATAATTACGATAGTTTTACTTACAATATTGTTCAATACTGTTTGGAATTGGGGGCTAATTTAAAAGTTATTAGAAATGATGAAATGAGTGTGGAAGAGATAAAAAAATTAAATCCGGAAAAAATAATTATTTCTCCCGGTCCTTCTACTCCAAAAGAAGCCGGTATAAGTGTGGATGTGATAAAACAAATTGATAAACCTATTCTTGGGGTTTGTCTTGGTCATCAGTCTATTGCGTATGCATTCGGAGGAGAAATTATTAGGGCAAAAAATTTAATGCACGGGAAAACCTCTCAAATCGAAGTTATCGTTGAAGATGATATTTTTAAAGATTTGCCAAAAAAGTTTAGGGTTACAAGATATCATTCTTTGGTTGCTAATCCGGATAAGTTGCCAAAATGTATAATTCCTACTTCTTTTAGTTTGGATGATGGTGAAATAATGAGCTTAAGGGTAAAAGATAGACCGATTTACGGAGTGCAATTTCATCCTGAATCGATTATGAGTGAATATGGAAAAGAGATTATTGATAATTTTTTAAAGATATGAAACATATTATTATATTTTTTTTACTCTATCTTTTTTTATTTTTATACGGAGCAAATTTTTTATCTTTTTCTATTACTGATGTAAAAGGGATGGAAAGCTTTCCTTTTATTAAATATATGCTTGATTTTTCTATTTATATGTTTGGAGCTAATGATTTTGCCATTCGTTTACCGGGTGTTTTGGTTTCCGCTTTTAGTTTGTATCTTTTTTATAATACGGCTCTTTTTTATCTAAAAAGAAAAGATGCTCTTTGGGCTACTTATCTTTATTTCTTAATTCCTGGTGTGATTGTCTCTTCTCTTATTATTAATAAGGCTATTTATTTGATTTTTTTAACGCTTTTATTTGTTTATTTTTATCATACTTTACGAAAAATTTCTTATTTAGTACTAATTTTATTAGCTTTTATTGATTATAGCTTCATTTCTCTTTTTTTTAGTTTAATATTTTTTGCCGTTTATAAGAGAAATAAGACTTTAGTATTTTTATCTTTAATTTTATTTGCTTTTAATTTTTTCTATTTTCATTACGATATAGGAGGAAAGCCAAAAGGTCACTTTATTGATTTAATAGGGATTTACTTTTTAATTTTTTCACCTTTTGTTTTTATTTATTTTCTTTATTCTCTTTATAAATGTTTGTTTTTTAACGAAAAAAATCTGATATTTTTTATTTCGGCGTTTAGTTTTTTATTTTCTTTGATTCTTTCTTTTAGACAAAAAATAAAAGTTGATGATTATGCTCCTTTTATGGTTATTTTTATGGTTTGTATGGTAAAGGTGTTTTTAAATTCGTATAGAGTAAGGTTGCCTAACTTTAGAATAATTCATAAAATATTATTTATTGTTTTGTTAATTAGTTTAATTAGTTTTGATGTGGGAGTGTTTTTTAATTTTTCCACACCTGCCAGGAAACTTACGAGTAGTTACTATTTTATAAAACCTTTAGTGAAAATTTTAAAATCGAATAAAATAGATTATGTGTATTCTAACAATGATGCTTTCGTGAGAGCGTTAAATTTTTATGGTATTAAAAAAGGCGGAAAATATTTTATCGAATATGATAAAAAAAATTCTCAAGTTTTCATTATATATAATAAAAAAGTTATTTTAAAAATAAATGTTTCAAAACTAAACACACTATAAAAAAAAATTTCTCAATTTATAAAATAGGATTATATCTTACGGATTAAATGTTACAATTTCTAAAATAAAATTTAAGGAGATTTAATGGCTCAAAAACCGATTCGTGAATATGATGGGAAAAAACTTTTTGCCCAAAATTGGGATAAATATTTCAGTGGACTTAATTATCCGTTTGAAAGTGTACTTGTAACAAGTGGAGATGAATTAAGAGCTAAAGCTAAAGAAACCGGGTATGAGTGGTTAAATGAAAAACCTTTGGTTGCAAAACCGGATATGCTTTTCGGTAAAAGAGGTAAAAACGGTTTAGTTTTATTTAAAGTAAATAAACCGGGTGATGTGACTCTTGAAGATGCAGCTAAATGGATTGATGAAAAAAGAAGCGGAAAAGTTACTCTTCTTAGCGGACAAAGTGGTGAACTTACTCATTTTATCGTAGAACCATTTACACCTCATAGTGAAGATGAAGAATACTACATTGCAGCTACTACATTTGATGAAACAAATGATGTGCTTTATCTTTCAGCTCACGGTGGTATGGAAGTTGAAGAAAATTGGGATAAAGTAACAGAAGTTAAAATTCCGATTGATGCAACTGATGAAGAGATTGAAAAGATTATCTCTGAAAATATTCCAGCAGACATTCCGGAAGATAAAAAAGAAGTTTATAAAAACTTTGCAGTAAACTTTTATAAATTTTTTAGAGACCTAAACTTTGCATATCTTGAAGTTAACCCGGTTGTAATTGTAGGTAATAATGTATATCTACTTGATTTGGTTGCGAGACTTGACGATACAGCTGGATTTTTAATGAAAGATAAATGGGGAGATATTGAATTCCCGACACCGTTTGGTATGCCGGAAAAATCACCTGAAGAAAAAGCTATAGCAGAAGCCGATGCAAAAAGTGGTGCTTCACTTAAATTAACTGTTCTTAATCCGAAAGGTAGAATTTGGACTCTTGTAGCTGGTGGTGGTGCATCTGTTGTATATGCTGATACTATTGCTGACCTTGCAGGTGGAGTGGAAGATTTAGCAAACTATGGAGAATATTCAGGTGGTCCTACAACTGATGAAACAAGATTTTATACAGAAACGGTGCTTGATTTAATGACAAGAGAAAAAGACCCTCAAGGTAGAGATAAAATCTTAATTATTGGTGGGGCTATCGCAAACTTTACGGATGTTGCTAAGACATTTACCGGTATTATTCAAGCATTTGAAAAATATGCGGATAAAATGAAAGATGTTGGAGTTAGAATTTATGTTAGACGTGGTGGACCGAATTATGAAAAAGGTCTAAAAGATATTAAAGCGGCAGCTGAAAGATTGGGTCTTCCTATTGAAGTTTACGGACCGGAAACTCATATTACTGATATTGTAAGAATGGCACTTGAAGATGATAAAAAAGGAGCGAAATAATGGCTAACGAATTATTTACAAGGGATACACAGGCAATTTTCTGGAATAATAATAAATCAGCAATTCAAAGAATGCTTGATTATGATTATGTTATTCAAAGAGAAAAACCATCAGTTGCAGCAATAGTTGCTCCTACAAGCAGCAATAAATTCGAAAAATTCTTTTTCGGTACTGATGAGGTTATGATTCCAATTTACAGAAGCACTGCCGATGCGGTTAAAAATCATCCAAATGCAGATGTATTGTTAAACTTCGCATCATTTAGAACCGCTTATGATGTTACTATGGATGCACTTAATATGAATCAGTTCAGAGTAATTATGATTACTGCTGAGGGTATTCCTGAGAGAAACGCAAGAATTATGAATAAAACAGCAAGAGAAAAAGGTGTAACTATCATCGGTCCTGCAACAGTAGGTGCGATTGCACCCGGTGCGTTTAAAGTTGCAAACATAGGTGGAACAATTGAAAACATCGTTAAATCAAAACTTCACAGAGCCGGAAGTGCAGGACTTGTAACAAGAAGTGGTGGTCTGTTTAACGAGCTTTCAAATATTATCGCTCTAAATGCCGACGGTATTGCAGAAGGTGTTGCAATCGGAGGTGACAGATTTGTCGGGTCTGTATTTATAGACCATATGCTTAGAATGGAGAAAAATCCTAAAGTTAAATATATGATTCTTCTTGGAGAAGTCGGTGGTAGGGAAGAATATAAAGTAATTGAAGCAATAAAAGAAGGAAAAATTACTAAACCGGTAATAGGTTGGTGTATCGGAACAATTGCTAAACATTTCAGCAGCGGAGTTCAGTTCGGACACGCAGGTGCAAGTGCAAATGCCGATGAGGAAACTGCGGAAGCTAAAAACAGAGCAATGAAAGAAGCCGGTATTCATGTGCCTGCAAACTTCAATGAATTACCTGAAGTTATCAGAGGTGTTTATGAGCAATTAAAAGGTGAAGGAGTGATTGAAGAAATTGAAGAACCGACAGTTCCTCCGATTCCTGAAGATTACAATAAAGCATTAGCTGCAGGAAAAATTAGAAAACCAAGAAACTTCGTATGTACAATTTCTGACGATAGAGGAGAAGAAGCTGTATATGCCGGAATTCCAATCAGTGCAGTAGCAACTCCTGATACAGGATACAGCATTGGTGATGTTATTTCACTTCTTTGGTTCAAAAAAAGATATCCTAAATGGGCGACTGACTTTATCGAAACTGTTATAAAAACTGTTGCAGACCACGGTCCTGCTGTATCAGGAGCTCACAATGCAAAAGTTACTGCAAGAGCTGGTAAATCTGTTGTGGAAAGCTTAGTAACAGGATTATTAACAATCGGTCCTAGATTCGGTGGTGCAATTGACGGTGCTGCTAAATATTTCAAATATGCTCATGATAACGGGATGAGTCCAAAAGAATTTTTAGCATATATGAAAAAACAAGGTATTCCAATTCCTGGAATCGGACACAGAATTAAATCAGTTAGAAATCCTGACAAAAGAGTTGAAGGCCTTAAAAAATATGCAGCTGAATTTTTCCCAGCAACACCATTACTTGATTATGCTTTAGAAGTCGAAAAAGAAACAACTTCTAAAAAAGAAAACTTAATTCTAAACGTTGACGGAACGATTGGTATTTTAATGGTTGACATGTGGAGAGCATTAGGATATACTGAGAAAGAAATTAATGAATTTATCGAAAGTGGGACATTAAATGCATTCTTTATTCTCGGAAGAAGTATCGGATTTATCGGGCACATTCTTGATGAAAAAAGACTTGGAATGCCAATGTACAGACATCCATGGGATGATATTCTTTACCAAATTGACCAAGCGGAAGAAATCAAGTAATTTTTCTTCTGCATTTACTTTAGTTGAATTAGTTATTGTTATTATTATAATAGGTATTATCGTTTCTTCTTTTAGTTTCAATTTTGCACCTGATAAATTAAAATTAGCAGCAGATAGATTAAGTAGAGATATAAGGTATACACAAAGTTTAGCTTTAAAAGATGATAAGTATCAACCTTTCCCTAATGCTAATACTGTAAGTGAAACCAATAGAAGTAAGTATTGGTTTAAGCAATGGTGGCAATTAAGAATAGGTAAAACAAGTAATGGTGATTACTTTTATGAAATTTTCTCAGATTCTCCTTATACCACTTCAAGTAGTACAAGTTCTATGTTTAATAGGGTTGGATATCCTTTTTATGAGTTTGCAAAAGAACCTATAAATAAAAAGTATTTAGCTGGTAATGAAGGAAATGAAGAATTAAATCTTAGCAAATATGGGATAGTAAAAATTTTATTTAATGGTTCTTCTATTAATACTACTAATTCTTCAAAATTATTATTCGATAATTACGGCAATGTTTATTTAAATGAAGGATTGCAAGGAGATGGTAATGATACTAACCCTTTGGACTTAAGAAGAGAACTATTGACAGAAAAAGTTAAAATCCAGCTTTGTACTAATTCAGTATGTGATATTCAACATTGTAAACAAATTAATGTAACTCCAACGGGTTTTGTATATCAAAGCGAATGTAACTAATTAATGTGAGTGATTAAATAGAGTTTTAAAGGATAAAGAGCAAAGAATGAAAAAATTTCGGCACTGACCGAAAACATTATTTGTTACCTTTTAAATTAAGATTAAAGAAAAACATAGCAACTCTATAATCTAACTATTCAAAAGATTTAGCATAAGCTTTTGTTTTTCTAACTAAATAAGATATTTTGTCCCTCATCTGTGAATTTAAATTTTCAACTAAATTTGTATATTTTGATTTTTTTTGACTTGCCTTATTTCTATATACATTTGAATACGCAAAATGACTATTTGTATAATATTTTTTTACTTTTGGCAAATCAAAATTAAATGAAATTAAATGATAGTAAACTATTAATATCTATCTTCTTTGATAAAAAATAAAAATAAAATTTTCTTCCTCTTTTAGTAACTCCTACTCTATTCCAAATATAAACTCTATTGTCTCATCTAAACATAAAAATAAGAAAAAATTATAGGAAATTTTTTTAACATTGCTAAAAATCCATTATACAATTCTTTATATTTCTTAATTGATATTGTATTGAAGATGAACTTCTTCCCAATACTCTAGCAATTTTTCTTAATTCCATTTTCTCTTCATCATAGTTTAAATATTAATTCTATTTCTTCTTGGGGCATTCTTTTATATGTTCTATATTTCTTTCCTTTATTTGTTGACTTTAATTTGAAACCTTTTTTTTATATTAAAAAGCAACTTCTATTCCTTCAACTTCTATTTCTTATTTGGTCATTGTCAAAATTTCAGAATTTTTAGAAAATTTTAGAGGAAACCCTTGACATCAAGGGTAAGA
>CAYULY010000015.1:0-29031 GCA_964445785.1 uncultured Nautiliales bacterium
TTTTCTTCATATAATTTAAAAATCATTTCTTTTTCCTCATCACTCATTCTTTTGTATGGTCTATATCTTTTACCTTTATCTGTACCTACTTTCATTGAATAACCTTTTTTTCAATAAAAAGCAACTTCTGCTCCTTATTCGGTCAGTGCCAAAAATATTAATAAACAACTATGCAAACAATAAAAAATTTCGAAACCAGAATTTTATCCCCAAGTACTTATTTCTATTCCTCTTTTTACCATTTTTAAAACCTTTTACTTGTATGCCATTCTATTTCAATATTTTTATTGTTTTTTATTTTACTAATTATGCAGAAGTTAAAATGGATTTTTTTATCAAGAAACAAAAAAAATTTTTTTCTTTCTCAATTAACATACCACAATATATACGTATATAAACCGAAAGCAAGTTTCAGGATTCTTCAGTTAAATTTTTCAAAAGAACTTAAAAAAAGATTTTAGAAAATGTGTATTATAGGAGATAAAAAGATTAAATATCTTTTTACCCCTTTCTAAAAAGAAATAACGTGATGTTTTAATCCGAGTTTTTCTTTTTCTATTCCAAAAGCAAGCCCTAAAAGCTGAGGGAGATGAAGTACCGGCAGTTTAAAATCCTTATTAACTTTTTTTAACGCACTTCTTTGTTTTACGTCAAGATTCAAATGACACAAAGGACAAGGAGTTACCATCATTTCCGCCCCATTTTCCTTAGCATCAACAAGAGCCGAAGCCGTCAGTTTTTCACTCACTGGTGTGTTTTGCAAATCGACATGAAACCCGCAGCATTTAGTTTTCATAGCGTAATCAACCGCTTCTCCCATCATAACTTTAATCAAACTCTCAATAGCATTCGGTTTGTAAGGATTTTCATTTAAATTATCTCCGTTATGGGTCTTTGAAGGTCTTATAATATGACACCCGTAAAAAGGGGCTATTTTTGCGTTTAAAGGTTTTTTTACGTGTTTTGAAATCTCTTCAAGTCCTATATCCTCAAGAATCGCATATAAAAAGTGCTGAACTCTCGAAGTACCTTTATATTCATATCCGACTTCTCTTAATTTTTCATTTACTTTTTCTTTTAGTTTTTCATCACTATCAAGTTTTCTTTTAGTCTCTTCAAGCATAAGCTGACACGTATTACAAAGAGTCACTAACTTAAGTCCTCTTTTTTCGGCTAAACAAATATTTCTGGCATTTAATGTAAGAGCGAGAAATTCGTCAAAATCCTGCAAATGACTAGCCCCGCAACAACTAGCTTCATTAAGAACTTCAATTTCAATTCCCAAAACCTCAGCCACTGCAAGAGTAGATTTTAAAAGTTCGGGAGTTGACTCTTTTGCCGTACATCCGGTATATAACGCATATTTCATATCAGTCCTTTAACTCATGGGTTTGAGAAATTTCTATAAGTTTTTGAATTTCATCTAGTTTTTCGCTTTTTGGCATCTCCCAAGGAAGTTTAATTTTACCTTTTTTAAACATCTCAAAAGCCTCTGGCAAATGCCTTACGACACCCAAACCTTCGGAATATAAAACAAGCATCCCTTCATCTAAAATTCCATGTTTCTTAATAGAATGCACAAAACCTTCGGCATGTTTTGTAGCAACGTTTCTTTTAGCAACACCCTCTTCAAAAGCCTGATTGTGAAGATGAGTAATTTTAGTAAAAGGATCAACCCCTTTAGGACATACCTCTATACATGCCTGACATTTCACACAGTCCCAAATTCCTATACCAAGCTCGTTAACGATTTCAAGTCTCTCTTTTTTAGCCTCATCTCTTACATCGGCGGTAAATCTATAAGTTTTCGCAAGTGCTTGAGGTCCTAAAAACTCTTTGTTAGCTCTTACACTCTCACAAGTATAATAACAACATCCACAAGCAATGCAATAATCCGCCTCTTCCAACAACTCCACAAGAGAAGGTTTTATTAAATTTTCTTCTTTAGGATGTTCTTCTATTTCAGCTATCAAATAAGGTTTTATTTTTGCATTTTTATCCCAAAAATCTTTTTTATCGTTAACTAAATCTTTTATCACTTTATCTTTATTTTTACTTAAAGGCTCTATTACAAGAGTGTCACCAAACATTTCAACTGCTTTTTTAATAGGAGTTTTACAAGCAAGAACGTTTTTACCGTTTAATTTTATAGCACAACTCCCGCAAATACCATGCCTACAACTTCTTCTATAACTTAAACTTCCATCTATTTCCCATTTTATATAATTCAAAGCATCTAAAATTACTTTATCTTCTCCCATTTCCAAATTATATGTCTCATAATGAGGAGATTTATCCGTTTCAGGATTGAATCTATAAACTTTAAACGTCACTTTCATCTCTCATCCTTTAATATTTACGCTCTTGAGGTTCAAATTTAGTAATTTTAACATTCGAATATTCTACCTTAATATCATCACCCTCAAGATAACCGAACGTATGTTTTAAAAAGTTTTCATCATCCCTTTTTGGATAATCTTCCCTATAATGAGCTCCACGAGATTCTTTTCTATTAATAGCTCCTTCTACGATAAACAAAGCATAATCCAACATATGTCCGAGTTCAATAGCTTCTTGAAGGTCGGTATTGTACATTTTACTTTTATCGTCGAGTTTTATATTTTTAAATCTTTTTCTCAATTCTTTTAACTTTTCTTTTGCTTCAAGCATAGTTTTTTCTTCTCTAAAAACACCCACTTTCGTACTCATAGTTTCTTGAAGTTCTTCTCTTATTTTAGAAACTCTTTCATTCCCATTTGCATTTAAAATAAATTCAACTTCCTCCAACATATTCTTAGCATCTCTTTCAGAAGCCTCTTTTAAAGAAATTTTATCCAAGTCATTTAAAATATTTTCTCCTACCCATCTTCCGTAAAAAAGAGCTTCAAGCAGCGAATTAGCTCCAAGTCTATTTGCTCCGTGAACACTAACACAAGCACACTCCCCTGCAGCATAAAGACCTTCCGTGAATTCATTCGGAGATTTTTTTACACGTCCGTTTATATCAACTGGAATTCCTCCCATAGAATAATGAGCTGTAGCGGCAATTAAAATCGGCTCTTTTACCATATCGCGTCCAAGGAAAGTTAGTGCAAGATCTCTAAGTTCTGGAAGTCTTTCGTTTATTTTTTTCTCTCCTAAATGAGTTAAATCAAGATATACTGCAAAAGGATCTTCCTTAGCTCCTCTACCTTCGATTATCTCTTTCATAATCGCACGGCTAACCACATCTCTTGGTGCAAGTTCCATTTTTTCCGAAGCATATTTTTCCATAAATCTCTCACCCAAAGAGTTATAAAGTCTTCCTCCTTCACCTCTTGCAGCTTCACTCATCAAAACTCCGCTACCGGCAAGTCCTGTCGGGTGAAACTGAACAAACTCCATATCCTCAAGAGGAATACCGCGTCTAGCTAAAATAGAAAGCCCATCTCCTGTATTAGCGTGTGCGTTTGAATTAATCTTAAACGCTCTTGCATATCCTCCGGTCGCAAACATAACCGCCTTTGCATTAAAAACAGCAGGAGTCAAGTCCTTTAGACTATATGCGGCAACCCCATATGCCTTACCGTCTTGATATAATACGTCCGCCACATACCACTCGTCTAAAATCCTAACACCTTCTCTTACACACTGCTCATACATTGTCTGAAGGAGAGTAAGACCGGTTCTATCTTTTGCGAAACAAGCTCTAGGTTTACTTTGTCCTCCAAAAGGTCTTTGAGCTATTCTTCCGTCTTCGCGTCTACTGAATACCGCTCCCATTCTCTCAATCCATCTGATTGTCTCAGGAGCTTTCTTACACATAAGTTCCACCGCATCCTGGTCGGCAAGATAGTCACTCCCTTTAACTGTATCGAACATATGAAGCTCAACATCATCATCTTCACTCAAAGCGGCATTAATTCCCCCCTGTGCAGCACCTGAATGAGAACGTAGAGGATGAAGTTTAGTAAGCACTATAACATCTTTTCCTCCCTTTACAAGTTCTCTAGCCGCAGCAAGTCCGGCAAGTCCCGCTCCCACTATTACCACATCGCTTGTATAAATTGGTGTCATTTTTAATCCTTTAAGCCTAAATCCTCTAAAATAGCAAACGCTGCATCTCTTCCGTCTCTTGCAGCTGTTACAACCAAATCTGCTCCTCTTACCGCATCTCCTCCGGCATATACTTTAGGATTACTTGTTCTTTTTCTTTTATCAACCAACGGACAACCCCATTTATCGGTTTCTATTCCTGCGTGTTCGTACCATGGAAACTTAACGTTATCAAAGCCTAATGCAAGAATAATTATATCACAAGGAATTTCAAAATCACTTCCTTCAACAATTTGCACCCTTCTTCTTCCGCTACTATCCGGCTCTCCAAGTTCGGTTTTTTGACACACAAGTCCTATTACATTATTATCATCGTCAACTTTTACGGCTTTAGGAGCTGTATAAAACATAAATTTAGCTCCCTCTTCTTTTGCGTTAATTACCTCTTTTCTACTTCCAGGCATATTAGCCTCATCTCTTCTATAAACACACGTAACTTCTTTAGCACCACTTCTTATAGCAGTTCTTACAGCATCCATAGCACTATCCCCACCACCTAAAACAACAACTCTTTTACCTTCTAAAATACAATCGTCAAAATCTTGGAATACTCTTTTTTGAGCATGAGTAAGAACATCCATTACGTGATAAACGCCTTTTGCATCTTCATTTTCCATTCTGGCACCTCTACCGCTTGGAGCTCCCACACCTATAAACACCGCATCAAATTCGTTTACTATTTTTTCAAATTCTTCTTCGGTTAAAATAGGATGGTTAAGATGAAGTTTAAGCCCGGCTTCTTTCATCCATTCGAATCTTCTGAAAACTACGTCTTTATGAAGTTTAAAATTAGGAATACCGTATGTTAAAAGACCTCCAGGTCTATCAGATTTTTCAAAAATCTCCACATTAGCCCCGCCTCTTAATAAAAACGTCGCACAACTCATACCGGCCGGTCCGCTCCCTATTATCGCAACTCTTTTTTTTCTTTTTTTATCTTCTCCGTAATAAGGTTTCAATCCTTTTTTAAATCCTTCCTCACTTATAAATACCTCTATAGCACCTATACTTACACTTCCTTGTTCGGTCTTAGCTATAGTACAACTTCCCTGACATAAATTATCATGAGGACATACTCTTCCTAAGATTTCCGGAAAAGGAGAGGTTTCGTTACTAAGTTCGAAAGCTTTTTCAAAATTTCCCAATCTAACTTCTCTTATCCATTGAGGAATGTAATTATTTAAAGGACATCCCGTTCTACAAAATTTAAATTCACTCTCTAATCCTCTTAAAATATCAATAGGACAAGTAATACATCTTTGAGCTTGTTCGGTTGCTTCTTCTTTAGTAAATTCATGATAAATAGGCTCAAAATCCCTTTTTCTTTCATGAGCTTCTCTTTTTCTTTGAATTTGTTTCGGAATCCTTTTGTAATGTTTTTTCATTTTCACTCCTTTACCTCTATATATTCTATATGCATTTCCTCCCCGGAAACTACTTTGGTTTTTTCACTTCCACAAATAGGGCAATGAAAATCAAATCCTTTTATCAAACTTATTTCTCCGCATTCGAAACATTTGATTTTAACATCTACTTCAACTATTTCCATTTCAGCATTTTTGCATACCGTATTTTCTTTAAAAAAATCAAAACTCTCTTTTAAAAAATAGGGTTCTACACCGCTCATTTTCCCTATTTTTACAACTATCTTCGTTACCTCTTTATTTTTAGCAAATTTTTCAACAACTTTTATCATCGACTGCACGACAGATAATTCATGCATGCTGATTTAATCTCTCAAACGCCTGTTTTTGTTTTCTAAGTTTGTACTCTTCGTAATCTATTAGTTCCAAAGCATCAGTCGGACATATATTAACACATGCTTGTTTTCCTTCTTCTCCTCCGCATAAATCACATTTAAGAGCCACAAGTCCCGTTACATTAGTGGAATTACTAGGAGCCATTACAATAGCCCCGAAAGGACATACGATAGCACAACTTCTACATCCTATACAATCCTCTTCATAAATTTTTACATAATTGTTTTCATATTTAATAATATCTATAGGACACGCTTTGACACAAGGTGCATCTTCACACTGCATACATTGCATAGGAGCCGTTAAATTAGCTTGATGAATAACAGTATTTCTATGAATCAACTCTTTATTTTGTAATCCCATTTCATAAGCTTCTTCTATATCAACTCCCATATGACTAGCAGCACAAGCAAGTTCACAATTCAAACATCCTATACATTTAGTAGCATCCGCGAATATAAATTTATTTGCCATTTACTCTCCTTTATCTTTCTGTACATGAAATACATGGGTCTATACTATTAAAAATTACTGCAACATCACTTAATTTATTCCCCGGAATCATAACCCTTAAAGCTTCCCAATTCATATAAGTCGGAACTCTCCATCTCATTCTTTCA
The DNA here is from genome assembly GCA_964445785.1 of uncultured Nautiliales bacterium. Lineage (GTDB taxonomy): Bacteria > Campylobacterota > Campylobacteria > Campylobacterales > Nautiliaceae > Nautilia. Next base: position 6,476 of record CAYULY010000015.1, read on the forward strand.
GGTTTTTGAGAACCGTTCGTTTTTAAATAATATATAAGTTCCCCTCTTGGGGCTTCACTTCTGGTTACCGCTTCTCCCGCCGGAATATGAGGTCTTTTTTGAGTAACGATAGGACCTTCCGGCAAATTATTAAGAGCTTCTCTTAAAAGTCTTATAGAATCCTTAACTTCTCTCCATCTTACTCTCATTCTGGAATAGACATCACCACCCTCCTCTATAATAAATTCAGGTTTAAGTTCGTCATAAGCCGCATAAGGGGCTTTTAAACGCACATCATTATTAACCCCGCTACCTCTTGCAGTAGGACCGGCAACACCCAAACGAATTGCATCTTCTTTTGGGAGCACTCCTACATTTACAGTTCTAGCTTTTACAAGCTTATTATTAAAATAAATATCAATAAGTTCGTCAGCTTCTTTTTCAACTTTATCCAGACTTTTTAATATATATTCTATTTGAGATTCGTTTAAATCGTATTTTACACCACTTAAAGTATTAGCACTCATATCCATTCTATTTCCCCAAATTGATTCTTTAATATCTTGCACTATTTCTCTAGCCTCCATAGTTTGAGTCATCAGAGAATGAAAACCTATCAAATGGGCAAGCATAGAAAGATTAAACATATGAGAAGCTATTCTTTTTACTTCATCGGCAATTACTCTTAAATACTCAGCTCTTTTGCTTATTTTAATACCGGCTATTTTTTCAACCGCCATTACATAAGTAAAAGGATGATTATTCGAACAAAGAGCACAAACTCTCTCCGTTAATATAAGATTTTGAAAAAAGTTTTTTTGCATCGCCAAATATTCTATTCCTCTATGCACAAAACCGTTTATCATATCAACTTCATCTACTGTCTCTCCATTTAAAGTAATTTTAAAATAAATAGGCTCTTCCAACCCTATATGAAAAGGTCCTATAGGAATTTTAGTTTTCATCTTTTAACCTTTCATTCTCAATCTTTTCCCACATACAACAAGTAGCCGCTCCGTTCATCGCTTGAGAAAGCGGCATATATTCTCTTAAAACACCCTCGGCTATACTTTCATCTAAAAAGAGTCTTGCCGGATTAGGATGTCCTATAAGTTCTATTTCATACATCTCTTTAAATTCTCTTTCAGCCCAATTTGCAGAATTTAAAATAGGCGTAATCGAATAAACTTTATTATCGAAAAGTTCAAGTTCTACATTTAAAATCATCCCATCTATGTCAAAATGATAAACCAATACACTATGATTATTTTTTTTATAAGCACTTATAATTATACATCTACCTCCGAAATCTTTAACCAATTGAGCTATATGTAAAATATCTTTTAAATTATATAGCTTTAACCATAATTGAATGTTCCCTTTCTCATCAATCTCTTCTCTTAAATCGAACCTTTCCAATCTTTCTTTTATTTCGGATTTTACTTTTCTCGTTAACGTTTCTTTCATCTCATTCATTTATACAACCTTTTAAAAGCTTCTTTTTTTCTACATTCAGGACATATTTTTCTAAATCTTTCTATCTCTTCATTTATATGAGGATAAGCTCTTTTTAACAATTCCTCACTAGGAGGTACGAAAAAACTATTACATTTTTCGCATTTTATTTCCGGAATAACGGCAATACTTACAAATTTATATTTTTCCTCTTCCGTATTAGCCGTATGAAAATTATTACTAAGTTTTATAGCTCCGGTCGGACAAAAAAATTCACAGTTTCCGCAAAAACAACAAGTATTATACCAAGTTATATGAACATATAAATTATTATTTTTAGTAATATGAATAGCTGCGGAAGGACAAACTTCCTCGCAAGTTCCGCATGCAGTACAAGCTTTAGGGTCAACTTTCAATTTTCCTCTTAATTTATCTGGTACAAAAGTTGGTCCAAAAGGATAAGGATCAGTCGTCGGACCTTTTAAAAGATTTCTAATCGCAATTTTTAAAAATCCACTCATTTTTCATCCCTTATTTTTCTTTTCCAAATTTCTATAGCTTTTGCTATCCCATCTATAATAGCTTGAGGTCTAGGAGGACATCCCGGAACATTAACATCAACTTTAATATATTTATCAAGCGGCCCTTCTATAGAATAAGAATCTCTAAAAATACCGCAACTTGTAGGACAGGTACCTATTGCTACCACTACAAAAGGCCTAGGCAATTCGTCTAAAACTTCAATTAAATAAGGTTTACTTCTAGCCGTTATAGGACCGGTTACCAATAAAATATCCGCATGTTTAGGAGAACCGGTATATCTACAACCCAACCTTTCAACATCGTATCTAGGTATCATAGCCGTAGTTGCCAATTCAACGTCACATCCGTTACAACTACCGGTATTAATTCTAAATAAAAAGGGACTTCTAGTTATAATACTCATATTAATCCTTTTATAGATAAAATAACTAAAATTAACGAAAGCAAAGATAACGTTACAGGTACTCTTATTAAAAATTTAAATTCTTGATCAGCTCTAAAAGAAGCCAAAGAAGCGTGAACTAATGCTATAAAAATAATTAAAAATAATGTTTTTATTATAAACCATAATAAATTTAACACTATATCATCACCCATTACACTAGGGAAAAAGAAAATTTGAAATATGATACTTAAAACTACTATTTTTAAAGCTTCTGTAATTTCAAACATAGCTAAAGGAACACCGCTATATTCAATTAAATAACCTTCCATAATATCCGCCGAATTATGATGTGCAACTTCAAAAGGAGGAACTTCTAAAGTAGCCAATACAAAAATTAAAAAAGCCAAAAAAGCTGGCCATAATTTCCAATCAAATAAAAAATAACCGTTTTGCAACTGATAATCCATAATTTTTTTCAAAGAAAATTCTCCGCTACCGTTTCCTACATAAATAGCTAATGTCAAACCTATAATAATAAAAACAAACTCGTATACAAGCATAAGTTTAAGTTCTCTACTGACACTTATAGCAGCATAAGGTGAACTAGAAGCTCCTCCTCCCAAAATATGAGAAATAGCCGGTAAAGCCATAAAATAAATCAAAATTATCAAATCATAATTTCCTTTTATACCTTCATAAACTCCCGGTATGGGTAAGAAATATACCAAAACCAACATTCCGGAAAATCCGAAAAGAGGTGCGAATTTAAAAATAAAGTCTTTAGCATCTTTAGGAATAAGCGTTTCTTTGTTAAAAAGTTTGATGATATCTATTATATTTTGATAAAAAACAGGTCCCACTCTTCTTTGAAATCTAGCTACTAAAATTCTTTCTACACTCATCAATATAAGCCCTAAAAGAATTGCGAATATTCCCCCGGGAAAAATCAAAAAGTTAATTATTTCAGCGTTCAATATATCCTCCTTTTAATCCGAAGATTCTTTTTACAAATCTAATAATTCCTAAAATTAATTTTATCAAAGGTTCATAATAATTTTGAGAATGAAGATGAATTTCTCTTTCACTCAAATCTCTAACACCAGAAAGAAAAATATGCGTTTTTCTCTCTTTTTTACCGAAATAATAAATAAGTAAAAATCCTATTATTATAGCCGCAATTAAATAAACGGCTAAATCCCCCATATTTAATACGTCATCTCCCATTTTTACGGAAGCCAAAGTATAAGAAACAGGAGAAAGATTAAAACTTTCTAAAACTAAATTAATAGGTTTTAACATAATAGAAGGGAAAATTCCCAATAATACATTTAAGAAAGCTAAAATTCCCATAGGTATAGCCATACATAAATCAACTCTCTTAATATTAACAAATCTTTTATCTATTTTTCCAAAATAAGCAGAGTGTAAAAATTTAACAAATACAAGTAAAATCATAATACTACCGAATAAAGTCGAAATAGCTAAAAACACATAACCTTTTTCTAATAATGCGTGATAAATCATCCATTTCGAAACAAATCCACTATAAAGAGGTACACCTGCAGTTGAGAATACCGCAATTAAAAATACTAAAAATGTTATAGGCATTTTTCTTGCAAGCCCGCCTATCTCATTTAAATTATCTATTCCGGTTCTATAAAAAATAGCACCTGCACTCAAAAATAGTAAGTCTTTAAAAAACATATGATTTACTAAATGCAAAAATCCTCCAGCCAATCCGTCACTATTAAGTAAAGAAATACCGACTATTATGTAGCCTATTTCAGCCACAGTTAAAAATATTAAAAGCCTTTTCATAGAATTTGTTAAAAGTCCAAAAGCCGCTCCCATTAAAATAGTAATCGCTCCTACAACAGCCGCCAAATGAGCTAAAGGTGCTATAGTTAAAATTTTTATAGCAATCCCGGTAGCAATTACAGAATAGAAAATTTTTATCAACATAAAAGGACCTGTTTTTAACATTACCGAAGATATATACCCACTAATAGGTGTAGGTGCAGGTTTAGGATGCATTTGATAATCTATTCTTACCGGAATCTGAGCGGCTTTAGCTAAAAAGCCTATAGTTAAAAGTATAAACGCAAAAAGAATAGTATTATTAAAAGATATACTTTTTAGAAAATCCAAATTCATACCGTAATTTAGAATTATTCCCAAGCCTATCATAATAATACCAGCACCAGCAAAATTATATACCAAATATTTACTAGCTTCTTTTATGGATTTTTCATCTTCCTCATGAACAAGGGCCAAATATAAAGCCCATCCTCCCATAATTTCCCAATAAAAAAAGATATTATAAAAATCTTTACTTAAAACTACACCTAAGATACCTACTATCATTATCATAAAGTTAGTAAAGAATCTATTAGGTTTATGAGAATGCTCCATATATTTCATTGCATATACAAAATTCAATACCGCCATAAAAAGAACTAAACCGGCAAAAAAACTTCCTAATGAAAATTTATAAATTAAAGTAGAAACAAAAGCAATTAATGAAAACGAAGCAGCTATCATACCGGCTTTTTTAGAAGAGTCTTTACCATAAAAGAATACGGCTATAGTTCCTATAATCATTACTAAAACCACAAAAGGGATATGTAAAATAAAATTAGGAACACTTACAATTTTATCGAAAGAAACGAACACGGCTTTATTAATAAGTGAAATAACCACATTAGGAAAAATTCCTAATAATAATGAAACGAAAGCAAGCACATAAGTAACTATTACTTTAACTCCTCCGACCTTTTTAAATTCTTTTTGTGGATCAAATAAAAATACATATCTAAAAACTCTTAACATCCCTATAAAACCTATTAAAGCCCCTATAATCAATCCAAAAGCCACAACAAAATTATTTGATTCCGTTGCTGCATAAACCATTAAAAATTTAGAATTAAAATTACCGAACGGAGGAAAAGCACTAATCGCAAAAATACCCACTCCGAAAGGAAAAGCTAATAAAGGAAGTTTTTTACCTATTCCTTTAATATCTTCTAAAGTTTTCCCTTTAGCACTTAAAATTAAAATTCCTATACTTAAAAAGAGCAAATCTTTTACTATTGCATGATTTATAATATGATATATTACCGAAGTTAAAGCACTAAGGCTCATTAAACCTAAAACCGTTAAAATTTCTCCTATTTGACCTATAGTGGAATAGGCAAATAAAGTTTTAACATCTTTTTCAAAAAGAGTTTTTATTTCTCCGTAAAATAAAGTAATAAGACCAATTGTTATTAACATATAAGAAAAAACATCCGACTGAAAACCAAAAAGATAAATTATAAAAATAATTCCTAAAATACCTGCTTTAGTTAAGAGTCCTGAAAGAGGAGCTGAAATACTGCTAGGAGCTTCTGGATGGGCTAAAGGAAGCCATTTTTGTAAAGGAACCATACCGGCTTTTACCCCAAATCCTAATAGCAATAAAACCGCAACACTTAAAGAAATATTTTTAATATCTCCAAACTCATAAATTCCATTTACAAAAAACTTAGAAAATGCCAATTGTAATAAATAAGCACCAGCTATACACATTAAAAAATAAATTTTACCTGCTTTAATGGCACTCTCTTTTCTGGAATATAAAATTAACAAATAAGAAGAAATAGTCATAAGTTCCCAAAAAAGATAAAAACTCTCAAAAGAAATACTTAAAGCTATTCCTACTAAAGAGATAGTTAAAAGGCTTAGAAAAGAATAATAAAAAAGTTTATATTTATTTATATAATCCGAAGAATAAATATAAACAAGAAACATTACAAAAGCGAACAAAGTTGCAAAAACACTTCTTACTCCCGAATAATCGAAACTAAAATCAAAATTATAATGAACTCCCCCTATAGATGAAGGAATTATTAAATATATATTCGGTAAAAGAAAAACAAAAATACCTGCTAACGTAAATATAGATATAGGCAATACATTAGAAACTTTTTTTAAAGATTCCTCCCCTTTTTCAAATACGATAGTTTCGAAAATAGTAATTAAATATACAGCTTGAATAATATTAATCAACACTATCATATAACCCAATTCAAACATACCGCTAGAAGTAAAGACATTTAAAATCAACTGTTTGGAAGTAATCAAAGATATACCTAAACTACCAAAAACGGCAAACCCAAAAACAATACCCCATTTATTAAATCCTACACCTTTTAAACTACTAAGATTAGTAGAATTCTTAAACTTAAAAAATTCAGACAACATTAAAAACGCTAGAATTCTAAAAACAATCTGATACTCAATATGCAAGAGAGCCACACCTAAAGCTTCGATTCCCAAAACGAAAATTCCCAAATAAAAAACCTCGCCTAAGCTCGCAATAAAAAAAGATTTCTTTAAATCTTCTTTATTAAAATAGGCATAAAATTTAGAAGCCAAAACCAAAAACAAAAACAGAAAAATCAGTCCTTCCACTCTTTCTCCTTTAACTGACTATTTATTTCAAATACTATTATAACAATAGTTAAAAAAAAAAGAAATATTTTTTTAAACTATTTTTAATAACTTTTTCATTTTTACACATATCATTTTCGTTCGGACTTAATTTCATTATTAAAAATTTTTATGCTTCGTTTCTTTGATTATAAAAGACAAATTAAAGATAATTACTTTTAGTAACATATTATTTTAATACTATGATATCATAAAAAGCCCGTAAATTAGTGAATATATATTCATTCAGAAAGAAAAATGTTACTTTTATACACACGAAAAAGTTACTTTTTTTATTACTTACTTATAATTTTTTTTTATTGGTTACAATTAAATAAAAAAAAGGAGCTTTCATGAGCTTAGATAAAGTGTTGGATATAGTAATTATAGGAGCGGGTCCTGGAGGTATAGCCGCCGCTATAGAATCGAAACTAGCCAGAAAAAATAAAATATTAGTATTGGAAAAAACGGAGAATCATTGTGACGTAATTAGAAAATTTTATAAACCCGGTAAAAGAGTGGATAAAGATTGGCAAGGTAAAAAATTCGATTTTATAGGGCACGTAACGTTTCAAGATTGCTCTAAAGAAGAATTTTTAGACCAAATGGATAAAAAAATAAAAGAATTCAAAATAGAAAACAAAATCAAATACAATCATCACGTATATGGAATAGAAAAAAATAGTGACGGTATTTTCGAAATAGGAGCCGACCACGAATTAGGAGTTATTCAAGCAAGAAATGTAATAATAGCCATCGGAAGAATGGGAAAACCCAATAAACCGAAATATAAATTCCCTCCTAAAATAAGACCAAGATTAAATTTTAATTTGGATAAAGTGCAAAAAGGCGAAAAAGTATTAATAGTAGGAGGAGGAGATACCGCTGGAGAATACGCTTACGGACTTGTGGATATGAATATAAATTGCAACGTAACGCTAAATTATAGAAAAGCCGAAATTACCAAAATGAATCCGGCGAATAAAACTTTGGTAGAAAAATACATAAAAGAAAAAAAACTAAAATCTAAATTAGGTGTAGATATAATCAACGTAGAACCTTATGAAAAAGAAAATATCACTCCTCCTAAAGTAAAAGTGAATTTTACCGACGGAAGTAGTGAAATTTTCGACAGAGTGGTATATGCTCTAGGCGGTACAGCTCCTATAGATTTTCTTAAAAATATAGGTATAGAAGTTAATGAAAAAGGTGAGCCTGTTTATGAAGAAAAAACTATGCAAACAAATATAAAAGGACTGTATATTATAGGAGATGTAGCAACAAGCAACGGTGGTAGTATAGCTTTAGCGTTTAATCACGCCTATTTAGCCGTTCAGGATATAATTAAAAATTAATTTTATGATATAATTATGCAAAGGTACACCGAGAGAGTGCTGGGAAGCCAGAGGAAAGTCCGGGCTGCAGCAAGGCAGGGGTCAGCCTAACGGGCTGCCGCCGTAAGGCGAGGGAAAGTGCCACAGAAACCAGACCGCCGATGGAGCTTATGCTCACAGGCAAGGGTGAAACGGTGGGGTAAGAGCCCACCAGTGGGTATAGCGATATACCCAGCTGGCAAACCCACTCCGCAGCAAGAAGGGATGGTAAAGCCTTGCAACTCTACCCTTCGCACGAGTGGCACTGCAAAGTGTGCACCTAGATAAATACTCTCCTAAACAGAACCCGGCTTACAGGTGTACCTTTAAAACTCCGTTAAATTCAAATCCTTTTTTTCAACAACGTTAAAAATCAACTTTTGCTTAAAAAGAGAATAACAGTTAGGACATCTTGTAGAATAAAGAGGAAACACTTTTTTGCAATTTTTACAGATATATTCAAACTCCAAATCCACCAGATTTTTATCGACTTGTTTTAATACTTCTATCTCAAAAGGGGCTTTTTTATCACACTTTAGTAAATGTTTAGCAGCTAAAACGTTTTTAAACTTATCTTCTTTAGGTATATCGTTTCTATACCAATACAAATCCAAAAATTCATATACCTCATCATCATTTATCTCTTCGTACGCTTTTTTTGGTTCTATTAAAAACATCTCCTTTAAATATTCTCTTTTCACAAAAGGATAATTTTTATAAACATCTTCTAAACTTTTAATACCTTCACAAAACTCTATATTACATTTATTGTTTAAAGTCAGTTTAAAAAGAGCATTCGCTTTTTCTTCTTCTAAAGATATTTCAAGTTCTTCAAATATTTCCAAAACATCGACTATCTCTTTTAAATTTCCCAATTTTTCATCTATTAAAATCAACAATTTAAGCATCTCAACATCCCTGGGTCTGGTGGATAATACTTGATAAACGCTATTTTTCGCTTTTTCCAAAAATCCAGCTTTGAAGTAAAGCTTTGCTATATGTTTTATTATCTCAACGCTTTTTACGTTTTTACTAATCCACAAATAAATCTTTAAAGACTTCTCAAAATCCCCCTCTTTTTCGTATGCTTTAGCCAAAAGATAAAGAGCGTCTATAGAAGATTTGTCAAGTTTTAAATTTTCGATTTTTATATAATCAAACTCTTCTAAAAATTTTTTTAATCTTTTATCCCTAAAATACTCTCTTATTTTTCCAAGAGCTATAGTAAGCAAAGCCGCAAAAAGCAAAATACTGAAAAAAACTATCAAATTAAAAAGAGGGTCTCTAAAATTCATCTTCTATCCTTAGTAGAATTTCTAAAATTTTACTATAATTTCAAAATGATAAAACCCGAATCAATAGAAAATTTAAAAAGCATTATCGATATAGTCGATGTTATCGGAAATTATGTTCAGCTCAAAAAACAGGGAAGCAACTACACTGCCTTATGCCCTTTTCACAGTGAGAAAACCCCCAGTTTTGTGGTAAGTCCTTCTAAACAGATATATCATTGCTTCGGATGTGGTGCAAGTGGAGACGCTATAAAATTCATAATGGAAATAGAAAAACTCTCCTACCCCGAAGCCATAGAAAAACTGGCAAGTATGTATAATTTCAAGCTAGAATACACATCAAAAAACTCTTATATAAAAGTAGATTTACTAGAAAAAATAAACGCCTTTTACATTCAACAACTATACAAAAACAAAGAGGCTTATAACTACCTTAAACAAAGAGGTTTAAACGATTCTACAATAGAAAAATTTTCTCTGGGATATGCCCCAAACGTCCCAACCCAAATGCAATTTTTTAAAGACGCAAGTTTAAACAAACAAGACTTAATTTCTTTAGGCGTACTATCTGAAAACGGTGAATATCCAAGACTTATAGAAAGAATTACATTCCCTATTTTCTCCACATCCAACAAAATAATAGCATTCGGAGGAAGGACTATAACCAACCATCCGGCAAAATATATCAACTTCTCAAATACGAAAATATTCAATAAATCAAAAACCTTTTACGGATTAAATTTCGCAAGAGAGCATATCCTCAGAAAAAAAGAGACGATTATAGTAGAAGGTTATATGGACGTTATTATGCTTCATCAAGCAAATTACACAAACAGCATAGCAACTCTAGGTACTGCCCTAACCCCCGAACACCTTCCTCAACTAAAAAAACTGTCCAGCAAAATATTTATTTCATACGACAGTGACAATGCCGGAATAAACGCGGCTTTAAAAGCTTCCAAACTTCTTTTTAAAAATTTTTTCGAAGGAGGAGTCGTCTTACTACCACAAGGATTAGACCCGGCGGATATTATAAAAAACAACGAACCCCTCGAACCTTACATAAAAAACGCAACCCCATTTTTAGATTTCATAATAAACCACACAATAAATAAATACGAAATAAAAAACCCCATTCAAAAAAAATTCGCAATTGACGAATTAAAAGGATATATATTTTCACTGCCGGATCTTTTAAAAGAATCGTTTATTCAAGAAGCTGCAAGAATGCTCCAAATACCTCCAAAGCTACTAAGTGTAAGGACATCTTCCATCCAAATAAACACAAACAAAAAAATAAATATAGCGGAAGCTTCAATTATAAAAACGCTTTACGAACAGCCTCAACTAATGGATGAAATAGTGGAATATTTAAGTGTGGACGTTTTTACCGTTCATAAAGAGGAACTCTCTCTTGTATACCAAGAAAAATTCGAAGACCCTAAACTTTTTGATATAGTCTTAAGAGACGATATTTTAACGCTGGATTACGAAACCTTAAAAAAACAGATAATTAAACTTTTAATACCCTATTACCAACAAAAACTGCTGGAAATAAAATTAAATAAATCAATTCCAACAGATGAAAAAATGCATCTTTTAAAAAAAATGAATTATAAAATACTACAATTGAAAAAAGGAGTACTTGTTGAAAGCGATAGCACTATTTAGTGGAGGTCTTGACTCCGCTTTAGCCATAAAACTTATTCAAGAACAAAACATAGAAGTAGAAGGTGTTTATATAGATATCGGGTTTGAGAGTAATAAAAATAAAATTTCCCACCTTCAGAAATTAGCCCAAGAACTCGGCATAAAACTTACCGTATTAGATATCAAAGAACAATATATAAAAGAAATTCTCTTTAATCCCGTTTACGGATACGGTAAAAATATGAATCCTTGCATAGACTGTCACGCGAATATGATTAGAGTTGCTAAAGAATATATGAAAAAAAGTAACGCCAAATTTATAATCAGTGGAGAAGTGGTAGGTCAAAGACCTATGAGCCAAAGACTACCAGCACTAAACGCAGTAAATAAACTAGCAAACGCCCAAGGAATTGTTTTAAGACCCCTTAGTGCAAAACTTCTACCTCCTAGCGTTCCGGAGATAAAAGGTTGGGTAGATAGGGAAAAATTGCTGAGCATCAGTGGAAGGGACAGAAAAACACAATTGAAACTTGCAAAAAAATACAACCTTGAGAACTTCGAAAGCCCCGGAGGTGGATGTTTACTTACCGATATAAACTTCTCCAAAAGATTAAAAGATTTTTCAAAAACACTAAATCTAACACCAAATGAAATAGATATCTTAAAAGTCGGAAGACACTTTAATTTAAACGGATATAAATTTATTTTATCTAGAAACGCAGATGAAAACAGAGTTTTAAAAGAGTATAAAGGAGAGTTGTTTTTAAAAATGTTTCCTAAAGATTTTAAAGGTCCGGTGGGATTAATCCAAAAAGATTCTCCCAACGATATAAAAAAACTTGCAGCCGATATTTTGATAAGCTATTCAAAAGAAAAAGAAGGGGAAGTTTTGTTAAACAACCAGCCTATAAAAGCCAAAAAATTCCCTAAAGAAGAGTTTAAAGAGTTTTTAATTTAAACCGTTTATTTAAAATTTTATCTAAGGTTTTATCCTTTTTCATTTTCTCCTCTTTCAGTTATTTATTCTATCATATTCCTGTCTAAATCTTTAGGGGCATTACAATTTTATCACATTAACGTAATTTTATATAGCCGTTTTCATAAAGCCAATCATATATTTCACTAACAATACCGCCTGCGGCTTCACCTCCGTGCCCTCCGTGTTCTATCAATACGGTTACGACAAATTGCGGATGCTTATAAGGTCCGAACGTAGTAAACCAGGCGTGAGAACGGTGAAAATATTTAAGCTCGTCTTCTTTTTTTCTTTTTTTAACCTCTTGAGGAATTGAGTAAACCTGAGCTGTACCGGTTTTTCCGGCTATTACTATCTTAGTATGTATATGTCTTGTAGCAGTACCTCCAGGAGCGTTACAAACCTCCCACATACCTTTTCTTACAATTCCCAAATAAGCTTTTTGTAAAGGTGTTAAAACATCTTTTAAAGTAGGTTTCGTTTTATTATTGTCTATATATTTCACAACAAAAGGTTTTGGAAGTTTGCCACTAGCAAGAAGAGCCGTATTAACCGCCACTTGAATAGGAGTTGCAAGGAAATAACCCTGACCTATTACGGCATTAAGAGTCTCTCCTATAAACCAAGGTTGATGAAATCTTCTTCTTTTCCACTCTTTATCGGGAACTATTCCTCTTTTTTCGTTAGGTAAATCTATACCCGTTTTTTTACCAAATCCCATTTTTCTTAGATGTTTTGCCAAATAATCAATACCAAGTTTTAACCCCAGCTTATAGTAATAAACGTCAACACTTCTTTTTATAGCTTTAATTAAATTAACTTCTCCATGTCCCCCTTCTTTCCAATCTCTAAACTTTCTTTTTCCTATTTCAATATAACCGGGACAATAAATCTTTTGCCAAGGATTCCACTTTTTACTAGCCGCCGCTATAAGTCCCTCCGCCGGTTTAACCGTAGACCCCGGAGGATAAATCCCGCTTACCGGTTTATTCAAAAGAGGATGGTATATATCGTGTAAAAGAGAATTCCATTTTTTAGCGTCTATCCCTTTTACAAAGAGATTGTCATCATAACTAGGATATGTAACAAGTGCCAACACTTCTCCGTCCACCCTCATAACAACAACGGCACCCTTTTTATTCTCTTTTTTTAACAAGTTATAAATAAATTTCTGAAGTCCGGTATCAACAGTTAACACAAGTTTATGAGAGAGCGATTTTTTAAAGGAGAGCTCTTTTAAAATCTCATTTTTAGCATTTACAATAACTTTCTTTTTACCTGGAATTCCCTGTAAAATATCGTCATAATACTTCTCAACTCCTCTTTTACCGGAAATTTGAGTAAGTTCTATTACGGAATTCCTTTTTAAATCATTAATATTGGCTTTTGAAACATACCCCAAAATATTTGCCATAATCTCTTTATACGGATATTTTCTCATATAAGAAGGAGTGATTATAATATTATCGTTTAAACTTAAAAACGGCTGGACTTTGTAAATAATTTCTTCTTTTTGATATTTAATTAATGTAACGGGTTTGTGATTATAAGGAGAATTTTCCCTTTTATATTTTTTATAAAGTTTGGCAATTTGAGTAGAGTTTAAATCCAAAGTGTTTTTAAGCTCATACAATGTTTCATTTAATTCCGAAGAATTTAAATGAGGTTTTAACGCTATATCGAATCTAAGCTCATTATAAGCGACCGGTTTTAAGTTTCTATCATAAATAACCCCTCTTATCGGTGCTATAAGAAAAGTTTTTTCCATATTTTCTAAAGATAATTTCAAATATTCTTTATTCGATTCGACACTAAGTTCGTAAATTCTGTAAATTAAAATAAAATAAAAAAATAAAATTATTCCTATAACGATATTAATTCGCATTTACTTAACCTCATCACAATAACATCAAAAGCAAAATTATAAACTATATACGCAATTAACAAAAAAATTCCTAAATTAGCTTTTATAAACAAATAAAAAAGTAAAAACAGATAACTCACAAAAGCTCCTACCACATCCTGATATTTAAAATTTATCATATCCCTTATGAAATTAATAAAATAAAATTTCATTACTATAAAAAAAGAAAACATCCACCATATATTAAAATTATGAAAATAGCTAAAAAGAACAATAAAAAAAAGCCCAAAAAAATACTCCTCACATACTATAAAAAAAGAAAACATTACCGGTAAAAACGGAGAAAAACTGCTAAGAAAATTTACAGCGTAAATTAAAAGCAGTTTTACAAATAAGTAATAAGAGCTATTTCGTTGCAATTCGGGAAAAACTTGCATCTTATACAATCCGCCCATATTTTTTTATCCGGAATAGCTTCTTTAGCTATTTCCGTAAAGCCCAATTTCTCAAAAAACTCTTTTTTATAAGTTAAAACCAAAACTTCTTTCAATTTAAGTTCCTTAGCTTCTTTTAAAAGGTTACTTACAAGTATTTTCCCCAACCCTTTTCCTTGAAAATTCTCTTTTAAAGCCAAAGAGCGTATCTCTCCTAAAAATCTAGAATAAATATGCAAAGCTCCGACTCCAACCGGTTCGTTATCGTATAAAATCAACATATAAGAGCGTATATTCATAGCCACTTCATCATCATCTCTTTTTAAAATAACTCCCTCTCTTACAAAAGGTGCCAATATCTCCTGAATATCTTTTATATTATCAAGAGTAGGTTTAATAATTTTTATCATTGATTCCCCCATAAAATTTCATTAATCTTACGTTTTACGTTGTCTATTCCTCTTTTTTTTACGTTAGAAACAAACAAAGCATCCGGAAACTCTTTTTTCAGTTTTGCTATTTCGCTTTGTTTTAATTTATCTATTTTCGTAAACACCGTAAGCACCTGTTGGTCTTTTCTTTTAAAAGAGTTTATATATTCATCCACTTGATTGTCTATATCCAAATTCGGATGTCTGGCATCCCTTAAATGGATAAAAAGTTTGGTATTAAATCTGTTTCTTAAAAACTCATCCAAATTCTTCGCCCACTCTTTTTGCATACTCTTAGAAACTTTCGCATATCCGAATCCAGGTAAATCAACTAAGATATATTTTTTACCTTCATCTTCAACCTCAAAAAAATTAATAAGTTTAGTTTTCCCCGGCGTTTGAGACGTTTTTGCAATTTTTTGATTCGTAAAAGCGTTTAAAAAACTGCTTTTTCCCACATTACTTCTACCAAGAAGTGCAACTTCAGTGAAATTCGGCTCAATCGCTTCATTTATTGATGGTGCAGATTTTAAAAATTTTACTTTCATTCGTTTACCTTTAAAATAATTTCTATAGGTTTTTTATTACCCATAACTTCCGCTTCTTTCGTAATTCTATTTAAAATAATTTTATTACCCTTTACACTCTCTTTCGTTTGGAGTTTTACTATTTTAGCATTACCTAAAAGAATTATATTTCCGTTATAAAGAGTATAAACAAGCTTATCACATCTACCCTTATACGTTGCGTTTTTATCAAGAGAAATTACAAATCTAACATTTCCTGTAGCTATAAATTTTTCAGGCTTTCTTTTTTTGTCGAAATAAACTATCAGCTTATCCGCTAAAATATTATCACTTCCTTTTGTTGCGTTTACATCCTTTTTAAAAACACTCTCTTGTTTTTGAGGGTCATAATGAAAATATTTACTCGTAATTTTTAAATCTTCCGCAAACAAAAAAAGAGCCATAAACAAAATTAAAATTATTTTCATTTATCAACCTTTATAAAATATGTAACGTTTTTTGCAAAAATATTTCTATTTTTATCTATAACAAAACTACTCCCATACCCCCTTATATCTTTGTTAAAAAGTTTAAATCTTTCTCCTTTTAATTCTTTCGTAGTTTTATCATAAATAGCTTTATCGGATATTAATTCTAAAGCCCCATCTTTATAATAAACATCAAAACCTACGATTTTTTCTTTAAAAAAAAGAGTTTTTTTAGCTTTATAAAAAGCTTTTTTTATTAAATCGTTCACTACCAGATTATATACTACATATTTAAAATCAAATTTTTTCAAAGAAGAAAAACTTCCGTTTTTTTCCAAAATCTCTTTATATAAAAAATAATTTCCTTTTTTTATTTCAACTTCCGGCAAAACTATCTCTTTTTTTTTCTTTTCAACATAATCTTCGCTTCCCATCACTATCGGATAAACACTTACTATAAAAATGAAAAGAAAAAAGAAAAATTTTTTTACCATAATTCCAAAAACTTATCGTATAAATTTTCTTCTTTTAAAATCATTTCTATCATTTCCGCAACCGCTCCTTCTCCACCCTTTTTCTTTAAAGGATAATTTACAAAATCATAAATATAAGAATTTGCATCATAAGGAGCAAAAGACTTTTTTACAAGTTTAAGCATAGATAAATCATTCATATCATCACCTATTACCGCTACTTGATTCAAACGAATTCCTAAAGAGGAAATAATATCTTTTAAAACCTCCTCTTTATTTTTAACACCTTGTTTAACAAACGTAACATCCAGTTCTTTCGCTCTTCTTTCTACGATTTTAGAAGTTCTACCGGTAATAATCGCACTTTTTTTACCTAAAGCATTCCAACTTTTTATCATAAGTCCGTCTTTAATATTAAAAGCTTTCAACTCTTCGCCATTATTCCCATAATATATTTTCCCATCAGTCAAAGTACCGTCAACATCTATTACGATAAGTTCTATCATAATACCCCTTTAGTAGAAGGAATTCCGGATTCTCTATAAGCCAGTGCTCGTCTTAGTGCCACTGCAAACGATTTAAATGCACTCTCAATTATATGATGTTTATTCGTCCCTCTTTTATAAACAATGTGAGCCGCTATTTTAAAATTAAACACCAAAGATTTAAAAAACTCTTCCACAAGTTCCAAATCAAAATCTCTAATAGCACCCTCTCTTGGCATTTCATACACAAGATAAGGTCTTCCTCCTATATCCAAATCAACCTCAACCGCAGCCTCATCCAAAATCGCAATAGCATTAGAAAATCTTTCTATATTTTTAATAGGAAACACCTCGTCATAAAGAGCCTGTCCTAACACAATACCCACATCTTCAACCGTATGATGATAATCCACATCTATATCCCCATCACAAAACACTTCTATATCTATTCCACTATGTTTTGCCAGGGTTTCTAGCATATGGTCAAAAAATCCGACCCCCGTAGAAATATTAGCTTTACCATTACCTTGTATATCTACTTTTACTTCTATTTTAGTCTCTTTAGTAACTCTTCTTATCTCTCTCATTTACTCTCCTACTATAAATCCATTCAATTTATGTTTCAATTTAAAGCGTTTTGCTTCTTTGTAAGAATTAAATCCCACAATGAAAACCTTATAAAAAAGTCCCGATTTTAAAACTTTAGTATTATAACCTAATCTTTTTAATTTTAAAGCTTTTTTTTGAGCTCTATCCTCTTTCATAAAAGCACCGACTTGAAGCATATATCCTTCCAATAGAACATCCCCTTTAAATCCTATAACTTTTAACAAAACTGGAGCCGTTCCGCTTTTGTTCAAACCTATCTTAGTACCAGCGGTATAACTTAAATCTATAATTCTTCCCTTTACAAAAGGCCCCCTATCATTTATTCTCACTATTACACTTTTTCCGTTATTTAAATTTGTTACTTTTACAATCGTATTCATAGGAAGAGTTTTATGTGCCGCCGTTAAAGCGTACATATCATATATCTCCCCGTTACTTGTAAGTCGTCCGTGAAAATTAGGTCCGTACCAACTAGCAATACCTCTTTGAACCCATCCTATAGGTACACTTTTTTTAGGATAATAAACTTTCCCGTTAATTACATAAGGATTAGCTTTATTATTGTTTATAGAAGGCATATTTTGATATTCATATCTACTGCTACATCCCGCTAAAAACAGAATTACAACCAACCATCTCTTCATTTTAATCCTTGTGGAACTTTAAGTATTTGTCCTACATAAATAACAGGTGTTTTAAGTTCATTTACACTCATAATCTTTTTATAATCCACTCCGAACTCCCTTGCTATTTTCCTTAAAGAATCCCCTTTTTTAACCTTATACTTTACATAAATACTATTAAGAGGTATAACTATCTTTTCTCCTATATGCAAAAATTTTCCCAATTTATTAAAATCTTTTATAATTTTTACTTTCGTGTCGAATCTATGAGCTATTTTTAAAAGAGTATCCCCCTTTTTAACTTTATAAACCATAAAATAATGTTTAGGATGAAATTTTAACTTAAAAACAGCAAGTTTATTGTACGGAATATAAATATAATACTTATAAGGTGGAGTAAAAGAGTAATTTAAATGAAGATTATACTCTCTAAGTCTTTTATAAGGTATCCCTAAAATCTTACTAACATAATACACAGAAGTCCCAGGCGGTACATCAACTCTTTTCAAATCCGAAACCACCCCACTGTTTAAAAGATAAGCATCACTATATTTTATAAAATCGTCACTATTAAATAAAAACGACATTGCTATGATTTTTAATATATATTTTCTTGTTTCTTTAGGTATATATTGCCTTTTTAAACCCTTCTGATATCTCAATAACTCACCCAAAGAGATATCGACGTAACTCAATCTTTTATAAAGTTTATAAAGAGCCCCGAAAGCATACTTCCCTTTTCTTTGATACTCTTTTATAATTTTTCTATATCTCTTAATTTTTTTACTTTTTTTGCATCTTCTTCCCATTTGTTTACATAATTTATCAACTTTAGCCCTTACTACAGCTTCAACTATTCTAGCCTCTCCAGCATTATAAGCTATAATAGCCAAATACCACTTTCCGAAAAATTTATGAAGATAACTCAAATAAGCTACCGCAGCTTTAGTAGATTTAACAGGGTCTTTTCTTTCATCTACATATTCATTTATTTTCAATCCATATCTTCTGGCGGTTTTTTTCATAAACTGCCAAAGCCCAACAGCGTGTTTGTGAGATTTAGCAGAAGTAGAAAGATAACTCTCCGCCATTGCTACAGATACAAGTTCTCTTGGAACTTTAGAGAAAATTATGGTTTTTTTAATAAGAGGTAAATAATTATATCCGTTTTCAAGAGCATTTAAAAAATACTCTTTTTTTCTATTCAAATAAAATTTATAAATTGACTGCAATTTAGAGTTTTTTATAAAACTGTCTTCTATATTTAAAGTTTCCAAAACTCTCAAATTTCTATTATTAACAATATCTCCTAATGCAAACGTAAATATAAAAATTAAAATCAATCTCTTCATATTTTAAAAAGTTCCTTTGCATTTTGCGTAGTAATTTCTTCTACTTCTTTTGCTTCAACTCCCCAAAGTTCGGCAATTTTATCTCTTACCAACGTAGTATACATAGGTTCGTTTCTTTTTCCTCTATACGGATGAGGAGTAAGATACGGAGCGTCGGTTTCTATTACAACCCTGTTTTTTGGAATTTTAGGAAATACATTAATCAGTTTTTTGGCATTTTTAAATGTAATAACCCCGCCTATTCCATAATAAAATCTATCGGAAAATTTAAGTAATCGTTCCGACGCATTAAAACAATGGAACACTCCTTTAACATTAGGATAAGTTTCTATCACTTTTACACTATCTTCTATCGCTTCTCTTATATGAACGATGATAGGTTTATCATATTTTTTAGCAATTTTTATTTGTTTATGAAAAAGTTCGATTTGTTTTAAACGTTGAGAAGGTTCTTTTACCCAATAATAATCAAGTCCTATTTCTCCTACCGCTATACATTTAGGATGAGTTATAAAACATATAATAAGATTCTCATCAAATTTATCTATATCCAGCGGATGAAAGCCTATAGCAAAATAAATTTCCTCATAACTATTTGCAAGTTCGACAGCTCTCGGTAAATCCTTAGGATCAGCTGCCGGAATTATAAATTTCTCAACCCCAACCTTTTTTGCTCTTTTTATAACCTCATCAATGTCTTCCGTAAATTTTTCGTTATCCAAATGAGTATGAGTATCTATTATCATTTTTACCCTTTACGATTTGTAACACTTATTAATTAAACTAATCCAAGAATTGTAAATATCAGTAACTTTTGAATATAATTGTAACAAAAATATAAAAGGAGACGAAATGTCAAAACCATTATTCACTAAAGAAGAAGCGTTAGATTACCACGCAAAACCTGTCCCTGGTAAAATAGCAATAGAAGTTACTAAACCTGTTAGAGATTCTAAAGACTTATCAATCGCATATTCTCCAGGTGTTGCAATCCCTTGTCTTGAAATTGACAAAGATGAAAACTTAGCATATGAATATACAAATAAAGCAAACCTTGTAGCTGTTGTTTCGGATTCGACTGCAGTTCTTGGACTAGGAACACTTAAACCGGTAGCCGGTAAACCTGTAATGGAAGGTAAATCGGTATTATTTAAAAAATTCGCATTTATCGACGCGTTTGACATTGAACTAAAAGTTCACGATACTGAAGAAATTGTAAAAGTAGTTGAAGCTATTTCTCCTACATTCGGTGGTATCAATCTTGAAGACATAAAAGCTCCGAAATGTTTCGATATTGAAAAAAAAGCTCAAGAAATTTGCGATATTCCGATTTTCCACGACGACCAGCACGGAACTGCTATTATTTCTGCGGCAGCACTTCTTAACGGATGCGAACTTACAGGTAAAAAATTCGAAGATATCAGAATCGTAATTTTAGGTGCCGGAGCGGCAGGTCTTGCAGCGGCTGAAATGTATAAAGCCATGGGTGCTAAAAATATTGTTTTAGTTGACTCTAAAGGTGCCGTTACTACTAGAAGAAACGATTTAAACAAATACAAACAACCTTGGGCGATTGATGAAGATATCGTAACACTAGCCGATGCACTTAAAGGAGCTGACGCTGTAATTGGTAACTCTGTTGCTAACTGCATTACTCAAGATATGGTAAAAACACTTGCTCCAAACGCAATGCTTTTCGTTATGGCAAATCCTGATCCTGAAATAAAACCTGAACTGGCTCTTGAAGTAAGAGACGATTTAATTATCGCAACCGGTAGAAGCGATTACCCTAATCAAGTAAATAATGTTTTAGGATTCCCTTTCATCTTCAGAGGTGCTCTTGACACTCACGCAAAAGCTGTAAATATGGAAATGAAAATTGCAGCTTGTCATGCACTCGCAGATTTGGCTAAAAAACCTGTCCCTCAATATGTAAAAGACGCATATGGTGGAATTGATTTAAAATTCGGAAAAGACTATATTCTTCCTAAACCGTTTGACAGAAGAGTATTTGTTGACGAATCTGTAGCAGTTGCAAAAGCAGCACTTGAAACGGGTGTTGCTAGAATTAAAGTTGATGATATCGATAAATGGGTAGAAGGTTACAAACAACACCTAATCAATATGCTTAAAGAAAAAGAAGGCATCGATTACGACGCGGAGTAATTCTCCTTTTCTCTTTTTTTTATAAAATGGTGTCAATAAAGATTGATAGTGCCAGGCACTGTTAAAAATATAAACATAAAAAAATTTTTCATCCGCTAAGTCGTGTGAATCTAATTTTGCATTTTTTTATCAAACTTTACTTATTTCTTAGCACAAAAATATTATATAATTAAAAAAAAGGATTTTAATGCTAAAAATTGCAATAATTACAATAAGTGACAGAGCAAGTGCCGGAATTTATGAAGACAAAAGTGGAAAAGAAATTGAAAATTTTCTAAAAGAAAAAATTACAAACGATTACGAAATAATTTATAAATTAATCCCGGATGATTATGAAACTATTGTAAAAACTTTAAAAGAAGCCGTTAATAAAAACTGTTCCTTAATACTTACAACCGGCGGCACCGGTCCAGCACCAAGAGACGTAACTCCCGAAGCCACAAAAGAAGTTATTCAAAAAGAACTGCCAGGTTTTGGAGAACTCATGAGAATGCACAGCCTTAAATATGTTCCCACTGCCATTCTTTCCCGTGCAACTGCAGGAGTGGTAGAAAAAACTCTTATAGTCAATCTTCCTGGTTCCCCAAAAGCCATTAGAGAAAATCTTGAAGCAATATGGGCAGCAATTCCATATACAATAGATTTAATAGAAGGAGAATACATCCAAAGCCCTTTTGCTTTTAGACCACATAAATAAATTTTTCTTTTTTTTCTTTTTGAATATATCTTCACATTTATTTTTTGATTTGCTTTTTTGTATATAAAAAAAGAATTTCTGTAACTTTTTTTCTAATTCTTCTATCGTTTTAAATGTTATATTCTTTAAAAATTTCTTTATATCTTCAAATCTTCTTTCTTGTGGATTTAACTCTGGTAAATATGGAGGAAGATACTCAATTTTGATATTTTTAGGGACTTTCAGTTGTTTAGATTTATGAAAACTTGCTTTATCCATTATTAAAACTATATTATCGTTTTTAAATTTTTCACTTAAATTTTTTA
>CAYULY010000016.1:0-22687 GCA_964445785.1 uncultured Nautiliales bacterium
TCACATTTACCCTTTTATATCTTTTATCATTATCAAAATATCTCTTTTTTTATCTCTAAACAAAATAGAACCTTTTCTTTTCTTGCAAAAAAAACCTCTAACACACTCTTTATTTAAAATTTTATCAAAAAAATCTTTCGGATAATTTTCTCCTAAATACTTCTTAATAAACCCCTCTTTATCCATACATTTGTTATTTATACAAATTACGGAATTTTTAAGCGTAATTTCAATAGGCACACTCCCGGCTTTATAAATAATCAACTTCTTAAATCCAAATCCCTCTTTTAAAAACCCTTCATCAGCCACTTTTACTTTAGGAGTTTTTATAACTGCATAAACAGGAGTTGTTTTTACACTGCATCCCGTAAAAAAAAGTACCATTATAAAAAACCAAAACCTCATCTATCTTATCCTTTTTATTCTAGAAAAAGAGATTTTATAAATAAAAGAGGCTTTTTTTTCCTTAAATCCTCTCTTATCCTCCACTATAGTATCGGCAACGCATCTAGCCCATTTTTCATCAAATTTTTCTCCATGTATATTTGCAGAAGTGGAATACATCCATCTAAACTTTTTTAAAAACCTAAGATGGGACTTATCCTTTACCACTCTAAAACTCTCTTTATTAGGAAATATAAACGTAGTTTTTTTAGCTCTTCTTATCCTTTTTCTAAACTTTTTAGGAACTCTTACAAACCTTTTCAAACTCTCTAAACTATCAACTTCTCTTAAGATAGGTTTATTTATATTTCTCTTTTTTATTTCGTTTAACTTTTTCTTGTCTTGAGACAAAAAACCAACAGTCGTATCGGTCTGAACCAAATAAATATTTTTAGGATTCATTACTTTTCCTTAATAAAATAGCAAGTTCGTCCATTTCTCTTAGTTCTTTTAATTTTAATCTTTTTAACTCTTTTTTTATCTCTTCAGATTGTAAATAT
This sequence comes from uncultured Nautiliales bacterium, assembly GCA_964445785.1. Lineage (GTDB taxonomy): Bacteria > Campylobacterota > Campylobacteria > Campylobacterales > Nautiliaceae > Nautilia. The sequence goes on from CAYULY010000016.1 coordinate 945, forward strand.
TTCATTTTTTCATACTCTATATTCGCTTTTTTAAGCTCTTTTAAAAGCTCTCTTTTTCTGTTTTCTAAAATAACGACCTGATTTTCCAATCTTTTTATTTCATCTCTCAAAATAGACTGCTGATGTTTTATCTGATTAAGAATAGCGAAGTTCCCTTCTTTAGGAATTTCTAAAGATAAAAAAGATGAGTTTAAAGAATCTATTTCCTCTTTTAGCTTTTGAATGGAAGCATTTATCTTTTGAATATTTCTTTGGATATTATCTATCGCCTGTTTTTTAACTTTTACGATACTGTCAAACTTTGTTTTCATAAACTTTTATTTCTTTTTTTAACAATTCTCCTACATCTTCATATCTTACAACATCTACCGGAAGCATAAAATCATTTACCAATAAAACTTTTAAAAACTTAATTTTTTTCTCTTTAAATTCTTTTTTACTTAGCCCATTTATAGCTATATCTACATTTCCACCTTTTTTATTTTCCAACATTCTACTTCCAAAAAATATAACCTCAGCTCCATCAAACACTCTTAAAGCTTCAAAAAGTTTTTTTTTAGAGTATTTATCAATTCTTAGCATACTCTATTACCTTAAAAACTATATCTTCGATTTTCTTAAAATTATCTACACAAAATTTTAAATCTAATAAAACTTCTTCTAAATCATCCAGATAATCATGTTCAAGTTCATTTCTAATTTCTCTAAATTGTATCCACTCCTCTAAATCTATTAACCCTTCTTTTTCACTTATAGCTATAATCCCACTCATTTTATTCACAAAAAAACCCTTGTTTTCCAGCAATAAAGAAAAAACTTTTGCTCCTAAATAATCCTGGCAGCGAAGCAAATCTTTTCAAATAAGCTTCTAAAACTGCTTTCTTTTCTAAAATGTTTCCCAATTTATCTATATATTCTTTGTATTCTTTTAAAACCTTATAATGAGATTTTACTTTTTCCAATCTTCTATTTAAAATCTCTTTTAAATACTTCAATCTATTTCCTAATAACCGTAGCTTCTCTTTCGGGCCCCGTTGATATGTATTTAATTTTTACTCCAATTCTCTCTTCTAAAAACTCTATATATTTTTTAGCGTTAGTTGGTAAATCTTCCCATTTAGTAACACCCTCGCTTTTATCCCAGCCTTCAAGTTCAACATAAACAGGCTCAACACCATCTAATTCACTAGGAAAATAATCTATTCTCTCTCCCTCAAGTTCATACCCCACACACACTTTTACTTCATCAAACCCGTCAAGTACGTCAAGCTTCATAATAGCAACTTCATCACATCCGTTAAGAGTTACGGCATATTTAGCAGCCACTACGTCAAACCATCCACATCTTCTCGGTCTACCGGTTGTCGTACCGAATTCGTGACCTTGCTTACGAATTCTATCTCCATCTTCTCCTAAATCTTCAGTAGGAAAAGGTCCGTTACCCACTCTTGTAGCGTAAGCTTTCGCAATTCCTATAACTTTATTTAAATTTTTAGGAGCGATTCCACTTCCAGTTAAAGCTCCACTTGCTATTGTATTTGAACTCGTAACATAAGGATATGTTCCGTGGTCTATATCAAGAAGAGTAGCTTGAGCCCCCTCAAGAAGCATATTTTTATCCATATTGGCCCACAAATAATTTGTAGTGTTTACTATCATCTCTCCCAGTTCTTCATACCAGCCGTTTAACTCTTTTTCAAGCTCTTGCATACTTGGAATTTCTATCCCCAAATACTCAAAATAGCCTCTGTTCATTTCATAATAGTGATTTAATTTATCCAAAAGTTTAGGAATATTTCTAAGTTCACCCATCCTAACACCAACTCTTGCTATCTTATCTGCATACGCCGGTCCTATTCCTCTACCGGTTGTTCCTATTGCGTTTTTTCCTCTTAATTTTTCTCTAGCCTGGTCTATAGCTATATGATGATCAAGTATCATATGAGCTTTATCCGAAATTAAAAGTTTTTTCTTAATTTCACTACCGAAACTTTTAATCTCCTTTATAAGTTGAGGAGGATATACAACAACCCCGTTTCCTATTACGTTCATAGCATTAGGATTTAAAACCCCACTAGGAAGAAGATGAAGAGCGTATTTTTTACCGTCCACCACAACCGTATGTCCGGCATTATGCCCACCTTGACTTCTTATTACTATATCGTAATTTTTAGCCACCAAATCTACAATTTTACCTTTTCCTTCATCACCCCACTGAAGTCCAACAATCAAATCAACCATTTATATCCTTTAACAAATTATCGGTATATATAGAAAATCCAACACTTTTTTCATCTTCTACGATATACTCTCCACCCTTTGCATAAACGACATTTCCTTTTATAAATCTATAAAAAACTCCCGTATAATATCTAAGATTCGCTACATATAACGGTGCAATTATAGCATTTTCAACATCCAAAGCCACTTTTTTTATTTCTTCAAGATACTTTTTTATTTCATCCGGATATAAGCTTAAATCATCTAAATCTTTTAGAGTATGAATGTTTACAAGTTTGTTTAGCCACTCTTCCTTAAACTTATAAAGTCTCATTTTCTTGATATCTTCCAAATCAAGCCCGGTTAATTTAGAAACCTCAAGAGGAATTTTAATATGGGAAAACTGAAGGGTATATTTTTTATTAAGCCTGTCAAATATCAGTTTATTAACTTTTAAAATTTCACTTAAATCCCCTTCCAGCCACTCGGCACCTATTTGATAAATCTCACTGCTTGGTGCACGAAAAACCGGCTGAATATAAAACCACTTCTTAGCCTCACTTTTAAGTCTTTTGATAACAAGCCTAATTACGTCTATAGAACTATCCCCTCTTAAAGCAAGAGTTCTGTTTTTTTCATCGGTAAATCTAATTAACTCTTTTTCATCCAATGCTTCCAACTGATGATAAGAAAAAAAAGGAGTTATTATCTCTTCAAACTCCAAATTATCAAAAACTTCTGCAGCGATATTTTCTATTTCTCTTTTGATTTTGGCTTCTTTACCGAAATATAACTTAGCCCCTTGTGGTATGTCGTGTTTTAGTATCATTGTCTACTTTCAAAATTATATTTATCATTCACAATTTCATACATCATCCCCAACAACAAAGGGGCTCCTATAATAAAAATCAATGTTTCCATTTATTCCTCCATTTTAGCTAATAACACATCTATTTCACGCTTTTTTGCTTTTTTACATCAAAAGTATCACAAAGCCCAAGAAAAACATAATTAATCTAACATCTCTGTTTTTCTAATTAACCTATAAAATAAACTTACCTCCCCACTCCTAACAGCAAACATTATTACAAATACGTTTCTTAAACTGTCTCTCAATAAATCAATCTCTATTTTTATTTTTTCGCTCAAACGGTTACTTTAATTTTTCATCAGAATAAATTTTAACAGCCGTTGCGTCATATTTTCTTATTCCAAGTTCATCAAGAACAAGTTCTAAGCTATTTAAAATATAAGCCATTTTATTATCCTCAATAATTCCCATATTATTGATTCTAAATAATTTCCCTTTCATATGGTCTTGCCCACCGGCTACATTTATTTCATATTTTGTTTTTAGGATTTTTCTAATCTCTTCAGCTTTTTCACTATAAACCGCCGCCATTGAAGGCGCCGGATTTTGAGGGAAAATATTAAGCCCTATCGCTTCTATACCGGCAAGCATAGCTTTGTGTCTTTTTAGAGTGTTTTCATAGTGCTTATCAAGTCCTATTTCCTCCAGTTTTTTAAGTACTTCGCTAAGTGCTATAATAAGCCCTGTTGCCGGAGTAAACGCCGTAGTACCTTCTCCTTGTTTTTTTATTTCATTTGCAAGGTTAAAATAAAACCCTCTTCCGTTTCCTATTCTTTTTAACGCCAACTCACTAACACCCAGCATACTAAGCCCGGGAGGTAACATAAACGCTTTTTGACTTCCACCTACAACCACATCAATATTACTTGTATCTATATCTTCAACCCCAAGTGCCGTAATTCCGTCTGCCACAACCACAATATCGGGATTTATCAACTTAACTTCAGCAGCTATCATCTCTACCGGATGTCTAAGCCCACCGGCACTTTCGCTAATTTGAATAAAAATAGTGTCAATTGAATCATCTTCCTTAACAGCACTCACAACATCATCAACACTAGCCGGAGTATCCCATTCATATTTTAGTTCTTTAAATTCAATCCCGTAAGCCTTAGCGATTTTCCCCCATCTCTCACCAAATTTTCCGGCATTAATCGTTAAAGCTTTACTTTTAACCGTATTAATTAAAGCAGCTTCCATAGCCCCCGTTCCAGAAGAGCTTAAAAACACATTATAAGGAAGCTTTGTAATATTTTTAAACTTATTTAAAGTATCGATTAAAATCTCTTTAAATTCAGGCGTTCTGTGATGAATAGTGTCTTTTAAATAAGTCTCTCTTACAAAATAAGGAATTTCAACAGGTCCTGGAGTTGCTAAAATCATTTTCCAATCCTTTCAATTATGGAATCAACATCAAATCCGAAATATTTATACACTTCTTCACCTTTTCCACTAGTCCCGAAACTCTCCATTCCTATCACAACATCGGCATATTTATACCACTCAAATCCTATGTTTGCTTCAATAGCTACAACTTTACCTTTAAACAAAGAGTTTTTAAACTCTTCACTCTGTTCTTCCAATAAATCAAAACAAGGCACACTGACAACTCTTGCATCCAATTTTTCAGCAACTTCCATCGCCAAACTAACTTCGCTTCCACTTGCTACAAGAGTTATACCTTTTCCTTCTCTTAAAACATAAGCCCCTTTAGATAAATCGACATCTTTTGGAGTTATATTCTTAAGTCCTTGTCTACTTAAAGCAAATACAACCGGAGCATCGATATCTAAAGCCGCCTTCCAGGCATTTACGTTTTCGTTTGCATCTGCCGGTCTGAATACATAAAGATTAGGAATAATTCTTAAAGACGTAATATGTTCTACCGGTTGATGAGTCGGACCGTCTTCTCCTACTACTATACTATCGTGTGTAAAAATCCAATAATTTTTATGAGAACTAAGTGCCGCTATTCTAAGAGCACCTCTAAGATAATCGCTAAAAACAAGAAAAGTCGCCGCATAAGGTAAAAATCCGTACGCACTAAAAGCATTGTTAATAGCAGCCATTGCGTGTTCTCTAACACCATAACGAACATTTCTTCCACAAGGGAAGTCGTGTTCTTCTTTCAAAAGAGTATTATTAGAAGGTCCTAAATCTGCACTTCCTCCAAGAAAACTAGGAATAGACGCAGCAATTGCGTTTAAAATTTCCCCGTTACTTTTTCTAGTAGCGATACTTACACCTTCTTCAAATTCCGGCCATTTAATTTTAGAAAAATCTCTCTCAAAAAAGGCTTTTATTTCATTTACGTTAGCGTTTTTATTAAATTCAGCTTCAAGCAATTCGCCTCTTTCTCTTACACATCTGAATCTAATCAATACGTCCTCATCTACATTAAAAGTTTTCTGAGAATCAAATCCTACAACCTCTTTTGATTTTTCAATTACATCTTCTCCTAAAGGTGCTCCGTGAGTTTTTTCACTTCCTTCAAGTCCTACGGCACCTCTTGCTATAACTGTTTTAGCTATAACCAAAGTAGGTCTTCCGTCGCTGTTTTTTGCTTCTTTTAGAGTTTTTTCAATCTCTTCATAATTGTGACCATCCATTTCCAAAACTCTAAAACCTTGAGACTCGAATCTTTTTTTCACATCTTCTTCAAAAGCGATACTAACATCACCTTCAATCGAAATATTATTGCTATCATAAATAATAATCAAATCTTCAAGCTGATGTTTTCCGGCTAAACTGCAAGCCTCATAGCTAATCCCCTCTTCCAAATCCCCGTCTCCACAAAAACACCAAACTTTATGGTTAATTTCCGGAAATTTTTTCGACAAAAACTTTTTAGCCATTGCAAAACCTACGGCATTCGCAACACCTTGCCCAAGAGGTCCCGTCGTTACTTCAATACCGGGAGTATGCCCGTACTCCGGATGTCCTGGAGTCTTACTTCCTAATTGACGAAAATTTTTCAAATCGTCCAAACTAATATCATATCCCCATAAATAAAGCATAGAATAAATAAGAGGAGTAGCGTGACCTCCGGAAAACACGACTCTGTCCCTATTTATAAAATCCGGATTATGAGGCGTAATATTAACTATTTCACTAAATACGGTTAAAATATCAGCAAGTCCAAGAGCGGCTCCCGGATGCCCGGAATTTGCTTTTTGTACCATATCGGCAGCCAAAAACCTTATAGTGTCCGCCATTTTTTTTCTAAATTCCATTATCTCGTCTCCTTATATTTATTAAGAATTTTTATGTCTAAAAAAATACTTACTTAAAAGAGAATTAAGCTCTTTTTGTAAATTCTCTTCAAATCCGTTTATCTCATCTTCTAATTTAAAAGCCAACTTATCAGCCTCTTTCACTGCATTCTCCAGCCCCAATAACGTCACAAAAGTATTTTTATTTTCATCAATTCCAGTTGTTTTCCCCGCTTCTTGAGAAGTTAACGTCACATCCAAAATATCATCTTGAATCTGAAAAAGCACTCCTAAATTAAGGCCGAAATTATATAATTTTTTTTGCGTTTCCATATCTAAATCAACAATAATAGCCCCCATTTTAAGACTGGCTGCTATGAGTTTTGCAGTTTTATTTAAATGTAAAAATTTAAGTTCGTCTATATTTAATTTTTTGTTTTCAAAATAACAATCAATAGTCTGACCTAAAACCATTCCGTTAGCACCGGCGTTTTCACTCAACGTTTTTATCAAATCAACTTTAACATCACTAGCAAAAGGAGCTTTTGAGAGTACTTCAAAAGCGTAGGTATTTAAAGCATCCCCAACCAATAAAGCCGTCACCTCGTCATAAGTTACGTGAAGTGTAGGATGACCTCTTCTTAAAGTTGCATTATCCATTATAGGCAAATCGTCGTGAATTAAAGAATAAGTATGAATAAGTTCTATTGCAAAAGCCGCGTATTTTGCGTTTTCTACTAATAACGGCTCATAAGCTTTTACCACCGATAACAAAAGCTTAGGTCTAAATCTCTTACCACCGGCTAAAAGCATTTCATTTAAAGCTTTTTCATAAAAAGGATGAAAACTTTCGGCTTTAATTAAGTTATTTTTAATAAACTCTTCCATTCTTTACCTTAAAGGAATTTTTAAAATTACACCCATTGTTTTAATTGTAATTGTAACATTTTTATAAGTGGATAATAATCTTTTTACATCCTCAAAAGAACTAATTTGATGATTATTAATCGCTATAAGTTTAACTTTGTCTCCTAAAAAATATTTTTCTTTTAAGAATTTAGGAAAATATGCGTTTAAATTTTTATCCACTTTAATACCGAAATGCTCCAAAGGCGTAAATAAATATACCTTTTTTCTTATAGAAACATAAAAAGTTTTAGAAGTGGTAATTTTTAACTTTTTTCCTTTTATTCCTAATAAAACTTCTTTTTCAAAAAGTTTATAATCGGCTTTTTTACCATTGATATACTTAATCTTTTCACCTAATCTCAAACCTTTTACATAAAAAGGGTCAAAACTTATAATATTCATATCTTTATCCACATCTATTCCCACATCTCCCCAATATCCGTACTTTACAAAATGAGCTACAAAAGACCCTTTTATAACCCCATCACCCCTTCCAATCCCTACCGCTCTGCAAAAAATATCCGAAATTACACTGTTTTTAAGGCTTTTTACACTAAGTCTTGCCGGATTAAAAAAAACTTCATCTTTCGCAAAGTTTCCCACATATATCTCATCTTTCTTAATAGAAGCTATCCACCATCCGAGTTTCAAAGCTTTAGAAAACTTTACGACTTTTTTATTATTAGAATTAAAAACACACATTCTGGTAAATTTATCATAATAAAGACAATCTCTTTTATCAAAAGCAACACTTAAATTTTTAGTAATGGGAATTGATGAATTTATAAAGGAGTATTTTTCCAAGCAAGGTCTGAAATTAGGAAAAGCCGCAGCAAATAAAAAAAAAGGAAAAAAAAGAATTAATTTTTTCATTGGCCAAAATTCATACCACCAAACATATTAAGTGCTTGAGCCTTTTTATCTTCCACAGCCATTTTAATAGTGTCATTTATAGCACTCATAAGCAAAATTTGTAAAGACTCTTTATCTTCAAGCAAAGAATCATCAATTTTTATATCTATAACTTCAAATTTACCATTAGCTGTTGCTTCTACAAGTCCCCCTCCACTTTTAGCAGTATAAGTTTTGTTATCCGCTTCTTGCATACTCTCTTGAATTTTTTGCAACATTTCATTTAAATTTACATTTCCAAACATTATTCCTCCTGCAAATAAGTAGTTTTTTCTATTATATTATTCTCATCATCTACAATAATAACTGCAGGTTTAAATTCCTTAGCTTCTTGCAAACTCATAGAAGCATAGGCAATTATTATTATTTTATCTCCCGGATGCACTTTTCTAGCGGCCGCACCGTTTAGACAAATATCTCTTTTTCCTCTCTTACCTTTAATTACATACGTAGAAAATCTCTCACCGTTATTGATATTTACTATATCAACCTTTTGACCTACGAATAAATTAGCAGCTTCCATTAACTCTTCATCAATAGTAATAGAACCTACATAATTAAGATTCGCATCTGTAACAGTAGCTCTATGAATTTTAGAATAAAGCATTTCTATTGTCATTTTTTATTCCTTAAGCCCAAAATTCCTCCGGAATTAAATACTCTTTTACCGGATTCCCTTTAATGATATGTTCTTTTAAAATTCTCTCAATTTTTTCTTTAGTTAAATTCACATACATATAACTTCCGGGTTCTACTATCATTACCGGACCGAAATTACATCTGTTAAGACATCCGGTAGGTACTATCCAGTTTGTCATAGGGTCAATTCCAAGTTCCATCATCTTTTGTTGAGTAAAAGGAAAAAAATCTTCACTACCTTCTCTTACACAGCTAGGTTTTGGAAAATTCGGGGGTCTTCTTTGCTGACACATGTAAATAATATTTTTGGGTTTCGGCATTTGCATACGCACTCCTTTTTTATTCGACTTATATCATATTTTTTTTTATTTTACAACTTTAAAAGAGATTTAATCGTCTCTTTATCAGAATATTGCACCCTTTTATCACAATACTCTATATAAGTTTCATCTCCTTTACCAAGCACTAAAACAATATCATTATCACTGGCAAGTTCAATTGCTTTTTTAATAGCTTTTTTTCTATCAAGAATTATTTCATAAGGCTTTTTTACACCTTTTGCAATATCTTTACATATCTCATATCCGTTTTCACATCTTGGATTATCTTCCGTTAAAATTATATAGTCTGCATACTTAGAAGCAATCTCTCCCATTAAAGGACGTTTTTTCTTATCTCTATTCCCTCCGGCACCAAATACAACTATTTTTCTACCATCCAAACTGCTTAACACTTTCTCCATACCATCCGGAGTATGAGCAAAATCCACAACAATTAAAGGATTTTTACTTAAGACCTCCATTCGGCCCCCGACACCTTTAAACTCTTTTAAAATCTCTTTTAACTCTTCTAAATCTCTACCAGTCAAAACTTCTGCACATTTCAAAGCCAAAGAAAAATTAAACTTATTAAATTCTCCGGCCATTGAAATTTCTTCTATTAACGGCTTTTCTATTAAATAGAGGTTTTTTTCATTCATTTTAAACAAATACCCGTCCACATCTATAAAAAAACCCTTTTTTTTACCTTTTACAATCTTTAAACTCTCATCCTGAAAAAAAGACTCTTTAGTCTTTTTATACTCATCCATACTTTTATGAAAATCCAAATGGTCTTGAGAAAAAGAAGTTAAAACTTTCGCACTGAATTTTATAGATTCTATTCTATTTTGAACGATAGCGTGAGATGAAACTTCCATTATAAAAAAATCACTTTCATATTTAGCCACTCTTTTTAAAGTATCTAAGATAGGAGGAGTAGTGAGAGTCTTTTTTTCAACTTTTTCTAAATTATAAAAAAAACCTTCAGTCCCTTGAATAGCGACATTAAAACCTAAACTTTTAAGTAAAAATCCCAAAACAAAAGCTGTTGTGGTTTTCCCGTTTGTACCTGTAATTCCTATAAATTTAGGCGTTTTTATTTGATTTAAAATTTCAAAAGGAGTAATATAATCTTTAATAGAAGTAGCATATTTAACATTTTGAGAGGTTTTTAAAAAAATTTTATCTTTTTCTTGAGTATTATCGGTAACTAAATCATTAACTAAAAGTTTTTTATAATTCATTTCAAAAGAGAATTAAACCCGTTTATGAGTTCATAATCATTATAACTTGATAAAAGTTCTTCAAAATAACTAATAGCACTCTCTTTATATCCGAAATTTAAAAGCATTTCAAAAAATTCAAGAAGTTCGTCTTTATTTTCAAAAACCACTTTTGTAGATAAAAGCACATTTTCCAGATTTTCTTTTGTTTTAACGATATCTTTTACGTCTTTAAATAAAATCCCGTTAATTTCTTCACTATCAAAAGAAGGAGAAGCCTCCGTTAGTTTTCTAATAAGCTCCATAGCTTTATCATACTCCTTCTTTTCAATAGCTTCTTTTAAAAGTTCTTTTAAATTAAAATGAGTATTTAACAAGCTCATCCAATTTATCCTCATATCCGTGAGGTACATTCATAACTACAAGGTTAGGATGGATTTTTTCTTTAAGTGCCTTTTCAATACCGTATTTAAGCGTTGCACCGGCACTTGCACATCCGACACATCCACCCTGGAGTTGAACGAAAACTATAGGTTTTCTAACGTCAATTAACGTAACGTCACCGCCATCGGTTTGAAGCATCGGTCTAATCTCTTCCAATACTACCGATACGGCTTCTTTAAGTTCCTCATTAGAAAAAGGAATATCCGCCATCTCAGTTATCTTCTCCGACAAACTCTATAATACACATCTCAGCAGCGTCACCTCTTCTGAAATTTGTTTTGATAATTCTTGTATATCCACCTTTTCTATTTACAAATTTAGGTGCTATTTCATCAATTACTTTTTTAGTTGCCGCTTTAGCTCTTTCATTTGAGCCAAGTTTTGAGTATACATATCTATGAGTATTTAAATTTTCTCCCGCTTTTGCTCTTGTAACGATTTTTTCGATATATTTTCTAAGTTCTTTAGCTTTAGGAACAGTAGTTTTAATTCTACCGTTTTCAATTAAATCACATGCTAAGTTTCTTAGAAGTGCCAGTCTATGCTCACTAACACGCCCTAGTTTTCTATATCCGTGTCTATGTCTCATTAATTCTCCTTAAGTTGTGATAGTTTCTCTTCAATCGCTTTTTTAACATCAAGCGGCAATGATTTATTAATAGAAAATCCTATTTCTTCTAATTTATCAAAAATTTCTTCTAAAGATTTAGTTCCTAGGTTTTTGATATTAGCGATTTTTTCTTTACCCATAAGCACAAGTTCACCTACAAATCTAATTCCGGCTCTAGCAAGAGCGTTAAAACTTCTGCTTCTAAGATTTAGATTTTCAATAGGTTCGAATAATACATTATATTCTTCATCAAGTTCTACATTTTGAACACTTTTTTGTTCAAGCTTAAACTCTTTCGAAAATACCGCAAATTGATTTAAATAGTTATTTACTGCGTTTTTAAACGCTTCAATAGGGCTTATTTGACCGTCAGTTACCACTTCGAATATAACTTTTTCAAAAGTAGGGTCATCTTCTACTAAAATATTCTCAATATTATATACTACTTTTTTAATAGGAGAAAAATAAGCGTCCAGTCCTATAAAACCTTCCGGAATTTCATCTCTAAAGTTTTCTACCGCTACAAATCCCATACCTTTTTTAATAATCAAAGTAAGTTTAAGCTCCGCTTCTTCATTTAATGTAGCGATATATTCATCAGGTGTAACAACGTCTACTTGGTCATTTATAAGGTCGCTACCTTTAATTTCTTTCGGACCTATAAACACATAATCAACTCTGGCTTCATTACCGTCTTTTATTTTAAATCTTATATTTTTAAGATTAATAATAAAACTTGCAACATCTTCAAGCATACCTTTTAAAGAGTCAAATTCATGTTTTACACCTTCTATTTTAAGTGCGATAGGTGCAAAACCGGGAGTTGAAGCGATAAGTGTTCTTCTTATAGGATGAGCGACACTTACGCCGAATCCCGCTTCAAAAGGCGATACTTCTATAATAGCTCTGTTTCCTTCTTCTTTGAAAGAAACATCGCTGGGAATCAACACTTCTGTTTTTATTTTATTCATTTTTTAGCCCCTATTATTTAGAGTACAACTCAACTACTAATCTTTCTTCTACCGGAATATTTACTTCGCTTCTTTCCGGAATTCTTTGGAATATACCAACCATTTTTTCTTTATCCACATCAACCCAAGGAGCAATGCCGGTTTGTGCACTAAGTTCAAGTGCTCTTTGAATTTGAGGATTGTTTTTAGATTTTTCTCTAATTTCGATTCTATCACCTTCTTTTACTAGATATGAAGGAATATTTACTTTTTTACCGTTTACTAAAATATGGCCGTGAGTTACAAGTTGTCTTGCAAATTTTCTAGTTGTTGCAAATCCCATTCTGTAAACTACGTTATCAAGTCTTCTCTCAAGTAATCTAATTAAGTTTTCCCCGGTATTACCTTCTTGTCTATTCGCTTCTTTAAAAAATCTTCTAAATTGTTTTTCAAGTACACCGTAATAATATTTAATTTTTTGTTTTTCTCTAAGTTGAAGTCCGTATTCGGAAATTTTCGCTCTTCTTTGTCCATGTTGCCCTGGTGCATAAGGTCTTTTATCAAGTGCCGATTTACCAGCTAATCTTCTTTCACCTTTAAGTTCAAGCGAAACACCTAATCTTCTTTCAATCTTTTCAACCGGTCCTGTATATCTTGCCATCGTTACACCCTTCTTCTTTTTCTTGGTCTACATCCGTTATGTGGTAACGGAGTTACATCTTTCATCCAAAGTACTTTAATTCCGTCAATAGCACCTACGGTTTTCACTGCTGTTTCTCTACCTCCACCAGGTCCTTGTACTTTAATTCCCACTTCTTTAATTCCGTACTCTTTAGCTTTTGCCATTACGTCTTCTACTGCTTGTTGTGCTGCGAAAGGAGTTGATTTTTTACTACCTTTAAATCCAAGTGCACCTGCACTACTCCAACAAAGAGCATTTCCCATTTCATCAGTTACGGTAATCATAGTATTATTAAATGTAGCTGAAATATATACTACTCCACGTCCTACTTGTTTTTTAATTTTTTTCTTTTTAGTTACTTTTCTTTTAGCCATCTCTCACCCTTTATTTAGCTTTTGCACCGACAGTTTTTCTTTTACCTTTTCTGGTACGTGCATTAGTTTTAGTTCTTTGACCTCTAACAGGTAACCCTCTTCTGTGTCTAAGCCCTCTATAACAACCTAAATCCATAAGTTCTTTAATATTAAGTTGAACTATTTTTCTAAGTTCACCTTCAACGATATAATTTGTTTGAATTTCTTTATTTAAGATTGAAACTTCATCTTCCGTTAATTCGTAAACTCTTTTTTCCGGATCAATTCCAGTGTCTTTTAAAATTTTTCTACTTGTAGTAAGTCCGATTCCATAAATATAAGGAAGTGCATATTCGATTTTTTTCTTTTTTGGTAAGTCTATACCTGCAATTCTTGCCATGTTTTATCCTTGTCTTTGTTTATGTCTAGGATTTTCGCAAATAACTCTTACAATCCCTTTTCTTTTCACCACTTTACATTTAGGGCAAATTTTTTTAACTGATGCTCTAACTTTCATAACTTCTCCTTAATTTTTTAAAAAATGCAACAGCATTTCATCCCCCCTAGGTACAAAGACCAGCCCTTGCAACATTTACACAAATGATGCAAAGCCTCTTTTGTGTTCAGGGGGATGAAATTATATCAAACATTACTTAGTATTTAATGAGAAATCAAAATTAAAAGAGAAAAAAATAAAAGAAAGATTGTGATATTATTTACTTTTTCAAAGGAAAAATTAAAAAACCATTACTTTTTCATCTACTTCTTTTACATCTTTTTTTTCTAAAATATCAACTTTATTATTCGAAATTCTCAACTTATACACGTTACTTCCTTGTCTTATATAAAGAATAAAATCAAACCTACCTTTATAATCGAAGATACCGTTTTTTACACTGAAAGTAATATTTTTATCCGAACTTAAAATATCAAAATTTACGTGATTATTATCGAAATAACCTTTCATAAAAACTCTACCTATTTTTTGTCCCGAAATATCAAGCCCTATCAAAGATTTTATTTTCTTCGTATAAAAGTTGGATAAAATTACGGAATTGTCGCTGACTATATCAAAATGTCCATTATTACCGCTTATATTAAGGGTTCCAGATACGATACCGGTAAATATTCTTTTAAATCCTAAATACTCGAAAAATTTATTGCTAGACATTTTAAAACTAATTTTAATATTACCATCTTTATAACCGTCAAAATCTTCATTTTTAAATTTATAAATATTATCAACGGAATCGTAACTTCCTATTAAAGATATTTTTTTTGCAAAAGGATAAAGCAAAACGGGTTTTAACTTTTTTAAATTCAAATTATCACTTTTAAAATCATAAGCCCATTTTTCATAAACTTTTTTTCCTTTTAACAAAAATTCTCCCAAATCGGTTTTAAGATTCACTTCGTAATCCAAATCATTAATATTTTTCATTTTAATTTTAGTAATTGCCGAAAAATCCGTAGAAACTTTTTTATTAATAAAACCGGAAGAATTAAAAGTTATTAAAAAAGGAGACGAAAAAGTTTTATTTATTTCCATATCCGTTTTCCCTCTTATAAAAGGAAAATCGATATAGGTCATATAAAAAATATCTTGTATCGAAAATTCATTTCCGCTTCCGTTAAATTTTTCCAATCTTTCATCCGACAAATAAACTTTAAAATTTAAATAACTCTTAGCAAAAGAAGCTATACCGTCAAATATTAAAAATCCTCCCTCTTCGTAAACTTTACCGTTTAAATTCATTTTACCTCTATAATCTTTTAAAATTTCTTGCAAATTCCTTATTTTACTTTCGAACATAGCGTTAAGAGGAATCATTTGACCATAAATTTTCAATATATTTTTCTGATATTTAATATTTAAAGAGAAGTTATTAATTCCGTAATCCAAATAAACGATTTTAGAATTAGGCAGATATTTATGAACTTTTAATTGAATCAAATTTTTTACTAAATTATGCCCCATAGGAGTTATCAATACAACGATAACCGATATGATTGTCCCCATTATTACCGTTAAAAACAGACTCCACTTAGATTTAAAAATCTTTTTCATATTCCATCCTTATAGGTGTTTCAATATATAAACTGTTAGAAGGAAATGCAAACTTAGCATTATTTTTTTCCACTATTTCTTTTATCTTTAAATTAATGTCTTCTCTTATTTTTAAATAATCATCCCATACAGCCGTTGTAGTGAAAAAGTAACAAAAAATACTTAAAGCACTGTCTTGGTATTCGTCAAAGTATATCAAAATCGGCTCATTATGTATATATGGATGAGCTAAAAGCATTTCTCTAATTTGGCTCACTACTTTTTTGATAGTACCGGCATCCGTATCGTAGGTAAGTCCTAAACGCATCATTATCCTGCGTCTATCTCTTCTGGAAAAATTCTCAACGTTTGAGTTTGCGATAGTAGCGTTTGGAACCACAATTAATCTCTTATCAAAAGCTCTTATTTTAGTCGTTCTCATCCCTATATCTTCCACTATCCCCTCGGCATTTCCAACTTTTATCCACTCTCCTATTTTAAAAATATTATCGGTTAAAATCGCTATTCCTCCAAACATATTGGCAGCCGTATCTTTTGCAGCCAGTGCAAAAGCCAAACCTCCAAGTCCTAATGATGCGATAAATCCGGTAACGTTTATACCCCAGTCCTGCAATAACGCGACAACTCCTATAGTAATTACAAAAGCTTTCACAAGTTTAACCAAAAAAGAAGCGAGTTCTTTTGAGCTTTTTCCAAACTTCCCGAGAAGATGATAAAAATATTCTTCAAATTCATTAATTATATTGTATATCGCCCAAAAAAAATCTATAATCAAAAGCCCTTTTAAAATATGCAATAAAACCTTATTATCCACCTCTAAAAAATAAAAGAAAAAATAGACTCCGGCTATTACAAATAAAAATCTTAAAGGATTTCTTATAGCGTTTAAAAATTTATCGTCTAAGTCAGTTTTTGTTCTTGAGACTACTTTTTTTAATGAGGAGACAATCATTAAAGTAAAAATTTTCCTTGCAAACAAAAAAACAAAAAGAATCAAAAATGCAAACGCTATTTTGTAAACGGGCAATTCTAAAAATTTATAATTTAAAATTTCTAAAAAATTATTCATCTATTTTCCTTAAAAACTTTTCATCTTGCATAATTATAACAATTTTTTTAAATAAAGGCACTGCACTTTTAGAAGCGAAATAATTAGGAAAAGGGGCTTTGATATCAAATAACGTCACTCCTATGGTATATTTATGTTCGGAATCATTTGCAAATCCGAAAAAGGAAGAGTTATACTGATTTAAATATTCCCTTTTTTTATAATCGTAAATATGAGCCGTCCCCGTTTTTCCGGCTGTAAAAATTCCTTTTATATACGCTTCTTTTCCTGTTCCTTTTAAAACAACTTTTCTCAAAATTCTCAACATTTCATTCGCAACTATAGCTTTTACGACTCTTTTTGATTCACTATTTACATTTACTATTTTAGGCGTAACCGCAACACCGTTATTATTAAATACGTTATAGGCTTTCAAAAGCTGCATAAACGTAACGTCTATTCCGTATCCGTAAGAAGTCGTAGACTTAAATATAGGATAATAAAGTTCTCTTACGCTTTTAGTTCTACCTTTTAACTCATAAGGCAAATCTATACCCGTTTTTTTAGCAAATCCAAACTTTCTAAGCCCGTAGTAAAGCTCGTTATTCGTCAATCTAAGAGCAAGTTGAGATATAACTATATTACTTGAATAAACTATTGCGTTTTCGGCACTAAGCCAATCGAATTTTTCATCATCGGTAATAAATTTTTTCCTCCATTTAGGTTTCCATTTTCCGTTATGGGCGTTTAAAACCTCAAAAGGGTTTACTTTATTATGCTCAAGCAAAAGAGCAAAAGTTATAGGTTTCATTACAGAACCAGGTTCAAACGTATGTCTAATAGCTCCTATTTGCATATGAGGAATATCCTTAGGTTTTATATCCAAAGGATTATAACGATTAGAAGAGGCTATAGCTATTATTTTACCGGTTTTAGAATCCATAACCGCAGCTATGACGTCATTTGCCTTATAAGTTTTTTTATATTCGTCCAAAAGATTTTCTATTCTCTTTTGCAAAACTAAATTAATATTCAAAACGACATCATCTCCATTAACAGGATATGTAATCGAAGAGCTTTTATCATAAACGATATTTCCGCTTACATCCCTAAAACCTTTTATAAAGCCGTTAGCTTTCGGTTTTAAAATAGATTCGTAATACTCCTCTATTCCGTTTTCTCCTCTTGAATAAACTCTAGAATATCTACCTAAAAAAGGTTCGAACGTATCTTTAAAAGGATATAACCTTTTATAAAGCCCCACTATTTTACCGTTTTTTTTCGTTACACTTTCTATATCATAAGCTCGTCTTATATTATTAACACTAATAAAAACTCCGTATTTATCCAAAATCTTTCTTAAATAAACAAGCTGCTGTTTCGTTCTTAAATCAACTTTGGCAAGTAAAATTCTTTTTTTTATTTTTAATTTTTTTAAAAGTACTCTTTTAGAAATACCCGTATAAATACTAAATAAATCCGTAAATAACTTTTTTTTATCGGAATTTATATAAACGGGATTTAAATAAACGAAATATATTTTCTCACTTTTCGCTAGAGTAAAATTTTGTGTTTTTATATTGCCTCTTACGGCACTTTCCGTTTTTTTTATAATAGGAGTAAAATAATCTCTGGGCTTAGAAAGGGAAAAAAACAAAAAAGCCCCGAATGCCCCTATTACGACAATAGAAAAAAAAATAAAGTAAATTATCGGAATTTTTGTATTTTTCATTAAATTTGAGTTTTTAGTAGTTCTTTATATGCGTTTATTGCTTTATTTCTTACCTCAAGGACCATTTTCATTTGCATTTCCGCTTTTTGTATAGTAATAGAAGCCTTTGCCAAATCCTGCACTTGCCCCGTTGCTATATCCGCTTCGGCTTTTTCTGCCTTTTGCATCATTTCATTCGTATTGTCAAGTTCTTTTTTTAGTAAATCTTCAAAATCAAAATCATTTTTTTTATTCCCGGAAGCTTTTATAGCGTTTAAAGCGTTGTTATTATCTATTTTCGTAATAAAAGCCATACACTATCCTTAACTTTGTAAAATATTTATAGCGTTATTCGCCATACTTTTTGCACTTTGAAATGCAGCTACATTTGCTTGATAAGCACGCGTAGCTTCTATTAAATCCGACATTTCTATAACCGGATTAATATTAGGATACGCCACATACCCGTTTGCATCGGCATCCGGATTTGTAGGGTCGTATTTTAAAATAGGCTTACTGTCATCTCTTACTATTTTATCAACCACAACTGTTTCAATAGGAGGTTTTGCCTCTGCGTAATCTTCTCCCTCTTCATCCAAAGGATTCTCATACTTAAAAAAATCGGCATTTTTTTCAAGTTCTTTATTAAGTTTGTCTTCAAAAGGTTCTGCTTTAAAAATAACTTCTTTTCTTCTGTAAGGTCCACCCTCATCCGTTCTTGTAGTGTTTGCATTTGCTATATTTTCTGAAATTACGTTAATTCTCAATCTTTGAGCGGATAATCCGTATCCCGAAATATCAAAACTGTTAAAAAACCCCATATTAACCCCTAAATATTTTTACTTGAATCAATTACGGCTTTAAAAATCTCTATATCTTTTCTTAAAGACTGAATAGTTGCATTGTATGCAATATTGTTTTTAGCCATTTCAGTTGTTTCCACATCTATATCCACACTGTTTCCATCATTTCTAGCTAAATGACCATCTCTATAAAAAACCACCGGTTTTATATTTTCACTATCGTCAAACCCCGGTAAATGCCCGGGACTAGTTTGTGCCAATTTAAGTTTCGGAGGATGCAGTACGTTAAATTTTTTATTAACCTCCTCCTCTAAAGCATCTTCAAATCTAATATCTTTAGGTCTATAATAAGGAGTATCGGCATTTGCAATGTTACTGGCTATCATATCCTGTCTTATTTTCCTATAATGCAGCGATTTTTCCAAGATATCAAAGCTTTTAGAAATTTTAAACGCCACATTTACTCCTTTTTTACTTACAAGCAATTTTTATTCCCAAATTCATCCAAAAATATTTATGTTAAAATTCTACTCATATTATACTCCATAAAGGTGAATTTTGCAAAAAGCAGACTCTTTAATATTTATTATAGTTGGAATTTTAATGTTAATAGGTGCTTTGTTTTCCTATTCCCTTCCTGTTTATTTAGAAAATTTAAAAAACCTCTCTTTATATCATTTTGTGGGAAGATATATAGTTTTTGGAGCTTTTGGAATGGGAATAATGATTTTTCTAGCCAAAAAAGACCCTGATATATGGTTTGAAAAAGTCGGATGGGGTATTTTAATCTTTTCTTCAATACTTGTAATAATTATGCCTTTTTTACCAGAAAGCGTAGCACCAGTAATTAACGGAGCAAAAAGGTGGATAAAATTAGGTCCCGTTAAATTCGCTCCTGTGGAATTTTTTAAAATAGGGGTAATATTTTTCCTATCGTGGTCTTTTACCAGAAAATTAAACTCAAGCAACAAATCTCTAAAAGAAGAGATTAAGCAATTAGTTCCTTACTTTGCAATATTAGGAATATTTTGGTATCTGATTTTGGCTTACCAATCAGATTTAGGCCAGGTTATAGTAATGGGGACAATTTTTGCGTTTTTACTTTTAATAGCCGGAGGGAGGTTTCAAACATTTACCCTTATTTTAGGAGGAGGAATTATGGTATTTATTTTAGCCGTTATTTCATCCAAATACAGATATGCAAGATTTAAAGCGTGGCTTCATTTAATGACAAATAACTTCTTCCCAAGCCTAAAAATAGAAAGCACATCCAGTTACGGCCAGGTTGAGCAGTCTTTAAACGCTATTTACCACGGAGGTATTATAGGCCAAGGAATAGGAAATGGAGTTTTTAAACTGGGCTTTCTAAGCGACATTCATACGGACTTCGTACTAGCCGGTATAGCGGAAGAGACTGGAATGATAGGTATTACTTTAGTAGTTATTTTAATTTTGGCGTTGGTTTACAGAATTTTCAAAATCTCCTATAGAAGCGAAAAAAAGGAGTATCAATTATTTTCATTCGGGGTTGGTACTTTAATTATCATTCAATTTATCTTCAACGGACTAGGGGTTACATCTTTAATCCCTATAAAAGGGCTTACGATACCTTTTATAAGTTATGGGGGTAGTTCTTTAATAGCTTTATGCATAGCAATAGGAATGGTACTTATGATTAGCAAAAAAGCCAAACTTTAAAGGTCAAAAATGAAAATAGCAATAACCGGCGGAGGAACGGGAGGACATTTAAAAATCGCAAAAGTAATAAAAGACGAACTCAATAAAAAAGGCATAAAGCCTATTTACATAGGCTCCACTTCCGGAGCTGATAAAGAGTGGTTTAAAAACGACAAAGGATTTAGTCATAAATACTTTTTATCGTCTTCGGGAGTTGTCAATAAAAAAGGATTTAATAAAATAACCTCCCTAATAAACATCCTAAAACTCTCAAACGAAGCCAAAAACATCTTAAAAAAGCACAACATAAAAGCCGTATTTAGCGTAGGAGGATACTCTGCCGCACCTGCTAGTTTCGCAGCGATACTTAGTTTTAACCCCCTTTTTATTCACGAACAAAACGCTCATATAGGTTCACTTAACAAAATCTTAAAACCTTTTAGCAAAAAGTTTTTTAATACGTTCTTTTACAACGACCCTTATCCGGTAGAAGAGAACTTTTTCAAAAAAGCAAGAATAAGAAAAGAGTTAAAAACGATTATATTTTTAGGAGGAAGCCAGGGGGCTGTCGCCATAAACGATTTGGCTTTAAAACTAGCCCCTAAATTAAAAGAAAAAAACATAAACATAATCCACCAAACCGGAAAAAGAGATTTTAAAAGAATAAAAGAGTTTTATGAAAAAGAAAACATAAAAGCCGATATTTTTGACTTTTATCCTAATTTAATAGAAAAAATAGAAAAAGCAGATTTTGCCGTATCGAGGGCTGGTGCTTCCACTCTTTTTGAACTTGCAGCCAATCAAATTCCAACTCTTTTTATTCCATACCCTTACGCAGCAAGCGACCATCAATACTACAACGCAAAATTTATAGAAAATAAAAATGCCGGGTTTGTAATAAGAGAAAACGAAATAGACCCAAATGAGATTTTAAACTTAATAACTTCTACAAACTTAACCCCACTCTCTCAAAATTTAAAAAACATAAATAAAAAAAACGGAGCAAAAATAATAGTCGATGAAATGCTAAGCCTTATCAATTAAAGCACAAATCATATGCCCGACCATTATATGCATTTCCTGAATTCTGG
>CAYULY010000017.1:0-22106 GCA_964445785.1 uncultured Nautiliales bacterium
ACAAACGAAAATAGGGTTAATTCCAAAAGATTGGGAAGTGGTTAGGTTGGGGGATGTATTTGATATAGATAATGGTAAAGATTATAGACATTTGAGTAAAGGGAATATACCTGTATACGGTACAGGTGGTTGTATATCATTTGTAAATAATTATTTACATGATGGAGAGAGTGTTTGTATAGGAAGAAAAGGAACTATTGATAAACCTATATTCTTAACAGGGAAATTTTGGTGTATTGATACTTTGTTTTATACGTATAATTTTAGAGATGTATTTCCTAAATATCTTTATTTTGTTTTTTCTATAATTAATTGGAAAAAATATAATGAAGCAACGGGAGTGCCAAGTCTTTCTAAAAAAATAATTAAAAGACTTCTTATCCCCCTCCCATCACTCAAAGAACAAGAAAAAATAGCCAAAATCCTTTCAACTTGGGATGAAGCTATTGAAAACCAAGAAAAATTAATAAAAGAAAAAGAAAAACTTAAAAAAGCACTAATGCAAAGGCTTTTAAAAGTTGATGGTAAAAAGCGTGAGCCAAAGGTTAGGTTTAAAGAATTTAGTGGGGAGTGGGTTGAAAAAAGGCTTGGAGAGATTTTAGTTGAGAGAAAAGAGTATGCTACAAAAGAAGATGGATATGTTCATTTATCGATGAGTAAGGATGGAATTTTTCCAAAGATAGAGCAGTTTAATAGAGATTTTTTGGTTAAGGATGAAAATAAAAAGTATAAAGTTACAAAAAGAGGGGATATTTGTTATAACCCTGCAAATTTAAAATTTGGAGTGATATGTGAAAATGATTGGGGGGATGGTATTTTTTCTCCTATTTATGTAACTTTTGAAGTTAATAAAAGTTATGATAAGGATTTTATAAAATATATAGTTACTTCAAAAGATTTTATTCAAAAAGCCCTTAAATATCAAGAAGGAACAGTCTATGAGAGAATGGCAGTAAAACCGGATGATTTACTTTTAATGAAAATTTTTATTCCCCCAACTCTAAAAGAACAAGAAAAAATAGCGGATGTTTTATCAACTATTGATAAAGAGATAGATTTGCTAAAATTAGAGTTAAATGAACTTAAAAAACAAAAAAAAGCTCTTATGCAAAAATTATTAACAGGAAAAGTGAGGGTTGAGGTATGAGTGAAATTATTAATAAATTATCTTCTTACAATATTTTTAATTATTTATTTACGGGAATTGTTTTTATTATCTTATCTAAGATTTTATTAGATATGGATATTTATATTAAGTTAAATGAGAGAGAAAGTAATGTTGTTATTGATATATTTTGGGCTTATTTTGTTGGTTTGACAATAAGTAGAATAGGATCTTTGATAATTGAACCTCTTTTTAAGAAAATTATTAAAACTAAAAGTTATTCTAAATTTATTAAAGTTGAAAAAATAGATTCGAAGCTATCTTTGTTGTCTGAGCAAAATAATATTTATAGAACTTTAATAGCATTGTTTTTTACTCTTTTAGTTTTATATTTTATCAAATTTAAACTTCAATATAATGGGACTCTATTAATAATTATATCTTTATTTTTAATTTATTCTGTTAGTTATTTAAAACAGACTAAATATATAGTAAAAAGAATAGAAACAATTTTAAAACAAGGAGATAATGATGGCAATTGTTAAGTCTTTTTCTGCTGGTGAGGGTGATATGTTTTATATAAAACATGATAGTGATAATTTTACTATGATAGATTGTTGTTTGTGTATTAATTGTAATAATAAATGTAATATGGATGAAAAAAAAAGAGATGAAATTATTCAAGAGATAAAAAGAGAGTCTAGAAATAAGAGTATTAAAAGATTTATTTCTACTCACCCTGATATAGATCATATTGGGGGTTTAAAATTTTTAAATCAAGAATGGGAGATATTGAATTTTTATTGTGTAGAAAATGATGCGAAAAAAGAAGATGAAACAGAAGATTTTAAAGAGTATAAAAAATTAAGAGATGATAAAAAAAAGGCTTTTTATCTTTATAAAGGATGTAAAAGAAAATGGATGAATGAATCAGATAATAAAAGAGAAAAAGCTGGTATTGAGATTTTGTGGCCTATTATAGAAAATGAAGAGTTTAAAAAGGTTTTAGAAGATATAAAAAATAATAATAGAAATTATAATAATCTATCTCCTATTATTGAATATAAAGAAGATAAGTCTGTCTTTATGTGGATGGGAGATTTGGAAGAGGATTTTATGAATAAAATTAAAGATGAAGTAAATTTCCCAAATAAAGTGGATGTTTTGTTTGCTCCTCATCATGGAAGAGAAAGTGGAAAAATTCCAAAAGAGTGGTTGGATATGACATGTCCTAAATTAATAGTTATAGGTGAAGCTCCATCGGAACATTTAAATTATTATAAAGGATATTTAACTATTACTCAAAATTCTGCAAAAGATATTGTATTTGAAGCTGATGAAGATTACATAAATATTTATGTAAGAAATATAACTGAAAATAATAAAAAAGATTTAATAAATAGGGGTTTGGTAGATAAATATAATCTTTATTATTTAGGGTCAATTAAAATTCATAAGGCACAAAAATGACTCCCGATACGTCCGAAAAAAGAGTTCAAAAAAATGTAATTGAACTTTTAGAGTTTCTTGGGTGGGAGTATATTTCTCCAAAAGAGATAAAAAATTATAAAGAAAATAGAAACGATGTTTTGTTAAAGCCTGTTTTAAAAGAACAGTTAGATAAAATAAATAGCTTCATTTATAAAGGCAAAAAATATAAGTTTGATGAAAATACCATTCAAAAAGCCATAAATGACTTGGATATACCACTTATGGATGATATAAGGCTTGTAAATCAAAAAATAAGCGATATGTTAACTTTTGGTAGGTCTTTTGAGCAGTTTTTAGATGATGGAAGTAAGAAGAGCTTTTCTTTTAAATTTATTGATTTTGAAAATATTGAAAATAATACTTTTCATTTTACCGAGGAATTTAAAGTTAAAGAGAAAAGAATTGATTTGGTTTTGTTTGTAAATGGAATGCCACTTGGAGTAATTGAACTTAAAGCTTCAAATGTGGAAACTGATGAGGGTATTTCTCAAATGATAAGAAATCAAAAAGAGGTGCCTGAATTATTTAAATTCTCTCAAATATTAATCGCCGGAAATACCCACTCTCCAAAATATGCAACTCTTGGTACTCCTAAGAATTTTTGGGGAGTTTGGAGAGAAAAAGTTGATTTGAGTTTTGATGATAGAATGGTTACTGAACTTGATAAAATGATTTTTTCGTTATGCAAAAAAGACAGGTTTTTGGAGTTAATAGAAAATTTTATAGTTTTTGACAAAGGTGTTAAAAAAATAGCAAGGTATCAACAATATTTTGCGATAAAAAAGATTTTAAAAAGATTAAAAGAAAATCAAGGTGGGGTTGTTTGGCATACGCAGGGTAGTGGTAAGAGCCTTACGATGGTTATGCTCACAAAACTGATTAAAAAGAAGTTTTTAAATTCAAAAATCGTAGTTGTAACCGATAGATTAGAACTTGATAAACAGATTCACGATGTTTTTGTAAATACGGATATAGTGGCTAAAAAAGCAAAATCTTCTAAGGATTTAATTAATTTGTTAAAAAGTGGAGTAAGCGTAATTACAACGCTTATTCATAAATTTGAGGGGGTGAAAAAAGAGAATGTAATTATTAAAGACAGAGTCTTTGTACTTGTAGACGAATCCCACAGAACCCAAGGGGGTGAGCTTCATATCGCTATGAAAAAAGTCTTTAAAAACGGCATTTATATAGCCTTTACCGGGACCCCTCTTTTAAAAAGCGAAAAAAGCACTTATAAAAAATTTGGTGGAGAAATCCACAAATATACGATAGATGAAGCTGTTAGAGATAAAGCGGTTGTGCCGCTTTTATATGAGGGTAGAATGGTTGAGCAGTGGATTAACGATAAAAAAGGGCTTGATAAAAAATTTGAAAGGCTTACAAAAGATTTGAATGAGGAGCAAATTCAAGACTTAAAAAGAAAATGGACTCGTTTTCAAAAATTAGCATCCAGCCAAAGAAGACTTGAAATGGTAGCTTTTGATATTACGGAGCATTTTAAAAAATATTTAAAAGATACTAAATTTAACGCTATACTTGCTACCTCTTCAAAATATGACGCTCTTAAATATAAAGAAATTTTTGACGAAGATGGAGAATTAAAAACGGCTGTTGTTATTTCTCCTCCCGATATGAGAGAGGGAGAGAGTGATTTGGATAGCGAAAATAAAGATTTTATTATAAAAAAATATAAAGAGTTAATTAGGGGGTATAAAAGTGCAAGTGAATATGAAGATGTTATAAAAGATAAATTTTTAAAAGGTGAGATTGAACTTTTGATAGTAGTAGATAAACTTTTAACGGGCTTTGATGCTCCAAATGCAAAGGTTTTGTATATTGATAAAGAACTAAAAGAGCATAATTTGCTTCAAGCGATAGCAAGAGTAAATAGATTAAGCGAAGGTAAAGATTTTGGTCTTATTGTGGATTATAGAGGCTTATTAGGTGAGCTGGATAAAGCACTTACGGCTTATAGTGCTCTTAGTGGGTTTGATGAAGCTGATTTAAATTCGGCTGTATTTGACATAAAAGAAGAAATAGCCAAACTTAAAACTTTTTATTCAAATTTAATGGATTTATTTAGAGAAGTTAAGTTTAAAAACGATTTGGAAAGTTATGAGATTTTATTGGCAGATGAGAAAAAAAGAAAACTTTTTTATGAATATCTTTTAAGATTTGCAAAAACCCTAAATCTTGCCTTGGTTAGTGAAAAGACTTATGAGATTTTAACTGAAAAAGAGATAAATGAATTTAAAGAGAAACTTAAATTTTTTATAAAACTAAAAGAATCCGTTAAAATAAGATATCACGAAAAAATTGATTTTAAAAAATATGAAAGCGGTATGCAAAAACTGCTTGATACTTTTATAAGTGCCGATGAGGTTATAGAGACTGTTGAGCCGGTTAATATATTTGATGCTGAATTTGATAGACAGGTTAAAGCTTTAAATACAGATAATGCAAAAGCTGATGCAATTTTAAATGCAGTTAGTGCTAATATAAAAGAAAATTATCAAAAAAACCCCTATTTTTATGAAAAATTATCAATGAAAATTGAAGAAATTTTAAAAAGTTATAAAGAAAAGCGATTAAGCGAAGAAGAAAAATTAAAAGAGGCGTTAAAATTAAAAGATGAGCTTTTGAATACGAAAACTACTTATCCGAAAGAACTTGAAAATGATTTTCAAAAAATAATTTATGATAATTTAAAAGACGATTTTGAAGATCTTGGATTAAATAGTGATATTCTTTTTGAGTTTATTAAAAAAGTAAATATTTTATTTGATGAGATATCAAAAAAACCGGATTGGAAAAAAACCAAAAGGAAAAAACTTGAAGCGGAAATAGAGGATATGTTGTATGATATTGAAGATGAGTTTGGGGTTAGTTTTAATCTTGATAAAATTACCCCAAAAATTGTAGGAGTCGGGATTGCAAACTATAAAGATTAAAAGAAAAAATATTAAAAATATTTATTTAAAAATAACCCCAAATTGTGAAGTTATTTTAACAGCTCCTTATGAAGTAAAAGAAGAGTTTTTATATAAATTTTTAGAACAAAAAAGGAATTGGATTGAGAAAAAATTGGAGTTTTTTTCTAAAGTCGAAATAAAAAAAGAGTATGTAAGCGGGGAGAGTTTTGAGTATTTAGGGAGAAATTTTATTCTTAAAGTGGTTGAGGGCAAAAAAGAAGCTTTGAAAATTGATGGAAAATTTTGTTATTTGTATGTAAAAGAAAATAGTTTTGAAGAGAAAGAAAAAGTTATAAAAAAGTGGTATAGAAAAGAAGCTAAAAGAATTTTTGTTGAAATTGTAGATAAATTTGTTCCTATTGTGGGCAGGGAACCTGCAAAAGTTAGTGTAAGAGAGATGAAAACGAGATGGGGGAGTTGTAATTATCAAAAAGGGTATATAAATTTGAATTTAGAACTTATTAAAAAACCAAAAGAATGTATTGAATATGTAGTATTTCACGAACTCTCTCACTTAATCTACCCAAATCATTCAAAAGAGTTTTACAACTATTTAAGTATTTATATGCCTGATTGGAAGAGAAGAAAAGAAAAATTAAATGAAAAAAGATAAAATATATTCCTTTTTGTGTTGTTGTGAAATTAAAAATTTAATATTGAAGAAAAAGAATTTGGTTTTGATGGAGAATATAAATTGAAAGTAAGGTTTATTGATTTGAATAATTGCAAAAACGAAATAAAAAGAATAGTAAATGACTAAAAACAGATTCTACCGCATTATTAAAGAAATAAAAAGCGGAATTGTAGAAAACAGTAAAGACAGAAAAGATTTGGTAAAACTGATTGATGAATTTAGTAAAAAAGAGGATGTATTCAGATATTTTGTAAGGTTTATAGGAAAAAAAGCGGTTATTAATGACAAGGAGATTTTTGAGAGGTTTATTGAGGAGAATTTAGGGTGTAAGTTTGAAGAGTTTGGGGAAATTGATAGTAAAAAAGAATTGGCAGAGATTTATAAAAACACAAAAGCAAAAAATCTTCATACAAGCGATATTACGATAATCTACAGAAAAAAAGAAAAACTCCCTCAGATTTTTTATGACGATTTTGAGCCTGAAATTAGCGGAAGAGTAGTTGTGGTGGAAAATTATGAAAGTTTTTTGAGGATTGATTTTGATTTGTTTAGAGAAGAAAATTTTATTTATCTTGGAGGATACAGCAACAAAAAAACGGCTGAATTTTTGAAAGATAAAGATATATTGTTTTTTGGGGATTTTGATTTTTACGGGATGATGATATTTGAGTCGATAAAGTGTAAAAGTAAAAAATTTTTTGTGCCTGAAAATTTAGAAGAACTATTTATAAAATACCCAAATCAAAAGCTATATCTTAAACAAAGGTTTATCGAAGAGAGGGTAAAAAAAGTGGATGAGGTTTATAAACTGATAAAAAAACATTCAGCCGTAGTAGAGCAGGAGGTACTTGATAAATGATGATTAAAGACTTTATAAAAGAGCCAAACGGAAGTTATATTTTAGAAAAAATTTTAAACAAAGACAAAACATGGATATATTTAAACGATAATCTTGAAGTGCCAAAAGAGGCTTTAAAAATTTTGGAAAAAGTAAAATCAGGATATCCGGTTGAGTATATTTTTGAAGAAGTCTGGTTTTATGGAGACAAATTTTATATAAAAGAGGGTGTATTAATCCCAAGGGACGATACCGAAGTAGTGGTAGAAAGAGCTATAAACTTAATAAACAAAACAAATGCCGCAAAAGTAGTGGATTGTTGTACGGGAAGCGGGGTAATTGCGATAGAAATCGCAAAGCATACAAGTGCAAAAGTAATAGCGACGGATATAAGCGATATTGCGATAGAAGTTGCTAGAAAAAATATTATGTTAAGTGTTGTAGATAATAAAGTTAAAGTTGTGAAAGCGGATTTACTATCAATAAAAAGCAGTGTAAAGCAAACAATAGAGCGGGATGAGACGATAAATAATAATGAGATTGAAAAATTCGGATTTGAAATTGAAAACGGGTTTATAAAAGCAGATATTTTAGTTTCAAATCCTCCGTATGTTGAAAACAGCTGGGAAAAGCCTAATGTTTATGAGCCCGATTTGGCTTTTTACGGAGGCGATGACGGGCTTGATGTTGTAAAAAAGCTAATTATTCAAGCAAAAAATCTAAAATATAAAGCCGCTGTAATTGAAATAGGGTATAACCAAAAAGAAAAATTAAGCGAATTTTTAAATGGAAAAGTAAAGGGGGTTGAATTTTTTAACGATTTAGCGGGAAACATAAGAGGGGTTGAGATTATATTTTAAGGTGTTTTTTTAAGCTTAAAGCCGGAATAATTGATATCAATGTTAAAACGGCTGATAATTGGAATGTTGTATATAATCCGAATTTTTCTCCTAAAAATTCAGCTATTAAGATTAAAATGGAACTAACCCCGAAATTAAGTGCCATATAAATGCTATTTAAAAAAGTAGGAGCTTTTGTTTTGATGTCCTGGACCGATGCTAAAAGCACTGGAGATTGTGAAAAAAGGAAAAATCCAAGAGGAGCCAAAAGAATCCATAAGGTTGATTTGTAAAAGTATAAAAATAAAACTAAGCTTAAAAACACTCCTACTGAAGAGATAATAAGCATTTTTACTCTTCCGATTTTATCCGAAAACCTACCGGCAAAAAGAGCTCCTAAAATTCCGAATCCTTGAAGTACACCAAAAGCTATACCGGCACTTTCCACACTGTAGCCGTTTTGAGTTAAAAATACCGGTAAAAACAGAGATAAAGAGACTTTTGAAGTGTAGTTTAATAAAATAAAAGAGCTTAAAGATTTGAAAAAAGGAAACACTCCTTTTAAAATTTGTTTAACTTCGCCTTTTTCGAATTTTTTGGCGTAAAAGTTTGTTTTGTAATCTTTAAGTTTTATATAAAGAAAGATTGAAGTTAAAATTCCAAGAGGCGTTAATTTCCATATCCCCTCAAGTCCCCAAACAGAAATAATACCCGCGGCAAGTATAGGACCTAATGTCCTGGCACTCTCTCCCGCTGCCATAAAATAACTCATGCCTTTTCCAGCTTCTTTTTTTGAAAATTCTTTAATGATTGTAGGTGCCGGTATATGGAAAAACGCAGCACTTATTCCTGCTATAAATAGTAAAAATAGAGCTATTGCGTATGATGAGGTTATACTCAAAAGCCCCATCGAAACTGCCGTAATTGTAGGTGTAATTATTATAAACATTTTGGCGTCTCTTTTTTCGGCTATTACTCCTAAAAGAGGATTTAAAAGAGAGGGTATTTTTCGTGCGATATCAAGCATACCGGCTTGAGTTAAATTAATCCCTAGTTTTTGAATAAGTAATGGTAAAATAGGTGCAAGAAGTGCGGAGAAAATATCGTGTGCAAAGTGTGCAAATGAAATTAAGTAAACTTTTTTTTTCACATTAGTCCTTGTTTTTTGTGGAATTTTACAATAAAATATCTACAAATATATAAAAGGGCTGATATGAAAAAACTTGACAGTTTAGGATTTGAAGAGAGTTTGGAACTGATTTTGGAAAAAATAGAGCCGAAAAAAGAAACTAAAAAAATATTTGTCTCTCAAGCTATAGGCAAAATTCTTGCACAAGATATAAAAGCAAAAAGAGATTTGCCTTTTTTTACAAATTCGGCAATGGACGGATATGCTTTTAAATATAATGACAAGTGTAAAAAGTATAAGGTTGTTAAGACGATTTTTGCCGGGGATATTGTTGAGGAGAGTTTGAATGAGTGTGAATGTTATAAGATAATGACCGGAGCTATGGTGCCAAAAGACGCCGATACGGTAGTGCCTTTTGAGAAGGTAAAAGAAATTGGTGAATTTATAGAGTTTGAAGAAAAAAAAGGAGCAAACGTAAGGTTAAAAGGAGAAGAGGTTAAAAAAGGGGAAGTTCTTTTGAAAAAAGGAAGAAAACTCAATTTTGCGGATATTGCAATGCTTTCATCTCAAGGTATTGTAAATGTCCGAGTGTATAGGGATTTAAAAATAGGAGTGGTGGTAAGTGGAAGCGAACTTAAAGAGCCGTGGGAAGAAGCCGGTGAATTTGAGTTTTTTAACGCAAACGGAATGGGAATAGTCTCTTTGCTTAAAGAAAAAGGATTTGAAGCTGATTATTTAGGGATATTGCCGGATTCTTTGGAAGAGAGTATAAAGTTTTTTGAAAATATAAAAGGTTACGACGTCCTTATAACAAGTGGGGGAATTTCCCAAGGGGAGGCCGATTTTATATTGGATGCTTTAGAAACAAACGGATTTGAAAAATATATTCACGGTATTTTGGTAAAACCCGGAAGAGCTACTTTGGTTGGAAAATTAAAAGATACTCTTATTTTAGGAATGCCCGGAAATCCTCTTAGTGCTTTAATTCAGCTTCTTAGTTTGGGAATTCCTGTTTTAGAAAAATTAAGAGGAAATAAAAACTATAATTTTACTTTTATTGAAATTGAAAATAAAATCCCTTTTAAACTAAACTCCAAAAAAGACCACACTATCTTAGGCAGAGTGGAAAAAGACGGGTTTTATGTAATAGATAATTATAAATACGGAAGTGGAATGTTAACGCCTTTTATAAAGGCAAATGCCTTTGCTATTGTTAAAAAAGGAAAATCCTTTATAGAAAACGAAAAACTAAAAGTCGCTTTATTTTAGTTTTTCGTTCATTTTTATGTATTCCGGTTTTGTTTCTACGCACTGCATTGCCGGGCTTGTTTTTGGGTCGTCTCTAAATATTACAACGCAATGCATTCTAGGGTATCCTTGAGTGTCAAATTCATAAACCCTAGGATTTGTACCGGTTGTTTCTATCGTATAGCTTATGGTGTTTATTGTTTTTTTAAAAGTTCCTATGAAGCTGTTCCAGTTAAACGCTAGAGAAAATGATGTAATTAAAGATATTGCAAGTAGTTTTTTCATACTAATCCTTTTTGTTATAATTATAAATAAAAAAAGGTAAAAATGGATATAAATAAACTCTTAAATTCAAAAAAACTGTTAACAGAAATCTATTTTGAGCTTCAGAAATATTACGATACTCTATATCCCAATGCGGTTGTTTTAATGGAAGTGGGAAGTTTTTTTGAAACTTACGAGGCTGAAGGTATCGGAAAAGCCAGAGAAATAGCAAGTGTCCTTAATATTCAACTCACAAAAAAGAATAAGTCTATTCAAAAAGTAGACATAAAAAACCCTCTAATGTCCGGATTTCCTTCTCACGCACTTGATAGATACTTAGAAAAGCTCATAGATGAAAATAGATACACTATTATTCTAGTAAAACAAAAAGGAACCCCTCCTAACATTACAAGATATATAAGTGAGATTATTTCCCCCGGAGTTAATCTTGAGTATTCCAAAACCACCGAAAATTACGTAACATCTATAATTATAGAAAAATATTCTGCTTTTCACGTAGGGTTTGCGAATGTAGATATAACAACCGGTAAAAGTTTTGTGTATGAAAACTACTCTACAAAAGACGACCCGACTTTCGCACTTGATGAGCTTTTTAGACTGTTGCAGACTTATAAGTCGAGTGAAATTATTTTAACTTTAAAAAACGTAGATTGCGATGAGATTGTAAACTATTTGGAACTTGAAGGTAAAAACATAATTATCAACCGTACCAGAATGGATGTTAATTATCAAAACGAAATTTTTAAAAGGGTTTACAATATAAAAAGCCTTTTAACTCCTATTGAGGTTATGAATCTTGAGAGATTTCCTTTAATTACGGAGGCTTTAGGGATTTTACTTGAGTTTGTCATAGCTCATAATAAAGAACTTTTGAATAAATTAAAAGCCCCCGTTTTAATTGATGATGAAAAATTCGTTTATTTAGGAAATAATCCCATAAAACAGCTTGAGATTGATAAAGTTTTAAAATTAATCGATAAAACCAAAACTTCAATGGGAAAAAGACTTATAAAAGAGAGGCTTTATAATCCCATTCAAGATATTGACGAGCTTAATAAAAGATATAAAGCTGTTGATTTTATGTTAAAAAGATACAAAGAGTTTGAACTTCTTTTAAGGGATATTTACGATTTGGAAAAGATTGACAGAAAAATAAAACTAAAAAAACTTCACCCTTTTGAGATTAATTTTTTATTGATTTCTCTTGAGGCTATTGCCGAAATTTACGCAAAGCTTAAAAAAAGAACTTCAAAAATAGAGGTTTTTATAGAGTTTATTAAGAAAAATTTCGATTTAAATAAAATAAACGTAAAATTAGAAGATGTGAAAGAGTCGTTTTTTAAAGAGGGGATAGATAAAGAACTTGACGAACTTATAGAAGAAAAAGAGAGATATTATAATCAGCTTGTGAAAATACAAAAGAAGATAGAGTCTTTGGGAGACGTTAAGGTTGAAATAAATAGACTTGAAAAAGAAGGGTTTTATTTTTCTTTAACAAAAAACAGATTTAAAATTATTAAAGATAACTTTCAAGAGAGTTTTGTAGATTTGGGGGATGAGAAACTTTTTTTTGAAGATTTGAAAATCAAACAACTTACAAACAGCGTAAAAATTACTGGCGATAAGATAGACGAAATAGGAGATAAGATAATAGCTTTTCAAAATAAGGTTATAAAACGCTCTTTAGAACTTTTTTTTAAAAAATTGGAAGAAATGGAAGAGTTTGATATTTTGCACTCTTTAGCGGATGAAATTGCAAAAATAGACGTTGCGGTTAGCAGTGCTAAAGTGGCAAAAGAACTAAACTATACAAAGCCCGTTATTACTGATAAAAAGGCTTGTTTTAAAGATTTAAGACACCCTTTAATAGAAGTAAATCAAGAAAACGGTATTTACGTTCCAAATGATATAGATTTTAACGAATATGACGGAATGCTTTTATACGGGATTAACTCTTCGGGGAAAAGTTCTCTTATGAAAAGTGTGGGAATTGCCGTATTTTTGGCTCAAAGCGGTTTGTTTGTACCGTGTAGTAAAATGGAGTTTACCCCTTATAACGCCGTTTTTACAAGAATTGAAGCAAAAGATAACCTCTCTAAAGGGCTTTCCACTTTTGCAGTTGAAATGCTTGAGCTTAAAAACATATTCAACAGAGCCGATAAAAACTCATTGGTTTTAGGTGACGAAATAGCTCACGGGACGGAAACGACTTCGGCTTTGGCTATTGTAGCTAGTGCAGTTATAAAACTTGCAAGAAAAAAAATAAACTTTCTTTTTGCCACTCATTTACATCAGTTAATGGATATAGATGAGATTAAAGAGTTAAAAAACGTAGCGGCTAAACATTTGGAAGTCTATTTTGACGGAGAAAAATTGGTTTATGATAGAAAACTTAAAGACGGAAGCGGCAGCAGTGTATACGGGCTTGAGTTTGCTAAATCCATTTATATGGATAAAGAGTTTTTAAAGACGGCTGAAGAGATTAGAAAAAGACTCACACAAGAATATAGTGAAATGGAACTATTGCTTAAAAAGAAAAAAAGTCGATACAATAAAAAGCTTTTGGTAACTACCTGTGCTATTTGTGGAAAAGTGGTTGAAGATGTTCATCACATAGTAGAAAAAGAAAAAGCGAAAGAGGGCTTTATAGACCACTATCCGGTTCATCACAAATATAATTTAATTCCTCTTTGTAAAAAACATCACAAAATGGTGCACGAAGGTAAAATTAGAATTACCGGGTTTGTGACCACTTCAAAAGGAATAGAACTACATTACGAAGAAGTTACGTAATTTCTTGCTTTTTTTAAATCTTCTGCTGTATCTATTCCGAAACTTTTGGTTTTGACTTCTATCATTGCTATTTTAAAGCCGTTTTCTATTACCCTTAGTTGCTCAAGTTTTTCTATATGTTCCAAAGCTCCTTTCATATTTACAAACATATCTAAACTCTTTTTATCAAATCCGTATATGCCTATATGACCGAAATATTTATGTGGAGTGTTGTCTCTGTTGTATGGTATTTTACTTCTTGAGAAATATATGGCGTCGTTTTGTTTGTTGAGTATTACTTTTACCAAATTGGGGTCGTTTGCTTGAAGCTCGTCAATTTCTTTATAGCAGCTTACCATTTTAAAATCTCTTTTTAGAGTTTGGAGTCTGGTTTTTACTTTTTCTAAAATTTCCGGTTCTAAGAAAGGTTCGTCACCTTGCATATTTATAACTATTTCATCATCTTCAAGTCCTAATATATCGGCTGCTTCTTTTATTCTGTCGCTTCCGCTTTTATGAGAAGGGCTTGTCATAACGGCTTGAAACCCGTATTTGTTGGCGACTTCTATAACTTCATAAGAATCCGTAGCTATACATACGTCATCAACTTGTTTTGCAACTTCCGCACACCATATTATCATAGGTTTTTGTTTTATCTCTACTAGAACTTTTTTAGGCAGTCTGCTTGAAGAGAGTCTTGCTGGGATGATTATCATTGTATTCCCTTTTTGATAAAATTTTATCAAAAAAGGATTGATTTGACTTTGTATCAACCGAAAAATGGATATTGTTATAACAGCGATACTATGTTTTTATATGATTTTATTACTAAATTCAATATAAAAGGCGATGTTTTAGAAGTCGGTGGAGGATGTGGGGTTTTAGGACTTTTGGTTAAAAGGGACTTTCCGAAAATTGATTTAACAATTATTGAAAAGCAAAATGTTATGAGTGAATTTATTAAAAAAAATTTAAAAGAGAATTCTTTAGAAGCAGAGGTTATTAACGACGATTTTTTAAAACACTCTTTTTCTAAAAGGTTTGATTTTGTAATATCAAATCCTCCTTTTTATAACGGAAGTTTAAAAAGTGAAAACGAAATTATTAAAATCGCCAGATATGAGGATTTTTTACCTATGGAGGAATTTTTTAGGAAGGTAAACGCTGTTTTAAAAGAAAGAGGGGAGTTTATATTTTGTTATGATGCAAAAAGAATTGATGATATAATTTCAAAAATGCCGAAACCTTTAAAAATAATAGACATAAGGTTTATGCATCCGAGAATTGATAAAAAAGCGACTTTAGTAATGCTTAGGGCCAAAAGACACGCTAAATCTATGAGTGTTATTCATCCTCCTTTAATAGGATTTGAGGGAAAAGATTATTCCAAAGAAGCTAGTGAAATTTATAAAAAAGCCGCTACAAAAAGCGTAAAGGTGTAAATGTTATGATAATATCTAAAGAGGGTTTTAATTTCAAATTTAATCAAGAAGCTTGTAAGGAGTGTGAGGGGAATTGTTGTATAGGAGAGAGTGGCTATATCTGGGTGGCTCCTAACGATATAAAAAATATCTCCTCTTTTTTGGGAATAGACGAAGAGATTTTTAAAAGTAGATTTTTAATTAAAGTAGGTTATAGATATTCGATTAGAGAAAAGCCGTATAAAAACGGGTATGCGTGTATTTTTTTTGAAAACGGTTGTAAAATTTATCCGGTAAGACCTAATCAGTGCAGAACTTTTCCTTTTTGGGATTATTATAAAACCCATATGGACGAGCTTTTAAAAGAGTGTCCAGGAATTATCGTAGAAAAAGAGGAGAAATGAGAAGAGTTTTTTTAATTGTTTTATTGCTTTTTATAGGGTGTAGCGTTAAGAAAATACCTATAGGTAAAAAAGTTATACCCGATGAAGACGAATATATTATAAAAGCTCTTTTTTATGAAAACAACGATAAATTATCTCAAGCCGTTAAAGTTTATAAGTTTCTGTATGAAAAGACTGAAAAACCGGTCTATTATGAAAGGATATTATCGGATTTGTTTTACGAAAAAAAGTATAAAGAAGTGGTTAAATTAAGTGACGAGTATTTAAAAGAAAGTTTTAATAAAAAAATTTTTATGTATAAGATTTTGTCTTTAGTGGCACTTAACAAAACGGATTTGGCGAAAAAGGAACTTTTAAAGAGGTTTAACAAAAAAGACGAGTTTTTTTACAGAATGATGGCTTATATTTATCTTAAAGAAAAAAACTACAAAAAAGCGGCAGTTTACCTTAAATCGTTGTATGCTTTAAACCATAACAAAAAGACTCTTTTAGAGTTGGTGGATGTTTTAATCAGGCTTAAAAAATATAATGAAGCCCTTGCTTATCTTAGGACTCATCTTGATTTATACGGGTGTGAACTTGATGTTTGCTTAAGACTTGCTGTTATTTATAAACAGACTTATGATTATGAAAACTTAGCTACGATTTATTCTAAAATGTCTGCTTTGGATTCTAAATATGCCGTTTTTGCTTTTGGGATTTATTTTGAATCGGGAGAATATAACAAAGCTTTAAAAATTGTTGATAAATATAATCTTGATGATACGTTTAAACTTGTGGTGTACGAAGCTAAAAAAGATTACAAAAGAGCTGCTTTGTTTGCTAAAAAACTTTACGATAAAACAAATGATGACAGATTTTTGCTGAAATACTGTATTTATGCATATAAAATAGCAGAATCAAAAAAAGATTACAAAAAAATAGTGTTTTATTTAAAAAAACTGGCTAAAAAATATAAAAGCCCTTATATTTATAATTTTTTGGGGTATCTTTTGATTGATAAGGATATTAACGTGAAAGAAGGGCTAAAATATATAAAAAAAGCCCTTAAATTAGATTCTAGCAAACAAGAATATATAGATTCTTTGGCGTGGGGGTATTATAAGCTTGGAAAGTGCAAAGAAGCATGGGAGATAATTAAAAACGTAACGTTAAAAAGAGAAGAGATTAAAATTCACAAACAAAAGATTAAGAAGTGTTTAAAGGAGAGATATGATTCTGGAAAAAATCATAAAAAAAACAAAAGAATGTTTAGAAAAAAGAAAAAACAGTGAAGAGTTTAAGAAATTTTTAAGCGTAAAAAGAGAGTTTAGAGATGTAAAGAAGGCTTTGACTTCAACATTCGACAATCCTTATAGAATAATTGCAGAAGTTAAAAAGGCAAGTCCTAGCAAAGGGATTATAAGAGAAGATTTTAACCCCGTAGCAATTGCAAAAGAGTATAACGAAGTAGCTGACGCTATGAGTATTTTAACCGAACCTCACTTTTTTCAAGGCAGTCTTGAGTATCTAAAAAAAATAAACGAATTTTCAAAAATTCCCCTTCTTAGAAAAGATTTTATCGTAGATGAGTTTCAAATAGCGGAGGCTTATGCCGCAGGGGCTGATTTTATACTTTTAATTGCAAAAGCACTTGAAGTGGAAGAGCTAAAAAGACTTTTTGATTTTGCTAAAGGTATAGGTCTTGAAGTTTTGTTTGAAATTCACGATGAAGAGGATTTACAAAAAGCCCTTGAAATAGGAGCCGATATTATAGGATTTAACCATAGGGATCTTAAAACGTTTGAAATGCATATGGATTTGAGTGAAAAATTAATTCCAAAGCTCCCAGAAGGTGTAATTGTAGTGGCAGAGAGTGGGATAAATGATTTTGAAGTGGTAAAAAAACTTCATAAAAACGGAGTTGATGCTTATTTGGTCGGAGAGCATTTTATGAGACAAAAAGATATTAAAAGAGCCGTTTTGAAATTAAAAAAAGGGGAATAGTTTTTGCTTTTTATTGAAAAAGGGAATTAATGAGATATTTGTGGTTAGTGGGGGCTTTTATTTTTGTGGGGTGTTCTACTCATCCTATGGACCCTACTATCAATATGAAACCTCCAAAATACGTAGAACAGATGCCAAGCCTTCAAACCGATAACGTAAGCAATAATCCGGGGTCTCTTTTTACAAACGGGGATAATCTTTTTTCGGATACAAAAGCTATGAAAGTAAACGATATCGTAACGGTTATCATTACCGAGGAAGTAAAACAATCCTCTCAAGCGAGTAAAAAGTTAAGTGAAGCCAATACCGACAGTGGAGGGCTTTTTGACGCTAGTGTCAGTGGAAGTGCTTATTTGGGAGGTAAAGAGTATAAACTTAAAAAAACCGGACTTTCACTGAATCTTCCTAATATGAATTCAAGCCGTTCTTTTCAAGGAAGCGGCACCCAGCAAAGAAACGAGACGTTTCAAACTACAATTAGTGCTAGAATCGTAAAAATTTTAGAAAACGGAAACTATTTTATAGTGGGAAGAAGAGAGATTTATGTGGACGGTCAAAAACAGATTATCCAAATCAGTGGGGTTATAAGACCTCAAGATATCGCATCTGATAATACCATAGATTCAAAATATATATCTGATGCCAAAATAGCATATAAAACGGAAGGAGATTTGAAAAGATATACCGACCAAAATTGGTTTACAAAAATTTGGAGTGCTTTGGCTCCTTGGTAGTTTAATCTAAAGTAGTTTAATCTAAAATAAAATTAGCAAGGGCGTCTGCTAGTAAAAATTCGTAAGAATAAATAAAATTTCCTTTTTTATAAACTTTTTTTTCTTCTATTAAAATTTTAACTCTTTTTTTCTCTTCGTGGTTTAAAATCTTTTCATTAAATCCTACAATCGAGCGAAGTCCCAGTAGCACTTTTTCTTTTTTTATATCGGTTTTTGTGAGGTGTTCGAGTTTATAACCGGTCGGATTTTTAATATATTCGTATATGTTTTTGTTAGTATAATAGCGTGTATTGTCTTTAAATCCTACAGCCCCGGCTCCTATGCCTATATATTCTCTTAATTCCCAATACCCTAAATTATGCAAACAGGGTTTACCGAAGTTGGATATTTCGTATTGAGAAAATTTTTCTTTTATCTGTTCTATAAACCATACTTCAAGCTCTTCGTCTTCTTTTCTTTTTGTATAGTCGCTTTCCCATTTGGTGTTTTCTTCAATTGTGAGAGAATAGGCACTTATGTGGGTTATCGGCAGTGAAAAAGCCGTTTTTAGGTCGTTTTGTAAGAGGCTTTTTGTATCAATAGCCGTAGAATAGATAAGGTCTAAATTTATGTTTTCAAATCCGGCTTTTTTTGCGTTTTTAATTGCTTTTAGGGCTTGAGAAGATGAGTGGTTTCGGTTTAGAAATTTCAGTTTTTCGTTATTAAAGCTTTGGACACCGAAACTTATTCTGTTTACTCCTAAGTTTTTAATTTCTTTTAGCCATTCGTAAGAGGTGTTGGGGTTGCATTCTATTGTTATCTCTTTTGTGTTTTTTAAATATGGTTTTAATAGATTAAAGAGTTTTTCATAAAATTCAACACTCATAGTAGAAGGAGTACCCCCACCTATAAACACCGTGTAAACTTCTTGTTTTTCTTTTAAAAACTGTGTTTTTAAGGCGTTAAAATACTCTTTTTTTAAATGATTTAAGTTGGTGTATGAATTAAACGCACAGTAGTTGCATTTACTATCACAAAACGGAATATGGATATAAAGTAGGGGTAATTTGTCATATGAAGGTGTAAAATTGTTTTTTTTTGGTGCAATATTTTTCATTTTTGATTTTCCGTTTAACATTTTTAGTTATAATTTTACTAAAAAAAGGTGATGTTTTGAAAAAGTATAGGCCGAATGTTGCTGCGATTGTGCTATCTTCAAAATATCCCGATAAAGTGGAAGTACTGATTGCAAAAAGAAACGACGTAGACGCGTGGCAATTTCCACAGGGTGGTATTGATGAGGGGGAAACTCCACAAGAAGCACTTTTAAGAGAGCTAAAGGAAGAAATAGGTACTAATGAGGTTGAAATACTTGCCGAAATGCCCCAGTGGCAAAGGTATGATTTTCCAAAAAGAATTGCAAAAAAGATGTATCCTTACGATGGGCAAGAGCAGAAGTATTTTTTAGTAAAACTAAAACCGAACGCAAAAATAAACTTAAATACCGAAATACCAGAGTTTGAGGATTATAAGTTTGTGAGTGTGGAAGAGATTTTCGATTATGTAAAATCTTTTAAAAGACCGGTTTATAAAACGGTAATGGATTATTTTAAAAAGCAAGGTTATCTGTAAAGGAGATATATGTTAGTAGTTCAAAAGTTCGGAGGGACAAGTGTCGGGGATTTGGATAGAATTCAAAATGTTGCCAATATCGTAAAAAAGTATAAAGAAAACGGAGACGATGTAGTTGTAGTCGTATCTGCTATGGCAGGGGAGACAAATAAATTGCTTGAATACGCAAACCATTTCTCCAAAACCCCTCCTCAAAGAGAAGTTGATTTACTTGTAAGTAGTGGAGAGAGGGTAACAAGTGCACTTCTTAGTATTGCACTTCAGGCTATGGGAATAGACGCTATAGCACTTACCGGAAGACAAGCCGGAATTAAAACTACAAGCGATCATACAAAAGCCAGAATTATGGATATAGACCCAAACAAAATGCAAAAACACCTTAAAGACGGAAAAGTCGTAATAGTTGCAGGATTTCAGGGGATTAACGAAAACGGAGACGTTACTACTCTTGGTCGTGGAGGAAGCGATTTAACAGCAGTTGCTATTGCAGGGGCTTTAAATGCCGATAAGTGTGAAATTTATACGGATGTTGACGGGATTTATACAACAGACCCTAGAATCGAACCGAAAGCTAGAAAAATAGACGTAATAAGCTATGATGAAATGCTGGAACTTGCAAGTCTTGGAGCAAAAGTAATGCAAAGCCGTTCAGTTGAGCTTGCAAAAAAATTAAACGTGGATATTGAAGTTAAATCAAGCTTTAAACCGGAAGTTAAAGGGACATTAATAACAAAGGAGACACCGGATATGGAAAAAGTACTTGTTAGTGGAATTGCACTTGATAAAAACCAGGCGAGAGTTAGTATTTTTGGAGTAGAAGACAGACCAGGAATTAGTGCTGAAATTTTTGGAAAACTTGCAGATAAAAACATAAATGTAGATATGATTGTTCAAAATGTAGGGAAAGATTCAAAAGCAAACCTTACCTTTACAGTGCCTCAAACGGAACTTGAGCTGACAAAAGAGGTTTTAAAAGAGTATGAGAAAAATTCAGAAGCTATTGAGTATGACGATTCTATTGCTAAAGTCAGCGTAGTGGGAGTAGGTATGAAATCTCACAGCGGTGTAGCTGCAACTGCATTTAAAACGTTGGCTGATGAGAATATTAATATTTTAATGATTAGCACAAGTGAGATTAAAATTTCTATGGTAATTGATGAGAAATATGGGGAACTTGCCGTTAGAGCACTTCATAAAGCTTATCAATTGGATAAATAATGGATATAAATCAGTTTACTTTAAAACTTATAAGAGAAAAAAACATAAAATGGATGGAAGAAAAGAGGCTTGAATGGGTGCCTCTTGTTAGCGATTTCGTATTGAACGTGATTGAGGGTAAGAGTGTTTTAATGATTAGCGATTATAAAAGAGAGTGGTTTTGTGATTATATGATTAATAAAATCAATAATTTTCAAGATTTTAAACCCTCTTTTATTCCTATTTTTCATTTGCAAAAGATAGTCCCTCAAATTACGAATGCCCGTACAAACGAACATTTTGAGATGATTGAGGATATGTTGAGTATAAGTTTTAGCGATAATTATATCTATTGGTATGTGGGAGTGGAAACTCCTATGTTAAAACTTGCTAGAAACAAGCCTGATTCTTTTTTTTGGATTATGGATATGGATTTGCATAAAAATTTCTTTTTAAAGTCTCTTGATGAAAATCTGGATAAAAAACTTTTGGATTTGGCAGATATCTTAAACGAAACTTTAAAAGCCGCTATTTTTGCAGAGGTGGAGATTTGAGTAAGATTATTGTTACCGATGATTTTGAAGAGGTTATTAAAGAGTTAAAACCGGATGAAAAGATAGTCGTAGAAGAGTTAAAAGTTGAAGATGTCCAAAAGATAAGAGAACTTGCTTATATAGCCCAAAAAGAAAAAAAGGTTATTTTAATAGCCGCTGAAAAATATAACTTAATTTCTCAAAACGCTTTATTAAAGCTTTTGGAAGAACCTCCTAAAAATATAGACTTTGTTTTGCTTGCAAAGTCAAAATACTCTTTGCTGGATACTATAAAATCTCGTCTTCCTATAGAAAAAAGAATTTTTCACTCTTCTTTAGATATTGATATTGATATTTCAAAAATTACGAATGAGTTTATTTTGGAGCTTTTAAAAAAAGATTTGGAATTAAAAGAGTTAAAAGCTTTAATTTATAAAATTGTAAAAGAAAAAGAGCTATCGGCCGCTCAAATGGAAATTTTAAGCGACGCTATAAAAATGCTTGAACTGAACATAGATAAAAAGGCTGTTTTGTCGTTGATTATGCTTAGTCTTAAGGATAGAAAATGAAAGTTTACAAACTTAACTGTGATACGAATTTAAAAAATCTTTTGCAGCGTCTAGGGGTTGATAAGTTGGGAATTGAAATTATGG
The DNA here is from genome assembly GCA_964445785.1 of uncultured Nautiliales bacterium. Lineage (GTDB taxonomy): Bacteria > Campylobacterota > Campylobacteria > Campylobacterales > Nautiliaceae > Nautilia. The sequence continues at coordinate 21,853 of CAYULY010000017.1, forward strand.
CTAAAAAAAAGAGTGAATTTTTGTTTTATATAAAAGATATAAGTTGTGGGGCGGCGAATATTTTAAAGCAAGACGCCCTTAGCATTGGAGCTGAACTTGCGGTGCCTATGGGAGCTCCTAATTGTAAGAGAGAAAAATTTGATGCAGTTCTGATGTGTAATAAAAAACAGCTTGAAATTCTTGCTAAAAAGGAGTTTGTCCAGCCTTTTAAATTAAAACTTCTTGCAAAAAAATTAAAAGAGTTTATAAATTTG
>CAYULY010000018.1:0-20914 GCA_964445785.1 uncultured Nautiliales bacterium
GAGCAAGGGACTGAAAATCCCTGTGTCGGCGGTTCGATTCCGTCCCTGGGCACCACTTATTCGAAACTTTTTAATTACTTCTTATATAAACCCAATTTTTTTGCTGGTTTAATTTAGTTTAAGTTTTGTATTGAATCAATATATTATTTTACTCCGTATGTGTTTATAAACTCTTTTTTGCTAATTAAATTTTCTAGTATCCCAAAAAGTATCATAAAGTTAATAAAACTTGTTCCTCCGTGACTTACAAGAGGAAGAGGCACACCTACAACCGGAGCTAAATTCATAGTCATTGAGATGTTGATATAAGAGTAGATAAAAATCATAAGAGCCACTCCACTAAACATTACTTTGGCAAAATAGTCTTCTTTTAATTTTTTTGCAATAGAGAAAAGATAATAAATAAGAATAAAATAAAGAGTTATTAAACTGCCGGCTCCTATAAATCCGAATCTCTCTACTAAATAAGCAAAGATAAAATCACTGCTGGCAATTGGAAGAAATTTAAGCTGGGTTTGGGTGGCTTCATCTTTACTTTTTCCGTATAAACCTCCGCTTCCTATGGCTATTATTGATTGTTTTACGTGATAGCTTGGTTTATTTAGGAAATTTTCTATTCTTTTTTTTTGATAATCTTTTAATAAAAATTTGTAAGCTACCGGCATAAAAAAAATTGCAAAGATTCCTAAAGATATCCACACTTTTTTATCCACTCCTATAATAAAAAGTACACCGAATCCTATTGTTAAAGTAATAAGAGCGGTTCCTAAGTCCGGTTCTTTTGCTATTAATAAAAAAGGAATGACAATAATTAATGATAGCTTTATAAATTCTTTAAAGGTGTAAACGGGTCTTGGAGGGTATTTATAAATAGAGTAACCTAGCATTAAAAGCAGGGTGGTTTTCATAAATTCTGACGGTTGGATGGTTATGTTTAGAATAGGGATTTTAAGCCATCTTTGAGCTCCTAATATTTTTATTCCTACGATATCCACTAATCCTAAAAGAATGAGGTTAAAAAGATAAATGAAAGGTATAATCCATAAAAGTTTTCTTATAGGTAAAAGATATGTTACGAAAAAAGCGATTATACCTATAAAGATATATATTAATTCTTTAATAAAAAGCTTATGAGAAATTTCGTTTACTAGAAATAGACTTATCGCTATAAAAGGAAGAAGAAGAAAAATTAAAAAGTAATTAAAATGTTTCGTCACTTACAAGACTCTTTTATATATTTTTCAAATAAATTGTCTAGTGTGAAAGATAATTGTTGTGAAATTTGTTCAATTTCTTCGAATTTTTCTATGGTTTTATCTTTATTTTTTATACAACTTTTATCTTTTATGCATTTAAGAGCGTTGGCTACTTCTTGATGGACTTTCTTATGAAGATTATCTTTTATGGTTTTATATTCACTGAAACATCCTATTTTTTGGATTGTTTCTTGGTCTTGTAGCCATCTACCGAAATCGCATTCGTTTTCATTTGCTATTTTAATCTCTTTTTCTTTTATGATAGCTTCGTGAGCGTTAAGTTTGTATAGTAAGTGAGAGATTTTTGCTAAGTCTATAAGCATTCTTGTTAATGCAAAATCAACATTTTTTCTATTTTCTAAAGATTTGTCTCTAAAGCCTACTATCATCTCTTGTACTGTTTCTATGTCTTCTCTTGAAGTTACAGCTATTTCTGTTATTTTATCGGAATTTGCCTGGATATCGCTTGTTTCTTGTTGCAATGTTTTAATTGTAATTGAAATTTCACTTGTAGCTTTTTGGGTGCGTTCGGCTAGTTTTCTAATTTCATCCGCAACTACTGCAAAACCGCGTCCGTGTTCTCCGGCACGAGCAGCTTCAATTGCCGCGTTTAGGGCAAGTAGGTTTGTTTGATCTGCAATATCAGTAATTAATTCTACAATTTTTCCGATTTCATCTGTTCTTTGAGATAGCATATTAATAGCTTCGTTTGTATGAGAGATAAAGTCTATTAACTCATTTAATACCATTGTAAGGTTTTCTATTTTAGCCGCACTTGCATCCGCACCTTCATATATTTCGCCTGATAAATTGTCGATTCTTATCATAAATTCTTTTAGTTTCGTATCAAGAGAGATTTTTATATCGTTGATTTGTTTTTTCATACCTCCGCCTAAGTTATTAAGAGTTATTGCAAGTTCGCTTCTTGCTTGTTCTTTTAGGACGGTTGAAATTGCGTCAATAGCTTCATTTAGCATAATAACCGTTCTTCTAAAGATTCCTTTGTATCCTTGAGGGGCGATATCGCGATAATCGATTCCGTTTTTAGCTGCTTCTATAGATTCTTTAATGTCTCTTTCAAACGCTTCTAACTGGTCTAAAAGGTCATTTAACGCCCATGCCGATTTTGCGAAAGGATTTTGCAAGTCTATATTGGTAATTCTTTTTTCAAAATTTCCGTTTGATGCCGTAATTAAGACTTCTTCAATCTTTTTTGCAAGAGAGTCCATGGAAGTTTGTTTTGATTTTTGAGTGAAAATCGGAATTAAAGTTACTATAAACCCGATAAAAGCTATTGCGGCTATTAAGTAGCTTTGAGTGTAAACACCGTATCCTGTTAGAACCAAAAATAAAATACTTGAGCTTATTTGGGCTATTTTGTTATAGTTCATTGATAATTCCTTTTTGTATTTTTAGCATTACTTCATTAAAACTCATATTGTACTTTTTTAAAAGGTTTTCAACTTCATTTAAAGAAGCTTCCATTCCACCGGAAGCTTCTATGCTTAGTAAAGATTGATAAAGAGGTTCTATTATTGATTTAAAGCCGTCTCTTGGTTTTCTTCTTACGGAATAATAACCTATTAAGTTTCCGTTTGTATCATATGTAGGAGAGATGTTTGCAAACACCCAATAATACCCTCCGTCTTTTCTTAGGTTTTTAACATATCCGAACCACTCTTTTCCGTTTTGTATATGGTCGTATAATACTTTAAAAGCACATCTTGGCATATCCGGGTGTCTTAAGATGTTATGAGGTTTGTTTAAGAGTTCTTTTTCGGAGTATCCGCTCATTTGAATAAAAATCTGGTTTCCGTAAAGAATTTTGCTTTTTAAATCGGTTTTTGAGATGATGAAATCTTCTTCTTTTAAAACGACTTCTTTGTTTGTAGGTGTTACTTTAGGTTTTCTCATTTATTTCCCTTTAATTTTATTGCATCAATTGTGTATTTTGATATCTCTTCTATTTCATCTAGAGAATCCGCTAAAAATACTATTTTTGAGTCTAGTAAATAATTATCGGCAATTTTTTGAAATTCTTTTGTTTTTTTTAAATTTTCGCAAAAAATATATTTGGCATTTAAATTGGCACAAAATATCAGCTCTTTTACAGAACTCACGATAACTCCGTATTCGATATCGTTTAGCTTACAAAAATTAAATAGTTCAAGAGAAGAATCGCAGTAGTGAAAAATAAGAGTGGTGTTTGGTTTTGAATTTTTTATATCTTCTAGGGTTTTTACGTATAAAAATTCTTCTTCACAAAACGGCTTTTCAAGAATTAGCATAGCAGTCCTTGCATAAAAGTTGACCGTTTTTTTCTTTTAATTCTTTTTTTAAAACAAATGTTTTACATCTGTCGCATTGTTGAAACTCATTTTCCTCTTCTTCTGTTTTTTGAGGGTTTTTTTTTATAAAGAAAAAGTAAATTCCACCTATAATTAGCAGTAATAAAATAATTTTACCCATTTAAATCCTTTAAAAATACGTAATTTCTGGTTCCTTTTTGAATAATTTCGGTTTTATATGGAATTTCTTGTAATTCCTCTGAAATCCCGGAACCTTTGTATAAAAGTATTGTACCATTTTTTTCCAGATAAGGAAGGGCAATTTGTAAAATTTTTTTTGTAGGCATTACGGCTCTTGTCGTTATAAGTTCTACCGGTTTAATATCGGCGTTTTCTAATCTTGAAGGTATTACGGAAGTGTTTTTTAATCCTAGCTTTATTTTCATATAATTTAAAAACGAATATCTTTTTTTAAGAGGTTCTACCAGGTACCATTTGGTATTAGGCATAGCGATTGCCAAAATAAGTCCCGGAAATCCTGCACCCGTACCTATGTCCAAAGCGGTTTTGAAATGTTTTATTTTTTCCAGAGGATAAAGAGAGTCTTTTATTTGGACTTTTATCTCTTCTTTTGTTTTATAATTCGTAAATTTGTGGACTTTATTCCATTTTAGAAGTTCGTTTATAAAAATTTCGAATTTATCCATCTTTTTCCTTTATTTAAAGGTCCGGTTTATAATTTATGACCTAATTTTTCCTTTTTTGTTTTTAGATAGTTTTCATTATACGGATTCGGTTTTATTATGATAGGTATTCTTTTTACAACCTCTATTTCTTTAAAGGCGAACTCTTTTTTGGGATTGTTCGTAAGTAGATTTATTTTATTTATTCCGAAGTGTTTTAAAATTTTTTCCACTATTGAAAAATCTCTCATATCCGCTTCAAAACCTAATTGATGATTTGCTTCTACCGTATCTAAGCCTTTATCTTGAAGTGCGTATGCATTTACTTTGTTAAAAAGTCCTATGCCTCTTCCTTCCTGTCTTAAATATAAAAGTATTCCTCCCTCTTTTGCTATGGTCTTTAAAGCGAACTCCAACTGCTCCCCACAATCGCATTTTAGACTTTTTAAAGCGTCTCCCGTTAAACATTCGCTATGAATTCTTACAAAAGGGACTTCCGGCATTATTGAGGTAAAAATAGCTAAATGCTCTTTATTTCCTTCTTTAAAGGACTGTATTTTAAAATTTCCGTATTGTGTAGGTAGATTGGCAACTTCTGAAATTTTCAAAAAATCTCCTTTTTTTGATAAAATTATATCTTAAATAAAAACCCAAAGTGTATTAAAAAAAGAATAAGGATTAAAATTGAAACATTTTTTATGGTTATGTGATTATACAAAAGAGGAGATAAAAGAGATAATAGATTTAGGTTTTCAGATAAAAAAAGAGATAAAAGCCAGAATTTTTAAACCCTATTTGAAAAATATGCAGCTTGCTATGATTTTTGAAAAAAGCTCCACTCGTACAAGGGTTTCTTTTGAAGTTGGAATGAGTCAATTAGGTGGGAATGCACTTTTTTTAAGCAGTAGAGATATTCAGCTTGGAAGGGGAGAACCTTTAAAAGACACTGCAAGAGTAATAACTAGAATTGTTGATTTGGTAATGATTAGAACTTTTGGGCAAGAGAGGCTTGAAGAATTTGCTAAATATTCAAAAGTACCGGTAATTAACGGACTTACGGATTTATGCCATCCAGTCCAGCTTTTAGCAGATTTGATGACAATGATTGAATTTGGTAAATTCGATTTTAATAATCCTCAAAACACTCTTGTCGCATATGTGGGAGATGGAAATAATATGGCTAATTCCTGGGCTATTCTTGCTAGTAAACTTGGGTTTAATCTAAATATCGCAACTCCTAAAGGGTATGAAATTGATGAAAATATAAAAAACAAAGCTTTGGAATTTGCTAAAATAAGCGGTGCTAAAATAAACGTTTTAAACGACCCGAAAGAGGCAGTAAAAGAAGCGGATGTAGTAACTACCGATACGTGGGTAAGTATGGGACAAGAGGATGAAAAAGAAAAGAGAATAAAAGATTTTAAAGGTTTTGAAGTAAATGACGAACTAATGAAACTTGCAAAAAAAGAAGCAATTTTTCTTCACTGTCTTCCGGCTTACAGAGGATATGAAGTTAGCGAAGATGTTTTTGAATCGCACAGTGAAGAGATATTTACCGAAGCTGAAAACAGACTTCACGCACAGAAAGGATTGATGGTTTGGTTGAAAAGATAGCAAAAAAAATAGGTAAAAACACTATCGTACGATGTAAAGAATTTGAGCTGATTGAAGGTAATTTGAATAATGATATTTGGCTTTTAGAGATTAATAATGAAATTAGAGTAGCTTTAAAAGCCGAAGAGTATTTAAAAGAGATGGAGCTTTTAAAAAAGAGTTTAAAAGAGAATTTTGAATTAAAGCTTGAAAAAGCTATTCTTAGTGAGTTTCCTATTGATTATGATGATGTAAAAGCCGTTGTTTTGGAAGAAATGAAAAAAGATAAAGACGCTAGTATTGATGAGGTTGTTAACAGAGTTAAACTCGAACATCCCAATCTTTTTTATAATTTAGAACTCGATAAAATCTTCTAAAGGAAAATTTTTTTCTTTTGTCTCTCTTTTTCCTTGACAAAAAAGTTTTAAAAAAATATAATTACGATGTAAAAAAACGATGGAGGTGCCATATGGCATGCGAAAAAGATACAAAAGAGTTATCACAAGCTGAAAACTCTCAAACTAAGGAGGTAACAATGGAAGAAATCAAAACTCAAGAAGGTGTATTGGTTCTTAAAAATATGCCGGAATTCAAAATGGAAGCTTATAATGCAGAAACCGGACACTATACGGAAGTAAGTAGTGAAGATTATAAAGGAAAATGGACTGTTGTATGTTTTTATCCGGCAGACTTTACATTCGTATGTCCTACTGAAATTGCAGCAATGAACGCAGCATTACCATATTTAAAAGAATTAGGTGTTGAAGTACTTGCAGTTTCAACTGATACAAAATTCTCTCACAAAAGATTTGTAGAAACCGAACCTCTATTAAAAGACCTTAAACTTACAATTGCAGCTGACCCGACAGGTGAAGTTACAAGAAAATTTGGTGTAATGATTGAAGGTGCTGGACTTGCTCTAAGAGGAAGATTCTTAATTAATCCGGACGGGCAAATTGTAGCTCAAGAAGTTCAAGCACCACCGGTAGGTAGAAGCGTAAAAGAATTCGTAAGACAAATTATCGCTCATCAACACGCATACAAAACTGGTGAAGTATGCCCAGCTAACTGGAAACCTGGTAAAAAAACACTTCCGGTTAACACAGATATCGAACCTATGACAGGAAATGTTGGAGCGTATGTGACACTTAATGATTTAATCGACGAAAATGATGTAAAAGAAATGGAAGAAATGGTAAAAGCGTTTAAAAACGCTTAATTTTTCCTTTTCTTTTCTTTAAGAGTTTTTATAAATTTTTAAAGAAAAGAAAGGTGAATATGAAAGAGATAAAATTGTTACTTGAAGAGTCAAATCTTAAAATAACTCCTCAAAGACTTGCCATTTTAAAAGAGCTTGAAAAAAAAGGTCACGCGAGTATTGAAGAGATATATGATGATATAAGAGATTTTTTTCCTTCAATTTCTCTTGCAACTATTTATAAAAATATTACCGCTTTAAAAGATGAAAATATTATAAGTGAAATTTGTTTACATCAAAAACCTAAATTTGAAATTACAAAAGAACCTCACGCTCACTTTATTTGTAAAAAATGTGGAAAAGTAGAGGACATTCCTTTTAGTGATGTTGTAAAGGAAGAAATAGAGAAAAGATATCCTAATTCTTATAAAGAACTTTATATTTATGGGATTTGTGAGTCTTGTAAAGATGGTAATAGTTAATTTAATAATCGATTTTGAACTCCCTTTTGTTTCTTCTTTAAAAGAGAGAAGAAAAATAGTAAACTCTATAAAAGATAAATTAAAAAAATTTAATGTTTCTATCCTTGATATTTCCAGTGAATATCCTAAAGAAGCTAGTCTTGCTCTTTGTTTTTTGGCTCATAATGAAAAGCTGGCTAGGGAGATAGAGAGAAAAATAGAAGATTTTTTATTCTCTCATTTTCCGGAAATTGAATTTTATTTTGATAAAGAAATAATTTAAATTTCTATTATTCTAATCATATTGGTAGTTCCTTCTTTTCCTACTAAACTACCCATTGTAATAATTACCATATCTCCTTTTTTAAAATAGCCGCTTTTTACCGCTAATTCTTTGAACTTTTCAATAAGTTTTTCCGGGGTTTTAATTTTTGATATTTCAAATAGAGGTGTTACTCCCCAAACTAAATTTAATTTCCGACTTGTTTTTATACAATGAGTTACTGCGAATATAGGAGATTTTGGTCTGTATTTTGCTATGGATTTTACGGTAGTACCTGAACTTGTAAAGCATACGATTGCTTTAGGATTTGTTCCTTTACATAAATCGGCTACACTAGCTGCGATTGCATCACTATCTTCTATTTCGTATTTTTTATAGTAAGGATAGATGTTTTGAGTTTCTAGAATAACGTTTTTTAATGTTTCTACAGATTTTACTGGATATTTACCGACAGTCGTTTCATCGCTTAGCATAACTCCGTCGCTTCCGTCCATTACGGCGTTTGCTACGTCGCTTACTTCTGCACGGGTAGGGAATGGTGAGTTTACCATTGATAAAAGCATTTGAGTGGCGGTAATTACTGGTTTTTTAAGTCTATTGGCACGACGAATAATTTTCTTTTGAATTACCGGTACTTTTTCTATTCCGACTTCTATACCTAAATCTCCTCTGGCTACCATTACACCGTCGCTAACTTCTAAGATTTCATCAAGATTTTCTACGGCTTGTTTCGTTTCTATTTTGGCGATTACCCAAGGATTTGCTCCATTTGATTTTAGAATTTTTTTTGCTTTTAAAATATCTTTTTTGCTGTTTACAAAAGAGATAGCCACTATATCTACACCGTTTTTTGCACCGAAAATTAAATCTTTTTCGTCTTTTGGTGTAATTGCGGAAATTTTAAGATTGCTATTTGGGAAATTGACACCTTTTCTACTGGATAAAATACCTTCGTTTTTTACTTCCAAAGTTAAAGAGTTTTTATCTTTATCAACTACTTTTGTACGGATACTTCCATCTGCGAAAAATACATATTCTCCTATGTTTACTTGGTCTATGATTTCCGGATAGCTTATCGTTAAATCATAAATGGAAGTAGGGGTTTTCTTTACAAGACGAATTTTGTCGTTTCTTTTTAATTCCAAGAAACCTTTTATTTCTCCTATTCTGATTTTAGGTCCGCTTATATCTTGTAAAATAGCGGTTTTGCTATTAAGTTTTTTTGCAGTTTCTCTTATAAGCTTTATAGATTGTTTATGGGTTTTATGGTCGGCGTGAGAAAAATTTAATCTAAAGATATCCACTCCGGCATTAATCATTTGAGCAATTTTATCTATTGAGGACGGTCCTATAGTCGCTACTATTTTTACTTTTTTCATTTTATTTCCTTTTAGTGGGATAGGGAAAGGGAAAGAGGTTATTTAATCTTTATACAATCCGCTTCTTTTTGCTTATCGAATTCCCACCACTCTTTTTGATTCCAAGCGTTTAGAGATTTTAGTTTATTCATTAAATATTCAAAATCTCTTGGAAGCAGTGCTTGGTCACCATCACTTAAAGCTTCTTTCGGACAATTGTGCATTTCTATAATTAATCCGTCAGCTCCTACTGCCATACCGGCATAAGCTAAGGCACTTACGAATTCTCTTTTACCTGCTGCGTGACTAGGGTCTATGATAATCGGTAGATGAGTCATTTTTTGCATAATAGGTACAAGTGTTACGTCAAGAGTGTTTCTAACCGCCGTTTCATAACTTCTTGTACCTCTAAGACAAAGTATTACTTTATTGTTTCCTTCGCTCATAATGTATTCGGCACTCATTAAATGCTCTTTTACCGTTGAGCAGATTCCGTTTTTAAGAATTACTGGTTTATCAAGTTTTCCTATTTCTTTAAGTAAAGGAAAGTTTTGCATATTTCTAGCACCGATTTGGATAACATCGGCATATTTATAAACGACATCTATATCTTTTATACTCATAAGTTCTGTTACGATAGGAAGTCCCGTTTCGGCTTTTGCTTCTGCTAACATTTTTAGTCCGTCTTCTCCGTGACCTTGGAAAGTGTACGGAGATGTTCTAGGTTTATAAGCTCCTCCTCTTAACATTTGTGCACCGTTTTCTTTTGCCACTTTTGCAAGGTATACAACGTTTTCTATAGTATCAACGCTGCAAGGTCCGGCGATTACTACTTTATGTCCTCCACCTACTTTTACACCTTCGATATCTATGATAGTATCTTCCGGATGAAACTCTCTACTTGCTCTTTTATAAGGAGCTGAAACTTCAAGTACTTTTGCAACTCCCGGAAGTGTATTTAAAGGTCTTCCGGCTAAGTCGGTTTTATCTCCTATTATTCCTATAACCACCTGTTTTTCTCCCGGAGCTAAACTAACGTCGTGACCCCATTTTTTTATTTGTTCTATTGTTTGGTTGATTTCGTCTTTTGTTGCACCAACCTTCATTACTAAAACCATCATCATCCTTTGAAAAAATTTTATGTATTATATCGAAAAAAAGAGTAAAATCAATAAAAAAATATATTAAATAATAAATTTTTTCCATTATTGTAAGTTTTTGTTATTTTTTCTTTATGTTATAATTACATAAAAAAAGCGAATAATGGATGGTATTATAGAAAAATTAAAAGAGGGTATAAAAAAAGAAGAGTTTATTAATTTAATGCAAAAGTTTTATCCCGGATTTGAATTTGAAAGTATTATGGATATTTTAACTTTTCAAGGTCTTCCTATTACTCAAGACGGTAATTTTATAATTTTAAAAACTGCCATAATTCCTTATGAAGAGTGCGAGTATTGTGTTGTTGATATTGAGGTTAACAATTCAAAACCGGATGTAGGTCAGGCTATAGAAATAGGGGCGGTTAAAATAAAAAATTTACAAATAGTGGATACTTTTGATTTTTTAATTTATGCAAAAGAAGTACCTGTTTATGTAGAGAGGGTAACTGGAATTAATCAAAAAATGCTAAAAAATGAAAAATCTCAAAAAGAGATTTTAAAAAAATTTAGACTTTTTTTAGGAGATAGTATATTTGTAGCTCACGCTGCCGATTTTGATTTTAATTTTTTAGCTAGACAATTTGAAAAAGAGAATTTAGGAGTGCTTTTAAACAGATTTTTGTGTACGTTAACTCTTTCTCAAAAAACCCTTAAGGCTTCAAGATACGGACTTAAATATTTAATGGAAGAATTGGATTTGCCTCAAGAGGTTCATCATAGAGCTTTAGGAGATGCAAAAACTACCGCTAGGATATTTTTAATGGCTTTAAAGAATTTACCAAAAGAAATTCAAACGGGAGAGGATTTGATAGAATTTGCAAAACCTAGTAAAAAGAAAAAAGCTAAGAAGAGTAAATAACTATTTTATTTCTACCGCTTTTTTTAGCTTTATATAAAGCTTCATCTGCTAATTTAATGCACTCTTTAGGCTCTTTACAATGATTAGGATATACGCTTACACCTATACTGATAGTTTTATTTAATACCGTCCCTTGAATATCGATAGGAGTGTTTTGTATCTCTTTTCTTATTTTTTCAGCTATTAGATAAGCTTCGTTGCAATTTTTTATATTTTGTAAAATTACTAAAAACTCTTCCCCTCCGTATCTAATGATTATATCACCGTTTCTGGTGCATTTTTTTAATATTTCGGATAAAGTTTTTAGTACCGTATCTCCGGCTTTATGTCCGTAAGTATCGTTTACTTGTTTAAAATGGTCCATATCGATTAATAAGAATCCTATTTTTTCGTTTCTTCTTTTTGCGGTTGCACTTATCATAGGTAAGATGTTATCTAAATGTCTTCTGTTGAATAAATCCGTTAAATGGTCTTTAATAGATTGGTTATGTAAAAGTTCAAGGGTGTATTTAGCTTCTATAATAGCTGAAATTTCTTTTAAATAAGCTTTTATATAAGGCAGATTTTTTTCTATTTCTTTTTTATTTTCGGTCAAATTGATTTTTAAAATGCCGCTAAAGTTCCCTTTTGTGCTAAAAGGTATGCATATGTAATTGTTTTCGCAATAGTGTCTTTGACAAACTTCTTTAAATTCTTCCGAGTTTATGATTTCCTTTAATCTAAACGCTCTACATTCTTGATAATTTTTTTCGAATTCGCAGCATTTATCTCCTTGAGTATGTATTAAAAAGGCTCTTTTTTCGGTATTATCTACTCCATATAAAGCAAAATTGTTTATTTTAAAATCGTTTATTACTTTTATTAATCGTTTAAAAATATCGTCTATATTTTTATCATCTTCTATTATTTTTTTAAATTCAAATATATTAGCTAATTGTTCTATTGTTTCTTTTGCATCATTAAGAGGATCGTCTGTTTTTTCTTTTTCTATCAAGGAAGTGTATTTTTCTTCTATAACTCCGAAACTTTCTTTTAATTTTTGTAAGAAAGTGTTATAAGAGGTAACGAACTCTTGGGCTTCTCCTTTTAAAGAAGTGGTTATAAATCCGTCAAAATTACCTTTTAATATTTGTCGAGTAGATTTTTTTACTTTTTCGAGTATTTCCAAATAAGGAGTTAAAAAATAGTTGACCGTTGCTATTATGATTATTAAAGATATAAAAGCAAGTACGATTAAACTTGCTAACGTTTCAATAACTTCTTTTAAATAATTTTCACTTTTAAAAGTTATTTTCAAATAAGTGTCATTTTGAAAATGTATGTATTTCGTAAAACTTTTTTCGTGAATATTGTATGTCGTTGATTTTTCGGGGAGTTTATCTTTTGGTATAAAAGATAGTTCTTTTATGTATTTGGTTTTTTTTATTAAATGTATCAGTTTTTCTTTTTCCTTTACTCCTAGTAATAGTTCTTTAATTAAATTAGCTTCGTTGTTTACTATTTTGTTTGAAAAACTGATAAAAGCATAACTTATGATAACAGTTCTTATGAATGTGGATATGATTATAATTAAAGCCAAGATGGTTAAAATTTTTTTCTTCATTCACAAAGCCTTTTTAAAATTTTTTCTATTTTTTGACAAAAATTGTTTTCTTTTGAAATTATAAATAAATCTCTTGCTATGTTTTTTTGGGTTGAAATTTTAATATCTTCAACTCTAATATCAAAATCGTCAAGTATTTGTATTACGGTTGAAATTATACCTTTTTTATCTTTTGTTTGTAACTTTAAACTGGCGTAATTTTGGGAATGATTACAATCTATTTTAAATTCGTTGATATTAAATTTCATTTTTTCTTTAGTATGTAATGTTTCGGCGAAGGCTTTTTTGACATATTCTCCTATTAATGGTAAATCAAATTCATTTATTGTTTCTTCGAATTCTATTTTAAAATATTTAAAATCTCCTATTTTGTAAATTGATAAGTGAGTTAAATTTAGTTTGGATAGCTTTTCTAAAAACCAACTTAAAGAGAAATTTAAAGAATCGTTTTTAACTATATGAATAATAAGATGTTTTTCATTTTCGAATTTGAATTTATACTCTTTCGTATCTTTTATCCATTCTAAAAGTTTAATTATTTCGTTTGTGGAATTTTGTAAAAATAGTTGATTGGACGGAGATGAAAGAACTTTTTTTTGAAATAGTTTAGGAAAGCTTTTAAATTCTTTTTTTGATTGGAGGAGTTTTTCTTTTCTTTTTCTTTGAGCTATTTTGTCTATTAACTCTTTGTTTTCTAAAGCATTTAAAGTATTTAAATAAAGAGTTTTTAAAAGCGAAGCTTTAAAAGGCGTAAATATACCTTTTCCTACTGCTTTTATATCAGCTATGGTTAATAAATATAAAAGAGTTAAACATCTTTTGTCTTCTATTGTTTGAGCGAAAGAAAGAATAGTTTTATCGTTATGAATATCTTCTCTTTGAGCGGTGTCGGACATAAGAGTGTGATATTTTACGAGTTTTGATATTAAGGTGCTATCGGGCATTGAAATTTTTTGTGCGAATTCTTTAGCTATTTTTGCTCCTACTATCGAATGTTCTTCGACTCTTCCTTTTCCTAAATCGTGAAAAAGAGCGGTAAATCTTAAAATTGCTTTATCTTGATTTGATAAATCTTGAAACTCTTTTAAGTTTTCTATTTCTTTTACCGTATACAAAGAATGGATATCTACGGGGTATTGGTGATATCCGTCGAATTGAGCTAGATATTTTATTTTTTCAAAAGGAGGAATTATTTTTTCTAAGGTTCTGGACTTGTATAAAGCCATCAAAAGAGGATAAAGATTTTCTTTAAAGAACATCTTTTTTTTCAATTTTTTATTTAACGAGTATTTTTTCTTTAATGCTGCGGTAATTGAAATATCGGTTTTTTTAAAATTCATTTCCAAGAGATTTGAAAAAGTTTCTTTATAATATTCTTTATTATTAAATCTGGTGTAAATTGTTTCTTCGCATAAGTAATAATCTTTTTTTACTCTTTTTTGTTTGATTTCGGAGTATGAATGAGAATGTAAAACCGGTTTTATTATTTTTTTTATAGTAATTGAAGTAAAAGTATTTATTGTCCAAAGGGCTTTTAATAAATCCTTTATAAATTTTCTTTCGGCTTTAATTCTAGGAGAATCGGAATAACCCATTTTTAGAGCTATTTCTCTTTGGTATTCAAGTAATACTTTATCTATTTTTTTCTTAGCGGCAAGATGCAAATAAACTCTTACTTTAAACAAGAATTCAAGTGAACTTCTATATTCTTTAAACTCTTCTTCACTAGCGTATTTAGGGACTAAATAAGAATTGTTAGGATAGTTGAAAATTACTTTATTAATCCAAAATAGAGTATTGGCGTCTCTTATCCCTCCGAATCCGTCTTTTATGTTCGGTTCCATTGAAATAGGGTGTTTTTTGTGTCTGTTTAACATTTCTTCATATTTTGCCAGAATATATTCTTTTTTTTTGTAATTTCTTATTTTATTCAATTTGTTTTCAACTTCATACCATAAAAATTTGCTTCCGAATATAAATCTGCTCTCAAGCATTGCGGTTTTAATGGTAATATCTTCGTTACTTGCTGGAAATAGGTCGTTTATTTCGTGAACTCTATGACCTATTTTTAATCCTAAATCCCAAAGCATCGTCATAAAATTTTCTATTATTCCTTTTAAATTGTAACCTTTTATTTCTTTATAAACAATCATAATATCTATATCCGAATAGATGGAGAGTTGTTCTCTTCCGTAAGAACCTAAAGCTATAATGGATATCGGTATGGAATTAATGGAAGGAGAGTAATCGGAAAAATTTTTTTTTAAAATATATTTATAAATTAGAGTTATAAATTCATCCGTTTTTTTTGTGTGTTTTACGAAAAAATCTTTACCGCCTTCTACCGTTATACTGCTTAAATATTTTTTTATTGCCGCTTTTATTTTTTTTGCGATTTCCAAGTCGTTGTTAGAAGAATAAATTATTTCTTGTAGTTGCATTTTCTTTCCTTTTATGATATTTTATCATAAAAAATAAGGGATTTTTATGAATGAAGTTTTACTAAAAAAACTTGAAAATAAAGAGGAGCTGTCTATTAAGGAAGCGGAAAAATTGTATGATTTGGAGCTTTTTGATTTAGGCTTTTTTGCAAATAAAATAAGAGTAAAGAAGTTTGGAAAAAAAACTTATTTTAATATTAATAGACACATTAATCCTACTAATATATGTAAGGATGTTTGTAAATTTTGTGCTTTTTCCGCTCATAGAAAGAATCCTTACCCTTATACGATGAGTATTGATAAATGTGTTGAGGTTGCAAAAAACGCTTATGAAAAAGGAGCTAAAGAAGTTCATATAGTTTCTGCTCATAATCCGGAGGTAGGGTATGATTATTATATGAATATAGTAAAAGAGATAAAAAAAGAATTATCGGATATTCATATAAAAGCTTTTACGGCTGCTGAAGTTAACTTTTTAAGTGAACTTAGCGGAAAAAGTTATGAAGATGTATTAGAAGATATGATTAATGCCGGTGTGGATTCGATGCCGGGAGGAGGAGCCGAAATTTTTGATGAAAATATAAGAGCTAAAATATGTAAGGGAAAAGTTAGCAGTGAAAATTGGTTAAAAATTCACGAAATATGGCATAAAGCGGGTAAAAAATCAAATGTTACGATGCTTTTTGGGCATATTGAAAATAGAAAACATAGAATCGATCATATATTAAGAATAAAAAAATTACAGGAAAAAACGGATGGGTTTAACGCTTTTATTCCTCTTGTGTATCAGAGAAAAAACAACTATTTGAAAGTGGATAAATTTTTGACGGGAGTTGAAATTTTAAAAACGATTGCGATTAGTAGGATTTTGCTTGAGAATATTCCTAATATCAAAGCTTATTGGGTTACTACTACTCTTAATCTATCTTTAGTGGCTCAAGAATACGGAGCTAACGATATTGACGGGACTATTGAAAAAGAGTCCATAAATTCTGCTGCCGGGGCTTTGTCTTTAAACGGTTTGAATTTGGATGAATTGGTTTGTTTGATTAAAGATAGCGGATTTATACCGGTAGAGAGAGATAGTTTGTATAATGAAATTAAAGTTTATTAATTTCTCCCTCAAGGGAGAAATTTTAAGCGTAGTTTGACATTTTTTCTAATAGAGAAACAGGAGAAATAGGTTTTATAATAATATCGTCCGCTCCTAGAGATAATACTTCCGTTTTTTTACTGTCGTCAGTTGTTAAAATAATAATAGGAAGATTTAAAAATTGAGGCTTAGTTTTTATCTCTTTTAAAAACTCTATACCGTTCATTACCGGCATAACTATATCAAGTAAAATAATATCAATTTCATTATGTTCCAATATTTCAAATGCTTCTACACCATTTCCGGCTTCTATTGTTTCAAAACCTTTTTTTGAAAGGATATTTACTATGAGTTTTCTATTAATCGGGTCGTCATCCACTACTAATACTTTTTTAATTGGCATTGTCTTATCCTTTTATTGCTTTTTTAATATTATCCGGTTGTAAATTAGTTAAAAATTCTATACCATCTATAGCTTTTTTGCTATCACTTATAATAATAATTTTTTTAGGGTGTAATTTTTTTAAGTTTTTAATTAATCCTTCTAAGTCTTCGGTAAAGTCCTCATCTATTAAGATTATCGAATTATGATTTTTAGCTAACAATTCGGATAATTTTCCGATATTCTCAGCTATTATTATATCATTAATTACGTTTTTTATATAAGTTGAAAAGAATGAATTTTCTTCCGTTGCGGCAATTATTTGTTCTTTGTTACTTTCTGTAGTAGTTGTTGTTTCTTTTTCTTCTATAGTAATATTTTCGGTTGGCTTAGATTCTTGAATTTCTTGAGAAGAGTATTTTGTAAAGTCTCCATGTGCTACTCTCTCAAGTATTTTTAATAAAGCGTCTTTTGAGATAGGTTTTGAAATGTATTCGTCCATACCGGCACCTAGGAATCTTTCTCTGTCTCCTTTTAAAACGTTTGCGGTAACCGCAATAATAGGAGTGTGAGCTACACCTTCTTCAGCTTCGAATTCTAAGATTTCGTGAGTCGCTTCAAGTCCGTCCATTACTGGCATTTGAACGTCCATAAAGATTACGTCGTATTTATTAGGGTTTGTAGTGTATTTATTAAACGCTTCAAGCCCGTTTTTAGCTATATCGCTTTCGATACCTAAAGTTTTTAGAGTTGTTTGAAGTAGTTTTTGATTAATAGGATTGTCTTCAGCTATTAGTGCTTTTAAAGAGTAAATTTCTTTGTGTTGCACTTTTTCTTTTACATTTGTTTTTGTTTGAGTGTTTGTTGGTACTTTTTCCAGTGATTCTAGTGCTTTGAATATTTTAGAAGGTAAATTAGGGTCGAAAATAACCGCTTCGTAATTTAATTTATTAATAATTTCTTTTTTAGAGTAAGAAGCTACGAAGATTTTAGGAATGTTTAAAGCATCTAATTCTTCAATTACGCTTTTATCGCTTTCATCGTAGAAAATTATTACTCCGTCGAATTTTTCTCTACCTTGTAGGGCTCTTAATTCGTTTATGTCATTAAATCCTACTTTATTAGCTCCGAAATAGTTTAAATATTCAATGGTAGTTTCTTTTCTTAAAGATTCTTTTTGAGTGTTTAATATAGCTATTTCTTTATTTGCGAAGAAGTTTTTATCAAATTTAGGTTTAGGGTTTACTATTTCGAACATTAAATCGAAATAAAACTTAGTACCTTTATTTAGTTCGCTTTCTACATAAATTTGCCCACCCATCATTTCTACGTAAGATTTTACGATTGTAAGACCAAGACCAGTACCTCCGTATTTTCTCGTAACCGATTCGTCCGCTTGAGAAAACGCTTCGAATACTTTTTCTTTTTGTTCTTCACTCATTCCGATACCGGTGTCTTTTACTTCAAAGTAAATTTTAGCTTTATTATCTATAATTTTTTCCAGTTTTATTTTAACGCTAATAGTTCCGTTTTCAGGTGTAAATTTAATGGCGTTACTCATTAGGTTAGTGATTATTTCTTTGATTTTTAAAATATCTCCTTTAATTATCTCTGGCATATTAGGAGATATTTCAGTTGTAAATTCTATATTTTTTTGAGCGGCAGGAGTACCGAAAATTTCCAAAGTATTTTCAAATTCGTCAAGTGCTTTAAAGTCGATAAGTTCGAGTGAAACTTTATTGCTTTCAATTTTTGATACGTCTAAGATGTTATTAACGATTTGAAGTAAGTTTTTAGCACTTTGAGCGATTGTATTTACGTAATCTATTTGTTCTTCTGTTAAGTCGGTAGTGTTTAAAAGTTCTAAGAAACCTAAAATACCATTTAGAGGAGTTCTGATTTCGTGTGACATATTTGCAAGGAATAGAGATTTTGCTTTTGTAGCCTCTTCAGCTTTTTTTACTGATGCTTGAGTAATTTTAATCGCTTCATCCACAATTTTTAATGCTTCATCCATCCCTTTGGCAGTAGTGATGTCAATTTCTATTTTTTTACCGGTAATAGGTGTTAAAGATGTAATTAAGTTTGAAAGAGTGTGAATATGCTTAATAATAGCTTTTTCGATATAAAAACCTAGAAGTAACATCAATATTGCTAATACGAAGATAGTTAAATTGATATTTCTTGTTTTTATTTCTTGAGCTATAATGAAGTTTAAAACTTCATTGATATCTTTGTTAAGATGATGTACTATATCTTGGAATACCGAAATACGTTTCGTAAAGGTTGAGAAGAAATCCAAAGCATCTATAGGGTATCCGTTAAATTCTCCGGTAATATAATACTCTTGGGTTGCTTGTTGAAGATAGAATATATTCGTTTTAATATTTCTTTCTATGTTTTGAAACTCTTTCGAATGTAGTAATTGTTTGATTTTTTGATGCGATAAGATACTTGTAATTAAAATATTACTGTCGTGAAAATATTTTAAAAGAACGTTTTTATATTCGTTTTCACTCATAGGCATATCCGCGGTAATATAATAAGAACCGAAACCTCTTGTAATACCGGAATAAGCGATTAATTTTTCAAGTTCTATTTTAACGGCGTATTTATCTTTAATTTCTTGAGGAAAGTGAGAGTAAATTTTAGATTGGAGGTTCATAATCTTTTGTTCTAAAACTGTATAATATTTAAAGAAATCTCCTTTTATGTAGTTTTCTTTAAAAGAGTCTATTTTTTTTCTTATAGCATCAAGTCTGTTTAAAAAACTCAAAACGTCTTTTGCATCATTGTAAAATTCCGGATGTTTATTGATAAAATTTTTAAATCTGTTTACGGATTTTGTAAATAGTTGTCTTTTTTGTAAAACAATTTCTTTTGAATTAGGGTATTGACCTTTTGAAACAGCATAAATAGAACTGGTACCTCTTTCTTGACCCAAATAAAGCAACATATCTTCTAATGTTTTTGCAAGTTGAAGATATTTCAAACTTTTTTGAGTGCTTGAGTATTTACCGTAATTTATGTATAAGAAATACCCGCTAATGGAAATTAATATAATAGACGGTACCCATATTGCAATTGCAAGTAGTTTTGTTAATGATAGTTTCATTGTTGTAGCTCCTTAAAGTTTTTTATTACTTTGCATTTAATTTTTAATTTATTAACTTGTTTTTTAGCTTTAAGATTACCTAATTGTTTAGCTGCACAAAAAAGTTTATAAGCTTTTTTCGTGTTTTTCTTTACTCCCCAGCCGTTACAATATATCTCTCCCAATAAGTATAAAGCGTTTCCGGATGGTTTATTAGCGTTAATGGATGAATTGATTACTTGTTTTAAATAACCTGCGGCTTCTATAAATAGATTGTTAGCTTTGTCGGGATTGCTATTTAATAATCTTTTAGCTTTTTTTATGTCTTGAAAAGCGTTAAAATATAAATTTGTCGCATAGCTGCTATTTACTAATAATAATATTGCAACAATTAATTTTTTCATTATATTCCTTTTACGAATTTTTGTAAATCTTCAATCGATTCTATTTTTTGTCCTAAAACTTTTTCTATGTATTTTTTATCCTTTTTAAATCTTTCTTCGTCTTGAGTTTTCAAATAAGTTTGAATGGTTTGAATTATTATTTTTTCTAAAAAACTATTTTTTATAGGTGTGATTTCATCTTTTTCTTGAGAGGAAGTTTTAGTTTTGTGTTCGAATAGTAAATAAAAATCATCCGTAATTTTTTTAATTTTGTTTATATCTTCTTTATCTTTGGATAATTCGTCAAGTTTTTTTAAAATAATAGCTATTTTGGATAATCTTAAATTTAAAGCCGCACCTTTTAATTTGTGATAATTTTTATGTAATGCGTCATAATCTGCTTTTTTTATGTTTTTATATATTGTACTTTTTTCTTCTTGTATTTGTTCTAGTAATTGTAGGTACCAATCTTTTAAGTCTTTTATATCTATCCCTAACTCATTTGAAGCTTTTTGAAGTTCTTCTTCTATTAGTTTATTAAATTCCGCAGTACTTAATTCTAAAATTTCTTTTATTTCATCCAAATCGTCTTTAAAAGAAATTTCTATTTCTTCACTCTCTTTTCCTAAATTTATTTCGTTGTGTTTGAGAGGTTCTTTTAAAGGTTCTTGATTTGAAAAATCTAAACTGTCGGTGGTCGGTTCTTCTTCAATGTTTTCTTTTTCGCTGTTTTTTTCCGTTGAAATATCTTCTTTAGGAGTAGCTAGTAAATCGTC
>CAYULY010000019.1:0-19138 GCA_964445785.1 uncultured Nautiliales bacterium
ACCTGCGACCTACGGCTTAGAAGGCCGTTGCTCTATCCAGCTGAGCTAAGGGCGCTTATTTGAGAGCTTTTGATTGTTGGTGCGTCCGGTAGGACTCGAACCTACAACCTACGGATCCGAAGTCCGTTGCTCTATCCAATTGAGCTACGGACGCTCAATTAGATAGAGCAATGGGGTGGATGACCGGACTCGAACCGGCGACCCCCAGGGCCACAACCTGGTGCTCTAACCACCTGAGCTACACCCACCACAAGTGGGAAGCTCTTAAGCTACTCACTTATAGTGGCTTAAATGGTCGGAGTGGAGGGACTCGAACCCCCGACCCCCTGGTCCCAAACCAGGTGCGCTAACCAAACTGCGCTACACTCCGTCGTTGTGGATTGAAATTATATGAAAAAAATTTTTTTTTGTCAAGAATTTTTTAAAAAATTTTTTAAATTTTCAAAAGACATCGGTTTTGCAAAATAATATCCTTGTAAATAATCGCATTTAAGTTTTTGAAGTATTTTTATTTGTTGTTTGGTTTCTATTCCTTCGGCTATAGTTTTTAATTTAAATTTATGAGCGAAATTTATAATTGTTTCTACAATAGCCAAATCTTTATCCGATTTTTCTATCTTTCTAATAAAAGACATATCTATTTTAATATAGTCTGTAGGTAAATCTTTTAAATATGTTAAAGAAGAGTATCCCGTACCGAAATCGTCAATTGATAATTTAAAATTTTTATTTTTAAAATAATCGAAGATTTTTTTAGTATATTCTATGTTTTCGGCAATTTCTCTCTCGGTTAATTCAATAATTATAGGTAAATTATTTGTATTTTTAAAGAGATTTTCTATATGCTCTTTATCAGTAAGCGACTTGCCGGAAATATTAAAAGAAAGAGGTATTCGAATCTCTTTTAAATAATTTAAAAATTTAGGGAACATAATTTTTTCTATTTCTTTTATATAACCGCTATTTTCCGCATAATCTATAAATTTATTAGGATATATTATTTCGTTTTCGTTTTTTATTCTTAATAACGTTTCAGCTCCCGCTATTTGAAACGTATTTGCGTTTACATAAGGTTGAAAATGATAAATGAAAGATTCGTTTTTAATTGCTTTTAATAGCAAATTTTTAATATCCGAATACTCTAATATTTTTTTATTAATATCGGAATTAAAAAATTCATATGAAAAATCACCTTTTTCTTTTGCTAATTCTAATGCTAAGAAAGCCTTTTCTAATAATTCCGTAATATTTGTAGAGTCTTTAGGATATAGGGAAATTCCTATATTAATTGAAATTTTGTTATAAAACTCTTTTAAATTTTTTATTTTATTAATTACTTGTCTGGTTATAGCTTCAAGTTCGCTGATGGAACGATATTTTAAAAATACGCCGAATTCGTCTCCTCCTATTCTTGCTATTATATTTTCTTTATCAAAAATCGTTTTTAAAAAAAGAGAAAATTTTTTTAGTAGATAATCTCCCGCTTCATTTCCGTGTAATTGATTAAAGATTTTAAAATCTTTTATATCTATAACCATACAAGCATACGTTTCTTTGTTATTGATGTGATTTTTTATTAAATTAATAAATTCTTGTCTATTTGGAAGATTGGTTACCGTATCTTTAGTAAGTTTTTTTTGTAAAATTTTTTCGTGAGTTATGTCTATTGCCAGAGATATATAATATTTTTTTCCGTCGTTTGTTATTACCGGTATGATTTTATCTTTTAAATAGAATAATTTTCCTTCTTTATTTTTATTGATTAATATAGTTTCAACTATTTCGTTATTATTTAATTTTTCCCATATTTTTTTATAAAAGTCTTCCGAATGGAATCCGGATTTAAATATGTTCGGATTTTTATTTAAGAGTTCTTTTTGTTTATAACCCGTAATTTCTTCTACGCTTTTATTTACATATAAGATATTAGCGTTTTCATCCGTTATCACTATCCATGAATATGTTTTATCTAAAGTTTCTTGAAGAAGTTTTAGATAAGATATATTTTCCATTTTTTTTAAAGCAAATTCTATATCTTGTTTCGCTTCTTGAAAAATTGAAATCGAAAGCTTATCAAAATCTTCCATATATTTTGAGTAGATTTCTATAGTAGCGTATATTTCGTTGTTTTTTAAAATAGGAAAAAGTAAAATCGATTTGAAATTTTGTTCTCTTAGTATATTTATTAATTTTTGATTCGTAAATTTTACTTTTTCTATATTGTTTATGATTAAGAATTTATTATTTATTACCGCTTCGGTGGCTAGACATTTATCGGCATAAGCTTTATCTATTTTAAAAAAGTTTTTTAATATATTAGGAAAATCTTTTTTATATTTTCCTATATAGTATTTAGGTTCTATATCTATTCCGTTTTCTTTTTTTATAGAAGCACATACGAATTGGTAATTTCCTTTTTTATAAATATTTTTGATTATATTTTCGAAAATCTCTTTTTCGCTTTCTTTCGTAATTATCGTTTGATTAATATCTTTTAATATTTCTATTAAGAATTCTTTTTTATATTCGTTGGTTATGTCTATTCCGAAAACCAAACCGGCATAAGAACCATCTTCTAATTTAAGTGTTTGAGTAAAAAATTTAACGAGTAATCTTTTGTCGTATTTGTTTTTTAATTGTAAAGGTTCGTAAATTGCGGGGAAAGATTCTCCTTTTAATCTTTTACGAACGATTTCTTTTATTTTGTTTTTGATTTTACTATCCGGAAATATTTCTTCCGGAGACATATTTAAAATCTCTTTTTCGGAATAACCTATAAGTTTTTGGAGTTTTTTATTTGAATAAATTATTTTTTCTTTGTAAATCATTACCGCAACATAAGGTTGATTATCGAAAACTTCTAAAATTTGTTGAAAATCCATGTCTTCTCTTTGTATAAAATTTTTTTGTTAAATTATAATATATTTAAAAAAATTTAACAAAAAAATTACATAATAATTCGGTTCAATAAAGCTAAAGTTTGGTTAAAAGGTATTAATTCGTTGGAAGTTTGTTTTAGGAAGTTTTCCATAGCCTGTTTTTTGTTTATGGCTTCGTCAAGTTCGGGGTCTATACCTTTTTGGTAGGCTCCTATTCTTATTAAGACTTCATTTTCTTTTAAGAGTGAATAGAGCTTTTTAAATTTTTGTGCTTTTTGTAAGTGTTCTTGGGTTACTACGTTACTCATAACCCTGCTTGCCGAATTTAATATATTAATAGGAGGATAAATACCGTTATCGGTTAGTTCTCTGCCTAAAATTATGTGTCCGTCTAAAATAGAACGAGCCTGGTCGGCTATAGGATCGGCTGATGTGTCGTCTCCTTCTACCAGTATCGTAAAAAATGCGGTGATTGAGCCTTTGTCTTTCTCTTTTCCGGCTCTTTCCATAAGTTGAGGTAATAGCATAATGGCACTCGGAGGGTAACCTTTGGAAGTCGGTGGCTCTCCCATAGCAAGTCCGATTTCTCTTTGGGCCATAGCAAAGCGTGTTACGCTGTCCATTAAAAATAAAACGTCTTTGTTTTGGTCTTTGAAATATTCCGCAACCGCCATAGCAGAAAAAGCCCCGTATTTTCTCATTAAAGCCGAATCGTCGCTTGTTGCTACTATCAATACGGTGTTAGTCAAGTCTCCACCTAAGTTGTGTTCTATAAATTCCGGAATTTCGCGACCCCTCTCTCCTATTAAAGCAATTATCTTAATTTCAGCATCGGCTCCTTTTACAATCATACTCATAAGCGTTGATTTTCCAACCCCACTTCCTGCAAAAATTCCGAGTTTTTGACCTTTCCCACACGTTAAAAGTCCGTCTATCGTTTTTACTTTAGTCTCAAACACTTCGTTAATTACTCCTCTTTTTAAAGGAGAAATAGGCTTTCTCATTATAGGGTATTTTGTATCAAATTCTATTTCACCTTTTCCGTCAATTGGATTCATAAACGGATCAACCACTCTTCCTAAAAGGCCTTTGCCTACCGGGATTTGCATTCCGTTTTCGTCAAGATAGATTTTATCTCCGGTTTTAAAGCCTTCCAAAAAAGAAAAAGGGGTAACGGTAAACTGATTTTCGTCAAGGCTTGTTACCATTCCTAAAATTTCGTGATTGGAAGAGACTATTTTTACAATATCTCCTATAGAAGGGTTTAGTCCTTGAGCTATAAGGGCTGTGGGTGTAATTTTTTTAATTATTCCAAACGGTTTTGAAAGGGTTGTTTTTTTTAGTTTGTTTTTTATGTCGCTAAGAGCCATTAATTTCCTTAAAAATGTGTTTGAACTGGTGCGTTTATTATATTAAAAAACTCTTCTCTTGTTTTTTCTTTTAAAAAAACACCTCTAAGTGCGGAGCTTGATGTATAAGAGTGTTTGGTCTCAACCCCTCTCATCTCCATACACATATGTCTTGCGTGAATAACGACTCCGACTCCTTTTGGTTGAACGACTTCCATAATTGCATCTGCGATTTGTTCTGTTAACTGTTCTTGGATTTGAAGTCTTCTTGCGAATACGTTTACCATTCTTGGGATTTTACTTAAGCCTACTACTTTTTTATCCGGAATGTAAGCTACGTGAACTCTCCCAAAAAACGGCAATATATGATGTTCGCACAAAGAGTAAAATTCTATATTTCTTACAACTACCATTTCGTTGTTTGTACTTTCAAAAAGTGCGTCGTTAAGTACAACTTTGGGGTCTTTGAAATATCCGCTGCATAAATATTCGAAGCTTTTTGCAACTCTTCTTGGTGTTTTAATAAGTCCATCTCTGTTTACGTCCTCACCTATAGCTTCAAGTATCATTTTGGCTGCAAGTTCAAGTTTTTCTAAATCTACGCTCATTGTTATCCTTTAAAATTTTTGGTATTATACCTTTAAAAAAAAGGATTTTAATGTTGGAAGTAAAAAAAATTGATTCAGCTAATAGTATAATCAAAGCGACGATAGAAAATCAAGAGTTGGA
This sequence comes from uncultured Nautiliales bacterium, assembly GCA_964445785.1. Classification (GTDB taxonomy): domain Bacteria; phylum Campylobacterota; class Campylobacteria; order Campylobacterales; family Nautiliaceae; genus Nautilia. The sequence continues at coordinate 4,958 of CAYULY010000019.1, forward strand.
AACGAAAAAAGAAAAAATTGCAAAAGAGATTGCAAAAAAAGTTAAAATTCAAGGTTTCAGACCCGGAAAAGTGCCTGTAAAAGTTGTTAAAAAAATGTATGCAGACCAAATCGAACAAGACGCTATTTCCGAAGCTATTAGAGAAGTATTGGATAAAGGTTTAAAAGAACTTAACATAAGTGAAATGATAGCAGAACCGGAAGTAACTAAATTTGACAAAAAAGACGATAAAATCGAAGTAGAAATTAAAGTATACACAAGACCGGAAATTGAAATAGGCGATGAATATAAAGAGTGCGTACCAGAAGTTGAAATTCCTGGTGTGACTGAAGAAGAGATTGAAGAGGAACTTAAAAATATCGCTAAAAGTTTCGCTCAAACAAAAGTTTCTGATAAAGAAACATTAGAAAACGGAGATACTGCTGTAATCGATTTTAAAGGATATATCGACGGAAAACCTATGGAAAACGGAAGTGCCGAAGCTTATCCTCTTGAAATAGGAAGCGGAAGTTTTATCCCTGGATTTGAAGAGCAGCTTGTTGGTATGAAAGTCGGAGAAACAAGAAAAATTAAAGTTACGTTTCCTGAAAACTACGGAGCAAAAGAGATTGCAGGAAAAGAAGCCGAATTTGAAGTGACTCTTCAAGAAATTCAAGAAAAAGTACCGGCTGAAATTAATGACGACTTAGCTAAAAAATACTTAAATGATGAAAATGCGACATTAGAGACTCTAAAAGAAAGTATTAAATCTGCAATTGAAAACAGAAAAAAAGTAGAAGCTTTCGCACCTAAAAAACAAGAAATTCTTGAGTGTTTAGTTAAAAAATACGATATCGATTTACCGGAAAGTATCGTAGAAAAAGAAGTTGAAATTATGATTAACAACGAAGCTGCCAAAATGACACCGGCTGAACTTAAAGAGCTTCAAGAGAATTCTCAAAAAGTAAAAGAATTAAAAGAAAAACTTCTTCCGGAAGCAAAAGACAGAGTAAAATTAACGTTCATTATCGATGCAATTGCTAAAAAAGAGGGAGTTGAGGTATCTGACCAAGAACTTACACAAATTCTTTATTATGAAGCTATTATGCAAGGACAAAATCCTCAAGATGTGATAAAATATTATGAAGAGAACAACTTATTACCAGTTATTAAAATGAATTTAATCGAAGATAAACTTCTAAACAAACTATTAGAGGATAAAGTAAAAGGTAATTAATGAGTATTTTAATTCCGACAGTAATTGAAAAAACCGGAAGAGGCGAGAGGGCTTATGATATATACTCTCGTCTTCTTAAAGATAGAATCATTATGCTTCAAGGTGAAATTAACGACCACGTAGCAAGTATAATTGTCGCTCAAATGCTATTTTTAGAAGCTGAAAACCCGGAAAAAGATATTTATCTTTATATTAACTCCCCGGGTGGAGTTGTAACAAGTGGGTTTGCGATTTACGATACTATGAATTATATAAAACCGGATGTAGTCACGATTTGTATGGGGCAGGCTGCCAGTATGGGGGCTTTTCTTTTAAGTAGTGGTGCAAAAGGGAAAAGATTTGCTTTGCCTCATGCCAGAATTATGATACATCAGCCTTTGGGTGGGGCTCAAGGTCAGGCGACTGATATTGAAATTCACGCAAAAGAGATTTTAAGAATGAAAAAAGAGTTGAATAAAATTTTGGCTGAAAATACGGGTCAAAGTGTTAGAAAAATAGAAAAAGACACAGAAAGAGACTTTTTTATGAGTGCTGAAGAAGCACTAAAATACGGACTTATAGATAAGGTACTAAAAAAAAGAGATAGCTAATGATTAAGGAAAAAAACAGTAAACTTTCAACATCTAGTAATGTTGTTGCCGGGTTAAATGAGGTTTCGACTCCTCTTGAAGAGTTTGCAAAAAAAGTATTTGATAAACTCATAGAAGAGGGGGTTCCTCCTATTCCTTATTACTATAAAATCTATTTTTTTAATCTGCTTGACGAAGAGCCGGAAAATTTTAGAAAACAGGTTTATGAGTATATCTCTTTAGAAGAGACCAACGAGCTTGAAAAAGATTTGGAAATAGAAAAAAAACTTAAACGCTCTTTTAAATATTCAAAAGAGTTGCTTCAGCACACGGCTGTTTTATATAAAAATTCTCAAGCTGTAAAAGAAATTTTTAATAAATATAAAAATGAGACTGCGTATGTAGCTAATCCTAAGCTTTTTGAAAAACTGCTTCAAAGTTTTGAAGAAAGATTAGGAAGAATGCATGATAAACTTGAAAAAGAACTTAGCCAAATTAAAAGACTCTATTCTAAAAATGTGGAAATTTTAAAAGACATTGAATCAAATTCGTTTTTTGATTCTAGATATGGAATCTATAATAAAAATTTCTTTTTAAGAGAAGTAAAAAAAGAAACAAAATTAATTGAGAAGTTTAAACATAATAGTAGTGTAGTGCTTTTAAAAATAACTGATGAGATTATAGAAGCTCTTCAGTCGGAAAAATCAAAAATTCTTCTTAATAGAAGTGTGGCTAAAATTATGCTTAAAACTTCAAGAAGAACCGATATTGTAGCTCATTTGGGAGATGGAATTTTTGGTATGCTTTTAAAACATACCGATAGGATAGGAGCTTGTAGAACGGTTGAAAGGCTTTCCGATGTTATTACGAATTCGGCTATTTTTTTAGAAGGTGAGGAGATAACTATTCAAATAGTTTCCGGAATAGTTGAAATTAAAAGTGATGATGAGGTTGACTCTATTTTACAACACGCTCTTGAGATGATGCAAAAGGCTGAAAAAGACGGGGTATTATATTATGTATATGAAGGAAATTGATGGCAGTTTTAGATATTGTGACCTATCCTAATAAAATATTAAAGCAAATTTCAAAACCGGTAGAGAGATTTGATAGCGAACTTCATAAATTATTAGACGATATGTATGAAACTATGATAGCAAAAAACGGTGTAGGTCTTGCTGCAATTCAAGTTGCAGTGCCTATTCGTGCTCTTTTGATAGATATAGGAGATGAGGAAGGCAAACAAAGTAAAGATACTTTAATAGAAGTAATAAATCCCGAATTTTTAACGTGGGAGGGTACGCAAAAAGATACGGAAGGGTGTCTTAGCGTTCCGGATTATTTTGATGAAGTGGAAAGATATGCGAATGTAAAGGTTAAATTTTTCGATAGATTCGGAAAAGAGCATATTATGGATGCTAATGGGCTTTTGAGTGTGGCGTTTCAGCACGAAACCGACCATTTGGACGGGCATTTGTTTGTCGAAAGACTTGATTATATTAAAAGAAAGAAGTTTGAAAAAGAGTGGAAAAAGCTACTAAAAAAACGAAAAAAATAAATTCTGCAACCCTAAACGGATTTGAAGCTAAAAGAGTCGAAGTTGAAAGCTCTTTTATGAGGGCTTTGCCCGGCTTTTCTATCGTAGGACTTGGGAGTCAGTCGATTCAAGAGAGTAAAGAGAGGGTTAAATCGGCTCTTTTAAATAACGGCTATGAGTTTCCTCCTTTAAAAGTGGTAATTTCTTTGAGTCCAAGTGATTTGAAAAAAGAAGGTAGCCACTTTGACTTGCCTATTGCTCTTAGCATTTTGTTTTACAATAAAGAAAAAAACTTTGATGATTTTTTGGTATTAGGAGAACTTGGGCTTGACGGGAGTTTGAAAGATACTAATTCTATTTTTCCTATTATTTTGTCTTTAAAACCTCAAAAAGTTATAATCCCACTTGAGAGTGCCAAAAAAGTCTCTAAAATTCCCGGAATTGAAATTTATGCTTTTTCGCATTTATCGGAGATTGAAAAATTTGAGCCTCAAGAGATTAAAAAAAACGAACTTAATTATCCTTATTTAAAAATAGGTTCAAAAAAATACTACTATACTTTGGATTTTAAACTTGATTTTAAAGATGTGCTAGGGCAAACTCAAGCAAAAGAAGCGGCTTTGATAGCAGCAGCTGGGTTTCATAATATTTTATTTGAAGGAAGTCCCGGTGTCGGTAAAAGTATGATAATAAATAGACTCCGTTATATTCTGCCTCCTATGAGCTTAGAAGAGATACTTGAAGTTGAAAAATATAATTCGCTTGAGGGTAAAGAAGTTACGTTTAAACCTTTAAGGCCTTTTAGAGCTCCTCACTATTCCTCAACCAAATCTGCGATTTTCGGAGGTGGAAGCAGGGGTGCTAAGATAGGTGAAATTGCATTTGCGAATAAAGGAATGTTATTTTTTGACGAGCTTCCACATTTTCAAAAAGACGTACTTGAGAATTTAAGACTTCCTCTTCAGGATAAAAAAGTATTAATTAGCAGGGTAAATTCGAAAATAGAGTATGAAACGGATATTTTGTTTGCTGCGGCTATGAATCCTTGCCCGTGTGGGAATCTTTTGAGTTTAGACAAAGAGTGCAGATGTACGGATTTGGAGATTAGAAGATATAAAAACAGAATCAGTGAGCCTTTGTATGACAGGATTGAACTGTATCTTCAAATGGTTGAAGATGAGGATAATTCTACAATTTCCAGTGAGGAGATGTTTGAGAAGGTACTTATTGCTTTTGAAATGCAAAAAGGCAAATTTAATTCAAATTTAGAAGAGAATTATCAGTTTAATTTGGAAAATGATGCTTATGATGTTTTAAAAAGAGCTGTTAAAAATTTTGCTTTGAGTAAAAGAAGTGAATTTAGTCTTCTTAAAGTTTCAAAGACGGTTGCAAATTTAAATAAACGTGATAAAATAATTAAAGAAGATTTATTAAAAGCCTTACAGTTTAGGCGTCGTTAAGGAGATGTTATGAAACCTGCATTTAAAGAAGTCTACACTTTCGATAAAAAATGTTATGAAGATTATCATTTAACGGAAGATATCTTAATGGAGCACGCCGCATACTCAATGGCTCTTGAAATTTATAAAAGAGTTCCTAAAAATTCGGTAATTAATATAGTAGCCGGGCCAGGAAATAACGGGGCTGACGGGATAACGCTTGGTAGAATTTTATTAGGGGATTATCACGTAAACTTATATTTGCCCCTTGGGGCTAAATCCCCTATGTGTAAGTTGCAGTTAAAAAGATTTGAAGCGGTTGGTGGGAAAGTTGAGAGTGAATATAAAAAATGCGACTCTCTTGTGGATGCGATTTTCGGGAGTGGATTAAAAAGGGATTTAGCACCTGAAATAGTTTCTCTTATAAACAAAATGAATAAACTTAACGTACTAAAAATAGCGTGTGATATTCCAACCGGAATTGATGATAACGGAAATTTAAGACCGGTTGCGTTTAGGGCTGATGTAACAGTTACTATGGGTGCTGAAAAAATTTCTCTTTATAGTGATTTTACAAAAGATTATGTAGGGGAGATTGTAAGGGCTGATTTGGGGGTTAGTTTTAGTAAGTATATTAATAAATGTTGCTATTTTGTTTTGGAAAAAGATGATTTAATCAAACCTATAAGAAACAAAAATAACACTCATAAACGTTCTTACGGGCATTTAGGAGTGCTTGTAGGAGATAAACCGGGAGCTGGGATTTTGGCTTCACTTGCAGCTTTTAATTACGGATGTGGGCTTGTGAGTGTGGTAAGTCGCGAAAGAGTGGAAGTGCCTTATGAAATAATGCAGACAAACAGTATTGAAAAATTTACAGCTTTGGCGTTTGGGATGGGTATGAATAACCATTTTGATGATTTGTTGGATGAGCTTATAAAGCTTGATATTCCTATGGTAATTGATGCCGATATGTTTTATAAAGAAGAAATTAAAGAGTTTTTAAACAAAAGAGCAGTTTTAACTCCTCATCCTAAAGAGTTTGCAAGTTTACTTAAAATTTTGGGAATGGGAGAGTTTTCGGTTAAAGAGATTCAAGAGAATAGATTTAAACTGTGTGAGGAGTTTTCTAAAAAGTATCCTAACGTAGTGTTGTTGTTAAAAGGGGCGAATAAAATTATCGCTTATAATAAAAAACTTTTTATTGACCCAAACGGAAGTGTGGCTTTGGCAAAAGGTGGTAGTGGAGATATATTGGCAGGTATTATAGGTTCTCTTTTAGCCCAAGGATGGCATCCTTTAAAAGCTACTATTCACGGAAGTTTGGCTCACTCTTTAGCCGGTTATTATGAACCCAACTACGCCCTTACGCCGTTAAAGATTATAAAAAATTTAGAATCAATTTGATTTTTTATAAAGTTTTTTAAACTCTTCGCACTCTTTTAAAAGAGTCTCTTTATCTCCTTTGCATACTATTTCTCCGTTTTTAAATACGAGTATTTCGTTTGCGTTGTCTATAGTGTGGAGTCTGTGGGCTATTATGAAAACTATCATATCTTTTAAGTTGTTAATGGCATCCATTATTACAGCTTCACTTTTGTTATCAAGTGCACTTGTGGCTTCGTCCAAAATCAAAATATCGGGATTTTTATATAAAGCCCTGGCAATTGCTATTCTTTGTTTCTGTCCTCCACTTAAGTTGCTTCCGTTTTCTTGCAATACGGTATAAATACCTTCATTTAAAGAGTTTACAAACTCTAACAGATTGGCTTTTTTTAAAGCTGTTTTTACTTTTTCTTCGTTTATCTCTTTGCCGTAAGCTACGTTTGCCGCGATAGTGTCGTTAAATATATGGACGTTTTGAGGGATGTAGGCTATTTTTTCCCTTAAAGTGTGAAGGTTTATCTCTTTTAAGTTTATACCGTTTATTTTTATTTCGCCTTTGCTTGGGTCGTAAAATCTCATAATAAGACTTACAAATGAACTTTTGCCTCCTCCACTGTCTCCCACAAGTCCCACTTTTATGGGTTTTTTCGCTTTGTAGTTGATGTTTTTAAGGGCTGTTTTATTAGCGTATGTTAAGTAAACGTGTTTAAATTCTATAAAGTTTATCTCTTTTACCGTTTTATCTCCCGATTTTATTTTTGGTTTTAAGTTAAAAATTTCTTTTAGTCTCTCATTTGCAGCAATAGCGTTTTGAAGGTTTGAGTAAGTATTTGAAGCTCTTTTAATAGGTTCTGTCATCATAAAAAGAGCTGTCATAAATGAAAAAAAAGCCCCTACACTCATATCCCCATTTATTACTTCGTTTCCTCCTACGATAATTACTATCGCGGCTACACTTGCGTTCATAAGTTCAAGTATAGGATTTAAAAGAGCCGAGGTTCTGACGGTTTTTAGGTTGATTTTTAGGTAGTTTTTATTCTCTTCTTTAAATTTTTCATATTCGAACTTTGTTGCGTTGTAGGCTTTTATCGTTTCTATATTTTTAAAAATTTCGCTTAGGTGTTTGTTTAAATCGGCTGTTTTGGATTGGGCTTTTTTTGAGAGGTTTTTTAGTTTTTTGGCTATTTTTTGAATGGGAATAATAACCAAAGGTAAAATAACTATCGCAAAAAATGCAAGTTTAGGGCTTTGGTAAATTACAACCCCCAGTAAAAATATAGCCATTAAAATGTCTCTAATGAAATTTGCCAAATCGTGGCTTATTGCTCCTTGGATTCTGTTAATATCGTTTATAATTCTGCTTACCAGCTCTCCACTGTGGGTTTTTTTAAAGTAGTCTATGTCGAAAGTTAGGATATATTTTAAAAATTTATCTCTTATTTTTCTTACGACGTCTTCTCCTATATAGGTAACGTAGTAGCTTTGTATGTATCTGCCTATACCTTTTATTAGGTAAATTAAAATAATTCCAAGAGGCAGGATATATAATAAGTGATGATTTTTTTGAATGAAGATTTTGTCTAAAACCGGCTTTATGATGTAAGCTATGGTGGCTGTTGCGATAGAAACCATAATCATTCCCAGTATTGCTAAGAAAATCTCTTTTTTGTAGGATTTATAATAAGGTGCGTACTCTTTTAGAAATTTCCACATTGAAAACCTTTATGTATGTTATAATTTTATAGTATTTTATCACAATCAAAGGATATTATGGAAGCTGTAATCAAATTAAGTTCGATGGGAGATATTATTCACTCTTTAGTTGTTTTGCCTAAGCTCTCTGAAAAAATAGACTTTGTGGTGGACTCTTCTTTTAAGGAGATTCTTAATTTTTCCCCTTATATTAATAACGTAATTCCAATCTCTTTAAGAGAAGCGAAGAAAAAAAAGAGTCTTTTTTTTAAAGAGTTTGTGAGGCTTAGAGGTTTAAATTACGATAGAGTTTATGACTTGCAGGGGCTTTTGAAGAGTGCTTTAGTGGCAAAAATTATTTCTAAAGAATCGGTGGGGTATAAAAATCCCAGAGAGAAAATAGCCTCTTTTTTTTACGATATAAAAAAAGAGTCGACGTCGCTTGTAGCCGTTCAAAGATATATGGAACTTTTTGATTTGAAGGATGACGAATATCTGATAAATCATCCTAAGCTTCTTTTTTATAAAGATAGGGATTTTGATGTTTTGAGTAAAAGTAAAAAAAACGTTGTTTTTATTATAGGGGCTAGTTGGAAGTGTAAAAAGACCCCTCTTAATATCTGGATAGAACTTGCTAAATATTTAAAAGAGAATATTATTATTCCCTATGTCGGGGAAGAAGAGAAAAAAGATGCCTATTTTATAGCTGAAAATTCAAAAAACATTACACCCGTGAGTTTAAACCTTAACGATTTAAAAGCTTTAATAGATAAAAGTGATTTGTTGGTAGGAAACGACACCGGACCCAGTTTTATAGCGTGGGCTAATAACGTAAGAAATATTATTCTTTACGGATGTACTTATAACAATAAAATCTTAGAAAATGATTTTTCTAAAAGCGTAGAAGTACAAACCAAAGAGATTAATAAAAAGCTGGATAATATGCATAAACTCTCTTTAAGAGAGATTCTTAGGAAGATTGATGAATTTAAGTAAGATTTTGGGGCCTCTTTTTTACAATTTGGATAAGAAAAGAAAAAAAGTTGTATTTACCAATTTGGATTTGGTGTTTCCTGATAAATCTGAGGAAGAAAAAGAGAAACTTGCAAAAGAGATTTATGAGAATTTTGCTTTTAATTTATTTGAAATTTTAAAAAATAGAAATATTACTAAAGAAGAACTTCAAAAAAAAGTTGAAATTGTAGGACTTGAGAAGGTAAAACCGTATTTGGATAAACCGGCTGTTTTTATTACGGCACATTACGGAAACTGGGAGATGATGCCTCTTGTTTTAGGGGGACTTTTGGGTATTCCTATGACGATTGTCGTAAGGGAGATTGATAATAAATTTATTAATAAGTTTTTCAAAAAATCAAGAGAAAGATTTAATATAAAAACGGTAAATAAAAAAGGTGCTTTAAAAAAACTCATACAAGCCGTTAAAAACAATAGAAGCGTGGGGATATTGGTAGACCAAAATACAGCTAAAAACGAAGGAATCGACGTAGAGATGTTCGGGCTTAAAGCCCTTCATACCCCAAGTGCCGCTCTTCTTGCTAAAAAATTTGATATTCCTATCATTCCCGTTTTTATTCAAAGAGACGGCGATAAATACAAAGTGATTTTTAAAGACCCCATTTTGGAAAAAGATATAAAAAAATCGGTTCAAAAACAGAGTGATGTTATTGAGGAGATGATAAGGCAAAAACCCAAAGAGTGGTATTGGTTTCATAGACGTTTTAAGCACTATTATGAGGATAGATATGAAACTTAGTGTGGTTATTATTACGTTTAATTCTCAAAAATATTTAAAAGAGGCTGTTAAATCGGCTCTGTTTGCAGATGAGGTGGTTGTTTTGGATAGTGGAAGTAGTGACAATACGTGTAAAATAGCAAAAAATTTAGGTGCTAGAGTTGAATTTAGCGAATGGGCCGGATTTGGAAGACAAAAGCAAAAGGCAGTGGAACTGGCTAAAAACGAATGGGTTTTTGTTTTGGATGCAGATGAAGTTATAACGGATAATTTGCAAAAAGAACTCCAAGAAGTTTTAAAAAATCCTTCTTTTAAAGCTTATTACGTTCCTAGAATTAATAATTTTTGGGGAAGGGATATTAAATATCTGGGATTGTATCCGGATTATACTGTTAGGCTTTTTAATAAAAATTTTGCTTTTTTTAACGATAGGGAAGTTCACGAAAGTGTGGAATGTAAATGCAAAAAGGGGTATTTGAAAAATCCTTTGAGACATTTTGCTTATGAGAGTATTGAGGAGTTTATAACCAAACAAAACAGATATTCGACTTTGGGGGCTAAATCTAATAGACTAAAAGCGGTTTTTTCTCCGATTTGGACGTTTTTTAAGTTGTATTTTTTGAAGCTCGGTTTTTTAGAGGGGTGGGATGGATTTGTTATAGCCGGACTCTATTCTCAATATACGTTTTGGAAATATATAAAGGGTAAAAAATGAGGATTTTGGTGATTAAATTTAGAAATATAGGGGATGTGCTTTTAACCACTCCTTTGATTAGAAATTTAAAAATCAATTACCCGGAGAGTAAAATTGATGTTTTGGTAAATAAAGGGACTGAAAGTATGCTTACTTTAAATCCCGATATTAATGAAATTTTCGTATATGATAGGAGTTATTTTAAAAAACTGCCAAAAGCCGTTAGGGTTTTTAAAGAGTTTAAATTTTTAAGAAGTTTTAAAAATTACGATATGGTTATCAACACCACTGAAGGCGACAGAGGAGCTTTTATTGCGAAATTTAGCAAAGCTAAGATAAAAATAGGGTATCCCGTTAAGAAAAACAGGTTTTTAAAAAATGTTTTTGATATTAATTTGCCTTTGTCGAATTCTTTTTATCATACGGTAGATAGAAATTTGGACGTATTGAGAGTTTTGAAAAAAAGAATAGCTGAAAAAAAGGTAAAAATTTACTGGGATAAAAAAGATGAAGAAAAGATAGAAGCTTTGAAATTAGGGAAGTTTGTGCATATTCATCCGGTATCAAGGTGGCTTTTTAAGTGTGTAGATGATAAAATAATGGCAGATATTATAGATTTTGTATCTAAAAGAGGTTATAAAGTCGTAATAACTGCAAGTCCGGATGAAAAAGAGCTGAAAAAGGTAGATTCTATTTTGAGTCTGTGTAAATCGGAAGTGATTAATTTAAGTGGGAAACTTAGTTTAAAAGAAGTAGCGTCTTTGGCAAATAAAGCGAAGCTTTTTATAGGGGTCGATACGGCTATTATGCATATGGCTGCTGCCGTTGATACTCCGGTTGTCGCGTTTTTCGGTCCTAGTGGGGCTTTTGAGTGGGGACCTTGGGATAACGATTTGTTTAAAAGCGGCTATACTAAAAAAAATGGAATTCAAACAATGGGTAAGCATATAGTGATTCAGCATAATTGGGATTGTGTGCCTTGTGGAAAAGACGGATGTAACGGAAGTAAGATAAGCGAATGTTTAATGCAATTTGATATGCAAAAAGTATTTAATATAATTGAGGAGAGATTGTGAGAGTCTTACATACCGAATGGTCTAACGGTTGGGGAGGACAGGAGATTAGGATAATTTCAGAAATGGAAGGTGTGAGAGAAAAAGGTGTTGATGTCAGACTTGCTTGTAGGGAAAAGAGTAGAATAAAAGAGGAAGCTTTAAAAAGAGGTTTTAAGGTTTATACGCTTCCTTTTAGAGGTAATTTGGATTTTAAAACGTTTTTTGAATTAATAAAAATCGTAAAAAGGGATAATATAAATATTATCAATACTCATTCCGGAAAAGATACGTGGGTGGGTGGACTTGCCGCAAAACTTAGCGGTAGAAAGTTTATACGTACGAGACATCTCTCAAATAGAATTAATCCGAGCAGAATGAATTTTATTAACGAACTTGCAGATTTTATTATAACGACGGGTGAGAGCGTAAGAGAAGATATGATAAAGTATAACAGGATTAATCCTAATAAAATAATTTCAATTCCCACCGGAATAGATGATGAACTTTTTGACCCTTTAAAATACGATAAGCAAAAATCAAGAGAAATTTTCGGATTAAATAAAGATAAATATTATATAGGAATTCTTGCCGTATTGCGTTCGTTTAAAAGACACGACTTTTTTTTGGATATTGCTAATTATTTTAAAGATAATGAAAACATAGAATTTGTAATGGCCGGAGAAGGTCCTAAAAGAGAAGAAATAGAAAATAAAATAAAAGACCTAAACTTGAAAAACGTTAAACTTTTAGGACACGTTACAAAAGTACCCGAATTTTTAAAAGCTATTGATTTGCAGCTTTTAACCTCCGATTCTAAAGAGGGAGTACCCCAAAGCGTAATTCAAGGGCTTATGATGCAAAAGGATATAATAGCAAGTAATGTAGGAAGTGTGAGGGATTTATATAAAGATAATAACTTTTTAATGCTTGATAGTTTGGATTTAAACAAATGGGTTGAGGGTGTTAAGAAAATTTATAATAAAGAGTTGAAATTCAATAAAGACAGAAATTATATCGTTGAGAATTTTTCCAAAAAAGCTATGGTAAAAAAAGTGCTTGATGTTTATAAAAGGGTTTTAAATTGAAGGTTTTGCTTGTAAGAAACGATAATTTAGGGGATTTAATCTGTACCACTCCGGCTATTGAGGCTTTAAGAAAAAAATATCCCGACGCTCAAATCGATATAGTGGTAAACAGCTATAACCGTATGGCGATTGATAATAATCCTTTTGTGGATAATATATGGGTTTATACAAAACCTAAACATAAAAAGAAAATCGGTGCGAAACTTGAAGCCCTTGTTTCTAAAATAAAGGTTTTTTGGAATATAAAAAAAGAAAAATATGATGTAAGTGTGGTTTTTAGGAGCGAATATTCCTCTTCAGCCGAGCAGTTTAGTAATATAAGTGGTGCTAAAATAAAAATAGGGGTAAAAGATAAAAAAAATAGAGATAAATTTACTCATCATATAGAGTTTAGAAACAATCACGAAGTTGAATTTTGTTTTGATTGTTTAAAGGTTTTGGATGTGAAGTATAACGGAGAAAAAACCAGATTTTTTATCCCGGGAGATATGAAAAAAAAGTATGAAGATTTTAAAGATATTGTGGTTTTTCATATTTCTGCTAGAATGAAAAACAATCAGATGAGCTTTGAAAAATTAAAAGATATATTTACCAAGCTTGATAAAAAGATTTATATAACGGCAGAGCCTAAAGACTTTGAAACGGCAAAAAGGCTTGAAAAAGAGACAAAAGTTATTTTTAAAAAGACGGATTCTTTTTTGGACTTAGGGGCTTTTATTTCAAGGGCTAAACTTTTTGTAACGCTAGAAGGCGGTGCTATGCATTTGGCACCGGCTATAGGGATTAAGACTATAGCATTATTTGGAGTTTCTGATATTAATAGATGGCATCCTTGGGGGTATAAGGATTTGGTGTTGCAAGATAAAACTAAAATAGCTGAAAATATAGATAATGAGTTGATAGTAAAACATATAAACAACAATTTATAAGGGAAAAAATGATAAAAGAGCCGGTTTATTTTTTGTATATTATTCTCTCAAAACTGCCGGATAAGTTGATTTTCGGGTTTTGGTTTAAGAAAATTACCAGATTAAGGGCAAAGGTTTTAGGATGGATGCCTAATAACAAAATAGGCAAAAACGTAAGAATTTACAGAAACGTAAGAACCAATAAAAAATCAAGACTTATAATAGGCGATAATACGGCTGTTAAAGAAAATTGCATTTTGATAGGCAATATAGAAATAGGTAAAAACTGCAACGTTTTAAACAACACCAAAATAGACGGAACGGGAAAAGTTATAATAGGAGACGACACTCACATAGGAAGGGAAAACGATATATTTTCTCATTATCACGAAATAAAAAGTAAAGATATTTTGGTAAACAAATCAAAAGAAATCCCTCAAACTACTGTTATAGGAAAAAACGTAATGCTTTTTAGCAGGGTAGGAGTTATGAGTGGGATAAAAATTGAAGATAACGTTGTAGTAGGGTACGGAAGCGTTGTAACTAAAAATTGCGAAAAAAATTTTATTTATGCCGGAAATCCGGCAAGGAAAATCGGAGAGAGAATTTAAAGGAGCGTTTTTGAGTTTTTTTAGAAAAATAATTCCCTATTTTTTACCTAAAAATCAAGTTGTAAAAACCGATTTGGTTCCGATGGAGGAGATTGATAAAGTAGTATGCTTTAGTAATACGGCAATTGGCGATACGCTTTTTGGTACTCCGGTTTTTAGAAGTTTAAAAAAGCATTTTCCGAATAAAAAACTAATTGTTGTAATGAATCCTAAAAATTATAAACTTTTTGAAAACA
>CAYULY010000020.1:0-16649 GCA_964445785.1 uncultured Nautiliales bacterium
GTTTCAATACTCCAAATGTATCGGTTAAATTGAAGTTTTGCAAATGCTTGGTAGTTATTGCATTTCACAGTTTCAATACTCCAAATGTATCGGTTAAATTTAAATATGTAGACCTACCGAACCCAGGTGCAGTTATGTTTCAATACTCCAAATGTATCGGTTAAATTTGGAAAACAGCTCATAATATTTTAAAAGAATGGATGTTTCAATACTCCAAATGTATCGGTTAAATGCATTAAATATCGGGGTTTTCAAAATACTCACTCCCGACTTTAGGGATTTTTCCAACTAAAACAAGTATTAACAAAAAATTTTCAAAAATCATTTGACTATTGCGATTATATCGAAGTTTTTAGATAATTGTCAAATTTTTGAGGTTGGAAAAAGTTATACAGTTTTGTAATAGAACTTAAACCTATACAAAAAAAATCGCAACAATTATAAATAACAAAGCTTCTCAAAGATTAGAAGATAGATTAATTGAAATAAAGTTATTCTTTAAATTAAGTTTAGAAAAACTTTCAAAACAAATAAAACCTTTCTGATGTAGGCGTAAAAGATGCTTTAACAGGTAAAACTTTTAATAATGTAAAAGCAGATAGTGTTTATATTTTAAGAAGTAGAAAAGTCCAGATAGCTTCAGCTGATAATGGAGACTCAGGGAGTTAATATGATAACACTTGAGACTGGAGTGGCAATAACTATAATTTCATATTTAGTTTTTGTCACTTCTTATGTTGTAAGTTTAAAGAAAGATTTAAACAACTTACAAAAGTCTCTTATAAAATTTGAAGACAATTTAAGTTCAATTAAGGATTTAAGAAAGGATTTTGTAAGAGTTAAGACAAAAATAGAAATGTTTTTCAGTTTGTTTAAAGGAGATTATGTCTTCTTTTTTTCTTTATATTCATATTTCCTCTGACACCATTTTATCTAAAATATTGGTTGCGGGGGCAGGATTTGAACCTGCGACCTTCGGGTTATGAGCCCGACGAGCTACCAGGCTGCTCTACCCCGCGTCAAAAATGGCTGGGCTGGGAGGATTCGAACCTCCGAATGACGGAGTCAAAGTCCGCTGCCTTACCACTTGGCGACAGCCCATTGCGTCATTTGGTGTTGAAATTGTATAAAAAATTTTACCCGTTGTCAAGAGTTTTTGAGAATATTCGAAAAAAAATATAAAAAAATTAAAAAAAAAAGCTTTAAAGCTCTCACATTCCCGGTATTCTAGGAATTTTATTTAATTTAGAGTTTCTAAAATACCAACCCCAACCTTTTTTCATCCAATGTCCTATAATAGGTAAAGGTATAAGCATCGCTTTTTTATTGTCTCTATAAACAAAAGCTCCACCATCTCCACTATCCATAAGACATAAAATATTAATATGAGAGATATACTCTTTTCTGGTTTCTTTTCCTTCTTCCATCATTTTAATGTTATAAGCCGTAACTTTTGCCATTACTTCCGCTAAATGTCCTTGTTTTGCTCTCCAATCCGGTCCATCAATTGCGGCACTATCCCCTACGGCAAAAATAGGAAACTTATCCGAACTCGTTTCATCAAAGTTATGCATAACTTCACAATACTCATTTATCTTAATAAACCCGGCTTCATTTAAAGGAAGTCCACTATCTTTAAAAATTTCCGGTCCGTTTCCAGCCGGAATAAACATAGTCAAATCACTCTCAAGTTTAGAACCGTCTTCAAAAATAACACCGTCATTTCCAAACTCTTTGATTTTTTTTCCTTTAATTTGTTTTATATCAAGTTTATTAAACCACATATCCATAACTTTTAAAGCCTTTTCACCCATTCTGGCACCCGGCTTTGGCATAGGAGCAAAAAAGGTAATTTCAAACTTATTTCTAATACCGAGTTTTTTTAATTTATTATGCACGTTAAACATAACTTCAAAAGCAGGACCACCTCTTACGTTACTAGGGTCTTTAGGGTTACCACCAAACCCAAACGCAAGTTTCCCTTCTCCTTTTTTAATAAGTTCGTCAAGTTTTTCTTTTATTTTTAAAGACTCTTCGGGAGCACCACAAATAGATAAGAAATTTTCGTTTCCTTTATGTTTTACCTTATCGGCACCTATGGCAATTACAAGATAATCAAAATCACTAAAAGTCTCTTTTTCGCATACTATTTTTTTAGCGTTAATATCTATTTTAGTCACTTTATCGTATTTTACTTCAAATCCGTGAACTTTTCTTAATTCTTTCCAGGATATGGTACAATTTTCAAAAGAATACTCACCCGTTGGAATCCAAATAGAAATAGGATATATATACATATAATCCCTATTTGTTACCACCGTTACGTCAAATCCGTATTTTCTAAGCCAAATAGCACTCTCAAGTGCACCAAATCCTCCACCTAAAACCAAAACTTTTTTACCCATACATATTCTCCTTATGAAAATTTACCAAAGTATAACAAAAAACTATCACTTTTTTTAAAAATAATTTATACAAAATTTTCTTCTCCTCTTGACATATGCTCAAAAAATAAATATAATTGTTTTACAAACATATGTTCAAAGGAACTTAAATGCCAAGAAGAGTAAGAAGAAGAATTAGGGGAAATTTCGAAAATGTATGCTTCAAGCCCTGTGGGGTACCAGCTAGAATACTGGATATTGTAACCCTAACACCCGATGAGCTTGAAGCTATAAGACTTGCTGATTTAGAAAAACTTTATCACGAAGAGGCAGCAATTGAAATGCAAGTCTCTCGTCCGACATTTGGAAGAATTCTAAACAATGCAAGAACAAAAATTGCAGATGCTTTGCTAAACAAGAAAGCAATAAAAGTTTTAAAATAAAAAAATTTTAAGGAGGGGAAAATGAGAGTAGCATTTCCGACAAACAATCAAAAAACAATCGCAAACCATATAGGATTGGCAAAAGGATTTTTAATTATCGATACCGATACAAACGAAGAATTCTATATCCAAAACCCTATAATTGAAACAATAAAAAAAGAAAACATAAACCTAAAATCACTACCTCAACACCAAAGAGGTCTGGGTACCGGGAGAATAGTGCCTGTATTATTGGCAGAAGCCGGGGTTAATGCTTTGGTAGCAGAAGAGTTTGGAGAAGGTATGGTTAAAAACTTAGTTGCCGAAGGTATTACTCCTTTAATTTCAAATACAAAAGACATCCAAGAAGCACTAAACACTTTAGAGTCTTTAGAATCTCCAAACGTTGAACATCAATTTAGAAGAGGTGTTGGAATGGGGAGAGGTTTTGGAAGAAGATACCAAAACTTCCAAAGAGGCTTTCAAAGAGGTTTTGGACGTGGATTCAAACGTGGATTTGGAAGAAGATGCAGATGGGAGGATTAACTCCTCCTTTTTATGTATATAAAAGTAATTATCGCTAAAAAGCCTATAATAAAAACGGTAATTTCTTTTATATACTTATGAATCAGCTCCTGGTTTTTTCCTATAAAAAATCCTAGCATTGCTAAAACAATTACCCAAATCCCGGCTCCCAAAGCCGTAAAAAGAGTAAATTTAAAAGGCTTCATTTTAGCAAGACCGGCCGGAAAAGAGATATACTGCCTAATTCCCGGAATCAATCTTCCATTAAAAGTCGATATCTCTCCGTGTTTTTCAAAAAACTTTTCTATTCTTTCTAAATGTTTAGCTTTTAAAAATTTAAGAATAATCCTCCTACCAGCACTATAAGCTATAAGATAATTAAACCAAGCCCCCGTTACAGAGCCCAAAACACCACTTATAATAACCCAAAAAATATTCATCTCACCTTTACTTGCAAGATACCCGGCCGGTACCATTACAACTTCACTGGGAAAAGGAAAAAAACTGCTCTCCAAAAACATCATAATAAAAATCCCCACATACCCCAAACTTCCTACCATATTAACTATAAAATCTACAACTTCTTGCATCAGTTAGCCTTTAATCTTGTAGCAAAAAAAAGCCCTACAAAAAGCATACAAACAGTAAAGAGATATAAAACGTCATATCCAAACTTTTCTAAAATAAACCCACCCGGAATTGCAAAAAACAGCCCTATTGAAGTTAAATTATTCTGCAAAGCCACATAAACCGGTCTTTTATCCTCCGGTGCTATCTCAAATAAAAGATTCATACCACTGATTTTAAATCCGTCCATCGCAAACCCTATTAAGAAAAACACCACTGCATACATAAAAGCATTTTTTGCAAACAATGCTACAATAAACGCCATAATAACACTCATAAAAGAGAAAATAATAATCTTTTTATATTGAGGAGCTAATTTTTTCCAAACCAAATTACCGATTAAAGCCCCGACCATTTGAATAGTAACAAACCCTCCTACAAGCCAACCGTTTAGATGAATGGTTTGATTAGCTTTTAAAATTACAAAAGGAAAAGCGAACAAAAAAGAGTAACTAAATAAAATTGTCAGAATCTGAATCTGTAAAGCCTTATCTTTTTTTAAAAAAGAAAAAGCATTTTTTAAAAATTTTATAAAACTCTCCTCTTTTACCCTCACATTTTCTTTAATCGGCTCTTTTATCGTAGCAAACGCAAAAAGCCCTATACCAAGTAAAAAACTGCTTATTATAAAAAGATAAGCATAACTTTTAGGAGGCTCGAAACTTTCCAAAACCCACCCGGCTATTCCTCCACTTATAATAGAAGCAATTGCCGCAAAAAACTGCCTATTCGCCATTGATTTACCACGCTCTGTTTTTGTAAAGATTTTCGCTATTATCTCACTAAAATAGATACTTCCAAAACCTGCTGAAAAAGAGAATATAAAAAGCCCTATTCCAAACACCCAAAGAGTAAGGGTCGGGTTTTTATCTCCTATAATTAAAATCGCAATACCTATCATAAACCAGCTAAGAAATCTGGCTAAAAAAACTCTTCTCATATAAGGCATTACTTTTTTATAACCTTGAGCGTAAAATGCCGCAAAAAGCTGAACTAAAATCGCCCCTCCTCTAAGCAACGAAGCAAAAACTCCCACCAAAATCACACTCTCACTGAAATGGTGCACAATAAGAGGCAAAATCGTACTAGGCTCTGCAACCGCCATAGCAACTGCCAAAAAAAATCCGTGTAAAACGTTTTTTATGTTATTTTCCTTATAAGACATCTTCTTCCTTTATAGTTTATATCCGGCTTCTGCCAAAAACCTGCTGGGTTCGTAAGATATGTTCCTTATTCTATCATTCTTAGCAAGGCATAAATAAAGTTTATCTTTTGCCCTTGTAACTGCTACATAAAAAAGTCTTCTCTCTTCTTCTATTCCACCGGCCGGTTTTGAAAGTTTTATGTTAGGAAACCTCTTTTCCATCAAATCCACAATATAAACCTCTTTAAACTCAAGTCCTTTACTCGCGTGTACCGTTAAAAGATTTACCCCTTTTCCTTCACTCATTTCGCTAGCTCCAAGTACCATAGCGTTTAAAAATTTCTCCAAATCGTTATAATTTTTCAATAAATTACCAAGCACTTTTACTTTATTTTTTATTTTTTCCTTATTTTCATCAAACTTTTCAACTATCAATTTTCCGTTTTTATCTTTACTTCTCTCTTTTGCTATATTGCCTATAATATGCTCAAAAGTCTTACTCTCTATAACTTCGTTGAATATGGAAATTGGATTTTTAAGCCTGTTTACTCTTTTTAAAAGTTTGTAAAAATTAAACAAAAACTCCCCACCCTCAACTGAAAGTTTAGGATGTTTTAAAATAGGATTTGATAAAAACTCATCATCTATGCCTATCATTTTAAACTTAGAAAGGCTTCCTAGCTGAATAAAATCATCAAAAAGCCCAAGTTGATAAGAAGTTTTTTTATTTGTAAAAACCTTTTTTGAAGTATCGGGGTTTAAAAAACCTCTTTTAGCATCTCCATCTCCTAAAATCATAAGAGCTTCAAAAATATCGTTTGCTATGGCACTTCCAACACCTTTTGCGTATTCGAATATATGAATAAACGCCATTATATCTTTTGAATTAACGATAAACGTCAACAAATCAAGAGTAATTTTAACTTCCTTTGAATCAAAAAAACTAACCCCACCTTTTCTTCTGCATTCAATCCCTTTTTCCCTAAGCATAGCTTCAATCGCATCAGCACTTGAATTATTTCTAAATAAAATAGCTATATCGTCTCTGTTTGTGGAAGATACAAAAATCCTACTAGCGATATCCCTATATTCTTCAAACGTATCGTTATAATACAAAACCTTAGGCCACTCTCCTAAAAACCCTCTCGTAACTTCCAAACTTTTAGGGTAAATTCTGGGATTATGAGAAATAACTTTATTTGCAATTTCCAAAATCTCTCCGTAACTTCTGTAATTTTTCTTTAGGGTAAATACTTTAGCGTTCTCGTATCTTTTATCAAAAGTGGAAATAATAGAAATATCAGCTCCGTTAAAAGCATAAATACTCTGATCATAGTCCCCAACACAAAAAAGAGAGTCTTGTTTTATACTCTCTATTAAAGAATTTTGCAAAGGATTGGTATCTTGATATTCATCGACCAAAACCTCTTTAAAAGGTACTTTAGCCCCGTTTTTAATAACCCTTATCATTTCAATTAAAAGAGAATTAAAATCCACTAAATTATGCTCTCTTTTAATCTCTTCATACTCATCAAAAATACTCTCATAAACCAATGCGTATTCAACCTGATTAGGAGCTTTTTTCGCCAGCCACTCTTCAAAATTCTCAACATTTGAATTTAAAAACAAAGAATATAAATCAAAAAGATAATTAGCACCGTAGGGCTTCTCTTCTCCCTGAAGTCTAGTAAAATCCCTTTTATCGTAAATAGACTTAAAAAGAATCTTTAAATCTTTAGGCTGTTTTAAAACTATGTTTTTATTCAGTTTTTTTAACCACCTATAACTTACTGCGTGAAACGTCCCTGCCTCAATCTCTTTGGCTTTGGGTAAAAATCTAGAAACCCTCTCTTTCATTTCATTTGCGGCTTTGTTTGTAAAGGTTAAAAGAAGTATTTCTTTTGGGTCAATTCCCTCTTGAAGCAAATAAGCGATTCTTCCTACTATAGTAGAAGTCTTACCAGTCCCGGCACTTGCTATAACAAGATTATGCCCAAGAGGGGCGGTAGCTGCTTGAAGCTGTTCTTTGTTTAATTTACTAAGTGGCATAATTCCCTTTTTTTTGGCGAATTATACCCTATTTTATAAAATCTCCAAGCTTAGCATATCCTTCGTTTTCCAAAATAACTTGAGCACAAGTATTATTATCAAAATTAAAAATAAACGGTGCTTTAAAGTTTACTATAGATTCTTCTCTGGGGTTTTTAAGCACGATATTGTTATAAACTTCTATTTTAGAATTTTCGTTAATATCAAGCAACACCTTAACATCAGCCGGTATTTCAAACTCATACTCTCTTAAAATAAAAGGGTTTATAAGAGTAAAAAGAGTTTTTTCAGCATCTTTTAAAACTGCCAAGTCCCTATCTATTTTACTAAAATCAACCTCTTGTACATTTTCAAATCCCGGTATAGGTTTTTTTACGATAAATTTCATTTTCTCTCCTTTATCCTTTAATTTCAGTCCCTATCCCCTCACTTGTTAAAAGCTCAAGTAAAATCGAATGCTCAACTCTTCCATCGATTATATGGGCTTTTTCAACTCCTCTTTCTACAGCCCTAAGTGCCGCGTCAACTTTTGGAATCATTCCACCTGCTATTGTACCGTCTTTTTTAAGTTCTTCAATTTCGGTTTTTGTTAAAGAACTTATAAGATTTTTATTTTTATCCAATACTCCAGGAGTATCCGTTAAAAATATAACTCTTTTTGCGTTAATTGCAGCTGCTATCTCACTTGCTGCGATATCGGCGTTTATATTATACCCAGGATGTATAGCACTATCTCCTGCGGCTATCGGGGCAATTACCGGAATTAAATTTTCACTTAAAAGTTTATTTATAAAAACCCCGTCAATCGAAACAATCTCACCCGTATACCCTACAAGTGATTTTGCCTTCATAAAACTCATATCCTTTCCGTTTATCCCGATAGCCTTAGCCCCGTGCTGGTTTAACATATTTACAATTTCTTTGTTTATCTCTCCACTAAGCACCATTTCTGCAATTTTTATAGACTCTTTAGTAGTAACCCTAACCCCGTCTTTAAACTCTGTTTTTACATTAAGGGCGTTTAAAATTTCCGTAATTCTTTTACCTCCTCCGTGAACGATTACCGGCTTTATCCCAACCATATAGAGCATTAAAATATCAACTGCAAAAGACTCTTTTAACTTCTCATCTATTTGGGCACTTCCTCCGTATTTTATAACAATAGTCTTCCCGTAAAATTTTCTGATAAAAGGAAGAGAGTCAAGTAGAGTTTTTACCGTTTCAATTTTCTTTTTCATTTTTCTCCTTTAGTTTTTAAATTTTTTCCATTAAAGGTTAAAGCTTTTAAGCTTAATTTAACCCTTTATAAGTTAACATAACATTTTCACTTGTAAGGTATTTTATCTTCAATACCAGCTTTTTCAAATCCTTTTAGCCTCAATCTGCAACTGTCACACACCCCACACGCTTTTTCTTCCTCTTTATAACAACTCCAAGTAAGCTCAAGAGGAACTCCCACTTCAACAGCCTTTTTTACTATATCCTCTTTTTTAAGATGAATAAGAGGGGTTTTTAACTCTATATGTGTTTGAGGTTTAGTCCCGGCATTTATGGCATTTTGCATACTTTTTATAAACTTTTCCGTACAATCCGGATACCCACTACTATCTTCTTCCACAACTCCTATAAAAACAGCTTTAGCACCCTCTTTTTCTGCAATTGCAGCTGCAATTGATAAAAAAATTCCGTTTCTAAACGGCACATAAGTTATAGGAATTCCGGGTTTTAGTCCGTCTGTAGGAACTTCTAAATTCTCATCCACCAAAGCACTAGCACCTATTTGTTTAAAAAAGGGCAAATCAATAACATACCTATTCTCAAGCCCCAAATAATCACAAATATCATTAAAGGCTTTAAGTTCTCTTTTTTCGGTTCTTTGATTGTAATTGAAATGAAGGGGAATTACTTCATACTCCTTTTTTGCTATAAAAAGAGCAGTCGTAGAATCCATACCTCCACTTAGTATAACGACGGCTTTCAATGTGAATCCTTTTTTTTATTATATAATTTTACTAAAAAAGGTGGCTAAATGATAGATTTCGAAAACAGAACGGATTATGAGTTTGATATAAACAAACTAAAAGAGATTTATGAATACCTAACCAATAAAGACATAGAACTTATTTTAACAACCGATGAAGAGATAAAAAAAATAAACACCACCTACAGAAGCAAAAACGCCCCTACAGACGTACTTAGCTTTCCTTTAAAAGATATGCCGGGAATACCACTTGGGAGTATAGTAATTTCGGTAGATACGGCAAAAAGAGTGGCAAATGAAATGAATCACTCCTTAGACGACGAAATAAAGCTCCTATTCATTCACGGAATGTTACATCTTTTAGGTTACGACCACGAAACGGACAACGGAGAAATGAGAGAAAAAGAAAAAAAGTTAATAGAAAAATTTAATCTTCCTAATAGTTTAATCATCAGAAACGATTAAATATCAGCTCCCAATTTATAAAGCCTTTTTCTCTCCCTGCTAGTAGGAATTTTCAAATGATCCCTATACTTTGAAATAGTCCTTCTTACAAGGTTCAAACTATATTTTTGATTAATAATTTGAGTAAGTTTCTCATCACTTAGAGGTTTTGATTTGTCTTCGTTTTTAATTAATCTTTTTATCTCCTCTTTTATTTGATTTGCCGAAACATCTTCATCCAAAGCAGTGGAAAAAAAACTCTTAAGAGGAATAATCCCCCTATCGCACAAAAGATATTTATTGGCAATAGCCCGGCTTATCGTAGAAGGAGCATACTCAAGTTCGTCTGCTAAATCCTTAATTTTCATAGGACGGATAACTCCCCCTTGAAAAAACTCATACTGAAGCTCAACTATCATTAAGGCTATCTTTTTTAAAGTAGCTTTTCTCATCTCCAGTGCGTCTATTATATTTCTCGCTTCTTTAAATTTCTCTTTTGAAAACACACTTTTTTCATCCGGGGCTTTTACATCCACTTCCGGATAATGCTCATCGTTTATTCTAATCTCAAGCTCTCCGTCTTTATTCAAAACAATAATCTCCGGAATTATCTCTTCATCTTTTATATACTCCATAGCCGGCAAGACCCTAAGCTGCTTTATAACTTCCAACGCTTTTTTAAAATGTTTCTCTTTTGAAAATTTACTTAAATTTTCAAGACATTCAATCATCTCTTTTACAAGTTGAAATACCTCATCTTCAATTTCCAAATTATGAAGCTGAAAAAGCATACACTCCTTTAAATCCTTAGCCCCCACTCCAGGAGGATTAAGATAAATAAATCGTTCTCTTATTTTTTTAACTTCTTCCTCTTTTATCCCCAGCCTCTTTGCTATCTCTTTTTCATCCCCTTCAAAAAACCCCTCCGTATTTATATCTTTTAAAATCTCCAAAGCGACTCTTTTTGATTTAGAAGTAGGAAAAAGATTAGAATTTTCGATTTGTTCTATCAAACTTTCATACAGACTTGTTTTAGCTACGCTTAAAGCCTCTATTTCACTGGTGTTTGCGTTTTTTAAATTACTGACCGTTACAAATCTTTTATTTATGACTTCAATATAGGGATTTTCTTTGCTTATCTCTTTTATCTCTTCAAACAATTCATCTGCATTTGCTTTTAAAATAGGCAAAAAACTTATAAGTTTGGTTGAGAGTTTGTTTGAAACTTTGGTTTTCAGTTTCATAATTTAAAATCTTCTCCCAAATAGTATTTTTTAACCTCACGGTGATTTACTATATAGTTTGCATCGCCTTGGGCTAAAATCATACCCTCTTTTAAAACATAAGCCCTACTACAAATAGACAAAGTCTCCCTTACGTTATGGTCAGTTATAATTACCCCTATATTGTCTTTAGCTAAAAATTCAACCAAATTTTTAATATCGTTTACGTTAACCGGATCAACTCCGGCAAAAGGTTCGTCTAAAAACAAAAACTTAGGCTTAGGCACAAGAGCCCTCGCTATCTCAACCCTTCTTCTCTCCCCACCACTTAAGCTAATCCCTTTTCTTTTTCTAATAGGTTCGATATTAAACTTTTCCAACAAATCCTCAACAATTCTGTTTTGTTCTTTTTTATCGTAAAACTGCTCTGCTACTATATATAGGTTATCTTCAACACTTAAATCCCTAAAAACCGAACTCTCCTGAGGAAGATACCCTATCCCTAAACGGGCTTTTTTATGAAGGGGAAGTTTTGTTATATCTTTCCCATCAAGAAGCACCTCTCCCTCATCTGGAACCAAAAGCCCACAAATAAGATAAAAAGAAGTCGTTTTCCCAGCACCGTTTGGACCAAGAAGCCCTACAACCTCTCCTCTTTTTACTTCAAGTGAAACACCTTTTATAATTAAATTTTTTTTAAAAGCTTTTTTTAAATTTTTAGCCACTAACCTTGACATTCAAAAACCCTTTTATCTCCCTCCAAAGATATCTTAATTACCATATATTCAAATCCGTACATATCTAAAATATCTTTTAACTCCTCTCCCCATTCAATAAAATGATACCCCTCTTTTTCAAGCTCCTCAATCATTCCAAGAGACAAAAATTCATTCAACCCCTTATTATACAAATCGTAATGAAAAACTTTATTATCATAAATATTTTGAATGGCAAAAGTAGGGGAAGTTACTTTATCATCTACACCCAAACTCTTTACAAATTCTTTAACTAACGTAGTCTTCCCACTTCCAAGAGTTCCACTTAAAATAACAATATTTTTACCAGATTTTTTTATACAATCAATCACTTTTTGTAAATCTTTTATCTCTTTTACTTCTATCATTTTCCAAGCTTCTTAGATATTTCAATAATTTTTTCAAGATGTTTTATTGCTTTTTTACTATCTATTGTTTCGGCTGCAATTTTAAGTCCCTCTTCAATTGAATTTACCTTTTTATCTACAAAAAGACTAGCCGCAGCGTTTAATAAAACGGCATCCCTTTTTGGACCTTTTATTTCCCCACTTAAAATACCTCTTGCAATTTTAGCATTCTCTTTGGCATCCCCTCCTATTAAATCCTCTTTAGTCCCATTTATACCGTAAGCTTTAGGGTTAATTACCATATCTCTCATTCTAATACCGTCATAATAAATAGCTTTGGTAGGTGCCGCTACACTAATTTCATCCATTCCGTCTTCACTACTTACGACCATCGCACTTTTTACATCCATAAGGGTAAGTGCAGTAGCGATAGGCTCTATAAACTCGGGAGAAAACACTCCTAAAAGATATTTCTTAGCCCCGGCCGGATTTGTAAGAGGTCCTAGGATATTAAAAATTGTTCTATGATTAAGAGACTTTCTAATAGGCATAATATGTTTCATAGCCGGGTGATGGTTTATTGCAAATATAAAAGTAAATCTGACGGTTTCTAGCATTTTTACTTGATTTTCGGGAGTTAAATTAAGATTTATTCCAAGAGCTTCAAGCATATCGGCACTTCCGGATTTACTTGTTATGCTTCTGTTTCCGTGTTTTGCCACATAACACCCTATAGCACTTACTAAAAGTGCCGTAGTAGAAGAGATATTAAAACTGTTTGATTTATCTCCCCCGGTACCCACTATATCTATAAGTTTTTCTTGAAGTTCTTTGCTTACTGGAAGTTTAACGGAGTGCTCTCTCATAACTTCTGCGGCAGCAGCAATTTCAGCTGGCGTTTCCCCTTTTTGGTATAAAGAAACCAAAAGTTCTTTTGCTTCTTCTTCACTTAATTCATTTTTAAATAATTTCTCAAAAACTTCTCTTGCTTTCTCTTTTGTCATATTTTCTCCTTAAATCAAAAATATTATCAAAATCTTCGGTATCAAGTGTTACCTCACACTCTTTACACTCTAACTTTTTATCAATCTCATTCCAAATTTTTCCAATTATTTGCTAAAACTCCCACTTTTCTCCTTAACTTACAAATTTACCACTTCTGATTCTATCTGCTTCCATTATCTCAATCTCTCTTGCACCACTTACAACTATTCCCTCATCCGGCACGTAATCAAGCTCTTCGTTTCTGTCCGGATAATCGACTGCGTTTAAAATAACCTTCATAGCGTTAAGTCTTGCTAAGTGTTTGTTATCGCTTCTGATAACCGTCCAGGGAGCGTAGTGGGTGTGGGTCGCTTTTAACATTTTATATTTCATTTCCGTAAACTCATCCCATTTGTCCTGAGCTTGAAGATCAATTTCGCTTAATTTCCACTGTCTAAGAGGGTCTCTTCTTCTTTTTTCAAATCTTTTGGCTTGTTCTTCTTTTGAAATTGAGAGATAAATTTTAACCAAAACAGTCCCCTCCATTACCAAAGACTTCTCAAACATCGGAACTTCTTGCATAAACGTCTCATACTGCTCTTTCGTACAAAACCCAAAAACCGGTTCAACCATAGCTCTATTGTACCAGCTTCTATCAAAAAAAACAATCTCCCCACCTCTGGGAAACTGCTCTACATATCTTTGAAAATACCATTGGGTTTTTTGAACGTCACTAGGTTTACCAAGGGCTACGACTCTATAGTGTTTTTCATTCATATACCTAACAATACGTCTAATAGTCCCGCCTTTTCCGGCCGCATCTCTTCCTTCAAACAAAACTATCATTCTTTTTTGAGTATCTTCAAGATACTTTTGCATTTTTATAAGCTCGGCTTGATAAGGTTTTAGTTCTTGTTCTTGCATATATTTTTTTACGGCTTTTTTATTTCTTTTTTTAAGTTCCACATATTCGTTTATCAAATCGTTTAAATTCATCTTTTTATTGCCGACAAGCACATACTCGGGATTATGAAGTTCGTTTATGTTAATCTCTTTCATTTGAATCTCCAGAGGGTTTTTGATATTATATCAAAAGCTAAAGCCCTTAAAGGATATTAATTTGATTATTTCTCTTTATAACATAAAAGGTGGTGTAGGTAAAAGCTCCACATCCGTAAATTTAGCGTCACTGGCAAGGAAAGAGGGGAAAACCCTTCTTATAGACCTAGACTCTCAAGGAGCTAGTAGTTATTTTTTTAATAAAAAACCGAAAAAAAGATACATATTTACAAAGCCTATCGAAAAAACAATAAAAAAAACCCAGTATAAAAATCTGGATATTATTCCGGCTGATATAACATTAAAAGAAAGCTCAAAACTACCTCAACTTCTAAACATCCTAAATAAAAACTACAAATTTATAATTATAGATTCACCGGCTACCTTAAACGAACTCACTCAAAAAATTTTAACATCTTCAGATATCGTAATAGTTCCGATTCTACCAAACATCTTATCACTTAGGACGTACAATCAGCTCATAAAAACAAAACTAAATAAAAATATTCGTCTTTTCTTAAATAGAGTGGAAAACAAGCCTTTACACAAACAGGTAATTAAAGCCGTTTTAAAACTCCCCTCTTTTCAATACCTAAAAACATACATCCCAAAAAGTGATTTGATAGAAGCTATGCCGTTTAGTAAAATGAGCGTAATAGAACAATACCCAAACGCCAAAGAGGCAAAGATTTATAAAAAACTTTTTGAAGAAATTAAAACTCTCTTTTAACTACTTTATCGGCTATTTTTTCAAGTTCCGGTATTTTATACTCTTTTATCGCTTCTTTAGCTCTATTTACAAGTAAAAATGCCTCTTCATAACATCTTCTTAAAATCCCATATTCGTTCATTTTATTTTTTATCCACTCTTTTTGAGATTCATTCAATTTTTTCTTATAAAGAGATCTTAACGTTTTTTTATCTTCGTCTTCTAGCACTTCAAAAAGATAAATATAAGGCAATGTAGTTTTACCCTCAAAAAAATCTGCCATACTAGGTTTTCCAAGCGTTTTTTCATCTTGCGTAATATCCAACAAATCGTCAATTATCTGAAACGCAATCCCTATATTTTTCCCGTACAAGGCGAATTTTTCTTTATCATACCCTTTTGTTATAGCTGCTGCCTTACAAGCTGCTTCAATTAAAGAAGCTGTTTTTTTATAAATCATCTGCATATATTTATCTTTATCCAAATTTATATCTTTGCTTAATTTCACATCCTCAAGTTCTCCTTGAGACAATAAAAAAACAGCGTTTGAAACGGTTTTTGCAATTTCCTCTCCAAAATCTATAAGCTCGAAAAAAGCTTTTGAATAAACTATATCTCCAAGCATTACAGCCGTATGTTCGCCGTATTTAGCGTTTATAGACTTAACCCCTCTTCTCATATCGGCTTCATCTATTACGTCATCGTGAAGCAAACTCGCCAAATGAATAGACTCCACTACTGCCGCTAGTTTTTGAGCAGACGGATTAATTATAGTAATTAGCCTCCCTCTTATCCCTTTTCCTTTTTGGATATCCTTATACTCCTCAAATTCGCTAAACATAGCATCCATAATTTCAAAAAATTTCATTCCTTAACCTTTACAACTACTTTTTTTCCGTTTTTTAAATAAATATCAAATGTCGCTATTTTACCATTAAAATCTTTAAAGACGATATAAAAATAGGGATAATTATCCGGAATTTTAGCAACAGGTACTTTAAAGGCATTTAGAGGGTAGTCTTTATAAAGGGTTATTTGTCTTGGAAAATTATCATATCTGTAAAGAACGGTTAAAACATCATTTTTAAAAAGAGTCCATCTAAGATTAAAAAGGTAGATATTTTTTAAATAAGTAACTTCAAAGGATATCGTTTCATCTTTTTTAAGCTCAACCGTATAAGGAAAAGTCAGCGAGTACAAAAAAAGAGGGAAAAAAAGAAAAAATTTACTCATTTTTCGTTAAAATATTAGCCATTGTATGAATATATAAATCTGTTTCAACTGCTTCCAATTCATCAGATTTATTAAAAATTATTTCATTTATTTTCGTATCTACGTTTTCGCCCAAACACTCTTCAGCAATAATTTCTAAAGCTGCTAATCTTTTAAAAACATCTTCAAGTTCTTCTATTACTAAATTTTTATTAGCATGATAAACAATCTCAAAAAACTTTTCTTTTGGGGTTTTATTTTCATCAAACCAATCCATCGTTTCTCCTTTTTAGGTGCAATTTATCATAAAAAAGATATTTTTGCAAATTATACTAAAGCAGCAAGTTTTTTTGCAATCTCTTTTATCTCATCTTCACTAAGTTCGGATTCTATATTTTGAATAAAAAGTCCTTTTTCTTTTTTCAGATATGCTCTAAAAATCTCTCCAAAATCGTCAAATTTCATAAAAGCATCAATATTTCCCTCTTTTGCTTTAAGAATAATAAAATCAAGCATTCTAAAAAGCATATTCCTAACAAGAAGATTTTCTTTAAGCAAATATTCTACTTTAGGATTCGTACCTACTGAATAGATTTGTAAATTAAAATGATATTCAAGCTCTTTTTTCATCTCTTCTGCAAAATCTTTTAATTCATCCAAAAAAGCAGTCGGATTACCAAAGTCAAAATTTTCTCTTAAAAAATCCATTTTTTCAAAAAGTTCTTTAAGCTCTTTTTGATGGTTAATTATCGGTTCTAACATATATCCTCCATATTATTAAACT
>CAYULY010000021.1:0-16292 GCA_964445785.1 uncultured Nautiliales bacterium
GGATTAAGTGACGGTTCTTCTTTTATTTTAACGTTTGAGTTTGAAGATTCTTTTAGCTGAAAGATTTTTATATTTTTTGTAGAAATCATTTCAATTTCATTTACATTAAATGTTTTATTGTTAATATTTAATTGAGAACCGGTTAAACTTGCTATTTGTAATTCTAAAGTATTGATAAATTCGGAAATCGATTCCAGTGTAATATTTAAATCGTTTAATAAATTTCTTTCTATTCCTGTTATCTTGTTATTTTCTATTATAATAAACATTACTCTTCCTTTTTCATTTCTTGATATAGTTTTTCATATTTTTCTTTATCTGATTCCGAAATTTCTTTGCTGACGGAAATATAACCGATTTTTGCTCCTTGTTCGTCAAACATTGGTTCTATGAAAACTTCCACCCAATAGTATTTACCGTCTTTTCTTAAATTTTTTATAAATCCTCTGAAACTTTCTCCTTTTTCTATCGTATTCCACATTTCTTTAAATATTGTTTTTGGCATATCGGGATGTCTGACTATATTGTGAGGTTGACCTATTAATTCTTCTTTTGAATAACCGGCTAATTTACAGAAAGCTGAATTTACGAAAGTAATAATGCCTTTTAAATCCGTTTTACTTATTACAGGGCGTTTTTTTACTCCGACATCTTCGAACGTAACTTCTTCGTTTATAGGAGTTAGTTTCATGTTTTACCTTTGTCAAATTAGTGATGAGAAAATGACTTTTTTGCTATTTTAACGAAAATTTAGTAAAATGCAAATAAAAAAAAGGAAATTTATGAAAATTTTATTAATAAAAGACGTAAAGGGATTAGGAAAAGCGGGTGAGATTAAAAATGCAAAAGATGGATATGCCAGAAACTTTTTAATTCCTAAAGGTTATGCAAAACTTGCTACAGATGAAGTTATAAAAGAGTGGCAAGAAGAACAAAAAAGAAAAGAAGAAGAACTTAAAAAAGAACTTGCAAAACTTAACGAATTAAAAGAAAAAATCGAAAACATAACACTTCATATTAAACATAAACTAGGTGCAAACGGGCAACTTTACGGTGCTATCACAAATAAAGAAGTTGCCGAAAAATTAAAAGAACAAGGTATAGAAATAGATAAAAAACATATAGAGATGAAACAAATTAAAGCCGTAGGTGAATTTAATGTAGATGTAAAACTAGGCTATGGTATTCATGCTAATTTAAAATTAGTGGTAGAAGGTGAGTAATGAAGATAAATATGGAAGCCACTACGATACTAGGGTATAAAAAAGACGGTGTAGCTGTAATAGGAGGGGACGGTCAGGTAACGTTTGGTCATACCGTTTTAAAAGGCAATGCGACAAAAATCAGAACGCTTTATAACGGTAAGGTTTTAGCCGGATTCGCAGGGAGTACGGCTGACGCTTTTATATTATTCGATATGTTTGAGGATTTTCTGCAAAAAAGAAAAGGGGATTTAATCAAATCCGTTATAGATTTCGGAAAAGCGTGGAGAAAAGATAAGTACCTTAGGCGTCTTGAAGCGATGATGATTGTGCTTAATCAAAAACATATATTTATATTAAGCGGAAACGGAGATGTCGTAGAACCTGAAGACGGAGAACTTGCGGCGATAGGAAGCGGTGGAAATTACGCTATTTCCGCTGCGAGGGCTCTTGCTAAACATTCTGATTTATCTCCGGAAGAGCTTGTAAAAGAATCTCTTAATATTGCAGCAGATTTATGTATTTATACAAACCACAATATAAAAATATTAAAACTTGAAAAGGAATAATATGAATATGACACCTAAGCAAATAGTTGCATATTTAGACGAATATATCGTAGGACAAAAAGATGCTAAAAAAACAATAGCTATCGCTCTTAGAAACAGATACAGAAGAATGCAGTTGCCAAAGGAGTGGCAGGACGATATTATGCCGAAAAACATTCTTATGATAGGTCCTACAGGTGTAGGTAAAACCGAAATTGCAAGACGTATGGCCAAGATGATGAAACTTCCTTTTGTAAAAGTGGAAGCCAGTAAGTACACTGAAGTCGGATTTGTAGGTAGAGACGTTGAATCTATGATTAGGGATTTGGTAAATAACTCTATGAATTTAGTAAGAGCAGAAATGGAAGAGAATGCAAAAGAGCAGATTGAAGAAAATGTAATTGAAGAGATTACAAAAAAACTTCTGCCTCCGCTTCCTAAAAATGCTCCAGAACAAAAACAGATAGAATATCAGAACTCTTTTGAAAAAATGAAAGAACGAGTAAAAAAAGGGGAGGTCGACCATTTAAAAATAACTATTGAAGTGGAAGAACTTCCGGAAGGTGATGATAATCTGCCTCCGGAGATGATAAAAGCACAAGAGAGCATTGTTAAAATTATAGGAATTTTCAATAAAAACAAAGAAAAAAAAGAAGTTAGCGTAAAAGAAGCAAAAGAACTTTTAAGACGTGAAGCTGCAGAAAAAGTTATCAGCAAAGAAGATTTGAAAAAAGAGGCTTTAAAAAGAGCTGAAAACGGTATTATTTTTATTGATGAAATAGATAAAATCGCAGCAACGGGCAACCAGAGACAAGACCCTAGTAAAGAGGGAGTTCAGAGAGACTTACTTCCAATAGTTGAAGGTTCAACCGTTAACACTAAATACGGATACGTAAATACGGACCATATTTTATTTATTGCGGCCGGTGCTTTTCACGTCAGCAAACCTAGTGATTTAATTCCGGAGCTTCAAGGTAGGTTTCCTTTAAGAGTTGAGCTTCAAAGTCTTGATGAGGAAGCTTTATATCAAATCTTAACAAGACCGAAACACTCTTTAATTAAGCAGTATCAAAAACTTCTTGGAGTTGAGGGAGTTGATTTAGTATTTAGCGAAGACGCTTTAAGGGAAATAGCGAGATATGCGTTTTTAGCAAACGAAAAAACCGAAGACATTGGGGCTAGACGTCTTCATACGGTAGTGGAAAAAGTACTGGAAGATATAAACTTTGAAGCGGATGAATACAAAGGTAAAGAATTTGTCATTGATGAGACTTATGTTAAATCAAAACTTGACGATATAGTAGAGAATGAAGAGATAACCAAATATATTTTATAAGGAAAAATATGCCAAAAAGT
This sequence comes from uncultured Nautiliales bacterium, assembly GCA_964445785.1. Taxonomy (GTDB): domain Bacteria; phylum Campylobacterota; class Campylobacteria; order Campylobacterales; family Nautiliaceae; genus Nautilia. Next base: position 3,107 of record CAYULY010000021.1, read on the forward strand.
GGATTTGTAGGAATACTTGGTAAACCGAATGCCGGGAAGTCGACTCTTTTAAACTGGCTTTTAGGAGAAAAGATAGCTCTTGTTTCTCCTAAAGCCAATGCAAGTAGAAAAAGAGTGAACGCCATTATTATGCATAAAGGGCATCAAATTATTCTTCTTGATACTCCCGGACTTCACGAAAAGGAGAAACTTCTTAATAAATTTATGCTAAAAGAAGCTTTAAAAGCTTTAAGTGATAGTGATTTGGTACTTTTTTTATCCGATGTAAAAGATGATTTGAGCGGATATGAGTGGTTTTTGGAATTAAATACTAAAAACATTCCTCATATTGTGGTTTTAACGAAAATAGATTTAGTGGATAAAGAGTTTGTAGAAAATAAGAAAAAAGAGTATGAATCTTTAAATAAGGCACTTGCAGTTGTTGCTGTTAGTGCGGTAGCAGGAATAGGAAAAGAGGAGATTTTAGATACTATCGTAGAATATTTACCGGAACACCCCTACTATTACGACCCGGAAATTATTTCTACAGAACATATAAGAGATATTTATAAAGAACTTATAAGAGAAGCTCTTTTTGAAAAACTTGGAGACGAACTTCCTTATGAGACAGATGTATTAATTGAAAAATTGGAAGAGGGGGAAACATTAGATAAAATATATGCTACAATTATAGTAGAAAGGCCTAGTCAAAAGGGAATGATAATAGGAAAAAAGGGTAAAAAAATAAAAGAGATAGGTATATATGCTAGGAGACTTTTAGAAGAGTTTAGTGGTAAAAAAATATACCTTGAGCTTTATGTTAAAGTTGTTCAAGGATGGAGTAAAAATAAAAAAATGCTTGAAGAACTTGGATATGAGGTAGAATTATGAAAAAAATAGATTTAAAAAATGTTTTTGATTTTAGTAAAATCAAAGATAAATTTCAAAAATTTGGCGAAAACTGTACGAGTAAATTTAATTTAAATTCTTTAAAAGAATTTAATTTTAAAAAGTTAAAGCCTTCTTTTTTCAATAAATATGATTATGATGTCGATAAAATTATAGGGGCTAAAGGGAAAGAAAGATTTATTCTTTATACTAAAAAGAAACTTATAAGAATCTATAGAGATTCTTTAGCCGCAAGAGTCTTATTGTCTTCATATATTCCTATAGAACACGCTATTTTTTATAGTTTCGAGGTTGAAAAAAGCGTAATAGAAAAAGTGGATTTAAATAATTTTATAGAAACTAAAGTTTACGAAGAAGCCGGGGTTGATGAAACGGAAGAGTATTTGATTAAATACAAAATTATCGACTCTATGAAAGATGAAAAAATTGTTACTATCGAGATTATTATCATACCGGTGGGATTTATTCAAAACGGTTATAAAGATTTATTGGAAGAAGCCGGATATATAGATTATATCTCCTTTCCGGCGTTTGCTTATAAAGCTTTATATGAGGAAAAAATTATAAAAAAAGCGAATGACGTTTTTGTGGTGTTTTTATATGATAAAGTATTTTTAACTTTTTATGAAAACGGGGAACTTTTAAGTATTTTAACGGTAAGCGGAGGACTTGATAAAATTTATCAAGCTTTGGAAAAATTAAAAATTAAAGACTTCGGACCGGAGATGTTCGAGAAGCTTTTAACTAAAAAAGGGGTGAATTCTTTAAAGTATGGGAAAAACGAAAAGAAAGTCTTGGATATTATAAAAGAAGAGTTTTTGTCTTTAGTTAATATTATTAATTCTCAAATAGATAAAGTAACTCAAAAATATAACATTTCTCAAGTTGAAAGGGTGTTTGTTATTTCCGAATACGGTAATATAGACGGTTTACAAGAGTATATTAAACAATTGATAAATATAGATACGTTCGGTTTTGAGTTTTATGAAGAGTATAATTTGGATAGATTGTCGATAAATCCATTTTTATTTTTAGGGATGTTGGAGGCTCATAACGCATATAAAAACGGTAATCAAGATTATAATTTTTCTCTTTTTCTAAGAAAACCTACATTTTTTTATAGACCTAGCGGGAGGCTTTTTTTAATTACTTTCGGTTCGATTTTATTAACCGCTATTTATCCTTTGTATCTTTATTTAAACGGATTATCTTATGAAAGAGAAAATAAAATATTATCCGAAAAAGTAAAAAGTTTACAATATATTAATAATAATTTAAACATAAAAATCAGAGTTTTAGAGGCTAGAAAGAAAAAGATAATTCAAGATAGGAAACAATATACCGAAGATATTAAATTAAGAAAAGAATTAATCAAAAACGTGTACGAATTTAAGTATTCTTATATTCCTAAATCATCCGAGTTAGCGGATATTACTTTACTTTTAAATAAAAATAAAGTTTATTTGGATAAATTAACTTATGCTGTTGATAATATGGTGCAAAACAGCGTTTATAACAAAAAGAAAAAAGATGTGAGCGAAGAGAGTTTTAAAGGATTCGTATTGCGTGTATTTGCTTTTAAAGATACTCAAATTCCGGCATTAATTGACGATTTGGTTAATAGCGGGTTTAAAGTTGATACGCCAGGAGTTATATATGAAAATAATAAATATAAAGCCATTATTAGGATAAAAGAATGAAAGAGTTAATTAATCAAATTGATGAGTTTTTTTACTCGAAAGATGAAAAAGAAACGATGGTTATTTATGTGTTAGTTGTAGCTTTGATAGTTTTTATCGGATTTTATTTTATTATGCCTAATGCTAAACACTATAGAGGCCATGAGTATAAAAAACATAAAAGAATGGCTATAGAATTGAAACAATTAACCGAAGAAAAAAGAAAGTTAAGTGAAAAAATAATAGTTTTAAATAAAGAAATTAAAAATTTGGTATTGGAAAAAGCTGCTCTTAAACAGCAGAGAGATTATTATAACGAACTTGCTAAATTGTTAAGTTTTGTTGTGTTTAATCAAAAAAAATGGGGAGAGTTTGTAAAAAATTTAGTTGTTAACGCTAAGAAAGAAGGATTAAAAGTAAACGGATTTACTAATGAAGTTTTTAGTAATAACAAAGGATTGATTAATAAAAAGATGGAAATTTCTTTACGTGTTAGAGGAGAATATAAAAATTTATTATATCTCATGTATAGATATGAGAATATAAAAGATTTATTAAGAATAGAGTCTCTTGATATTAATAGCAATAAAGACTATGTAATAAAATTCGTATTGTATGGGTATGAAAAATGAAAAGAGTAAAAATTATTTTATTAACGGGAATATTGGGAGTCGCTTTATTTGCGACTGATAATAAAACTCAAAAAGATTTGTATTTGGAATATACTAATAAAGTTATTAATTATAGTTTTAAAATAGATAAGTTAGAGGATATCAAAAGTCCTTTTTACGAAAATTCTATTAATAAAAAAGTTGTAAATACAAAAAAAGTTCCGGTTAAAAAAAGTGTAAAAATTACATTAATTTCTATCTTTATGAATAAAGCGTTTATAAGAATAGATGAATATTTAGGAGCTCAGTTGGTGGGAAGTGTTAAAAAATGGATAGGACTTAATGATAAAATCTATGATTGTACGCTAATAAAATTAACTTCTACCGATGCAATTTTCAAATGTGCTAATTCTAGAAAAATGTTGTTTAAGACAATAAATCAAAAAATACCGCAATTAAGGGATTCAAAATGAAAAAGTTAATGTTTGTAGTGTTGTTTGTCGTAAGTTTGATAGCTCAAAACAATTGTGAAGGTAAGTTGTTTACGTACTCTAATAGTATAACTTCTCAAAGTAGATTAACTATAGAACAGTTTTTAAATCTTTTGGTTACTCAAAAATGTAATATTAATATAGTTTACGATGATACGGAATCTAAAAATTTGGTACAAGATAAAATGCCTTTTTTAAGGGTTAAGAATTATACGCTAAATCAAATTTTAGATTTAATTCTATCTAAAAGAGGTCTTTTTTATACTTTAAAAGACGATACATTGGAGATAAGTTATTTTAAAACGAAAACTTATAAACTTAATTTTATCTCTAGTAATAGAGTCGGAGAATCTAATCTTGATGCGACGAATAGTAAAATAAAAAACGAATATACTTTTGATTTTTGGGATAACGTTCAAAAAAATATTGTAACTATTTTACAAAACACTTCGAATTCTTTTAAGCCTCCTATTGTGGATAAATCGGTAGGTTTAATTACGGTAACCGGTACTAAAAAACAGATAGACGAAATAGATAGATATATAAATACTTTACAACACAGATTGACTAAAGAGGTACTAATCGATGTAAAAATTTATTCGGTTGATTTGACGGAGTCTCATCAAACCGGAATCGATTGGAGCCAATTATCCATAAATTTAAATAAAACTAACGTACCTTTAAAAGGAACTTATATAGGAGGAGCTCAAACGGTATTCAGTTCGGCTACTTTTAATATTTCCGGGCTTTTAAATTTTTTGGCTCAAAACGGAAACGTAAATGCTATTTCCAATCCTAAAATAGTAGCTCTTAATAATCAAAAAGCTATTATCAGCGTAGGTAGTACGATTTATTATAAATATGCTTCAAAAGTTACTACTGATTCTAACGGTAACCCTAATACTCAATATACAATAGGGTCTCAATTCGTAGGTTTTGTGCTTGATATTACTCCTCAAATAAGTGATAATGGAGAGATTATTTTAAGTATAGCTCCAAGAATTAGTGATTTTAGAGATCAAACTCAATTAAATACAGCAAACAGAGATATGCCGCCGGATGTAACGGATAATACAATGTTAACGGTTGTGAAATTAAAAGATAATCAAACTCTTGTTATGGGTGGACTTATTACCAATAAAAAAAGTTTACAGGTAAACGGAGTTCCGGTTTTAAAAGAGATTCCGATTTTAAAATATCTGTTTTCATCTAAAAAACGTATAACGGAGAAAAAAGAGTTGGTGTTCGTAATTACTCCTCATATTATAAATCTAAAAAAGAAAAAAACATTAAGGGATTTAGGTTTTGGAAACAAAGTTCACTAAAGCTAAAGAAGTTTTTAGGGATGTGGTGGATTTAAATTACTATGTTCCTATTGCTTCCGTAGAAAAGACAAAAGCAGATTTATTACAGGCATTAAAGCAGCACGAAAAAATGATATTTATTACCGGAGAAGCGGGAAGAGGTAAAAGTATGATATTAAAATCGATATTTAACGAATTAAAAGATAAGGAAAAAGTGTTTTATATTTCTAATCCTTATTTAGAGATTAATTCTATTTTAGAAATGTTAAAACATATAAAATCTGACGATTATCAAATATTTTTACTTGATGAAGCTCAACTTCTTTCCGAAGACACTTTTGAAAATCTAAGAATTTATGCCGATAAAGGAAATATTACTTTAGTCTTTGCAACTCATGATATAGATATAAAAAAACTAATGGGAAAAAAGCATTTCGAAACGAGAGTTAATTATATTTTAAAAGTAAATAAAGCTACAAGAGATGAGATTGAAAGTTTTATTAAAACAAAGCTTTTGAAATCCAATTTAATAGATATCGCAGAAATGCTAAAACCTAAAAATTATAAGCTTATTTATAAATACACAAAAGGTTCTTTACGAGCGACAAATCAACTTATGTTTAAAGTTTTTGATATAATAGACTACTTTGCAAAAAAAGATCCGAGCAGAAATTTTGATTGTATTTCCAATAAATATATAGAAATGGCTCATATGGACCTTAAGGAGATTTATGCATAGATATGAAGAGTTGGAAAAATTATATTATAAAAAAAAGACTATTAAAGTTTTAAGCATTACGATTATTTTAATATTATGTATAATAGGGGGTGTTGTTTTAAAAAATAAACTATTATGTAAAATTCTTAATACGGGTTCCTTGGAGCGAAATATAGAAAATAACACTAGTAAAAAAGAGGATATTAATAAGACCCTTAAAATTAATAAAAAGATTGACAATTTAAATAAAACGGAAAAAAATAACGTAAAAAAAATTAAAAAAGAGCCTTTGGAAATTTCTTTTGATGTGCCTAATATAAAAGATGATGAAGTACTAAAAAAAACAAAAAAGATAAATAATAATAAAAAGTCTAAAAAAAGTAGTGAAAAAAAAGAAAAAATAAAATATAATACTCTTCCTATACCGAAACCTATTTATGTGATTAAAGAAACGGAAATTAACGTTAAAGATTTTATTAAAAAATTTAATAAAAAACCTCAATTCGATACGGCGATGTTAATTTCTAATTATTATTACAATCATAATAATTTGGAAGCCGCTAAAGAATGGGCGTTAAAAGCTAATAGTATTAATCCTTCCAATTATGAAAGTTGGAGGATGTTCGCTTTGATTTTGATAAAAAAGAAAAATAAAGCGAAAGCTAAAGAAGTTTTAAATATATATTTAAACGATTATGGGTATAATGACGAAATAAATAAATTACTAAGGAGTTTAGATGAATGAAAAAATTTTCGAACAAATAAAACTTTTACCACCTTTACCTGAAAGTGTGATTAAAATTAAAAAAATAGCAAGTGACCCGGACTCTTCTTGGGCTGATTTAGTGCCTATCATAGAATCCGATCCTATGTTAAAAGCTAATCTTTTAAAAGCCGCAAATTCTCCTCTTTACGGATTTAGAAGAAAGATAAACAGTGTTGAACTTGCGGTTTCATTATTCGGGAAAAACACCGTAAAAGGTTTTGCGATTTCATTTGCGGTTAGAAATTCACTTAAATTCGATTTAAGTGCATACGGAATCAGTTCGGGGCAGTTTCAGGATATTTCTTCTAAAAGAAACGCAATAGCTTTTAACTGGTTTAGAAAAGATTTAAGAAAGTTGGATATTTTGGGTACTAATTCGTTTTTAATGGAAATAGGTGCCGTTATTATTTCGTTGGTACTGAATAATGAAAATGAAAGTGAAAACTTTAGACAAAGATTGGAAGCTGGAGAAGATAGAGACGAAATAGAAAGAGAATTTGTAGGGGCGACTACGGTTGAGGTTACGGCTGAAATATTTAAGCACTGGAATTTTAGTGAGGATTTGGTTGATTCTTTAAAAAATATCTATTCACCAAAAGCTCCTTATGAGGTTGAAAGTGCGGCATTGTGGGTTTTAAGACTTTTAGTCGATATGTTAAAACCTTTTGATAAAGAATATGAGCAAAAAGCGTTTGAAGTGGCTAAGAAATATTCTTTGAATATTGAGGCGTTGGAATTGGCTGTTGAAATAGTAAAAGGATAAAATTGAAAGAATTTGCGTATAAATTAGTAACGGGGATAGCTTCTAAAGATATTCCAAGAGATAAAAGAGATATTGTTAACGATTTAATTGCATTAGGAGTTGTGAGCGATTCTAAAATAATTAAATTAAAATCGAAATACAGAATAGGAAAAGTCGATTTAACCAAAAAGGGATTTGGTTTTTTGGTTCCTTTGGGTGTTAAAGAAAAAGATTATTTAATAGAATCCCACCATTTAAACGGAGCAGGAAACGGGGATTTGGTGGTAGCCCAAAGACTTTTTAATAAAAGCGAAAGACCAAAAGCCAAAGTTATTTATATTTTGGAAAAAGCTTTTAGGGTAAGTGTTGTTTATTTGACGTTTGAATACAAAAATAATAAAAAAGTTCCAGTTTTAAAAAATATAAAGACAAATCTTGAAATATATGTAGCAGAAAAGAAAAAGACTTTAAAAAAACTTCCGGAAGGTGCCGTATTTAAAGTGGATAACTATACGAATAAAATAGTTGAGGTACTTGGAGTGTTGGACGACCCGTGGGTTGATGATAAAATTTCTTTGGCTTTATACAATAAAAAAGAAGAGTTTAGTAAAAAGGCTATTGCAGAAGCTAAAGCGTATGGGGATTATGTTGAAAAAGAGTATTACCCTAATAGAGTGGATTTAACTGATTTGGCTTTTTGTACCATAGATCCACTAACTGCTAAAGACCACGATGACGCTATCTATTTCGATAAAGAAAAAAACGAACTTTACGTAGCTATTGCCGATGTAAGCGAATATGTGTTTTTAAATTCAAATATAGACAGAGAAGCCAAAGAGAGAGGATTTAGTATCTATTTCCCTCATAAATCGGTACCTATGCTTCCAAGAGAGCTTAGTGAAAATTTATGCTCTTTGAAAGAGAACGAAGATAGGCTTGCTTTTGTATTTAAAATAAAACTTGATTCGAACAATAACGTAATAAAAGAAGAGCTTTTTGAGGCTATTATTAAGTCTAAAAGAAAATATTCGTATGAAAAAGTCGATGAGTTTTTAGAAGGCGATTTTAAAGAGTGTGATGAGGTTGATAATGAAATTTTAGAGTGGTTAATGCCACTTTGGGAAAGAGTTAAACATATAAGAAGTACAAGATTAAAAAAAGGTCTTGATTTTAGCAGTGATGAGATTAAGATGGTGTTAAACGATGAAGGCTTGATAGAGGATGTAAAAATAGAAGAAGAAACACCTTCTCATAAACTGATAGAAGATTGTATGCTTTTAGCCAATAAAGCCGCTGCAAATATGATTGATTACGGAATATTCAGAATTCACGAAAAACCTACTCAAAACAGCCTTGATGCTTTATATGAGGCTTTGGGGGCTTTAAATATTAATGTAAATGTAGATGAAAAAGATTTTGTAAAAGTGGTGGCTGATATTCAAAAACAGGCTAAAATGCTTGGAATTGAAAAAGAGGTTGATAAATTAATTATCCGTTCTCAACAACAGGCAAGATATGACGCTACCAATACGGGGCATTATGCTTTAGGTTTTGAGAGATATACTCATTTTACTTCGCCTATTAGAAGATATTCGGATTTAACGCTTCATCGTATTTTAAAAGCGACTCTTAGAAAGGATAAAAAAACGCTTGATTATATTTTAAGAAATATTGAAGCGTTGGTTGTTAAGCTTAGCGAACTAGAAAGAGAAGCTATGAAAGTGGAGTGGGATTTTTACGATAGAAAGTATGCAAGATTTGCAAATGAGCATATAGGGAATGTTTATAAAGGAATTATAGAAGATACGGAAATTCCGCCTATAGCTAAAATAAGAGAAGATTTACTTTTAGGGGCTAGGGTGTTTTTAAAAGATAAAAAGAAATTCAATCTTTTTGAAGAGGTGGATATAGAGATAGTTTCTTCAAACATAGCTACTGCCAAAATAAAAGGTAAAGTAATAAAAGAAGATGTATAAAAAAGAGTTTGACAAACTTCCTTTTTTACCTAATTATTTTCTTTTTTACGGAGATAATTTTTATTTACAGGAATATGAAAATAAAATCTTAGATAGATTTAAAAATGAAAATGTTTTAAAGCTTTATTATGACGAGTATGATTTTGAAACGGCAAAAACTCATTTAAGAGAATCTTCTTTATTCGGAGGTAAGAATATACTTGTTATAAAGCATAACAAAATCTTTCCCCAAATAGATAAGTTAATTACTTATGCGAAGGGAGATTCTTATTTTTTTTTCTTTTATTACGGAAATAAAAAGATAGAGACTTTTAAGAATAATTTTGTTCGCTTTTTCGAGCCTACATTAAGAGATATAGTTGAGATGATTAATTTTTACGCTAATAAATATAATGTCGAGATAACTCAAGAAGCTAAACTTTATATGGCTAATTTGATAGAAGCTTCTTTTATTCAAAAAGAGATAGAAAAACTTTCTCTTTACTCTTCTAAAATAACTTTAGAAGATGTAAAAGAACTTGTTTTTTGTTATAAAGAGGAGAGTTTTGAAGAGTTATTTGTTTTAATGCTAAACGGTAAAGATTTTTATGAAAAATTAAACTCTATTTTGGAAATGAATGATTTTAGAAGAATTATTCCGGCTTTAATCAGATATGTAAGGGATTTGTATACTTATCATCTTTATATAAAAACAACCGGAAGTTCGTCTTTAGATGGACTTCTTGGGTATAAACTTCCTTTTCATATTCAAAATCAAAGAGTCTCTTTGGCTATAAAACTGAAAGAAAAAGATTATTTTGAGCTTTTGAATTATCTTTTGAAAAAAGAACTTGAAATAAGAAATTCCAAAAATGCAGAAGCCGTTTTTTGGGAGGTTATGACTTTTTTGAGGGTTTTTAGCTTTTAAAAAGGCTTTTTAGTTTTTTTGCTGCTTTTGTAAGTCCCAATTTCATACCGGAATATCTCATTATTTTTGCCATTTGTTTATATTCTTGTTTGTCGTAGCAAGGGTTTGGGCATTTTCTGCATTTTGGTTTTTCTTTATAAGGACAGTTTTGAAGTTTTTGGATAGCGTATTCTAGCAGTTCTTTGCATTCGTTACATAAGTTAGTATCTAGCTGAAAAGAAGTATTGTTATAAGTGATATTATATTTCTTTCGAGTTTGATTTTGGTGTTTGTTTTGGCAGTATATATTAAAAAACTTATTTAAAGTTTCTATTTCCGATTTGAATTTTTCATTTGTCATTTAAAATCTTTTTATTTCTACCCAATGCTCTTCTCCGTTTTTTTCTTTGAATTTTTTTATTAATAGTAATATTTCATATGTTAAATTTACTAAAGTCGGAGGTGTTTTTTCAAATGCTATTAAAGAAACTTTGTGAGAGATGGTTTTTTTGTTTATTAAAAAAGTTCTATTGATTAAGCTTGTAAGTCTGCTTCCGAATTGAATAGCGGCTTTTGAATCGGTGTTTTGTAAAAGTAATAAGTAATGGTTACTTGTGTAAGGTATTTTTAAGAAAATATCGGTTTTTCTTATATAAGAAGTTGTTTCTTGAATACTTTTTTCGGTAGCTTTAATTATCATAATCGAATATTTTATTTTTTTATTTTCAAATAAATAATTTAAAAGTCTTATATGAGGAGCTAGTTTTTTTTCTAAAGCTATATAGATTTTGAATTCTTTATTGCTTAATAAATATTTGTTTAAATCTTCGTTTTTTCTTTTTTTGTTAATCATATTGCCCCTTTAAAATTTTGTCTTATGGCTTCATATAAAATTATGCCGCAACTTACGGCTAAATTAAGACTTCTTCCTTCTTTTGTCATAGGGATTGTTATACATTTTTCTTTGTATTTATTTAAAATTTCTTCATCAATTCCTTTCGTTTCGCTTCCGAATATAATGTAATCTCCTTTTTCAAATTTTACGTCAAAATAGGGTGTGTTAGTTTTTGTAGTAGCGAAATAACATCTATTTATATCGATTGAATTGAAAAACTCTTCAATATTTTCGTATATTTTTAAGTCAAGTTTATTCCAGTAATCAAGACCGGCTCTTTTTACTGCTTTTTCGCTTATATCAAATCCTATGGGTTTTACGATATGAAGCGTGGCACCGGCGTTTACGCAAAGCCTTCCTATATTGCCGGTATTTGGTGGAATTTGAGGATTAAAGAGAACTATATTAAACATTTTTTTGCCTTTTTATTAAATATTCGAATATTTTTGCTATTGCTTTCGGTTTTTTAGAAAGTATGTTTTTTAATCTGTCTTTTATTATTCGGGTTTTTATCTTTTCTTTTGTCATTAGGTGCCTTAGAGTATGATAGTTTTATTTGCGTATACGAAAATTCTATCTTCTATTGCGTTTTTTATTGCACGGGATAGGACTATTTTTTCTATGTCTCTTCCTTGTATCCTCATCTCTTCCCAGCTCATTTCGTGGTTAACTCTGGTTACGTCCTGTTCGATTATCGGACCATCATCGAGGTTGTTGTTTACAAAATGAGCCGTCGCTCCTATAATTTTTACGCCCCTATCGTATGCTTGTTTATATGGATTGGCTCCAATGAATGCCGGGAGGAATGAGTGATGGATGTTTATGATTTTGTTTGGGAATTTTTCTACGAAATTCGGAGTTAAAATTCTCATAAATTTAGCCAAAATTATATAATCCGGATTTAGAGGTTTAATTATTTTTAGCATTTCGTTTTCGTGTTCTACGCGGCTTTTATTTTCTGCCGGAATATAGTAAAACGGGATATCGAATTTTTCCACTAACTCTTTTAGATTTTCTCTATTAGCAATAACTCCCAATATTTCTACATCTAAATCCCCACTATACCATTTAATAAGAATATCTCCTAAAGCGTGAGCCTCTTTCGTAGCCATAAGAAACAGACGTTTTTTTCTTTTTTTGTAAATTCTCACATTAGCATATTCCACTTCTTTTAGTATAGCTTTTTTTAATTTTTCTTTGTCTACTTCTCCGACAATTACTGCACGGAAAAAAAATTTATTGTTTTCTTTGTCTACAAACTCTTGTTGAGTCTCTATGTTAAAATCAAATTCATATAAAATTTTACTGATTTTATAAATTAATCCTTTTTTGTCTTCACAATCTATAAGGAGAGTATATTTCATTCGAACCCTTTCTTCTTAATCTAATTGAATTTTACAATTATTTTGATAAAAATCGCAAGTTTATAAGATAAAACGATAGTTTTATTTGTTTTTTTTTAGATTATTTTTTTATAATTAGTTATAATTTTTAAAAAAGGTCACGAATATGGTAAATTTATTGATAGCTTTGTTTGGAATTTATGTTTGTATTAAAATATATTTGGAAATAAGAGAAGTCTTTTTTATAAAAAATGTTTTTTCTCAAGGTCCGGTTTTAATGGATTTGTCTTCTTATAAAGATTCCGCCGTTTATTCTATTTATAAACACACTTTCAATATTTTTAACTCTCTTATTTCTATGTTCTTAACGGTTTTTTGGTTAAGCGGAGGGTTGTTTATATTAAATTTTATTTTATATAAAAAAGATTCTTTAATTTCCGAATTAGAAATTTTATTTATGTTTTTTGCCGTTAATTACATTTTGACTTTGCCTATTAATATTTGGGAAAAGCATATTGATAAAAAGTTCGGATTTAACGTAGCTTCTTGGAGAATGTTTTTTATTGACGAGATAAAAAAAATCTTTTTGTTTGTGATATTTGGCGGGGCTTTTTTTGCAGGGCTTATATATTTTATTGAGAATTTTCAAAATTGGTGGTTTTATGGTTTTGTATTTACGTTCGGTGGTGTTATTATGATTAATCTTTTATATCCTTTTTTTGCTAAGATATTTAATAAATTCTCTCCTCTTGAAGATGAAGACTTAAGAGAATCCATTGAAGAGATGATGGGAAAAGTCGGTTTTAAAAGCAGCGGTATATACGTAATGGATGCAAGTAAAAGGGATACTAGGTTAAATGCTTATTTTGCCGGATTCGGTAAAACTA
>CAYULY010000022.1:0-16208 GCA_964445785.1 uncultured Nautiliales bacterium
AAATTTTCCTATATCGTGCAAAAAAGCTGCAAGTGCAAGTTTTTCCATACAAGTCCTTTTAATAAACATTAAATAATTGTAACAAAATCTACTACTTTATGTAACTTAAAAACTAAAAAATATATCACAATCATCAATTAGCCTTACAAAACATTACTAAAAAATAGCTCAATCCAGCTTTAAAAATTTTTAAAGTATTTTAAAACATAATCTTGTCAATTTCTGTCGTTCCAAAAATTCAATAAATTTTCTCTGGCACTAGATATAGCTAAAATTTAAACAAAATCCATTCAAAGTTGAAATATTTTAATCAGAAGGTCTTACGTTTTCGTAAAAATAATACCTCTCACTCTCATATTCTATATCCAACACTTAAGAATACTTTATAACCTTTTTTACTTTAGAAAAAAGAGAAAAATTAAAAATCTCCTCAAAAGGCTGACATTTAGCTTTTTTGCGTATTCTGTTACACAAATAGTCTCTAAAGAAGACAAATCCCTAAGAATAGCCAAAATATTAAAAACTTTTTCATTTTTCATACTATCCATTATAAAACCTCTATTTTTCCAAACCCGAAACTTACCTGCTTCCCAACTCCTATAAGCTCCCCTAATTTCAGCAATTTATAACTCTCCTCATCCATATCCTTAAGCTCCATAACACCCACTAATCCACCAAGTTTCATTTTACTCTTTTGTCTATTAGAAAATCTATCAAACTCCAAAAACGAAAAATTCTCAAAAGAGACCTCATACTTAGGCTCAAAAGGCAGTTTCGTAATAGGAGAATTTTTAAGCCTCTGGTATCTATGATGAATAGAACGCAAAACACTCTTTAAACCGACACCCTTTCTAAGAAGTTTATTATTTTCCTTTATTCTAAGAGGCGTTTTAAAAACGACATAAGCTCTGTTTTTAACATCCTTTACCTCAAACTCCAACACTTCGTTTTTAAATTCAAAAAACTCTCCCTCTTTAAAAATCAATTTATCATTAAAAAACAACTCAAAATCGCCCTTTATTCTTTTTTTTGTAATACCTATCTCCTTAAACACTTTATAAACGGCACTAATCACATAAGGGGCTTTTGTAGCATACTCCTCAAACAAAATCAAATCAAAATTCACATCTCCACCTACATCCAAATCAAGCCTGTATTTAGGATTATCCTTTTCATAAAAATCATAAAACAAACACCCTTCACTCGCAAAACATCCCTCACACTCTCTACTGGGATTTATACAAACGACTCTTTTTAACCCCACTCCCAAAGCACCTCTTATACTAGAGCCTATAAACTTATAAGGCAGTTTTAATTCGCTTTTAAAAGATATCTTAGAATATTTCATACCAACTCCATTAAATAAATAAAATTATTAACTAATTTTAAGTCATTTTTTGACGTTTTTCATAAATTCCACTATTTTTCCGTGAAATCTTGCATAACAAAGATTTAAATTATCCTCATACAAATAAGACAACTTATCCCAATTCTCCTCAACTCCTCTCTCGCACCACTCCTTCATTTCATCATAATTCTCAAACTCATACCCGTACTTTTTAATAAGCCTTTTAGTATATGCGTCCACAACCATTACCTCTTTTTTGCACGCATAACACAAAATAGCATCGGCACTCTCAAACCCAACTCCCTTTTGATTTAAAAGCCACTCTCTGTCAACCTCGCTTTGAAAAGTTTCAAAATCCCCAAAATCCCTTAAAATATTTTTACTAAGCAAAATCAAACGTTTTGATTTTTGGTTATAAAACCCTACCGACTTTATAAGCTCTGCTAAATAACCCCAATCCATACAAGCAATATCCTCAAGCCCCATTCCTTTTAAGTTGTTTAAAGCTTTCTCTACATTTTCCCATTTGGTGTTTTGAGTTAAAATAGCCCCTATTACCACCTCAAACGTACCAAATCCCGGCCACCAGAATTTAGAAGAATTTTTTAAAAGGTTTTTCTTTTTAAGTTCGATTAAAAGTTCATAAGAATTACTAAACTCCATCTTCAACCTCTAACGTTTTTATAATTTTATCTTTATAAATTTTTAATTTATAAGCTTTTTTCGTTTTTGTTTTATCTGTTTTTATTACAAGAGACTGCATAATACTATCGCACTTATCCGGCACATCGAAACTGTACTTTAAACCAGTAAGAATATGCTTAATAGGTGCGTCCTCTTTCATACCTATTACGTTATCCTTACAGCCACTCATCCCTATATCCGTTAAATAACAAGTCCCCTCACTTATTTCCAAATCATCCGTACCTATATGGGTATGAGTCCCTACAATCGCCCCGACTTTTCCTTTTAGCAGATGAAAAAGAGCCCTCTTTTCTGCCGTGGCTTCTGCGTGAAAATCTATAAAGATAAATTTATTTTTGTTTTTTACAAACTCCAAAAGCTCAATAAACGGATTTTTACCATAAGGCATAGAAAAAATCCCCATAGCACTTATTACTATAAGATTCTCATCCTCATAATACCAATCCCCCGGTACATCGAAATAGTTAAGAGGTCTTAAAATCTTTTTGGCTTCCAATAGAGCAATTGCGTCTTTTTTCTTATCAAAGGTATGATTTCCCCCCGTAAAAATATCAACTCCTGCGTTTTTTATCTCTTTGTATGTTTTTTCCGTAACTCCGAATCCGTGAGCCAAATTTTCATAATTTGCTATTACGTAATCTATATTTTCCTCTTTTCTTATTTGAGGTAAAAACCTTTTAACAAGCTTTCTGCCCGGTTTTCCTACAATATCCCCTATAAAAAGTATGTTCATAAAATTCCTTTGTTAAAATATTGGTTATGAAAATAATTAATCTTAATCGTAATTATATTAATTGTTTTGGAAATATTCTAAATTAATCCGGAATTTTAGATAAAATTCCATTAAAAAGGCTAAAAATGATTAAAGCTTTAAGAGGTATGAAAGACATAGAAGACCCTCGTTTTTTAAAGATATTCGATACAGCCCGCGAAATTGCAGAAAATTACGGATATTCTTACATTGAAACCCCTATTTTAGAAGAGACTTCACTTTTTAAAAGAAGCGTGGGCGAATCAAGCGATATCGTAAACAAAGAGATGTATCAGTTTACCGACAAAGGCGGCAACGACGTATGTATGCGTCCCGAAGGCACAGCCGGAGTTGTGAGAAGTTTTATAGAACACAAATACGACCGTCAACAAACCCCAAAAAGATTCTGGTATTTCGGTCCGATGTTTAGATACGAACGCCCTCAAAAAGGAA
The DNA here is from genome assembly GCA_964445785.1 of uncultured Nautiliales bacterium. GTDB lineage: Bacteria > Campylobacterota > Campylobacteria > Campylobacterales > Nautiliaceae > Nautilia. Next base: position 3,258 of record CAYULY010000022.1, read on the forward strand.
GATTACGCGAATTTCATCAATTCGGAATTGAGAGTTTCGGCGAAGAGAGCGTTTATGAGGATATAAACGTCATTAATATGGCTGCCGATATTTTTGACGTACTAGGAATTGAATACACCCTTAAAATAAACTCTTTAGGATGTAGTGAATGTATGCCTGAATATAAAGAAAAACTAGTGGATTTTCTAAATTCACACAAAGAAGAACTTTGTGAAGACTGCCAAAGAAGAATCACCCAAAACCCTATAAGAACGCTTGACTGTAAAAACGAAAACTGCCAAAGTATTCTAAAAGACGCACCGAAAATTACCAATAATCTTTGTGAAAGTTGTCAAAAGGATTTTGAAAAACTAAAAAACGGTCTTGATAATTTAGATATCAAATATGAAGTAGACAAAAACTTAGTAAGAGGGCTTGATTATTATACTAAAACAACGTTTGAGTTTGTATCAACTAAAATAGGAGCCCAAAGTGCGATAGCCGGAGGTGGAAGATACGACAGACTCGTGGAATTTCTAGGCGGAAAACCGACTCCAGGTGTTGGATTTGCCATAGGAGTTGAGAGAATAATGGAACTTGTAAAAACAAAAGAAGAAAGAAAAGGTATTTATATCGGTGTAATGCTTGAAGATGCCCTTGAATTTGCACAAAAAGAAGCCAAAAACTTAAGAAAAAATCAAAAAGTTTATTTCGAACCGAAAGTAAAATCCCTAAAAGCACACCTAAAAGCTGCCGATAAAGGCGGATACAAAAAAGTTATGATAGTTGGTGAAGAGGAGCTCAAAAACAAAACGTTTTTCGAAAAAGAGTTATAAAATATTTAAAAAATACTCAAAACTTCTGTTTCTTCCATTATATTTTAAAATCTTTTCCATATCTCTTACGGCTCTTTGAGCCAACGTGATTTTTGACTTTTGATTTATTTTATAAATTTTAAAAGCTTGAGAAATGCAGTCTTTATAATAATTTTTTAACTCATCATTCCACACCACATACCAGCACTCAATTTCCCTATCGACCACTACTATTTTAACGTTTTTAGGAATTTTCATCATTTTTCTATATTCGTCTTTAAGTTCTAGGATACAATCATAATTTACTCCGCATTTTAATTGAGTCTCTTTGTCAATAACTATAATAACCTCTTCATATCCGTCATCAAAAGCGTCTTCGATTAATAATCTAATTTTTCTTTTATTAGTAATTTCACATTTATTACCTTTGCCTGATTGCGTAACGTCATATTTCTCTTTTATATTTAAAAAACTCAAAAGAGCGTCTAAAAAAATTTTATCGCTTCTGCCCTCTACAATTATTTTCTTTTTATTCTTTTTCATCATAATCACCCAAATAACCTAAAATATCAAATTTTATAATAGTTGAGACATCTTTGAATCTTTTAAGTTTTCTATCGAAATTACCAATCTCATCAGCTCTGATGGACTTGGTAAAACCTTCATAATCCCTATAAAGAAAAATAATTTCATTCTTTGACATTTCATTCATAACTTCTCCGCTTTGAGTAGTAAAACAAAACTGATAATTAGCATTTTTAATAATATCAAGGATATAATCAACGGCTTTTAAATGTAAATGCTTTTCAATTTCATCAACTGAAATCATCTTTTTCTCAAAAGGCTCATATAAAGCCGTAATCAAAGCCAAAAGATTTATAGTCCCGTCAGACGTAATATTAAAAGGTAAAAATTTATTTTTCTCTTTTAAAAGTAAAATATTCCTTTCTATTAAATCCTTATCTATTTTTATATCTTCAAGTTCTTCTACAATTCCTACAAGACTTGACGATATAATCTCAAAAAGTTCTTTTTTATTCTCATTTATATAAGTTAAAACTTCTACTAAATTAGTCCCGTCTTTTCTTAATTTACTTCCACCACGATAAGTAGATTTTATCTTTTCGGGATAAAAATTATAAGTATAAAAATACTTGTTATTCGCTAAATTTTCCAGATATTCAATATTCTCTTTTAAAAAAAGGGCTATTTTTTTATTGGTAGAGGAGATATTTATACATTTATTCTCTTTACATTTATTCTCTTTATTTGAAAAAAGAGTAACATCGCCAGAAAAAGCATATCTTTTTTTTATTTTTAAATTTTTAAGTTCATTAACCTCGCACTCTTTAAAAAAGCATTTTCCATTAAATGAATGTTTTATTTTCCAATTGTTGTCTTTATATAAAATCAATTTATAAGAGCAGTTAAGATTGGAAAAAGAAACAAAATGTTTTTGCATTGCATTATAAAATGAAAATTCTTTTTTATATTCAAACTCAAAAGTTATACTATCTTCATTTAAAAAAATATTTCTTATATTTTCAAAGCCTCCAAACTCTTCTATAGCCTTTTCCGGAGACATCAAAGCATAATATAAAAATTCAAAAGCTTTTATAAGATTACTTTTACCGGCATTATTAGGGGCTACAATACAATTAATCTCCCCTAGCTTAATTTCAAAATCTTTAAAAGACTTGAAATTACGTATTTTAACTCTTTTTAACATCCTCTACCCACTTTATTTTTTATATAATTGTAGCAAAAAAGGCTGAAAAATGAATTATGGAATAGACATTTGGGGGGCTAATAATTTTTTTATTGAAAACGGCAAACTTAAAATAAATTACGGCAACCAGCCGGCTTTAATAGACATCATTGAAGAAATTGAAGAAAAAGGAATAAAAGGCCCCGTTCTTCTTCGCTTTCCACATCTTATCAGAAAACAGATAAATTCCCTCTATACATCATTCAACAAAGCCATTAAAGATTTTGACTACAAAGGAAAATTTAAGGCAGTTTTTCCTCTTAAAGTAAACCAGTTTCCGACATTCCTAAAACCGCTTATTAAGATAGCCGATAAATACAATTACGGACTTGAAGCCGGAAGCAAAGCAGAGCTTATTCTTGCTATGGCGTATAACAACAAACAAGCCCCAATTACCATAAATGGTTTTAAAGACAAAGATATGATACGTTTAGCCTTTATAGCCGGATTTATGGGCTTTGACGTAACTATTACCATAGAAGGGCTAAACGAACTAAAATCTATTATAGAAGTAAGCAAAGAGTATAGAAAAATGCCTGTTAATATCGGAATAAGAATCCGTCTTCATACAAGTGGTGCCGGAATATGGGCGAAATCCGGTGGAATCGAATCTAAATTTGGATTAAGCTCAACAGAAATTATAGAAGCTGTGGAGATTTTAAAACAAGAAGGTATTTTAGAAAAACTTAAAATGATTCATTTTCACATAGGCAGTCAAATAAACGATATTTCCCCTCTTAAAAAAGCGATAAGAGAAGCCGGAAATATCTACGCAGACCTTAGAAAAATGGGTGCTAAAAACTTAAGTGCGATTAATATAGGAGGAGGTCTTGCGATTGAATACTCTCAATGGGAAGAAAAAAGAGACAAAAACTACTCCATTGAAGAGTTTAGTAACGACGTCGTGTATCTTTTAAAAGAAATTTCAAACAAAAAGCAAGTCCCGATGCCGAATATTTTCACTGAAAGCGGCAGATTCATTGCTAGCCCGTCTACTATTTTGATAGCACCGGTTATCGAACTCTTTTCTCAAGAATACAGCGAAAAATCACTAAGACTCAAAAATAAAAATCCCGACCTTGTAGAAGAACTTATAGACCTATACGACACAATAAACGACAATAACTACATAGAATACTTCCACGACGCACTTGATCATTTTGAGAGTCTTTTAACACTCTTTGATTTAGGATATATAGACTTAACAGACAGAAGCAACAGTGAAATACTAGTTCATTTAATTATAAAAAAAGCCCTCTCTTTTGCTACGACCAAAGGATTTAAAAATAAAGAACTAAAATCCATTAACGAAAAAATCCAAGAAAAATACCTTGCAAACTTTTCAATATTCCAAAGTCTTCCGGACTTTTGGGGACTTGGACAAAGGTTTCCGGTAATGCCTATTACAAAACTAAACATAGCCCCAAACAGAAGTGCAACGATTTGGGATATTACGTGTGATAGTGACGGGGAAATTACTTTTAACAAAGAAAATCCGATTTACTTACACGATGTTGATTTAACAAAAGAAAAATACTATTTAGCATTTTTCCTTGTAGGAGCTTATCAAGAGATTTTGGGAATGAAACACAATTTATTCAGCTATACGAATGAAGCTATTATAAGTTTTGACGAAGACGGTAACCACAAAATAGATTTCCTAGAACCAACCCAAAAAATAAGAGAAATTTTAATAGACCTAGATTACGATATCAACGAAATTGAATGGAAATTAAAAGACAACATAGAAAAAAATATAAAACAAGAAGAAGAACAAAAAGAAATTTTAGGAGAACTTTTACTTTTACTTAACGATATGGTCTATCTTAAAGATTAGTGGAAGTATGGTCGTTATTTGGGGCTATCTCTTCTCTTTTTATTAAATTATCCACTTTTAAAATAGTAATAATTCTACCATCATCCATTCTACCTACTCCCTCAATTATATCTTCTTCGTTTGAATAAGTATCGGGAGGCGGCAAAATGTTTTTTTTCTTAATTCTAAGAGTGGACGTTAACCTGTCTATAATAAACGCCACGTCTTCATTTTTAATTTTCATTACTATAAATCTGGTATTTTCATCTATATCATTAGCAGAAATTCCGAATTTAATTCTTAAATCAATAAGAGGCAATACGTTTCCTCTTAAGTTAAACACTCCTAAAACATAATCAGGAGTAAAAGGAACCCTTGTCCACTCAATAGGTTTTATAATCTCTTGAATAGAAAGAATCGGAACCGCAAACTCTTCTTCACCTACTACAAACCCTACAAGCTGAGCCACTTCTTCAGAGATATTTTCTTCCGGTTTTGTTAAAGTTTGTTGCTGTTGTTTTACAATTTTATTTAAACTACCCATAGCCTACCTTTATAATCCTAAATTTCTTCTAACTACATTTTGCAAATACTCTTTTGTATAAGGTTTTGTAATATATTCGTTCATTCCAACTTCAACTCCTCTTACCCTATCGGACTTCGTAGCCCTACTCGTAACAGCAATTAAAGGAAGTTTTCTGTATTTATTGTATTTTCTAATCTCTTGAGCCAGCGTATACCCGTCCATTCTAGGCATTTCTATATCAATAAGCATAGCATCTACATCATTACTTTTTAAAAGTTGAAGAGCTTCAACTCCGTCTTTTGCTTCTAATAAATTAACTCCCAATTCTTCCAAAGCCCCTCTCATTATTTTTCTATCCATTGCCGAATCGTCAACAAGCATTACCGTATAATCACTAGGTTTCTCTTTTTTCTTTTTAGCTTCGTTTAAAGAATCGGTAACTATTTTTCTATTATGAGTCTCTTTTGCAAGTTTCATTAAAGTACCTACATCAACTATAAGAGTAACTCTACCGTCTCCTCTGATAGTAGCCCCAGCAATTCCTGGAAGTCCTTTTAAAAATTCACCCAAAGATTTAATAACTATCTCTTCTTGTCCTATAAATCTATCAACAATAAGACCTATTTTCGTAGCACCAAGTCCTAGAATAACTACATAAAGGTATTTTTCCGGCTCAAGCACTTTTTCTATTTCGAAAATATCAGCCATATTTACAAGAGGAAGTACCTCTTCGCGTAATTTAAGAACGCTTTTACCCTCTATCATATAAATATCTTCTTCTACGATTCTTACCGTTTCAATTACGTTTGATAAAGGCACCGCAAATAAATCTTCTTGACTAACTACAAGCAACGCTTGAATAATAGCAAGAGTTAGAGGAATTTTCAGTTTAAAAGTCGTTCCTTGACCAGGAATAGAATCAACTTCTATAATTCCGTTTAGTTTTTCAATGTTTGTTTTAACAACATCCATTCCAACTCCACGCCCGGAAACACTTGTAACCTTAGCGGCTGTTGAAAATCCTGGTTTAAAAATAAGCATAAACGCTTCTTTATCGTTCATATTCGCAGCTTCGCTTTCCGTAATAACACCTTTTTCTACTGCTTTTCTTTTTAAAACTTCCGGGTCCATTCCACGACCGTCGTCTTTAATCTCAATTACAATCATATTACCTTCATTGTAAGCCCTAAGCCAAACTGTCCCCTCTTCCGGTTTTCCTTTGGCTTTTCTCTCTTCCGGTGGTTCTATTCCGTGGTCAACGGAGTTTCTAATCATATGCACAAGAGGGTCTCCGATTTCTTCGATGATAGATTTATCAAGTTCTGTATCTTCCCCTTCAATTATCAGTTTGACTTTTTTACCAAGTTCACGTGAGAGATCTCTTACAAGTCTAGGGAATTTGTTAAAAACTTTTCCAATTGGAAGCATTCTCGTTTTCATTACGGCTATTTGAAGGTCCGTTGTAACGATAGAAATACTTGAAACTACTTGATTAAGTTCTTCTAAAAACTTTTCACCTTCGTATCTTTCTTCTACGTCGTTATAAATTTTTATGAGTCTATTTTTAGCAAGAACAAGCTCTCCAATTAAATTCATTAATTGGTCAAGTCTTTTTACGTCAACCCTAATAGTCTGTTCGGCTAATGAAGATATCGCTTTTTTTACCTCTTTTTTCTTCTGCTCTTGTGTAAGAGCTTGTTTTTTAGGAGCTACTTCTTTTTTTTCATTTGAATCCGAAAGGTTTTCTTTTTTTTCTGTGTTTGAATTATCTTTATTCTCTTCTTTTTTATCATCTTTAGACTCTTTTGAACTTTCAGATGATTTATCTCCTTTGTTTCTAAGCTCAACCAAATGCTCCAGCACTACATCCGCTTCTTCCGGAGTTAATGAATCAAAATCAATCTCATCCGCGTTTTCAAGCGTAATTTCATCTAAATTTATATTTCCTACTTTCTTAGGAGCACTGTTTCTAAGTTCCACTAAATGTTCAAGTACCGCGTCAAGCTCTTCCGGGCTTAATGAATCTAAATCAATATCATCTGCATTTTCAAGCGTAATTTCATCTAAATTTATATTTCCTACGATTCTTGGCTTTTCTTCTTTTTTCTTATTTTCGTTTTGTTCTTGAGTAGCACCGCCGTTTACAATAGCATCAAGCTTAACCACTATAGGTTCTATATCAATATCCGGAGCGGAATCTTCTCCGTTATCACGGATATATTCCAAAATTCCTTTCATAGCGTCTATAGACTCTAAAATAACGTCCATAATATCAGGAGTAATGGTCAATTCACCTTTTCTTGCTTTATCAAGTACTGCTTCCATATGATGAGTAAGACGAGTTAATTTATCAAAATTCAAAAAACTTCCACTACCTTTGATAGTATGAGCGACTCTAAATATTTTATTTAATAAATCCAAATCATCCGGGTTATTTTCAAGTTCAATCAAATCCTGGTCCATCTCCTCAATCATCTCAAACGCTTCTACTAAGAAGTCTTCTAATAACTCTTGAATTTCATCCATAGCCTACCTTTTTTAGAGATTACTGTTTTTGATTATGTAAAATATCTGCAATTTGTTGATAAAATTTAGCCGAATCGAATTTAACCAAATACCCTTCGGCTCCAACCTCTTTACCTCTTATATCGCTAAACGCATCTGAAATGGAAGAACTGAATATCAATGGTATATCTTTAAATCTATTATCTGCATGAATTTTAGCAGCCATATGATAACCGTCCATTTTAGGCATTTCTATATCACTTAAAATTAATTTCAATTTATCTTTTAATTTATCTCCATATACCGCATAAAGCTCTTCAAGTTTTTGAAGTCCCTCTTCTCCATTTGTAGCTTCTATTACCTCAAAGCCCATTTTTTCCAAAGCTTCTCTTTCTATCCTTCTAGCAGTCGCACTGTCATCAACTAAAAGTACCATCCCGCTAAATTTTTCTATTGAATTAATATCAACTTCTTCCAAATTAGCCTCAAAAAGCCCCATTTCTTCAACAATACTCTCAAGGTCCAAAATTAAAAGAATTTCACCGTTTTCTATTCTCGTAATACCGGTAATTTTACTTCTATCAAGTTTTCCTTGTCCGACTCCAAATTGGGCAGGTTCTATATCAGCCCATGAAATTCTTCTGATTCTTTTTGCATCGTGAACTATAAAGCCTATTAAAATATTATTAAATTCAGTAATAATTACCCTTTTTTTAATAAGAGATTCATCCTCGCTAGGAACTTCTATTCCCATCCATTTAGCCAAATCAACAACCGGTACAACCACACCTCTTAAATCGAAAATACCCTCTATATAATCTTCACTTCCCGGTAATTCCGTAAGTTCGGGCATTTTAATAATTTCCCTAACTTTCGCAACGTTTATCCCGTATACACCTTCATAAATACTTCCGTCCGGTTCTTTTTTGTATAATCTAAAATCCACAAGCTCAAGTTCGTTTGAGCCGACTTTTAACGTTTTATTGTCCATCCACTTCCTTTAAGGAGTTTTTTATAAATTTCATATATTTACCCTCGCAATAATATGATGGCAAATTTATGTAATTTTCTATTTTTTCATTCTGATGGTAATGACCTTCGATAATTATATCATAATCGTATAATTTTAACTTTTTTTTAACGATTTTTTGAAAATTTTTTATTTTTGTACATTTAATCGGTTTTTTAAGTAACTTTTTAAAAAGCCAGGAATTTAAAAAATTAAAACTTACAATATGACACAAATCTTCCACTACTCTGTTTCGGATAATTTTAGAATAAATCATATAGCTTTTATCATCATCCGTTAAATCCCCGTGCGTTAAAAAAATACTTTTTTCTCTATCCACAAAAGCATCTGCAAAAATTACATCCGGAAAAATAGAACTTATATTAAAATCGTGATTTCCGGGAGTATAATAAACAGAAGTTTTTTTGCTTAAAAGATTGATTTTATCAATTGCTTCTTTATTGTATAAAATAAGATAATCAAAAGGCAAAAGAAGATGAAAAATATCCCCAAGCAAAAATACTTGAGGTGGAGGGGCTTTTATCCAACTATCAAGTAAATTCAAAAACTCTTTATTACCTTTTTTATAATGAACGTCCGCAATAAAAACACTATCCTCTTTTACTATAACGTCTCTATGGAACATACGCGACTTTAGGAAGGGCCAATCCTTCATCAAACCCAAACATCAAATTAGCGTTTGCCACTGCCTGGCTTGAAGCTCCTCTTAATAAGTTATCAATTACGCTGTTTATAAAAAGCATATTTTTATTTTTCATAGCAAAAATATCACAAAAATGAGTTCCTGAAACATTTTTAATTTCTACCGGTCTTTCACTAACTCTTATAAATTTTTCGTCTTTATAAAATCTATTTAAAACTTCAAGTGGGTCAATATCTTTTTTTAATTTTGCATAAATACTAACTTGCATTCCTCTTGTAATAGGAAGAAGCTGTGGGACAAACGTAACTTCAATACCAGTTTTTTCTTTAATTTCAATAGAGTGACGATGCTTTATAGGATTATAAGCAAAAAAGTTTTCATTATCTTTTACAAAATGGGTACTCTCTTTTAAGCCCTTTCCAGCTCCGCTAACTCCACTTTTTGCATCAATAAAAACCCCGTTTTCAATATACTCTATAAAAGGATAAAGGCCTAGAATAGAGGCTGTAGGATAACACCCCGGATTTGCCACTAAAGAACTTTTTTTTATGTAATCTCTAAAAATTTCAGGAAGCCCATAAGATGCGTTTTCAATATTCTTAGGGTCTATATGAGGGCAGTAATAATTTTCGTAATTATTTTGTTTTAGTCTATAATCGGCAGAAAAATCAACTATTTTCGTATGTCTGTAAAGCTCTTTTACTATACTCATAGCCGTCTTATGTGGCACCGCAAGAAACACCAAATCAAACTTTTTTAGTTTTTCAATATCGTTTTTTTGAATTTTAGCTTCAAACACTCCTTTTAAAGCCAGATAAATATCTTCTATTCTCTCTCCTCCCTCACTTCCAAAAAGAGCTTCTATTTTAAAGTGAGGGTGATTTAAAAGAATTTTAATAAGCTCAAGCCCAGTATAACCACTCGCTCCTACAATTGCCGTTTTTATCATCCTAAACCCCCGTACTTCCAAAGCCACCACTTCCACGTTCAGTGGAACTTAGCTCATCAACTTCTAAGATTTTAGCTTGAACAACCGGAGCTATTACCGCTTGAGCTATTCTATCTCCTTTTTTAATTTCAAAATCTTCATTACCTAAATTAATAAGCAATACTTTTATCTCTCCTCTATAATCACTATCAATAGTACCCGGAGAATTTAAAACACTTACTCCGTGTTTAAAAGCAAGACCACTTCTTGGGCGTATTTGTATTTCATATCCTTTTTCAATCTCAAAAGCAAGCCCAGTTGAGATTAACTTTCTCTCACCTTTTTTAATTACCACCTCATCAACTGAATGCAAATCAAACCCGGCAGCTTCTTTTGTTTGGTATGAGGGAATCAGAGCTTCTTGATTTAATTTTTTAATTTTTAGTTTCATTTTAACAACTCACTTAATGTTTTTTCATCTACACCTAAAATATCTGCTACTTTTTCTTTATCATTAAATGTTAAAATTAATTTATTTGCAATCTCTTTCATAGCCAAATATTTTCCCTCTTCAATACCTTTTTGAATACCTTTTTGAATACCTTTTTGAATACCTTTTTGAATACCTTTTTGAAACCCTTTTTCCATACCTATTTCATAACTTGGCAAATCTTCCCATTTTAAATGCTGAAGTCCCATTTCTTCCTCCTTTACAACTTCTTTCAAATCTCTGCTAGTAGATAATTCTTCAAGCATCAAGAGATATTTTTTAAAATCATTCTTATCCTTACTTAGATGATAAAGTCTCAAAAGAATATTTCTAATTACCTCTTTTGGGTCTTTATCTTCAAAATCACATAAAATAGCCAATACCAAAGCTTCTGGTTTATCTACTTTCAAAAATCTATCACAAGGAATAGTTTTAGTATCTATAATTGTATACTCATAATTAAACGATTTAGTAAAAATTCCATTTTTCATATAGTTTTTTTGTTTACCTATATAAAGGACGTACTGGAAAATATCATATTCTTTAAATCTTGAATATATCTCCAAAAAATATCTCGCCATTCTAATTGGCATATTATAATCATTTGAACTTTGAAACTCAATATGAATAATTTTGTCTTTGGACTTAACTAAAACATCAGTCTTTTTAGACTCTATTTTCTCAAATTCTATATCTAAAAATTCAAAATCATCAATCTCCAGACCTATAAAATATTTAAGCAAATCTTTTATAGTCTCTTTTGTAATGCTCTTTAAAATCGTATCTTTTTTCATTATGAAAAACAGATATCTTCATAACAAATTTTCTCAATCTCATACACTTTAACACCACCTGGAAGCTTAACCTCAACCTCATCTCCGACTTCTTTACCTATTAATGATTTTGCAAGGGGTGAGTGGTATGAGATTAGACCTTTATCCGGATTTGCTTCCGGTGCTCCAACAATTGTATATTTTTCCTCTTCATCCGTATCTACGTCAATTAAATAAACCGTACTACCAAATGCCACTCTATTATGTGCGTGTTCTTTTGGGTCAACTACAACTGCTCTAGATAAAATATCGCTAAGTTCGGCTATTCTTCTTTCTATGTGAGCCTGTTTTTCTTTTGCAGCGTGGTATTCTGCGTTTTCTTTTAAATCCCCAAGTTCTCTTGCAGCGTCAATTTCCTTTGCAACTTCCGGTCTTGCTACCGTTTTTAAATACTCAAGTTCTTTTGCCAGTTTCTCATAGCCGTGTTTTGTCATCGGTTCTTTATGCATTCTTATCCTTTTTTAATTTAATTATACCAAAAGTTTCGCTACATTATCGCTACTGCCGTATTTCAAAACTTCTCTAAGTTTTTTAGCCTTTTCTTGAAACTCTTTTAAACCAGATTCTTTATAATCTCTTAAAAGCTCACTTATCTCAAACTTTTGTAAATACTCTTTATGAAACTCTCCAAGACCTTCTTTTTCAAAAATAATATTAGCAAGACCTACATATTTCAAATCCACAACCGCTTTTGCTATAAAATATTCAATCCACCTGGCTTTATACATAAGCACAAAAGGAGTCCCTATCATTGCGGCTTCAAGAGTAGCGGTACCTGAACAGATATAGGCAAAATCGCTATTTAATAAAGCCTTTTTTGCATCAAAAATTAATTCAAATTCTTTTATATCTCCATAAATTTCGTCTATCTTATTTTTATAAATAGGCGGAATTGCAAGAAGAGGCTTTTTATCAATTTTTTTTGCAAGCTCTTTAAAAGTAGGCATTAAAGATTTAATCTCACTTCTCCTACTACCCGGTAAAAACGCTACATTTCCCTTTTCTTTATCATCTCTAAAAATTTTAATCTCATCTAAAAGAGGATTTCCAACATATATCCCGTCTTTCCATATTTCACGCTCAAACGGGAAAATATAAGCCTTTTTATCAATATATTTATTAACTTCTTTTATCCTCCCCTTTTTCCAAGCCCAAACTTTTGGAAGAATATAATAAATTATCTCTTTATAAGGATACTTTTCTTTTATTTTTTTTGCAAGCCTTAGATTAAATGAAGGTGCGTCAATCAATAAAATCTTATCAACCTTACCTGCTAAGTCACTTAGTTTTTCAATAGTCTCTTTTGCAAGTTTAATCTTTGGCAATACATCAAAAAACCCCATTACATTAAACTCATTGCTATCAATTATAGGTTTTCCCAAAGATTTATCAAAAACTCCTACAATATCAACTCCATTTAATTTCTTTAAAACTTCTTTTAAATGCAAATTTGCACTCGGCTCAATCGCACTTATTAAAATTTTACTCAAATTCAACCTTTGATTGATGAATTATTTTTTTATTTTTCTTTGGCTTTGTTTTACACTTCTTTTTATCCTCCACTTTTCCATCAATAAGTTTTCCTCCGAAATTTCTTGGCATACACATCTTAACCCTT
>CAYULY010000023.1:0-16181 GCA_964445785.1 uncultured Nautiliales bacterium
AATGCCGGCCTGTCACGCCGGAGGTCGCGGGTTCGAGTCCCGTCGGCTCCGCCATCACTTCAAAAACTTCTTAATTTCAGTATCTTTTAAAAATTAAAGAGGTAAATGTCAGTCGTTTTTGACTCATTTTCTGACAATTTAACTGACAGTTAATATATATTTATTGTATAATAGCTCATTTAAAAACGATGATTTCTTAATTCCAAGTATTTTATTTCTGATATTTTTAACTTCTTTTAAATCAGCACTTTTACCATGAACACTCTCATTTCTGATGTCTTGAAAATTTTTTATGAAATTCGGAAGTGTTTGCAGTATGAAAAAAGTAAAATTTCTGTCACTAAATTTATCAAAAACAGCGGATTTTATTTTTCTGTTTTGTGCGAAAAGACACATAGATTTAAGAGTTAAAGACGGTATTGTAAAATAGCTTTCATATTTAAAATTAAATCCATTAAGATTTTACAGGAGAAAGGAAGATTAACGTTATTGATTTTTATTCTTCTTTCAAATTCTTTATAAACAGCATATGCAATAAACAAAATAAGAATATGAGCTTTGATTCTATTTTCAAGTCTATGATAAACAAGTCTGATTTTTAAATCGGTTTTAGATATTCTAAAAGCTTTTTCGATATTATAAAGATTCGTGTAATAAGAAATAATTTCGTTATGCGATAAAGTAAAATCATTTATAATATAACCTTTAATACCATCAAGTTTTTCGTCAAATTTTATCTTTCTTTCGTTTAGGGTCCCATCAATAAATCAATAAAACTATGTAAATCCAGAAATAAGTTGCTAAAATAAAAAATAATATTATAATATCCCAAATGTCAAGACAATAATTTAAGAAATTTAAATTCCATCTATTAAGCTACTTTATGTAACTTTTTTTTATAAACATTCATAGGTTTATCATAACCAAGTGATGAATGAAATCTTTTGTTATTGTAAAAATCGATAAAGTTTTTTATACCTTTTTTCAACTCCTTGACATTTTCATACTCCTTAATATAAATCTCCTCATATTTTAACGTTTTGAAAAATATCTCAATTACAATATTGTCAATGGCTCTGCCTTTTGAATTCATTGAAATTTTGATACCGTTATTTTTGAGAAAGTCGGTATGCTTTTTTGAAGTATACTGACTTCCCTGGTCTGAGTTGAATATCTCAGGTCTTCCAAACTTTTCCATTGCTTCTTGTGTTGTGCTTAACACTAATTTGTATCCATCGTATCCATACCAGATTTGGTCTGTTTATATCCATATCGTTTAATAAATAAGGATAAACGTTAATATTATTTTTTTTGAGACTAATTTTTCTCTTTTTTGCTCTTAAACCCGCAATATTCATTAATCTCATAAGTTTGCGGACTTTATTGTGTCCTACTTTAAATCCGTCGGCTTTAAGCTATTTATGTATCCTTTTATATCCATAAACTGATATTTCAGAATATATCTCATCTATTCTTCTTATAAGCTTTATATCATGTTCTTTCCTCGGTACAGGTTTATAATACAAACTTGAACGATTTAATCCTATTAATTCACATTGCCTCATTACTGATAAATTTTTAAGCTTGAACTGTCAGTTAAATTGTCAGTAAAAATCCACCAAAAACGACTGACACTTACATCGTAGATTTTTGAAAGATACCGAAATTACTGAGTTTTTGAAGTAATGGCGGAGAGGGCGGGATTCGAACCCGCGGTACCCGAAGTGGGTACAACGCCTTAGCAGGGCGCCGGTTTCAGCCACTCACCCACCTCTCCATTTGCTATGGATTGAAATTATATCAAAATTATTCTAAAATTCAAGACAAAAAAGGAAAAATTTTGAAAAAAATTTTAATTTTATGCACGGGAAATAACTGTCGGTCTATTATGGCGGAAGGATTAATTAACTAATAAATATTTAAAAATATAAAAGCCTATAATGCCGGAAGCAATCCAAGTGTCAGAGTCAATCCAAATGCAAAAAAAATCTTAATTGAAGAAAAGGCATGGAAAGAAAAGTATCACTCAAAAACAGTTGAAGAAGTTTTAAAAAAGCTCCTTTTGATTTAGCGATAACCGTATGTGACAACGCAGCTAAAAACTGCCCTGTAATTCCCGCTACCAAAATTATTCATATTCCCTTTGAAGATCCTGACGGTAAGGAGTATGAAGAGTTTATAAAAACAAAAGAGGAAATAAAAAAAAGACTTTTCAGTGCACTCCGCACGTATTTTCGGGTTTAATCTCTTTAATTTCCCCTTTAATAAATTTTTCAACCGATTCCCCGACAGTAGGAGAAACGTTATCAAAATAAACTTTTATTCCCGCTTCTTTAAATCCTACAAGCGGTCTAGCACCAATTCCTACTACTATCAAAGCATCGGCACCAAGATTTCTTATATTCATAACGGCATTACCACACGCCCCACCAGCGTGACCTGGATTTTGAACGAAATCAACATCTTTAATTTTATTATTTTCAATATCAACAATTACATAAAAAGGAGCTTTTCCAAAGTGAGCTCCTCTTTTCGCCAATAATCCGTCTGGCGTATCGGTCGGAATTACAAGTCTCATTTTAACTGCTCCTTGATTTTTTTAAGAACTTCGTCTGCTTTCTCTCCGTCTTTTTTACTGATTTTTATAATTTTAATACCCTCCCTTTTAAGAGCATCCTCCATATTCGGTCCGAGTGCTCTAACCACTATATAATCAACCCCGCTAAGCTTGCTTGCTTTTACGTGTTTATGGTGGTGTTCCACTTCATCTGCCGTATGCTCTTCTTGATGTCCATGCCCATGTTCGTGTTCATGGGCGTGAGTGTTTTCATTTAGCAAAACCAATTTACATCCACTCTCATCACATTCAAATATAGCAAAAAAAGGAGCACGCCCTGTTCTTGTTACAATTTCCAAACTCTCATCTTTTACCGGCACTGCTACTTTAATCATTTTCTTCCTTTATCTCTCCCCATCCGAGGAATTCATTTGTGCGTGGTAAATATAGCACATCTTTTGGACGAATGTCAATATGAAAATATTTTAGTAAATAATCTCTAACCTCTTTTACTCTCCAGAAAAACAATAAATCTCCCTTATAAGGAGTATTTGTCCAGTGCCCCACACGAACAGGTATCTCCCACTCGTTTGCGATATTATTTTGAATTTCTACAATTAAATCTTCAAATTCCGTATCTTTTAGGGCTTTGTGTTCATATTCAGCCAACGCTCTTGCATAAGCCTTGCAAGCGTTTTTAATTTTTTCTATATTGTTTGATTTTACTTTAACATCTTCCAATACACCCTTAAAAACATCTATTCTAAAACTACCGGTAAACTCTTTTTTTTCTAAATCAAACACTTTTACAAGTTCGTTTGAAATTTTATCTTTATCAAGATAGATTTTCTCAGGTATTTCAATCCCTTCAAGCACAGGATATTTTTCAAATACTCTTTGTTTAACTTCTTTAGAGATTTCTTTTAGTTTTGGTTTTGTCATTAGGTATTTTTTTACTAAATTCTCCAACGCTTTATCTTTTTTTATGTAATAAAAAACAACGGCACTCTCAAGAGCTTCCAAAAGAGCGTTTCTTGGGATAAACACCCCGTTATCGTCTTCTAAAAACCCTTCTTTTTCAAAAGAGGTTCCACTCCAAAATATAAGCATCTTTTCTCCTTACTTAAATTCAGCCAAGGCTTTATCTATTTTCTCACTAATTTTCTCATCAAATAGAGCAATAGTAGGTACCATCCACTCCATCCAATATCTTGCTTCACCACTTTTATTTTCCCCAAAGTAAGCTAACGCGATTCTACTAAAGCCCATCTCTTTTTCGATTTTTTTAGCATCTCTTAAAAATCTTCTTGGAACCGGTGGCAATTCTTCATAAGGCAGAGGCTTTCCTTCATCTCCGTGTTTTTTAACAAGACTTACAGCACTTCCAAGATTTCTTATAGCTTCTATGATTTTTATAAATTTGTGTTTTTTCAAAAACGCAAGCAATACTTCTCCAGCCGGAACATGTAAAATTGGAGTATCAATATCATCTTCTCTTAAATACACATATAAATACGCTCTTCCTTCTATCATTTCGATTTTAGCAAACATTTTTTTATTTTTTGGAAGTTTTTCAAGAATTTCAGTAACTTCATAATCTACTTCATCTTCTACATACGCATCACCTACTTTTTTACTTCCTTCTTCCACTCCCCAAAAAGTCTCAACTCCGTCTTTTTTACCAAATACCAAATCAAATCCCCATTTTTTTAGAGATTTTATCTTAAATTCTCTTTCTCTATCAAGCTCTCCGAGAATCTCAAATACAAGTGTGTTTAAAAGTTGTGCTTCTCTTAATTCAGTTATCATAATTTTATCTCCTTTAGTTTTTTATAATTATAAACTTTTAGTGAGGTATTGTCAAGATTAATATCAGAGAAACACTCATATTTCATTAGGAGGAATAATATTTTCTCTTTTTATAAGCTTTTCAAAAAATCTCTTATCACTCCATTCTTCTTTTATTCTATCACTAAAAACAATATCCTCAAATCTTATCTCACCCATATTTTTATTATAAGCATCTTCCCTAAAACACTCGGCATACCCGGTATCCGTTTCGTGCACTACAATTGAATAAAGCTTAACTTCCCTTTCTCCATTCCTAAACTCCATACACTCAAGCACCCTGTCAATCATTACAAAAAACACCCTGCTAAACTGCTCGGCACTTGGATTTACGGGAAGCTCTATCCATCTTTCACTAAACTTTTTGACAAATTCTTTATATTCCGGGTTATCTTTACTCCATAAAGTAACAGCATGGTCAAAACTATCGATAAGTTTTTTAATACTAAGCTTCATAAGCCCAAAATCATACACCATCTGGGCGTTATCCAAAAAATTGCTGCTAAGCTTTACTTCAACTTTATAACTGTGCCCGTGAATTGAACGACTGCAACGCCTACTTGTACAAGCTCTTACAACATGAGCGTTTTCAAATTTATAAAGTTTTCTTATTATCATCAAACTCCTTTTTTCTTTCCAAAAAGCCTGATATGAATCCTATCACTATAACAATACCCGTTTTTTAAACAAAATTCAAACACAAACGGAGCATTAACTTCAAGCTCTTCTTTATCGCTACCCAGCGGCATACAATAAATTTCGTTTTTTAAATTACCCACAATATCCTCAATCTCTTCTTTTAAATCCCTGTCAACTACAAACTTAAAAAAACTTTTCTTTGCATTGAGGGCGTATGATTTTATTACCTCTTTTTTTACCCTTTTTTTATAATCTTCACCCGAATTACTAAGCTTTACACTCATTGCAAAAGTTACATCTTTATATTTCGGATATTTGTCAAAGTCAACTTCAATTGTCGTATTCGTTTCAATCGTAATCTCTCCACTAAACCACTCAATCAAAGGATAAAGCTCTTTATAATAAAGCATAGGTTCTCCCCCGGTTAAAACCAAGTGCACTTTTTTAGGATAATCCTCTATTACTTTTTTTATTTCACTTATTGTCATTAATTTCCACTCATTTTTATAGGCTTTGTCTACTGCATAGTAACTATCACATCCGTTTTTACCAAATCCGGGGCACCTTAAATTACACCCACCAACCCTTACAAAAATACTAGGACGCCCGGCAAACTTGCCTTCTCCTTGAATTGAATAAAAAATTTCACTAATCGGTATCACTTTACTATCCATTCTTTACTAACAAGTATTTTTTCACCTTCCAAAATCCTTCCTTCAAAGTCGTCTCCACTTTCTACAACACCAACACCTTTAGGAGTTCCAGTCATTACAATATCACCAAAATTCAAGCCAAAGATTTTATTAATATCCTCAAAAAGCCACTCAAGCTTATACATCATCAAACTAACATTTCCTTTTTGAACAAGCTTACCATTTTTATAAACTTCAAGCCCAAGGGCATTAATATCATCAAACTCTACAAAATCACTAAATACAGCAGAATTTTTAAAAGCTTTCGCCCTCTCCCAAGGAAGCCCTCTTTTTTTTAATTCACTTTGAATTTCTCTTAAAGTAAAATCAAACCCAAACCCAACTTTAAGCCTATCACTTATTAAAAAACAAATCTCTCCTTCATAATGCATAGGAGAATACCTTGGCAAAACAATATCTTTACCAATACTTGAAAAAGGCTTCATAAAATAAACAGGTTCATTTGGAATTTCGTTATTAAGCTCTTTTATATGTTCTACGTAATTTCTTCCGACACACACAATTTTATTCACATTCATTTTTCTATCTCGCATACCTTCGCATACCCTTTTCCAACTCTTGCAACCGGCTCAAACTTACCATCCATTATCATTTTTTCAATTTCAAGAAAAAAAGGAATAGTAGCCATCTCGTCATTTTCAAACGTCCCATAAAGCGTTGTTAAAAAGGCTCTTTTACATCCTTTGATAATCGGAGGAAAATTCTCATCAACCCTCTCAAGCTCAATACCAAATTTTTCGGCTTCACTTACATTTGAGGGCAAAACTTCTCCTGTTTTATCCATTTTTTCATACATATCAAGAGGAACTAAACAAACACTTGCTTTTTTCGTTTCACGCAAGTTTTTATATGTGTCTTTTGGCTCATCAAGAGTCGGTTTTTTTCTTCCTATACTTACCATCAGAAGTGGCGGTTTACTTGATACTCCCGTAAAATAACTAAAAGGTGCTACATTTATAACGCCGTTATTTTCAGTTACAATCCAAGCAACCGGTCTAGGAATAATATTTCCGGCCATTAAAAAATAACGCTCTTTACTCTCAATTTTATTAAAATCAATTATTTCCATACTAAACTCCCCATACTGTAATTATAATTTTTCTACTGCTCGAATAATCTCTGTGTTCGTTTAAATAAATCCCTTGCCACGTTCCAAGATTCAAACGCCCGTTTGTTATTGGGATATTAAGACTAACCCCAAACATAGAAGATTTAAAGTGTGCCGGCATATCATCGCTACCTTCAAGGGAATGGCTATAATGATACCCGTCAGGAACTAAATTATTAGATATGCTTTCCATATCGATTCTAACATCTGGAGAAACGTTTTCGTTAATTGTCAAAGACGCCGATGTGTGTTTTAAAAAAAGATTCATCATCCCGATATTTATATCCGAAATGTCAACGGCTGACAGAATTTTATCGGTAATTACGAAAAAGCCCCTTTTGGGTGCTTTAATTCTTAGTGTCTCTTGCCTCATTATCATTACTTTTTTCCTCTTTACTGAAATCATCATCTTTTATTTCAGGTTCAAAATTTTCAATCCATTCATCCCTAAGGGCGTTTAATAAATCAAAAAATTGTAAAATTTTTTCACTTTTTACCTCAACTTTTACTATCATCCTTTCTCCTTTTTTAAAAATCGTCAAGATTCAGACTTCCTTTTGAGTAGTTTACCACATTTCCTTCGAAAAAGTTTGTTTTTTGCTCGTTAAAAGAACTGAAACTATCAAACCACGTAATAGGATTTTTAAGCCCGACTTCCGGAAATAAAAGCTCAAGCCCCATAGCATTTGTACGCTTATTTGCAAGGTATTTTGTAAATTTGTCGATAAGTTCTTTACTCATTCCAAGGATTTCATCGTTTGTTATATAATACCCCCAGTCTCTCTCAAGCTCATATGCTGCATAAAGCATTTCTTTTATGTTTTTAATAACATTTGGAGTAAACAAATCCGGATACTCTTTTTTTATCTCTTTAAAGATATTAGCAAAAAGTAAAGTATGAGTAACTTCGTCCCTTTGAATAAATCTAATCATTTGAGCCGATCCAATCATTTTTCCAGCTCTTGCCAGCACATAAAACGCTGCAAATCCGTTATAAAAATAAATCCCCTCTAACGCCTGGTTTGCGACAATCATATAAATTTTAGCCTCATCATCCCCATTTAAAGCCTTAATCCCCCACTCTTCATAAACGTTTCCGATAAATTCGTTTTTCTTTCTTAAATTCTCATCAGCCCTCCACATCTCATAAATCTCTTCGGTATTTAGAGAAATACTATCAACCATTACGGCATAACTTTGAGAATGAAGTGCTTCTTCAAAAGCTTGACGAACCAAACACATATTAACTTCCGGTGCCGTAATCCAAGGATTAACGTGGTCTGGAGTATTATTCGTTTGAATACTATCCATAAAAATAAGCTGACTTAAAGCCTTATCATACATTCTTTTTTCTGCCGGAAGCAGTTGTCTATATTGTCTTGCGTCTTCCGTTAAATCCACTTCTCTTGGGAACCAAGTGTTTGCGAGCATCATATCCCACAAATTATAAGCCCACGGATAAGAAAGGTTATTTAAGTTAATTATACCCTCCGTACATCCGTTAATAATTGAAGTCGTACTACCTTTATGCATAGGGCAGTTATAGTTAAACAGTTTTTTTATTTGCATTTTCTCTCCTTAACAAAATATCTGATTTTTTGTTTTATCCTCAAAAAGGAGTTATGATGTGTAAAATTTTTCAAGATTGGCCTCCTTTTTAACCTCTTTCTCTTTTTATATCTTCATAAAGTTTTTGAAATTGAGTATACAACGTTTTTAATTGATGATATTCATCTTAAATGAGAAATATACAAACTAAAAGTTTCATAAGCTCTTATAACGGGACTTCCCATTAAATCGTCTACAATTTTTATTTCAAAAATATTATTATTAACACCGGTAGCTAAATACTCATATTCACTTAAAAAACTATGTAAAGACTTGTTTAAAAACTTCCCGTCATACTTTTTCCATCTCTTGATGATAATATAAGTCATTTAATTTTTCTTCTTCCAATCTTTTATTGCTTAATTTAACTTTATCAATAATTTCTTCAACATTTTGCGGAATATTCTCTTTGTAAAAAACAAATCTAAAATTTTCTCTTACACTTCCGGCATTGGGAATATCATCTTCTTTTTGTATATCACTTCCGAAAAAATTTTTCAACTTTTCCTTTTCCGAATCACTCAATCTACTCCAATCAATAATACCGAATAAAGAGTAAATTTCTCTTACACTATAAGTGTTCTTTTCTTTTCGTATTTAAAATAATTATTCAAATAAAATAATTATTCAAATCATCAGTTATTTTATTTAAAGATACTTTCAAAGTATGCAATTGTTTAATAATAATTTGAGATTTATTCCAATCTAATATTTTTTTATTCTGCTTTAAATTTTCTTTAAATTGTAATATGGCAATCATAACGGAAAAAGAAATCAAATAAAATTTTTACCTTTTCTATAAATTTCTATAAATTTATCGGATATATTATCAAGGGAAAAAAAAACAAAAATAAAACGATAAAACCTACTATCAAACATACGAAAAAATTTATCATTTTATTCATTTTTTCTCCTACTGACATCCAAAACACTCAACACTTCTATCCATTACCTCTTCTTTAATTTCCGGAGACTGACTTCTTAAATAATAAAACGATTTAAGTCCTAGTTTCCATCCGAGCATATAAATTTCATTTAAATATTTTCCACTTGCTTTATCAGTCGTAATAAAGATATTAAGACTTTGTCCCTGGTCTATCCATTTTTGACGAATTGCCGCCGCTTTTACAAGTATTCTTTGGTCAAGTTCATATGCCGGAGTATAAAACATCCACGTCTCGGCACTAAGATTAGGCACTACCACCGGAATTAATCCACTTAAATTCTCTTCAAACCATTTTCTTTTATAAACCGGTTCTATCGTTTGAGTAGTTCCTGTTAAAATAGAAATGGAACTAGTAGGTGCTATAGCCATTAAATATCCGTTTCTCATTCCTTTTTTTACCTCTTCTCTTAACCCTTCCCAATCATAAGCAGTAGCACTGAATAAATCCCTGTTTACCAGCTTTTTAGCTTCTTCATTCGCACTGTCTATAGGAAGAATTCCCCTAGACCATCTGCTACCGTCAAATTCCGGATAAATTCCCTTTTCTTGAGCCAAAGAGGCACTTGTTTTTATAGCCCAGTAACTAATCCCTTCAAAAATTTCGTCAATCACTCTTAAATGCTCATCACTTCCCCAGTGAATCTGCTTTTCGGCAAGCATTTGAGCCTCACCCATAGCACCAAGACCTATAGCTCTATTTTTAAGGTTCGTATCTTTTGTTTTTCTAACCGGATAGTAATTCAAATCAATTACGTTATCAAGCATTCTAATGGCAATCGGAACAACTTCTTCAATTTTTTCCGGCGTATTTACTTTAGATAAATTCACACTAGCAAGGTTACAAACGGCAGTTTTCCCCTCAACCGGCACTTTTTCCACGATATAAACTCTTTTACCGTTAATTTCGTCAATAGAAGTTATTTTTTTCGCTTTTTTAACTATTTTTACTTCACCTTGAGTTACCTCAACATCCTCTTCTTCTTCAAACAAATCAAAGCTCTCATCTTCATAAACAACTTTTACTTTATAATGATTCGGTTCTGTATTTTGAAAAATTTCGGTACAAAGATTTGAGCTTCTAATAATCCCAGCGTGGTCGTTTTGATTTCTTCTGTTTGCATTATCTTTAAAACAAAGAAAAGGATTTCCCGTTTCATAATACTCTCTTAAGATTTTTTTCCATAAATCTTTCGCTTTAATTTTTTCTTGTGTGATATTTGGGTCATTTTCGTATTCTATATATCTTTTTTCAAACTCTTCACCGTAAAGGTCTGTTAAATCCGATACTTCATAAGGGTCAAAAAGCGTCCAAAGCTCATCGTTTTGAACTCTTTTCATAAATAAATCGCTAATCCATAAAGCCGGAAACAAATCGTGAGCCCTGCGTCTCTCTTCTCCGGAGTTTTTCTTCAAATCCAAAAAGTCCAAAATATCCATATGCCACGGCTCAAGATAAACGGCAATCGCACCTTTTCTGGTTCCCAGCTGGTCTACTGCAATTGCGATATCGTTTGTAATTTTAAGCCAAGGTACAACCCCACCGGCTGCGTTTTTATGGTTATCTATAAAGCTCCCAAGAGCTCTTATTTTACTAAAATCCCAGCCAATTCCTCCACCGAATTTACTAAGTAAAGCCATCTCTTTATAATCATCAAAAATTCCTTCAATATTATCATTCATACTTCCGACATAACAACTGCTTAATTGGTGACGCGTCGTTCTTGCGTTGCTAAGAGTAGGAGTCGCCACCATTACCTCAAACTTAGAAATAACATCATAAAATTTCTTAGCCCAATATCCTCTAATAGATTTCGGGTCATTTAAATTAACTTTATCTTTATCAGCGTTAGGAATGCTATTAGGATTTGTCTCATTTTGAGCCAAAAACATAGCCACCCCCATAAAAAGCTGCTGTGGAAGCTCAATAGGGTTTCCTTGTCTGTCTTTTATAATATATCTATCATAAAGCGTTTTTATCCCAAGATAAGTAAACTGCAAATCCCTATCGGTTTTTATATAATCGTTTAAATCATCCAAATCATATTTTTCTTTAAGCCCAAGTAAAATTCTCCCCTCTTTCTCCCCTCTTTCAAAATATCCTCTTAAATGATTATATCCCGTAAATCCGGTTACCCTATGATATAAATCATATAAAAAAAGTCTTGCCGCCACAAAGTTCCAATTAGGTCTATCGACATCTATTTTATCAACTGCAGTTTTAATTAATGTCTCTTGAATTTCAGCCGTAGTAATTCCATTACGAAACTGTAGTTTCGCATCAAGTTCAAGTTCTGTATAGTCAACCCCTTCAAGCCCCTCACAAGCAGCCTTCGTATATTTTCTGATTTTAGAAATATCAAGCGGCTCTCGTCTTCCGTTTCTTTTAATTACCGTAATACCTGGATACATTATTCTCCTTTGAAGTTAAAAGTAGTATTTGTAGTTTGCGAATAATAGCATTTATTCCTTAAAACTACCATAATAAACCTTTTTTATTAAAAGTAAAGTTTAAGGAAAAAAGAAAAAAGTCCTAAATTAAGGACTAAAAATTTTCATAATAATCACTGCCGCCAAAGCTGCCACATAAGCAAAAACATTAGGATAAACCGTATAAAAAATCCTCCACTGCCATTGTGGCACTTCAGCCCAAAACGTCCCCATTGCCGCAAGACAAGGAGAATAAAACATAATAACTATAATCATCACAATAGCCACTTTAACATTCATATGAGACTTTATAATGGCTACAACCTCTTTTGAGCTTTTATTATCGCTTCCGTATAAGACGCTAAGAGTCGATACTATAACCTCTTTTGCAGCCAGTCCGGCGATAAGAGAGACATCCTCTCTCCAGCCAAGCCCCAGAGATTTAAAAACGGGTTCGATAGCCTTACCTATTTTTGCAAGATACGAATTTTCAAGTATCTCCTTATTCATTTTTAAAACAAACTCACTTTTTTTTGAGGGTTCTTTTTCAATTAAAGCCTCATATTTTTTTACGATACTTTCCCTTGGAAAAGAACTTAAAAACCAAACAACCAAACTAGCGGCAGCAATAAAAGTCCCGGCTTTTTTCAAATAAAGTTTACTCTTAAGCCATAAATCAAAAATTATCGCTTTTAATTTAGGAAACCTATACTTAGGAAGTTCCATAACAAATGGTTCCGGTTCTCCTTTAAAAAGTACGTTTCTTAAAATCTTAGCCACAATAAGTCCCGTTATAGCCCCACCTATATAAATGGCAAACAAAACATTTCCTTGAATATCCTTTGGAAAAAAGGCACTCACTAAAAGCACGTAAATAGGTAGTCTGGCTCCACAACTCATAAATCCGATTACAAGCATAGTTATGAGTCTGTCTTTCGGGTTTTTAAGAGTTCTAGCAGCCATATACGCCGGCACACTGCATCCAAACCCGCTCACAAGAGGTATGAAAGCTCTTCCCTGAAGTCCGAAACGCTTTAAAACCCCATCCATAATATAAGCAGCCCTTGCCATATAACCGGTCTGTTCAAGTAGATTTATCCCTAAAAACAGAATCAAAATATTTGGCAAAAACATAACAACAGCACCTACTGCCGGAATAACCCCTTTTACGATAGCATCATTTATAAACCCTTTTGGCAAAGCGTTAGAGAGCATCTCTCCAAAAGCACTAAAAGCCTTATCGATATATTCCATAGGAATAGCACCCACACTAAAAGTTGCCTGAAATATAGCCCATATAATAAATAAAAACAGAGGAAGCCCTAAAATCGGATGTATTAAAATTTTGTCAACTTTTTCCGTAACAGTCTCTTTTTTCGCTTTTTTAGCGACTTGAGTTACTATTCCTTTAGCCAAAGCCAAACGCTCTTCAAATAAAATAGTCTTCGTATCTTCTTCGTCGTATTCTATTCTTAGTCTCTCTTTTGAAGAGTTAAGAAAAGACATAATATCCACAAACCAAGGTTTTTCGTGAACAAACCTATACATATACTCATCATCTTCTAAGAGTCTTATAACCACAAATCTTTTTGAAAATTTGCAGTTTTTGATTTTTCTTTGAAGAGAATCAATTTCTTCTTCCACTATCTCGCTATAATAAACGTTTGGGGTGTTTTTATCCTCAAAAGTTTTTATAACCTTTTTAAAAAGCTCTTCAAGTCCGAATTTTTCTTTTGCCGATACGTTTTGAGCTGATATATTTGTAAGTTTTGCGAACTTATCGGTATCAATTTCTCCACCATCTCTTGCAAATTCGTCATACATATTAAAAGCCACAACCATAGGCTTTTGCAAATCGCTAAGCTGCCAGGTTAGAGTTAAGTTTTTCTCAAGCTGATTCGAATCAAGAACGTTTAATATTAAATCATACTCCTCTTCAAATAAAAATTTTTTAGTAACCTCCTCTTCCGGAGTATAAGTATGTAAAGAGTAAGTACCCGGTAAATCTATAAACTTAATCTTATAACCGTCTCTTTTGAATACGACTTCCTTTTTCTCAACAGTCACACCGCTAAAATTACCAACGTGAAGTTGAGCCCCGGAGATAGAATTAATCAAATGACTCTTTCCGACGTTTGGTTGTCCTACAAGTGCTACTACAATTTCTCTCATCTAATTTCCTTATTTTTTAACTTCAATTTCTGCCGCTTCTTCTTCTCTTAAAGCCACTTTGGTATTTCCTATTTCTATTTCATATGTATTTTTTGCCAAAGTGTGTTTTAAAACCTTTACTCTCTGTCCCTTTGCTATACCGAACGCAAAAAGACGACTCTTTAAAGGTTCTTTGGCATAAACCTTTTTTACAACCCCACTCTCGCCTATTTTTAATTCGTTAAGTCTCATAACCCACCTTTATTAACCGTTTTTGTTTGGTATAATACCAATATAAGTATAAAAATTTATTGACATATATCAAAAAAGGTGGAAAATGTGCTTAATCGAATACTACACCTATGATGATTACAAACACTGGAAGGGAGACTGGGAACTAATATACGGGCAACCGAT
This sequence comes from uncultured Nautiliales bacterium, assembly GCA_964445785.1. Classification (GTDB taxonomy): domain Bacteria; phylum Campylobacterota; class Campylobacteria; order Campylobacterales; family Nautiliaceae; genus Nautilia. The sequence goes on from CAYULY010000023.1 coordinate 14,415, forward strand.
AGCTATGGCTCCGTTTCCTATAATTAATTACCAATACATTACAAGTATGTTCGTTTATGAACTAAATAAAAATTTAAAAGATTATGAAGAGTGCCTAGTCGTAGCAGAAAAAGACTATATCGTATATGAAGATACTAGCCTTAAACCCGACGTAAGTGTAGTTTGTAATGAAGATGGAAACTTTATTACAAAAGCACCGGAGATTGTAGTAGAAGTTGTAAGCAAAAGCAGTGCTAAGAGAGACGAAAAGATAAAATTCGAAATTTACGAAAAAGAAAATGTAAAATATTATATATTAGCCTACCCTAATAGACTTATCGCAAAAGTATACAAAAACGAAAATTCCGAATTCAAAAAAATAGGAGACTTTTCCAAAGGGACTTTAAAATTAAATGATAATTTAAATTGCGAAGTAAAAATAAATTTTGATAATGTATTTAAAAAATTAAGGAGAAGAAAATGATTCTAACAACACCATTAAAATCAAATTCAGTTAAAATAATGCTGCTTGGAAGCGGAGAATTAGGTAAAGAAGTTGCAATTGAAGCAAATCGCCTAGGATGTGAAGTTATCGCAGTAGACAGATACCCAAACGCACCTGCAATGCTTGTGGCACAAAAGAGTTACGTAATCGATATGAAAAACAAAGACGAAGTACTTGAAGTTATAAGACGCGAAAAGCCTTCTTTTATTTTACCGGAAATTGAAGCGATAAACATAGACGCTCTTTTTGAAGCCGAAAAAGCAGGGTTTTATGTAATTCCAAACGCAGAAGCCGTAAACAAAACAATGAATAGAAAAAATATTCGCGTTTTTGCAGCTGAAACACTTGGACTTAAAACATCAAAATATAAATTCGTCTCAACTTACGAAGAATTAAAAGAAGCCTGCGACGAATTGGGATACCCGGTAGTAGTCAAACCTATTATGTCTTCATCAGGACACGGACAAAGTATCGTAAAAAGCCCCGAAGAAACAATTAATGCCTGGGAATTCGCAAAAAAGGACGCAAGAGGAAGTGCCGATGAGTTGATAGTTGAAGAGTTTATCGATTTTGATTATGAAATAACGCTCCTTACCGCAAAAAACGACAGAGAAATAGTATTTTGTCCTCCAATCGGACATATTCAAAGCGGAGGAGATTATATCTTCTCATGGCAAGAGATAGAAATGAGCGAAATTGCTTTACAAAAATCAAAAGAAATCGCCAAAAAAATAGTAGAAGGGCTTGGTGGTAGAGGAATTTTCGGAGTTGAGCTGTTTGTAAAAGGTGATGATGTATATTTCAGTGAAGTTTCCCCTCGCCCTCACGATACGGGGCTTGTAACGCTTATAACACAATCTCAAAGCGAATTCGCTCTTCACATAAGAGCGGTACTTAACCTGCCTCTTAAATTTCAGTTTATAACTCCGGGTGCCAGTGCCGCATTTAAAGCCGACAAAGACTCAATCGCCCCTACTTTCGAAGTAGACCCTTTAGTATTCGGGGAAAATTCAAGATTTGTGATATTTGGAAAACCAGTAGCACATCCTGGGCGTAGAATGGGAGTTTTATTAGTAAGTGATTCGTCTTCTAAAAACGCATTAACAAAAGCAAAAGAATTAATCCAAAAAATCTCTTTAAAATAACTGCTTAAAATTTAAGCACTTTTTTTCTTCCTCTTTTTTTATTGTTTAATATAATTACATAAATTACTTCCAAAGGAAAATAAATGAAAAAAATAGAAGCGATAATTAAGCCTTTTAAACTTGACGACGTAAAAGAAG
>CAYULY010000024.1:0-13487 GCA_964445785.1 uncultured Nautiliales bacterium
CTTTGGTTTCTTATAACTATATTATAAAGGCTATGAATATATGAGAATTGGTATACTTACTGGCGATATGATATAAACCTAAAAAAAGGCGAAAACAACCTGGAAAAACTCTTAATGCTTTTAAAAGACGCGTTTAGAAAAGGAAAAGAACCTAAATTTAATGATTTTAAATATTATCAAAACGACCTCTTTAAACTCTAACCACCCAAATATTTCTTAATAACTTCTTCATTATTTAAAAGATTGCTTGATTTGTCTTTTAAAACGATTTTACCGTTTTCCATTACATACCCGTAATCGGAATTTTTTAAAGCCAAAGAGGCGTTTTGCTCGATAAGCAAAATAGTAATCCCGTCTTCTCTTAATTTGTTTATAATTTCAAAAACATCCATTACGATTTTCGGGGCAAGCCCTAAAGAGGGTTCATCCAGCATAAGCATCTTAGGCTCACTCATCAAAGCCCTAGCTATTGCCAACATCTGCTGCTCTCCCCCACTTAAATTCATTCCGAACTGATGTCTTTTGTCTTTAAGTCTTGGAAAAAGCTCATACATTTTCTCTTTTAATTCGTCTTTGTTTTCTTCGTTGTTGTAAGCTCCGATATCCAGATTTTCATCAACCGTTAAATTTATAAAAATTTTCCTACCCTCCGGTACTAAAGCAAGTCCTCTTTTTACTATCTTATCGGTAGGGAGTTTTGATATGCCACTCTCAAAAAATTCAACTTTCCCTTTTTTTTGAACTAAATTCATAATAGCGTTTAATGTAGAAGTTTTCCCAGCTCCATTGCTTCCTATAATAGTCACAATCTCTCCAACCCCCACTTCAAAATCAATCCCTCTAACAGCTTCAATCACACCGTATTTTACCTCAAGCCCTTTAACTCTCAACATCAAAATCTCCTAAATAAGCTTTTATAACTTTTTCATCTTTTAACATATCGCTAGGTTTACCCTCAAAAATAGTTTTTCCGTAATCAAGCACAAGCACTCTGTTACATACTTTTTGAACGAACTTCATATCGTGTTCTATAAGTAAAATTGTCAAATCGAACTCTTTTTTAATAATATCCAAAATATTAGCAAGTTCATCCGATTCTTTAGGGTTCATCCCGGCTGCCGGTTCGTCAAGCAACAGCAATGAAGGACTAGTCGCAAGAGCTCTGGCTATTTCTACTTTTCTCTGTTCTCCGTAACTAAGGGATGTAGCTTTATAATTAGCCTTTTTTTCAAGTCCTAAAATTTTAAGAATTAATAAAGCCTCTTTTTTAAACCTCTCCTCTTCTTTAAAAAATTTAGGAAATCTAAAAAGAGCTTCAAAAAAGCTATAATCCATATGGTTATGAAACCCTATAAGCACATTCTCAAGTACACTCATACTGCCAAAGAGCCTAATATTCTGAAACGTTCTTGCAATCCCTAGCTTTACTATATAATCGGGACTCTTACCCGTAATATCTTCGTTTTTAAAAAAAACTTTTCCGTTTGTGGGTTTATAATGCCCGGTAATTATATTAAAAACCGTCGTTTTCCCGGCTCCGTTAGGTCCTATAAGCCCAAAAGTCTCTCCTAAAGAGACTTTAAAAGAGAGATTATTTATCGCAACAACCCCTCCGAATTTCATAGTGACGTTTTTAAGCTCTATCATTTTTTAAGCTCCCAAATCTCTTTATCTCCCAAAAGCCCTCTTCTGGCAAAAATCATAATAACGATTAAAAGCACACTAAATACTACCATTCTAAGCCCAGGTACTCCGTGAAGTCCTAAAAATTCAAAGTTTCTATCGTCAAGCACTCTTAAAATTTCCATTCCTCCCATCACTAAAAACGTAGCTATAATACTTCCACTAATACTTCCAAGACCGCCAAGAACAATAATTACAAGAAGCTGAAATGTAAGCATAAAAGAAAACTGATCCGGCGAAATAGAACCTATAGAACTTGCCAAAAGTCCTCCAGCCATTCCCTCAAAAAATGCAGAACTGACAAAAGCCAAAGTTTTTATTTTCATCGTATCAACTCCCATAGCAAGTGCCGCGTCTTCATCGTCTCTTACGGCTTTCATAGCCCTACCGAATTTTGAATAAACTATATTATAAACTAAAATAACGGTTATTAAAGCAACAACCCCAACCATAATATAATTTGCAAAATCATCAATGCCGCTAATCCCACTAGAACCGTTTGAAATTTGAGGATTGTTTATAAGAATAAACCTGATAATAAGCCCAAATCCTAGAGTTACAATAGCCAAATAATCTCCTCTTACCCTAAAAACCGGAAAAGCAAGGGTAAGTGCCACAAGAGAAGACACCACCCCACTTATTACAAGCACCAAGTAAGGATTACCGATATGAATAGCGGCTATAAAATCAAGTGGTTTTGCAAGTGTAAAAGCGTCAAGTTTTTCGCCGGGAGTTAAAATCAAAAGAGCCGTTACATACGCTCCTATCGCAACAAAGCCGTTAGGCTCAAGGCTAAACTGCCCGGTAACCCCGTTTATGAGGTTATAACTTACTGCTAAAATTACAAAAATATAGATATTGCTAAGGACGGTTATGGTATAAAAATCCAAAGAAGCGTTTGTCAAAAACAAAAACGCCACATACAAAACGGTAATTAAAGCAATTAAACTAAAATATTTTTTCGCACTCATTTAAAACCTTTTCTTTTCAAAGTCTATTCCCATAATACCCGTAGGTTTAAACAGTAAAACAAAAATTAACAATATAAAAGCAAAAGCGTCTTTATACCCTCCAAGAGAAGGGAAAAACCCGGGAATTAAAATCTCTACAATACCCAAAATAAAACCACCAATCACGGCACCCGTTACGCTACCTATACCTCCTACAACCGCCGCGGCAAAAGCTTTAAGTCCTATCATAAGCCCCATATAAGGACTTATACTAGGATAGGCAATTGCATATAAAATCCCTCCTACGGCAGCTAAAGAAGCCCCAAGTGCAAACACAAAAGCTATGATTTTATTAGAATCAATTCCCATAAGTTTTACTGTAGAAATATCAAAAGCCAAAGCCCTAATAGCTATTCCTATTTTCGTTTTATAAAGAATAAACAACACTCCACCCAAAATCAAAAGGGTAAGTACGGGCACTATCGCATTTAAAACCGAAAATCCGACCCCTCCTATTTCTATTCTATTTGAAAAAAAGCTAGGAGCCATAAAAGCCAAAGTATTTTCTCCTACCAGCTGGTTTGATAGGAGATTAAACAACGACTCTAGAAAAAACGAAATCCCAATAGCCGTAATTAAAAGAGAAATTTTAGGAGCGTCCTTATCCAAAAGAGGCTTATAAGCCACTTTGTAACTCAAAACCCCAATAAGTGCCGTAAGCACTATAGAAAATCCTACGGCTACGAAAAAATTAAGATTCAATAAAGCGATAAAAAGGTAAACCAAAAAAGCACCCACCATCATAAAATCTCCGTGAGCAAAATTAATAAGCCTCAAAACCCCATACACCATCGTATACCCAATGGCAATTAAAGCGTACATACTTCCAAGCGAAAATGCGTTTATAAGCTGCTGAATAAAAAACTCCATTTTTATCCTTTTTGTAATTTCTTAAAGACTAGAATAATCCTTAAAAAATCGCAAAGAGGAGTTAAGGCTGAACCAACTCCACAAATACAGCCTTTTCTCCTTCGATTTTTTTAATAACCGCCGGTTTGTTGATTGGATTTCCTGTTTTAGGGTCAATTGTAAGATTTCCGGTAACTGCCTCTACATTTTTTGCGTGTCTTATTTCATAGTTTACACACTCTTTTGTTAAATCGTGTTTTTTATCACAAGTTTTTAGTGCGTTGTAAATTAAAATATACCCGTCAGCCCCGGTTGCCGCAAATGCACTAGGAGCTCTATGATATTTGTTTTCAAACTCTTTAATAAACTCTTTTGAAAGATTTGTAGGTGGTTTTTTAGCATCGAAATGGTCGGTAAACATAACCCCGTTTGCAGCTTTTCCGGCAAGTTTTGTCATCTGAGAAACATCTGCAAGCCCATCTCCTCCTAGTACCGGTGCTTTTACTCCGTTTTCTCTAAGCTGTTTTACAAAAAGTCCGCCTTCTGGAGCATAAATAGGTGCATAAATAATATCAGGGTTTAATTTTTTAATCTGTGCTATTTGAGCATTAAAGTCTTTATCTCCTGTATTGATATGAAGCACCGCTAAAATTTTTCCTCCGTCTTTTTTATACTCTTTTTCAAACTCTTTTTTTAGTCCCGTTGAATAATCTTGAGCCGCGTCAAATAAAATTACCGCTTTTTTATATCCGTTTTTAATTGCATAAACGGCTCCCACTTTTCCTTGAAAATCATCCGTAAAACACGCCCTTGTCATATATTTTGTATTTTTCGTAACGTCCGGATTCGTAGCTATCTGAACAACAGTCGGAGTTTTTGATTTTTCCGCAAATCTTTTTACCGCTTTTGCCATACTAGAAGCTAAAGGACCCTCAACTGCAATTACGCTTTCTTTACTTACAAGTCTTTGATATCCGTTTACGTTTTGTACTTTATCAAACTGATTATCAACCTCAACAAGCTTAATTTTAGTCCCGTCCGGTAAAGTATTGTATTTATCATAAACGACTTTAATTCCGTCAAGAGTTTTTTGACCAAAATTAGCAATAGGTCCCGTTAGAGGTTGTAAAATACCTACTTTTATCTCTTTTTGTTTTTCTTCTTTTTTACCACATCCGGCTATAAATGCCACTAAACTAGCAGCCGCTACAATCGAAACAAACTTCCTCATCCACACTCCTTTTTCCATTAATTATACCAAAATTAATTCAATTTTTCTAAGTCTGATAAACTAAACTTTAACCATTTAAACAATAAATTCAATAAAACTTTTACCTCCCGGTTTTTTCTTCACCAAAATCTTTTTATCGATTTCGTCTTTTAATTTTTCAACGTGAGATATTATACCTATACTTCCTTTATTCGCACTCATCAAAACTTCCAACGCCCTATTCAAACTTCTCTCATCCAAACTCCCAAACCCTTCATCCAAAAACATATTTTCAATCTTAACGCTGTCTCTTAACATATTGCTAAGCCCAAAAGACAAAGCCAAAGAGACCAAAAACTTCTCTCCGCCACTTAAGGTATTCACTTCTCTTTTACTGGAATAAAATGTATCCGTTACAAACAAATCAAGCTTTTCTAAATTCTCCGACTTCTCCAAAACATACCTGCCCTCACTAAGTTTAAAAAGCTCTTCATTAGCCATAAAAAGCAAAGAGTCCATCATATAATTAATAGCTATTCTTTTAAAAGACTTTCCGTCAGCACTTCCTATTTTGGAGTTTATTTTTTCATATAGATTTAAACGTTTGTTAAGTTCGTCAAACTCTTTTAAAAGAGTCTCTTTTTTTTGAAAATCTCTTTTAATCTCCTCTATTTCTTTTTTCAGATATCCGAGTTGCTGATTTAAAGAGTCTTTTTTTAAACTCAACTCCTCTTTTTTTGAAAAAACATTCTCATCTTTTACGACTATCTCTTTTAAACGGTTTTCAATCTCTCTTAAACGTTTTTCTTTTTCGCTCTTTTTACTCTCAAGCACAGTTATTTTATTTTTGAGTTTTTCTATATCTTGCTGATACTTGAAAAACTCTTTTTCCATTTTTTCAAATTCTTTTTTTATCGACTCTTTTTTCAAAGAAGGATTTTTTATATTTAAATCTATTTTTTCCATCTCTTTTAAAATAGTCTCTTTTTGAAGTTTTAAATCTTTAAAAAACTTCTCTTTTTCTTTTAACCCCCCCTTTTTTTCATCAAAAGCCAACTCTGTTTTTAACAGTTCTTTTTCTAGTCTGTTTTTTTCTTTTTGTAAAAGTTCGTTTTGAGCCCTTTTCTCTTGCAGAAGTTCTATTTCATCCTCTTTTAAAGAAAATTTATCAAGTTTTTCTTTTAGCTTTTCGCCCTTTGTTTTAATTTCAAAAAGTTTTTCGTTTTCGTTTTTTAAAATCGCTTCTATGTTTTTAATTTCCGTATCAATGGCACTTAAAAAAGCCTCTTTTTCCTCTATCGTTTTTTTTAGCTTTTCATATCTTTTTTTTACGTCTTTTTCAATTGTGGGAGGGTCTTTTACAAAAGGGTGTTCTTTACTTCCACACAAAGGACAGGGCGTATTTTCTTTTAAAACACCCCTTTCTTTTTCATACTTTAATACAAGCGTTTTTGCTTCTAAATATTCAAACTCTTTTTTAAATTCATCAAGACTCTTTTTTAATTCAAAAAGCTCTTTTATTTTGGATTCTTTTTTTAAATTAAGCTCTTTTATTCCTTTTTTGGTTTTTAAATACTCATCCCTTAAAAAAGAGAGCTCACTAAATATCTCACTTACCTCGTCAAAATTCTCAAGGGCTTTGTCTTTATGAAATTTTAAATCCGTTTTTTCAATCTCATTTTTTAAATCATCCCTTTTAGCCTCCAAAAAAGAAAGCTCTTTTTTTAATTTCTCAATTTGAGAAAAAACCAAATCTATATCTTTAGTTTTTAAGCTTAAGTTTTTATTCAGATGTTGGAGTTTACTCTCTTTTAAAACCTCTTCATTAAGGATTTCACACTCTTTTTCATACTCTTTTTTTCTCTTTAAGAACTCCTCTTTTTTTACTAAAAACTCCTCTTCGTCAAAATCCACACTTTCAAGCTCTTTAACTATCTCTTCTATCTCTTCACTTAAAACTTCTTTATCCTTTAAGAGTTTTTCTTTTTCTTTTATAAGCAAAATCGTTTTGTCAATTTCCGATAACTTTTTATCAACTCTTTTTAGCTCCTCGCTTTTTGATTCAAACTCTTTTGACAATTTATCTAAATCATCGACCCTTAAGCCGTTTATATCATCTAAAATATTTTTCGCTTTTTCTTTTAATTCTTTAGTTTTGTTATAAACCCTAACAGAAATTTTCTCAAACTCCTCCACATTCAAAATCTTCTCAAGCACACTCATTTTCTCATTCGAATCGGCACTCAAAAACGCATCAAACTCACCTTGAGCCAGTACTACGGATTTGGTAAACTGATTAAAATCAAGTTTTATAAGTTTTAAAAGTTCTTCTTTTATAGCTTTTGAATCCGCTATATGGCTATTTCCCTTATAAAGATTTCTTTTTAACTCAATCTCTTTGCCTCTTCTTATAAGCTTAGCTTCCCAGGTTATCGTATAAACTTCCCCTTTTATCTCAAAATCAAGTATTATTTTTCCGTTTTTAGCATGTTTGTTTAAAAGATACTTAGAAGATTTAAGCCGTGGGGTTTTATTGTAAAGAGCTGCCAAAATAGCGTCTATTATGGTGGTTTTACCACTGCCGGTAGGACCGGAGATTAAAAAAAGTCCATCAAACTTATCAAAATCAATCTCAAACCCACCGTAAAAAGAGTTAACATTCTCCAAATAAAGCCTCTTAATTTTCATCTTCTCTCCTAATTTCGTCTATTATTTTTAAAATCTCTTCCAAATCATCCTCATTTTTAAAAATCTCTTTTATAAAATCCTTAGGAGCTACGTTCTTTATATTCATTTCGGTTTTTGCTATTTTTATTGGCATTTTTATTTTTACTATATCAAGGGTTTCATTTTCTCTTAACTTCTCCAAATCAAAAGAAGAGACGATTTCATTTAATTCAATCTCCACAAAAGCGTCTTTTAAATCTTTTATTTCTTTTAAAACCTCCTCAAAACTACCCTTTAAAGAATAAAACTCCCTAAATTTCGGTACATTCAAAAACTCATATTCCATACTTTCGCTATCAAGCAAAACAACCTTTTTTTGATAATTCTCATTAAACCCCAGTTGCAAAGGAGAACCACTGTAAACTACACCTTTTCTTATCTCTTGAGGTTTGTGAATATGCCCCAAAGCCACATAATCATATCCATCAAAGACACTGCTTGGAACGGCTTCTATTTTGCCTATATAAATATCTCTCTCACTCCCTCCCAAATCACTTCCATAAACAGTAAAATGCCCCGTGGTTATTAATTTTTTGTTACTTTTTCTTTTATATATCTTCTTAAACGCCTCTTTTAAGTCACTGTCGTATTTTTTTAAAATTCCCTCTCTCAAATAAGGCACACAAACAATCTCAAAATCATCAAACTCCACAACCTCCAAATAATCATCCTCGCTTCCACTCACAACCACTATATCAAGATATTTTAAAACATCCTTAGGGGCTCTTAAGTGTTTAGGAGAGTCGTGATTGCCGCCTATTACTATTACTTTTTGCAGTCTGTTTTGAAGAGATACCAAAAAATCATAATAAAGCTTAATCGCTTCGTTTGAAGGATAATAAACGTCAAAAACATCTCCACTGATAATCAAAACATCAACTTTTTTTCTCTCTATTGTCTTATAAAACCACTCAAAAAGTCTTCTAAATTCATCAGTTCTGTCTATTCCGTTTACATTATGCCCTATGTGCAAATCCGAAGTATGTAAAATTTTCATTCTTTCCTCTTAAAGATTTTTTAATCTAAATTATAACACTCTTTTAGATTTTAAAAAAGCCGCTTTTAAATATAATTTAAACAGTAAAACTTTGTAGAAACTATAAAAGATAGACTAATTTTTTACCTTAAAAATAAATTAGAAAGCTTCACTACATCTTAAAAAGATAAACTGGATGTTTTAGCTTTTAGATTTTCAAAACTCCAAAATATTTTAGGGGCATTATAATCTTATAACTATTACTTTCATTTATTTTCTTAACAAAATTTCTTCAAAATACTTTAATTCTTTTTCTATATCTTCTTTAAACTTGCTTTTTTTATTCTCAAATTCCTCTTTTTTTCCATTAATAAACGCATGAGCTGAATCATTTCTAAGGTGATCTACTCTAATTAAATGCTTCCCAAAGTTATTTAAATTAGAAATTTCTATAAATCTAGATAGTTCTTTTATACTTTCATATTTACATTTAGAATGTATAGCACAACTTAATTTAGACTTCAAACAATTTCTAAATTTATATTTATTATCCCCTTTTGTTATCTTGTATTCTCCTTTTCTACACTCAAAATCATCTTTTGTTTTAAATTCTAAATAAGCACTAGCAGCCTCAAAAAGCATAGTAAGAGATTGGAGTAAAAAGTTTTTTTCTAAATATAGCCTACTAAATTTAATAAGTTTTTTATACTCAAAAATATCTAATGCATTATCAATTTTTAAAATTTCTTCTTGTAACTTTTTAAGATGTTCATATAAATACGCATACTCTTTTTTATTTAATAATCTCTCTATCTCGTTTTTTAAATTCTTAACATTATCTTCAATATCCAAATCATTTACGCTCAACATCTGGGACATTTCAAGTAAGTTATTATGAATTACTTTAAATTCCTCATCTTTTTCCTGACTCAACACATACCAAGAATCGATAAAAAGATTTATCTCTCTTACAAGCTCAACAATATCTTCATATTTTTTAAGAGACTGAAAAACAAACTTACATTCACTCCCACTCGGATTACAATTATCTTGAACTTGTGCATAATAGATATCTTTTACTTTTTTCCCTATGCTTTTTGAAAAACTATATGAAAGCAAAGCTCCAAATCCAAGGCTTTTAAAAGACTGGGTTAAATCTACAATACTGTTATTTTCTATTGAACGTAAAGTTTTAGCAAAAACATCTTCAAAATTATCTGCATCAACTTCTATAAACTCAAAATTTTTAATAAATTCATCCTGCCATTTTTTCGTCGCAGACGTACCTATAATAATTACATCTTTATCATTAATATTAAAATGCTTCTTTAAAGCAAAAAACGAAAAAACTTCACTATACTCTTGATTACCTAAATAATAAATATGGGTATGATTTGCTTTTGTAGTCCCAAGTGTTGCAATTAATTTCATCCTCTCTCCTTAATATTTTCTAAATCTCACATGCTTAAATTCGCTAACCTTTACAATCTTACCGTCTTTTTCAATCTCTTTTACCACTCTTTTAGTAGTAGCATAAACTGGAATAAGCCAAAACCTTACAAATTCAACCATCTCAACAACAGCCCCAAAATCACCCTGAATCAAAACAATATCACCCTTATTTGCATTATCTCTTAAAAACTGCTTAATATCTTCAAGCAACGGCTTTATATCTTCAATTTCTGGCGGGATATTCGACCAGATTTCTTGAAGGTTCTGTGGCAAATATATAAACTCATCAACACCAAAACTTTTCTTTGCATCTTCAATTTGCTCATCAGTTAATTTATGTGAAAAAAGTAAAAACATTCTTTTCATATCAGTCCTTTTTCTGAAATAATAATAAATTCTTGCGACAAAATTTGTCACATTATAAAATATCCTTCATAAAATATCTTTTCATAAATTTTAAATGCTTCTGATTTTGGCAAAACTTTATTAGAAGTTTTCTCATATAAAAGCCCGTTTTTATTAATGGCGTATGTTTTCCCATCTATCTCAAACTCAGGAAAATACCCCTCCCTTGGTCTTTCTTTCATTCTTTCTCTAAATTCGTAATAAAACTTATAATAGGCTTTGTTTAATTTTCTTTTTTCTTCTTTTTGAATTTCCCTCCCCGATGTCAAAACAAATTTAATATTTCTAAGCTCATTCAAAATCTCTTTTGCCACATTTTCATTTTCAAACATTTCATCAATTTTTACAAAAATATCATCCATATTTATCCCTATACTATAAATTTTTCGATTTCATAATTTGAAATAGTATACTTCATACTAAATTTATATACCTTAATACTATCTTCTTCTCCTATCATTTTAACTAAATCCCTTATAACTTTTTGTAAATGCTCTCTTTTAGGATTAGGAAACAAAAAAACGGAATACTGCACCCTAAGACTAACTTTTTCTAAATATTTAGCGACTTTTCTTAATCTTTTTTCATCGCTGATATCATATGAAATTATTAAATTCATATAATAAACTCCACTCTGTTTTTCTTACCAAAACTAAAACTTTCAATAACCGGAAATATTAAAAATTTATCATCTTCTTCACAAATTTCATTTAAAAACTTAAAAATCTCTTTAATTTGAGATTTACTCACATCAATTTCATACACCGATTTTTGAAAATCATCGCTAAAAGATGAAATAAATTTTTGAATTTTTACCCTTTTTCTGTCATCTTCGACATCATACGCCACAACAAAACGCAATTTTTATCCTTTTTTGTATAATTATACAAAAAAGAGGCTCGATGGATTTAAATAAACTTTTTCAAAATATAGACATAGAACTTTTACTCCCAGAACTCGAACCTAAAAAACGTGCTACGTATTATCATTTAAGATGTCCTTTTTGCCATAAAAAAGAAGCATACATTCCAAACAAAACGGAACTAAAACCAATCATTATATGCAACAGAAAAAACAAATGTGGAGAAATTATCCCTATTTGGACTTATTTAAAAGAATTTAGAGGGCTTAGCAACAAAGATATTTTTAACCTCTTAAACGGTTACGAAGAAAACTATAAAATACCCTCAAACAACAAATCCACAAAAATTAAAATAAAAATAACTTTAAAACCTCTAAAAATCCCCGAAAAACAAAAAATCCACTCTCTTAGCGAAAATATAAAAAACTTTAAATATCTAGATTTAGAAGAAAAATTCCAAACTATTATCTCTTATATTTACAGCTTTTCGCTAAAAACCGACCAAACCTTAAAAAACGCTTACTATCTAAACAGAAAAATCACTTATTTCAAAAACATAGGCTTTTTATCAAAAGAAGACTCTTTTAATTTAACGGATAAACTTTTAGACCTCTTTGATTATAAATATTTAAATCAATTTGGAATATTGCACAAAGGAAAATTTAAATTCAGTTTTTCTTCATTTACGGTAATACCCTCTTTTGATTTATATTCAAATTTACTAACAGCTCTTAGATTTAGAAACATATATCCGGGAAAATTCAAAGAACTTGAAATGTCAAACAAAAGATTTTTAAACCCACTTCCATACCCGCTAACACTAAACAAACTTAAAAAATTCGACACTTTTTATTTCACAGAAGGTCATATCGACGCACTGTCACTAAAAAAAATCAATGTAGTGGGAGTTGAGGGAATTGGAAGCTTTAACCCTATAAATTTTTCATATTTTAAAGGTAAAACCATAATTTTAGCATTTGACAAAGATAAAGCCGGACTTCAAGGAAGCTTAAACCTTGCCAAAAAAGCAAGAGAATATGATGTAAATGTAAAATTTTTAAACTGGGATGCAAAATACGGAAAAGATATAAACGAACTCTTAATAAATGGCAACTTAGATAAAACTTTTATAAGTGAGCGTTTAATTTAGTCTTTATCTCTTCAAGAAAAGAGTAATTATCAAGGATTTTTATAAAGTCCAAATAATAACTTATAAACTTCTTTTTCCCTTCATAATTCAAAAAAATCCCGTCTTTAAAATCCTCATCTTTCATTATCCCTCTTTTTAAAATCTTAACCACAAAAGCACTTAAATAAACCCTGTATCCCTCCATAACATCACTTACAAACGCCATATGAGTACCTCTTTTTTTATGCAAAAAACCGATATACGGGTCAAACCCTTCTTCTAAAATAACAGTATGCAAAAACATATAATAAAGAGAATAAGTAAAACTCAAAAGAGAATTCACCCTGTCTTTAACGGGTCTAAACTCTCTACCTTTAAATTCTATACCTGCTTTTTCAAGCTCTTTTTTTATCTTTTCAAACATATATCTGCTACAACTCCCCTCAACTCCTAAAATTTCATTTAATTTTTCTGCACTTTCAAGTTTTTCTTTGTATCTGTTTAACGACCTTTTTGTATAATGTTCTATTGTTTCGATTTTCTTTTTGACAATAAATTTTGCAATATCTAAGTTATCTATATTTTTATACTGCAAAATCCTGTTTTTATAATTGCTTTTTAATTTTGCATTATGGATAATCCCTCTAAACTCTCCTTTTGAAGAAAAAAGATAAATAGGTCTTGAATACTCTAACAATAAATTCCTCGCACTATTGTTTAATTCTGCATTTCCGAAAATATAAACACTTCTTATCAAAGAAACGGGAATTTTTTTGAAGTTTCCCTCATCTATTTTTAAACTTTTAGCATCTCTTGATATTTTAACGGGACGGGTTATAAATAAATCTTTCAATTTTTATTCCTTTTTGGTATAATATTAATAGATTTTAAATCAGGCAAAATATTGCTTTTTTTATAAATTTTATACAATTTTAGCATTTTTTGCCGAATTTAAAAAAGTTCTTTGAAAACCCGAAATTTAGGCATTTTGTTGCAAAAAGTCGCATTAAAAATTTTTAATGTTAATTTAATATTTGCTTTCAAAAGTCCGAAATTTAGGACTATTGAAACACCGACCCGATTTAAGGGGATTGCGACTCTTTTTTATTTATTTTATCATTATTTTTTTTATTGAAACACCGACCCGATTTAAGGGGATTGCGACGCTTTCAGCTCGTTCTCGG
>CAYULY010000025.1:0-13062 GCA_964445785.1 uncultured Nautiliales bacterium
ACAAAAACACTATGTTTTCCCTTAAAAAAAGAGTTGAGATGATGAAAAAAGCCACTTCCGGTTTAGAAAAAGTGGAGGTAAAAAGTTTTAGTTCTTTACTTGTTGATTTTGCAAAAGAGGAAAACTGCCATATCATAATAAGAGGTTTAAGAGCTGTAAGTGATTTTGAATACGAACTTCAAATGGGATATGCAAATAAAAGTCTAAACAGCAAAATAGACACTATTTATTTAATGCCGAACCTTGAAAACGCTTTTATATCTTCAAGCGTAATCAGAAGTATTTTAAAATACAAAGGCGACGTTTCCCATTTAGTCCCTAAAGAGATTTTAAAGGATTTATAATGTATTTAGCCATAGAAGGAATAGACACGGCCGGAAAATCCACCCAAATAGAACTTTTAAAAAAAGAATTTAACGATATACTGTTTATAAAAGAACCGGGATTCACTCCTTTTGGAGCAAAGTTAAGAGAGATTATCTTTAAAGACAATATAACTAAAAAAAGTGAACTCTTTTTATTCTTAGCCGATAGAGCCCAAACGATAAATGAAATTATAAAACCAAACATAAACAAAAACATAATAACCGACAGAAGCGTAATAAGTGGCATCGCTTACGCACTAGAATGGTTTGACTTTGATATGCTCGTGAATTTAAACAAATTCGCAACAGACGGGATTTTTCCGGATTTTGTAATAGTTTTAAAACTTGACGAAAAAACATTAACCAAAAGACTCTCTCAAAAAGAACACGACAACATAGAAAAAAGAGGCATTGAGTATCTTTTAAACATTCAGGAAAATATGATTCAAACTCTAAACAGACTGGAAATTCCTCATATACTAATTGACGCTTCAAACTCGATAGAAGAGATAAATTTCAGAATTAAAAAGGTAATAAGTGAGTATATGGACAAAAATTAAAAAAGACTTCTTAGCCGTTAAAGACAGAGACCCGGCATTTAAAAACAAAATAGAACTTTTATATGCCTATCCCGGTATCTGGGCTCTTGTAAACTATAGAATAGCAAATGCAATCTATAAAAAGGGATTTAAACGTTTAGCAAGATTTATAATGGCAGTAAATCAATTTATTACAAATATAGACATCCACCCAGGAGCCACGATAGGAGAAAACGTCTTTATAGACCACGGAATAGGAGTTGTAATAGGAGAAACGGCTATAATAAAAGACGGCGTAACAATTTATCAAGGCGTAACGCTTGGAGGGGTTAGTTTAAATCCCGGTAAAAGACACCCTACGATAGAAGAAGACTGCATAATAGGAGCCGGTGCTAAAATTTTAGGAAATATCACTATAGGAAAAGGGAGTAAAATAGGTGCGAATTCTGTGGTAGTAAAAGACGTCCCACCTTATTCTACAGTTGTAGGAATCCCGGGAAAAGTTATAAAAAGAAAAGATTACACTCCTCTTGGACACGACAAACTTCCCGATATTGAAAAAGAACTTTTCGAATATCTGATGGACAGAATAAAAATTCTAGAAGACGCCATTATAAACGAAAATAAAGACATAATAGAAAAAGACGAAGAGATAGAAAAAAAATATAGAGAATATATAGAAGCGTTAAAAAACAAGAGCTGAAAATCGAAATTACTAAAATTTTTTTTCATTTCGTAACACTTTCATAAGAAAATGTAGTATTGAAAATTATTGATAAATAAAAATAAAACTTTTGATATAATTCAGACTAAAAAGGGTAAAATATGTTAAGCAAAAGAATAGAAAAATTATCCCCTTCTTTAACAATAGCTATCTCTCAAAAAGCAAGAGAACTAAAAGCTAAAGGAAAAGACGTCTTGGCTTTTAGTGCTGGAGAGCCGGATTTTGATACGCCTCAAATAATAAAAGAAGCTGCCATTAAAGCAATAGAGGAAGGATTTACAAAATATACTTCAGTAGCCGGTATTCCGGAAGTTTTAGAAGCTATTAAAATAAAATTAAAAAAAGACAACAACCTAGACTACGAAACAGATGAAATTATAATAAGTAACGGAGCTAAACAGTCATTATACAATATAATGGCCTGTTTAATTGAAAAAGGAGACGAAGTAATTATTCCTAGCCCTTATTGGGTGACATATCCGGAACTTGTAAAATATCACGATGGAGTTGTAGTACCTATAGAAACTACAGAAGAAACTAATTTCAAAATCACTCCTCAAATGTTAAAAAAAGCCATTACTCCAAAAACAAAAATGTTAATTCTAACAACTCCAAGCAATCCAACCGGTGCCGTTTACTCAAAAGAAGAGTTAAATGCACTTGCAGAAGTTTTAAAAGATACTAATATCTGGGTGGTAAGTGACGAAATGTATGAAAAATTAATCTATGAAGGGGATTTTTGTGCAACTGCCAGCATAAATGAAGATATGCTAAAAAGAACAATTACTGTAAACGGTCTTAGTAAATCTCACGCAATGACCGGATGGAGATTTGGCTATTTAGCCACTAAAAATAAAGAGCTTATAAAGGCTATGACTAAACTTCAATCTCAAATGACATCAAATATAAACTCAATTACTCAAAAAGCAGCTATCCCTGCTCTTTTAGGAGAAGCTGATAAAGACGTTGAAAATATGTTAAAAGAGTTTAAAAAAAGAAGAGATTACGTATACGAAGCTTTTAACAATATAGAAGGTTTAAGTGCAGCAAAACCTCAAGGTGCTTTTTATATCTACGTAAATCATAAAAAAATTATGCCAGAATCTATGACATTTGCACTTAGTCTTCTGGAAGAAAAAGGAGTAGCCGTAGTACCTGGGATAGGATTTGGAAGCGAAGGATATTTTAGATTCTCTTTCGCAACAGATTTAGACACAATTAAAGAAGGTATAAAAAGAATAAAAGAGTTCGTAGAAGGCTTAGAATGATTAAACACATAGTAATTTTCAAAGCCAAAAAAGACGCTCCTCTTGAGGAGTTTAAAAAAAGAATAGAAAATCTAAAAAACGTAATTCCTCAAATAATAGAAATAGAAGTAGGAATTGATATAAGATTTGATAAAAACCCAAGTGACTTTTGTGTTTTTACAAAAGTAAAAGACATCAAAGACTTAGAAATTTACGCAACACATCCTAAACACTTAGAAGTAATTGAATTTTTAAAGCCTTATATTTTAGAAAGAAGAGTAGTGGACTATATCGCTTAATTTCTTCTTTTTAACTCTCTAAATACATAAACACTAGCTACAATAATAACACCCCCTAATAAAACTAAACTTCCCAAAACACCTTCTTTATGAGCATTTTCTCCTGTCCCAAACAGATAACCTATCATAAGCATAAATCCGACCCAAATTAAATTAGCACTAAACGTTAAAGGAATAAACCAACGAAAAGGCATATGAAAAAGCCCGGCCGGAATTGAAATATACTGACCAAGCCCTGGAGTCAAAGGGGCTAAAAATGCAGAAATTTTACCGTGCATACTCCAAAATTTATTTACTTTTTGGATAATCGGTTTATCTTTTAAAAGTTTATTAATTAAAATTTTTGCCAAAAAATAGTTAATCAAAGCTCCGGTCAAAGACCCCAACGCTCCACTAATCCAAAGTAACAGTAAATCTTTTTTACCGGTTGCAGCCAAATACCCTGCCGGCAACAAAACAAGCTCACTAGGCACCGGAATAAAAGTACCAACTAGCACCATATATAAATATACTCCTACATACCCTATGGAATTACAAAACTCCACTAAAAAATGAATAATATCATTTAACATTTTAATCCTTAAGCTCTAAAATCAAAGGAACGTGGTCAGAGGGAGTAGGCTTTCTTTTTCTCCTCACAGACATCAAAACCTTTAGAGACTCTACTCTTTTTAAAAGAGGCTTTGATAAGAAAAAATAATCAAGTCTTAAACCCTCGTTTTTATATACTTTAGCCCCTCTATAGTCGTAAAAGGTAAAAATCTTCTCTTTAGGATAAAGCTCTCTTAAAATATCAACAAACCCCATATGCAAAAGTCTATTAATCATAGCTTTTTCTTCCGGCAAAAACGTAACTTCCCCCTCCCAAACATCAGCATCCCATACATCAAGGTCACTAAAAGCCACGTTCATATCACCACATAAAATTACATTTTCCTTTTCTAAATCGAATCTTTTTAAAAATTCAAACAGTTTTTCGTAAAAAAACATTTTAAATTCAAACTTTTGAGAATAATTATCCCCTAAAGGCACATAGACATTGATAATATGCAAACCATTAATCAACGCGTAAACAAATCTGGCCTCTTTTCTTTCTCCCTCAAACTCCGTTTCATAATCGTCAATCGGAAATTTAGAACAGATAGCAACTCCGTTTAAACGTTTTTGCCCGTTTACAATACATTCAAATTCTTCATCTATTTTAGGAAATTTCTCGTTTTGTACTTTTATCTCTTGCATACATAAAATATCGATATCAAACTCTTTGATTAAATTTTGAACTATCTCTAGTCTACTTCTAATGGAATTTACATTAAAAGTACAAATTCTCATCAAAGTCCCATTTTTCCGGGATTCATAATTCCGTTAGGGTCAAATGCGTGTTTTATTCTTCTAAAAAGTTCAAGCTCTGCATCACTAAAGGATATCTTCATAAAAGGTGCTTTACTAAGCCCTATTCCGTGTTCTCCACTTAAAGTACCACCCAAAGAAACAACATACTCAAATATTTCTTCAACAGCTTTATAACCTCTTTTTAATTCTTCTTCATCGCTTCCGTTTACCATTACGTTTACATGAATATTACCATCCCCTGCGTGTCCGAAACAAGGAATCAAAACTCCATATTTTTTACCTATTTCATAAATTCCGTTTAAAGCTACCGGAAGTTTACTTCTAGGTACCGAAATATCTTCGTTTAACTTTTTAGTACCGTAAATAGTAATAGCCGGAGAAGCATTTCTTCTTGCATACCAAATCTCTTTTGATTCCTCTTCATTCTTTGCAACTCTAAACTCTTTTGCTCCCTCTTCTTTAAAAGACTCTTCAAGAATCGATAACTGATAATTAATCTCCTCTTCTACATTTCCATCAACATCCCCTACAAGCAAAGCTCCTGCCCACTTCGGTAAATTTACGTTTAATTTTTCTCTTAACGCCTTTACAACCAGACTATCCATAAACTCCATAGCAACCGGCATAGCCCCACGTGCCAAAGATTTATAAACGGCATTCATTGCTTGTTCTACGTTTTCAAAAATTCCCATATAAGTTTTTTTCAGTTTAGGTTTTGGTAAAAGCTTTAAAGTAATTTCGGTTATAACGGCTAAAGTACCTTCACTGGCTATTAAAATTCCAGCTACGTTATATCCGGCCACATCTTTAATAGTTCTTTTTCCGGCTCTAATTATTTCCCCGTTTGGAAGTACGGCTTTTAAACTCATTACATAATCTTTCGTAAGACCATACTTTGCAGCTCTCATACCACCTGCGTTTTCACTTACGTTTCCACCAATAGTAGAATAATCCATACTAGCCGGGTCCGGTGGATAAAAAAGCCCTCTTTCTTCAACCGCTTTTTGAAGTTCGGCATTTATAACGCCCGGTTGAACCACGGCAACCATATCTTTTTCGTCAATTTCAAGTATTTTATTCATATATTTTTCAAGTGCCAAAACAATTCCTCCGTTTACCGGCAAAGCACCTCCAGTAAATCCACTTCCGGCACCCCTTGGAATAATAGCTATTTTTTCTTCGTTACAATATTTTAAGATTTTACTTACCTCTTCTTCATTTTCCGGAAAAACTACAGCATCTGGATAATAATGTTCTTTTGTAGCATCATAAGAATACGCTCTTAAATGGGCTTTATCAACTTTTACATCCTCTTTTCCTACTATCTTTTCCAAAGCTTTAATATGTTTTTTTTCCATCATTTTGCACCCTTTATTAAGTTTTTATAATAATTTATAAAGTTTTTTCCTTTTATATCGTTAGGATAAGTTGTAAAGAAAGCTTTTTTATAAGCCGCTTTAAATTTTCCGTAAACTTTAACTGCATAAAAACTAAAAGAATCAACCTCATATACCTTATCTAATACAAAAACCACTCTTCCTATATTAAAAATTTTAGCAAAGTTTATAAAATCTTTTTTTGTAGGAATATCATCAATATAAGCGGCAAAAATATCGGGAGAGATAAAAGTAGCATTTTTATAAAAAGATTTAACTTTTAAATACTGGTCTTGATTAGGAGCTATAATTAAAACCCTGTCATAATCTTTTTTAAAAATTATCTTATCTTTTTTCTTAGGTAATACGACCGGCAAAGCAAAAGCACTGTTTTTTAAATCTTCATAAGGATAAAGAGTCGCTTTTTTTAAATCCCCTACAGCCCTTGCACAAATAATACTTAAATTATTGTCTTTACAAATAACATAACCACTAACACCCTTTTGAACGCTTTTTGAAAGAATAACTTTATCAGCATTAACGTTTAAAATCGAAACTTCTTCATATGCACTTAAAAAAAGCCCTAAAATCAATAAAAAAACAACTCTCATCTATTCCTCTTTTTTTACACAATTATATCAAAAAGAGAGAAAAAAACTATTTTTTAAGAAGTCTTTGTAAAACTCCCTGTAATTTTAACCAAGCTTTATGAGGCATTAGAGGAAAACCGGAATAAACACCGGGTTCTTTTATAGATTTAGTAACACCTCCCCTTGCGGCAATAGTAGTAAAAGGAGCTATTTCCAAATGCCCAGCCGTTGCACTTTGACCACCCATAATAACGTTTCTTCCAAGTTTAGAACTACCGGATAATCCAACTTGAGAAACCAAAATGGAATATTCTCCTATTTCACAGTTATGTCCTATTTGAACCAAATTATCAATAATAGTGCCTCTTTTTACTCTGGTCTCTCCAAAAACCCCTCTATCTATTGTAGTATTCGCTCCTATTTCAACATCATCTTCAATTACTACACGCCCTAAATGATAAATCTTTACGTGAGTACCTTCTTTTGTATGAGCATATCCAAAACCGTCACTTCCTATTACGCTACCAGCGTGAATTTTTACGTTTTTCCCTATTTTCGTATCCCTATAAAGAGTTACATTAGGATAAATAACACTCCCCTCTTCTATCTCCACATCCGGACCTACTACGACGTTTGGCATAATCGTTACGTTATTTCCTATCTTCGCACCTTTTCCTATCCTTACGCCACTATCGACTTTGGCACTTTTAGCTATCTGATATCCTCCCTCAACCCAAGGCTCTTTTGCAAAATATTTAGTTAAATAAGCCAGTTTTAAATAAGGCTCCTCCGTCTTTAAAGCAATAACACCTTCGGGTAACTTAGCTGCTTCCTCTTCTCTTATAAGTACTGCAGCAGCTTTTGTATTTTTCAAATATTTAGCATATTTAGGATTTTCAAGAAAACTTATTTCATTCTCATTTGCGTCTTGTAAAGTATTAATCCCTTTTATCTCTTTGTCTTTTTCAAAATCGCAGTTAAGTTCTAAAATTTTACAAATTTCACTTATTTTCATTTAACGCCTTTTTAATTTCATCTTTTTTTAACCCAAGTTCTTTTGATACTTTTTCAATAGGAATATTAAATTTTTCTATAATCAACAAAGCATCTTTTATTTTTGTTTTTTTCAGCCTCACTCCACCCCTTCTTATACAAAGGGTCAATCTTAGGGTCTAATACTGTAAGCATTTTTTGCTCCTTATAAAACTCTTCTAATTTATTATACACTTTTGGCCTTAATCTTGCAAGAATAAAAAGTTTTTTTAAATAATCAAGCCTTTTTTTATCCGGCAAAGATAAAAGACAAGAATAATCCTATTAAGCAAGCTCGCCTCATCGTCTATTTTACATAAAATTGCAATTAAATTATCCTCTATACTCTGGCTTTTTATTAAATAAATAGTTGCAGTCTAAATTTTTCCTTTTATAAAAGTTTTGCATTCTTAATTTTTCATTACCCACATACAAAACAACTTGCATAGGAAATTTTTTATACTTCTCTTCTATTAAAAGAGCATAAAAAAGCATTCTCCATGGCATCGTTTTATCATTAACGGACTGTATCTCCAAATAAAAAATCTCTTCGTTTTCAAACTCAACCAAAAAATCGGCTATTCTTTCTTTTATGGAAGAAAAAGAAAGGTTAAGAGGACGTTTTATCTCTTGATTTGTAAAAAGTTTTATCATAACTACCTTTCAATAACACTCACCCCACTTCTTACCACTTCAAGATTTTTATATTTTACCTGCATAGCTTTTAAAAAATTATCAATTCTATTCGGTCTATCCACTACACTTACCACTACACTTTTATCATTTACGTTACTTATTTTTCCGTTATAACACCTAGCAAGAGCATCAATATCGGCAAGGTTATCTTTTACCTCTTTTAAAGGAAACTTAACCATAGCCATCTCTTTTTCAATAAAATCGTCACTCTCAATTACTTTATATACCGGTATTAGTTTATAAAGCTGTTTTACGATTTGTTCAAATATTTTAGGGTCTCCCTCACTCATTATAGTCATTCTGCTAAATTCACTGTTTGGGATAGGAGAGACGGTTAAAGAAGTTATATTATAACCTCTTGCCGCAAACATATTTACAACCCTAGCAAGTGCTCCGTGTTCGTTTTCTAAAATTACGGAAATTATTCTTTTCATTTTTCATCCTTAAATATAAGCATATTTTTAAGTGGAGAATTTGGTGGTACCATCGGAAGCACATCCTCGCGTCTGTCTATCTGTACGTCTATAAATGCAACTTTTTTAGAATCGATAGCCTCTTTTAAAGCTTTTTCAAATTCATCTTTTGTTTTTACCCTGTATCCAATTCCTCCCATACTTTCAGCCAGTTTTACGAAATCCGGCTGAACGTCGCTAAGGTCAGTTTCAGAGAGTCTATCATTATAAAACATAGTTTGCCACTGTCTTACCATTCCTAAATAATTGTTATTTAAAATAATATTAATTACCGGAAGTTTATATTTATATCCGGTTAACACCTCTTGAATATTCATCATAATACTGCCATCACCCGTAAAGTTTATAACCACTTTATCTTTTTTACCTTCTTTAGCTCCAAGGGCTGCCGGAAATCCAAATCCCATAGTACCCAACCCACCACTTGTTAAAAGCTGTCTAGGGTAAGTAAACGGATAAAACTGTGCCGTCCACATCTGATGTTGGCCCACATCCGTTGAAATAATTGCGTCTTCCGGAGCTATTTCTCCAGTTTTTTGAATAACCCATTGAGGTTTTATTACCTCATCACTATCTTTATAAGACAAAGGATAAAGCTCTTTATATCTATTTAAAACACCTTTCCAATCTTCATATTTGCTTGAATCAATTTCTTCTAAAAGAAATGGCAGCATATCTTCAAGCACCATTCTCACATCACCCACAATAGGATATTTAGTAGGTACCACTTTTCCAATTTGAGAAGGGTCGATATCTATATGAACGATATCCGCATTTTTTGCAAATTCGTCAATTTTTCCAGTTACCCTATCATCAAATCTAGCCCCAAGTGAGATGATAAGATCAGCATCATTCATAGCCATATTAGCGGCATAACTTCCGTGCATTCCTACCATTCCCATTAAATAAGGACAATCGTATCTTAAAACTCCTCTTGCCATAAGAGTCTCAACTGCCGGAATCTTTGTAGTTTTTACAATTTCTCTAATAAGCCCGTAAGCTCCACTTAAAACACTACCCCCACCTATATAAAACACCGGTCTTTTTGCTTTTTTAATAGCTTCAACCGCTCTTTTTATAGCTCTTTTATTACCTTTATAGGTAGGTTTATAAGTTTTTAATTCTATTTTTTCCGGATATTCAAATTTAATCTTAGCAATCGTTACATCTTTTGGAATATCCACGTGCACTGGCCCAGGACGCCCGGATTTTGCCAAATAAAAAGCTTCTTTTAAAATATACGCCAAATCTTTTACGTCTTTTACCAAAAAGTTATGCTTTGTAATAGGTCTTGTAACACCCACTGCGTCAACTTCTTGAAACGCGTCCGTTCCTATGGCAGTTGTCGGAACTTGCCCCGATATAATTACCATAGGAATAGAATCGGTATACGCCGTTGCTATACCGGTAATCGCATTTGTAAGCCCGGGACCGCTTGTTACCATCGCAACGCCTACTTTCCCACTAGCCCTAGCATATCCGTCAGCCATATGCACGGCCCCTTGTTCGTGCTTTGCCAAAATATGCTTAAAAGAGTTTTGTTTATATATTTCGTCATAAACATTCATTATAGCCCCACCGGGGTATCCGAATACTACTTCCACATTTTCTTTAATCAAAGATTCAATTACTATTTGAGCACCGGTCATCTTCATAAAAACCCTTTTTGTCAGAATTATAACAAATAAAAATTATAAAAATTACTTTTTACATTCGCTAATAGCAACACCCTCTCTTATACCGTCATCACAAACTATGCATTCACGATATTTTGCCAGTTTAAAAATCTCTTTAAAAATATAAATTCCACTTATAATCAAATCGCCTCTTCCAACCCCTACAAGTTCTTCTCTTTTTTTCATTTCCATTTTCATTAATTTCTCAGCCCAAAAATCCAAATCTTCAATAGTAATCTTAGTCCCGTTTACCCTTTGAGGGTTGTATGTTTTATAATTCATACCAAGTTTTAAAGCCGCAATAGTTGTAGGAGTCCCGGAAGACGCCACAAAATACTTAGGCCTTCTTAAAGTGTTAAAAGCAAAATTCAAAAACTCTTTTATAAATTTAGACTTCTTCTTAATGGCGAATTTAATAGCTTCCGGGGTTTTGTGTCCTTGGGTTAACGTTACCATTCCCAGTCTAAAACTTTCACTTAAAACACTTTCTTTATTTTTTAAAGTAACCTCCGTACTTCCACCTCCTATATCAACCAACAAAAAATGGTTATAAGGCTCTATCCCGCACTTTTTTAAACACGTCTCAACCGCTAGGGCCGCAAAATCGGCTTCTTCTTTAGGAGAAATAATTTCAAACTCAATCCCCGTTTTTTCTTTTATTTTTTCAATTACATATTCACTGTTTTTTGCACTTCTTAAAGCTTCGGTAGCCACTGCCTTTATTTTATCATCTTCTCCCAAAACAACCTTCATATCTTCTATGGCTTTTATTATCCTATCTATACTCTCATCGGTAATTCCTCCGGTTTTTACCAGATTATCTGCCGTTCGTACTATTCTTTCAAACTCTTTTAACTTAGTATCGGTTGCACAATCGTACTTAATTGCTCTTATGGTATTACTTCCCAAATCAATTGCTATCACTATATCTCCTTAATTTCTAATTTGTCCGTTTCCGTAAATTTTATATTTATATGTTGTTAAATCGTCAATCCCCATAGGTCCTCTTGCGTGAAGTTTATTCGTAGAAATTCCGACTTCAGCCCCGAATCCAAACTCTCCTCCATCGGTAAATCTAGTAGAAGCATTTACGTAAACACACGCACTGTCAACTCTGTTTAAAAACTCTTCCGCCGCATTATAATCATTCGTTACTATACTGTCACTATGACCACTTCCATAAATTTCTATATGTTTAATCGCTTCATCCAAATCACTTACAACTTTAATAGATAAAATCAAATCCAAATATTCTGTATGCCAATCTTCCTGTGTCGCTTCTTTCATATCCACAATTTCCCTTGTTTTTTCACACCCTCTAAGCTCAACTCCTTTTTCCTCCAAAGCCTTAACCATAACCGGTAAAAACTCTTTTGCTATTTTTTCATCTACAAGAAGAGTCTCAACTGCATTACAAACACCCGGTCTTTGAGTTTTTGCATTTACAACGATATCTACTCCCTCTTTTATATCGGCTTTAACGTGCACATAAATATGGCAAAGACCTTTATCGTGTTTTACAACGGGAACTTTTGAGTTTTCACTAACAAACTTAATCAGTTTTTCCCCTCCTCTTGGAATAATCAAATCCACATATTTATCTTCCTGAATAAGTTTATAAACCCCTTCTCTTGAATAATCCGGGAGTAAAGATATTATCTCTTTAGGTAAAGAGTTTTTCTCAAGCACATCTTGTAAAACTTTGATGATGGCTTTATTTGAATGCATAGCTTCTTTTCCACCTTTTAAAATACAAGCATTCCCGCTCATAAAACAAAGCCCGGCAGCATCACTTGTAACGTTCGGTCTTGATTCGTAAATAATACCTATTACCCCGATTGGAATTTTAACTTTTTCAATTCTAAGCCCGTTATCCAAAACCCAACCATCAATAACTCTTCCAACCGGGTCTTTTAAAGCTGCGATATCCTCCAAAGCTTTAGCCATTGAAAAAACTCTTTTTTCATTAAGTAAAAGTCTATCTATAAGAGCTGAAGACAAATTAATCTCTTTTGCATATTCCAAATCTTTTTTATTCTCATTTATAATAGTTTCGGAATTATCAATCAAAGCCTTAGCCATCTCTTTTAAAACTTTTCTTTTAACTTCCCCTTTTAAAGTGGAAATAATCCTTGAAGCCTCTTTTACTTTTTGTAATACCTCTTTCATAGATTTCCCCTTTTACGGTTTTTTATTTAATTTTATCAAAATTAATTATAAAAGAAAAACGTATCAAAATATCGGCACTGACCGAATAACATCATTTAACCCCTTTTAAATTAAGATTAACAAAGAACATAGCAAGTCTATTGCCAACCACTCAAAAGATTTAGAATGTGCCTTTGTTTTTCTTACTAAATATGATATTTTATCCCTCATTTGAGAATTTAAATTTTCTACAATTTTTGTAAATTTTGATTTTTTTTGAGTAGCTTTCCCCCCATACACATTATCATTGGTAAATCTAAATTGAAATCAAATAAAGCATTTGCATTTTTATTTTTTGATAAATAATAAAAATAAAATTTTCTTTTTGTTTCAGTTATTCCTACAGCAGTCCATACATATACTCTATTACTTCTTTTCTTTATAAAAGTGTAAAGCTCATCCAAACAAAGATAAGAAAAAACTAATTTCGATTTTTTTAATAATTAATTGATTATAAAATTCTTTATATTCTTTCATTTTTTTT
>CAYULY010000026.1:0-11691 GCA_964445785.1 uncultured Nautiliales bacterium
AAGGGGTAGAAAATAATGGAAAATGTTGCAATGGAAAATGGAAAATGTAAAGGAATCAAATGAAATTTTCAATTGTGTTTGACAATTACGTTGCAAATGAGAAATTGGAGAGTTTTTGGGGATTTAGTTGTGTAATTAACGACTATTTTCTTTTTGATACGGGAAGCAACGGCAGGGCGCTTGTAAGAAATATGGCAAAAATGGGGTTTGATATTGATAATTTTAAATATCTTTTTATATCCCATCCGCACTGGGACCATATAGGCGGAATTGACAGCATAGTGGATGTAAACAGAAAAATGAGCCTTATTTTGCCAAATTCCCTTTCAAAACTTTATATCAGGGATTTAAAAAAGCTTTCACGTGAAACAATTGTTGTAAATCATGAGCCGAGAAAACTTTTCGGAAGTTTTTATTCCACCGGTGTAATGGAGCCTGTCGGTGAACAGAGCCTTGTAATTGATGAAGGAGAGTTTAGCGTTGTGGTGACGGGTTGTGCACATCCGGGAATTGTAAATATTGTCCGCCGTGCGATACAGATGCTAAACAAGCCGGTTTTATATGCGTTAGGAGGATTTCATCTGATGAGAAGCGGGGAAGATGAGATTATTGAAACAATAAGAGAGCTTAAAAATTTAGGTGTGGAATACGTAACGCCAACCCATTGCAGCGGTGATTTGGCAATTGAGATATTTAAGGATGCTTACGGGGAGAATTATATCCCGGGAGGTGTCGGAAGGATTATTGAGTTTTGATTAGGTTTTTGTTATTTTTTGTAGTATTTTTATGGGCGAATCCTTTGGAGATGTTAAATAAATATAGAACATTGGCGGGATTAAATATTTTATTTCTTAATAATTCTTTAATATGTGCTTCTAAAATGCATATTGATTACTTAAAAAAAAATAACTCTTTTTCTCATTATGAATCTATTTTAAAATTTCCTTTTTCCAGGGCTTTATCTTGTGGTTATGAATCTAGATTCGTAATAGAAAACTTATCTAAGGGAGAAATTGATTATAAAGAATCTATTAAAGATTTGTTTAGTGCTATTTATCATAGACTAGGGTTTTTAGATTTTAATATTAATGAAATAGGGTTTTATAATTATAAAAATATTTACGTGTATGAAATGGGAAATTCTTTTATAAATAAATTATGTTCGGAGAAAAATCGTATTTTATCAGGTGTGGCTGGAGTTTGTAAAGAATATGATAAACTTATACCTTTAGAAATTTTTAATTTTCAAATGAAACATAATCCTAAAGTAGTGGTGTGGCCTTATGACGGTATGAAAAATACTCCTGCCGTTTTTTACGATGAAGTTCCGGACCCTATGCCGGATTACGGAGTTTGCGGTTATCCTATAAGTATTAGCTTTAATCCTTATTATTTTAAAAATATTAAGTTGGTCTCTTTTAATTTGTTTTTAAAAAATAAAAAAGTTTCTGCTAAAATCATTGATTATAAAAATGATATTAATCATCTTTTAAAAAAGACTCAATTTGTCCTTTTCCCTTTAAAACGTTTAAAATATGGAAAAACTTATAAAGTAAAAGCTCAATTTTTAATAGATGGGAAGCTTTATAATTTCTCTTGGTCGTTTCAAGTGGAAAAACAAAAAAATTTATTAAAAGTTGAAGGTGTAAAAGCTTCTTTTTTTATAAAACCTAATATTACTTATTTTTTGTATTTTAAGCCTTTGAATAAATACGATAGAATTTTGAAAGTAAATTATAAATATAGTCCGAATTTAACCTTTTATAAAATAGGTTATAAAGATGCAAATACTTTATATTTTAGTATAAAAGGGAATTCGGGGAAAATAGTTATTAACGCAAATAATCGGTCCGTAAATTTGATAGTGAAAGAAAAATAAATTATCTTTTTTTTAATTCTTTTTCGATTATATCATCGTAAGCCCACTTTTTAAGTGTTTTTTCTATTAAATCTTGTGGAAGAGAAGGGGTGTCATACATTCTTTTTGCCGCTCTTTGTCTTTGTGCTTCATATAAAATTACGGCATTTGCTACCGATACGTTAAGACTTTGGCTCATTCCGTACATAGGAATTTTTACTTTTTTATCGGCATATTTTATACTTATATCACTTGCTCCTTCCACCTCGTTTCCTAATACTATAAGAGTAGGTTTCGTATAATCAATTTCCCTAAAATCAACCGTTTCATTATCAAGAAGTGTTACAACGACTTGATAACCTTCTTTTTTTATGTTTTTGTAAAAATCTTCAATATTATCAATATATTCGTGAAATATCCATTTGTGAGCTCCCATTGTAATTTCAGTATTCAATTTAACTTTTTTTTGATGTCTATAATAAAGTTTACCTATATTTACCGCATCGCAAGTACGTACTATTGCCGCAAGATTATGAGAAGAATAAACATAATCCATAAATACTCTTAAGGTGTTTTGACGCGTATATAATATGTTTTTCATTTTTTCAAAGCGTTCTTCACTTACAAGATACAAGATTTTTCCTTTTTGTTGAAATTATACTAAAAATGTCGTATAATAAAATTATATACAATAAGGTGTAAAATGAATGCAAAAATTATTTATAATGCCCCCAAATGTCAAGACAATAATTTAAGAAATTTAAATTCCATCTATTAAGCATACTTTAACTTTATGTAACATAAGTGATGAATGAAATCTTTTGTTATTGGAAAAATCGATAAAGTTTTTTATACCTTCTTGGTCCTATCAAAAAAACTGTGTAAATCCTAGAATAAGTTGCTAAAATAAAAATATCAAAGAAAGGATTTATATAAGGGAATTTTGAATCTTGAAGAATATAAAAGAAGAGTTGAATCAGAAAATCCAGTAACAATTGAAGAACTTGAAAATGAACTAAAAGTATCAATCAAAAGGATACAAACTTTCAAAAGATACGCTTTTTGATTATTTCGGTTATTTGGCGAATTCTTATGCTCTTTTTACTGTTCCTATTTTTAGAAGCTCCATTAAAGAAGAAAACAGAAACCCGAAAAAAGTGTTTATCGTCGATAACGGGTTTAATTATATTTTTAATACTTCTTTTTCGGATGAATATTCAAAACTGTATGAAAACTTGGTGTTTTTACATTTAAGAAGGAAATATCTGGGAATTTATTATTTCAAAGAAAAACAAGAAGTTGATTTTTTTATTCCTGATGATAATCTTTTAATTAACGTAAATTACAAAATTGATAATCAAGAAACTTTAAAAAGGGAAATATCGGCACTTAAAGAAGCGATGGAAAAATATAATATATCTGAAAGCTATTTAATAACATCTGATGAAGAAAGAGAAATAGAAGGAATTAAAATAGTGCCTTTGTGGAAATTTTTAATTACTTTCTAAACATACTCAAAAATAATCCCGCGGCTGCAAGTATAACAATCACAGGTGTCGGGGCTAAATCGTAAAAATAGCTGATAATTATTCCTCCTACGATAAAAATTGCCGATAGAACTGAACTTAGTAACATCATCTGATAAAATTTTTTGGTAAATTTTTCAGCAATAAGAGGCGGTATGGTAAAAAGGGCTAAAATCAAAATAATACCGATGGCTCTTACGCTCATAACGATTGTAAGGGATGTGAGAATCAGAAAATAGGTATAAAGCAAGTTACCGTTAATTCCTCTTACTTTAAGAAAATTGATATCGTAACTCATGGCAAGAAATCTGTTGTAAAGTATATTAATGGAAACTAAAAGCAGTAAATCGACCGCTATCATCATCCATAAGTCGCTGTTTTCGATTAACAGTATGTTACCGAATAGATAACTTAACGCATCCGCATTGTATCCGGGTGCGAGATTTAAAAATATAATACCCACACTCATCCCAAGAGCCCATATTACGCCTATAAGGCTGTCGGAGCGGTGTTTGTAATAAATGGTGATTACCGCAAGCAACAGGGCTAAAACAAGCGTAAAAAGCGTGGTTGAGAGCAGTATATTTACACCTAAAAATATTCCGATTCCTATACCACCGAAACTTCCGTGAGCTATGCTTCCGGTAATTGCGGTTGCTTTATTGATAACTATTAGGCTTCCTATTATTCCTATCGCAATACTGATGAGTATTCCGGCATATACGGAATTTCCTATTAAATCCCACACGATTCATCCTTTAAAAATTCGATTAATTCCACTTCGCAGAAATGTTTGTTTTTTGGAATGTTTAGTTTCGGTCCGTCGTGGATTACGGCTTTTTTGTTAATGAAGGCGATTTTATCCACCTTTCTTAAAAGTATTTTTATATCGTGGCTTACTACCACTCTTGTAATATCGAGGTTTTCGATGAGGTCTAGGATTTCTTTTTGTCCCGTAGGGTCGATGGCACTGGTCGGTTCGTCCATTACGATTATTTTAGGGTCGCTCACAAGTGCTCTGGCAATGAGAACTTTTTGTCTTTGTCCGCCTGAGAGATCTTTTATTTTGCGGTTTTTAAATTCGTGAATTTTTAGGATATTAAGTACTTCTTCGGCTTTTTCTTTGTCTTTTTTATCGTAAAAAAATTTACCTTTTTTAAGTCTGCCTTGTAATACTATATCAAACACGGTAATGGGAATATCAAGAGAAAAGTTTGTATGTTGGGGAACATATCCTATAATTTCGTTAACTTCATTAGGGGATTTTCCGTAAATTTTAATTTCGCCTTTTAAAGGCTTTAAAAATCCTAAAATTAGTTTAAGAAGAGTTGTTTTACCCCCGCCGTTTGGTCCTATTATCGACATAAATTCTTTGTCATTTAAATCGAAATTTATGTTTTCAAGCACCGTTTCTTTGTCGTATTTAAAATATAGGTTTTTTACTTCAAGTGCTTTCATTTAAGGATCTTTATCAGTTGATTAATCGTATTTTCCGGTTTAAGGTTTAGAGGTGAAATAATCGCAACTTTTGCTCCGATTTTAGCCGCTACGATTTTTGCGTATTTAGTCGGGAATTCGGGCGAAATTATTACCGTTTTTACGTTTTCTTTTTTAGCTAGTTTTATAATTTTTGCGAGATATGCGAAACTCGGGCTTTTTCCTTCTTTTTGTATTGCGATTTGATTAATGTGAAAATCTTCTGCGAAATAATAAAATGACGGATGAAACGTAATAAATGCTTTTTGACTTATTTTTTCGAATCCCTTTACTTCCAAAGAAGCTAATTCATTTATATAGTTTTTGTAATTATTCAGGTAGTATGTTTTGTTTTTCGGGTCGTTTGCGATTAATGTATCTGATACGACTTTTGCTTCAAGCTGTAAAAGTGCGGGGCTAAGCCAGATATGAGGGTTGTTTGTTGTTTTTATAAGACTACCGAAATAGACGATTTTTATGCTTGGGTTGATTTCTTTGATTTTTGAGAGGTATTTTTTATCAAACGGCACTCCGATTGTGAAATAGATGTCCGAATTTTTAAGCTTTTTTAGCTGTTTAAAATTCGGAGCGTATGTTGCCGGTGAATTGCCGGGTGGGACCATTACGTTAATGTTTACCTTATTTCCTCCTATTGCCTTAACAACGCCTTTTTGCGGCAATATTGTCACACTTATATTCAACGCAAAAAGCGGTGTTAATAAAAAAAAGTATAAAAATATTTTCCATTTTCCATTTTCCATTTTACATTTTTTTACATTCATCGCATATTCCTTTAAATTTAACTTCAATTTCCTCTATTTCATATTTACTGTAATTTGAAAGGTTTAAAATATCTTCGGCGTTAAAGGGTTTTAAACAAAAGATTTTTTTACAGATTTTACACTCGAAATGAGGATGAATAGGATTGTGGATTTTGCAGTTTAGTTCGTAAAATCCCACACCTTCGCTGTTTTTAATCTCCCTTATTGTCTGTTTTTCAAGCAGGTTTTTTAGGTTTCTGTATACTGTGGCTTTATCCACTTCTAAAATAATCTGCAACTCTTTTGCACTTAAAAGATGTTTTTCTTCAAGTAACAATGCTATTTTAAGTTCTGTTTTTTTAAGATTCTCAATATTTTTACAATTCATAATGAAATTATATCAAAATGCAACCGAGTTGCAAGATTGATGTTTTGAATTAAATTTTTTTAAATTACTTGAAAAAAAGAGAAAATTTGATATAATTCCAATTACATTCCGGCGTAGCTCAGTCGGTAGAGCAGACGGCTGTTAACCGTCGGGTCAGAGGTTCGAGTCCTCTCGCCGGAGCCATTTAAAATTATCAATTATAGTGACTGACACTTATTTTATTTTTAATAAAAGGCCAAAAGGCCTAATATTTAGAGGAGGTTTTAAAACTTTTAAGGAGGGGAAATTGAGTAGGAATTATATAAAAAAAAGCTTAATATTGGCTTAATTCTTTTTCAAATTCTCTATTTGTTAGTATATATTTATTATTCATAAATTCAAATTCCAAATAATAAGCGTGAAGCATTAATCTTTTTGCTCCTGTTTTTGCTATACGCTCTTTTTCATCTACCAATTTGTTTAAATATCTATTGGCAAAATCGTTATCAATCCCGTATAAAGGGTCTCCGACAATTGGATATCCTATGCTAAATAGATGTATTCTTATTTGATGTTGACGTCCGGTTAGAGGAATACACTCAACTAATGTATTCTTTCCTATTTGCTTTATAGGTTTTATAATTGTTATTGCCTCTTTACCTTCATCTGAAATGACAACTTTTACTTTTATATTTTCATCTTTATTTACTGCTATTGGCTTTTTAATAGTATATTTTTTGTCTAAATGCCCTTTTACCAATGCTAAATATTTTTTTTTAACATCTTTATTTTGAAATGCTACTTTTAAATAACTTTCTGCAAATTTATTTTTACTTGCAATAA
The DNA here is from genome assembly GCA_964445785.1 of uncultured Nautiliales bacterium. Taxonomy (GTDB): domain Bacteria; phylum Campylobacterota; class Campylobacteria; order Campylobacterales; family Nautiliaceae; genus Nautilia. Next base: position 6,832 of record CAYULY010000026.1, read on the forward strand.
TAAGTCCGCTTGTCTCTTTATCAAGACGATGGACTAAGTTTGCTTCACTTCCCCATAAATTCCTTACATCATCTAAGAGACTTTTAGTATTTGCAAGTTTTTTAGGATGTACTGCAACTCCACTTGGTTTGTTAAATACACCAAAATGAGTAGTTTCAAAGATTGGTTTTAATCCATATCCGTTTGGTTCAAATATTATACACTTTAACTTTCCGCTAACTCTGGCACCTTTTTGGGTTATGCGTTTATCATTTACGCTAACTCTTCCTCTATCTATTGCTCTTTTTGCTTCCCTCATAGAAAAGCCGAGTTCTTTTATCAAAAAATCTATTAACTTAACGTCATTTACATCAAATTCTTTAACTACAAATCCCATCTTTTTACTTTATCATATCCGAAAAGTCTCTTTTATTGCCAATTGTCGTTAAATCGTCAAGACTTGTTAAACCTTTGTTTATTTCCCCTACATCATCATTTACTTTTCTTTGGAGTTTTTCAAGTTCTTCTTTATATTTTTTCATCTCTTCTTTCATCTCTTCAAGCTCTATCTCTTTTCTAATATCGGCTGTTGCATCTTTCCACATTCTTTTTATTTTTCCTATAAATTTTCCGATTTGTACCATAGTATCGGGGAGTTTTTCCGGTCCTAGAACGATTATTGCAATTATAGCGATAAAAAGGATTTCACTAAAACCTAAATCAGGCATTTTAAACCTTTTTTGTTGAATTATATCACAACTAAGCTAATTTGATACAATTACATTAAAAAAGGATAATTTATGGTTGAAAGATACGCAAGAGAGGAAATGAAAAAATTATGGGATGAGAATGCAAAGTTTAATGCTTGGCTTGAAGTTGAAAAAGCAGCGGTAAAAGCTTGGAATAAACTCGGACTAATTCCTGATGAAGATATGGAAAAGATTATAAAAAATGCAAAATTTGACATAAAAAGAATTCACGAAATTGAAAAAGAAACAAAACACGATGTTATAGCTTTTCTTACAAGTGTTGCTGAGAGTCTTGGAGAAGAAAGTAGATGGGTTCACTATGGAATGACAAGCTCGGATACCATTGATACGGCGGTTGCTCTTCAAATGAGAGATTCGCTTAAAATTATTATCGACGATGTTGAAATGGTAATGGAGAGTATTAAAAAAAGAGCCATAGAACATAAATATACTTTGATGGTTGGAAGAAGCCACGGAATTCACGGAGAACCTATTACATTTGGACTGGTACTTAGTATTTGGTACGATGAAATGAAAAGACACCTTAAAAATCTTAAAGAGACTCTTGAAGTTATAAGTGTTGGAAAAGTTAGTGGTGCAATGGGTAATTTCGCTCACGCTCCAATTGAGCTTGAAGAATTAACTTGTGAGTATTTAGGTCTTAAACCTGCACCTATTTCAAATCAGGTAATTCAAAGAGACAGATACGCAAGATTAGCTTCTGCACTTGGTCTTCTTGCTTCAACAGTTGAAAAAATAGCGGTAAATATCAGGCATTTTCAAAGAACGGAAGTGTATGAGGCTGAAGAGTATTTCTCTAAAGGTCAAAAAGGCTCTTCGGCAATGCCTCATAAAAGAAATCCTGTTTTAAGTGAGAATATAACCGGACTTGCAAGAATCATAAGGAGTTATACGATTCCGGCTATGGAAAACGTAGCACTTTGGCATGAAAGAGATATAAGCCATAGCTCAACTGAAAGATTTTGGCTTCCGGATGCATTTATTACGACCGATTTTATGCTTTATCGTTTAAATAATATTATTTCTAATCTTGTGGTATATCCTGAAAATATGATGAAAAACTTAAATTTAACAGGAGGACTTGTATTTTCTCAAAGAGTACTCTTAGAACTTCCAAAAAGAGGAATTAGTAGAGAAGAAGCGTATAAAATCGTTCAAAGAAACGCTATGAAAGTTTGGGAGGAGCTTCAAAAAGGAAAAGCTCCTATAAATGAAAAAGGAGAAAGTTTATTTCTTGAAAATTTACTTAAAGATGAAGATTTGGTAAAAGTTATGACAAAAGAGGAAATAAGAAGTTTGTTTGATTATGATTATTATACGAGAAATGTAGATAAAATTTATAAAAGAGTTTATAATTAAAACTCTTTTTAACTTTTGTTTAATTTATGTCTTGTTTTTAGGTTATATTATTTATATTATATTGACAATAATTAATATTTATTTTAAAATTGCGAGTTACAATTTTAAAATAAAATAAATTTAAAATAAAAAGGGGGTTTTTTTGTGATTAAGAGAATTTTAAAAAACAATTGCTTAAAGAGTACGGTATCCGGATTAGCTTTGGTTTTTTTTGCAGGTTGTGGAGGAGGTGCTAATAGTTCTTCTAATACTGTTTCTAATATAATTGCCTCCGATTTACAAAATTCTTCCGCATCAGTAACGGTAAAAGCCGTTGACGGTTATATTAAAAATGCGATTGTTAAAGATTCTTCAGGTTTGGTTGCCGAATATAATGGAAGCGGTACTTATGTTTTTAATGGTACTCCGGTTTATCCCCTTACTTTAAGCGGAGGGGAAATAGAAGATACCAATGTTGCTTTTGATATTAATTTAACTCTCAAAAACGAAAATGCTTTTGTAATTTCTCCTATAACGACTTTTATAGATGGTAACGATTCTTTGTATTCTAGATTGTCTCAACTTGATTTAGTAGGAGATTTTTATGGAGATTATATAGAAACAAACAATACTTCTCTTGCTAAATTATCCGAATTTTTATATGTGGTACTACACGATACTTCTTTAAAAACAAATTTTAGTAATGATTTGGACTCAAATGAGAGTGTAAGAAGTTTATCTGAGATTGCAGAATTAATCAAAGATGATATTTATAATTCGAATTTAAATGCGACTCAAAGAATAAATCTTTTAGCTTTGGTTAATTCTATATCAGATATAAATGAAGAAGTTAGTGTAAATAAAATTGAAAGTATTTTAAAACCTTATAAAATCGTTGTAAAAAATTCTTATAAAGACCCTAGTTTTATTGCTACTCTTGCGACCGGTCAGACCAAATCTTATCATTTGGGAGACGATGGAAATTTGACAAAAGGTGCCGTTAGAAGTTTTACTAGAGATGATACGAAAGAAGTAGTAATTGATAATGTGACGAATCTTATGTGGCAAGATAATGTGGAAGTTAATACTACTACTAAAACTTGGAATGAAGCCGTTCAATATTGTGAGGATTTGACGTTAGGGGGATATACGGATTGGAGATTGCCTAGTGCTGAAGAGCTTATAAGTATTACAGATAAAGGTAGAGATAAACCTGCTATAAATAGTACATTTAAATATGTTAAAGCCGGAAATTACTTGGATAATACGGATTGGTATTGGACGGCTACTAATTATATAGGTGATTTTTCTCAAGCTTGGGTAATTGGATTTATTGAAGGAGATGAAAATACAAAACCGAAAACAGATTCTTATTATATTCGTTGCGTGAGAGATAATAAATAATGAAAGGAAAAGAGGTGAAAAAGGTATTTTTTGTTTTATTGTTAGTAAGTGCTTTATTCGCTCAAGATAGATTTATAAGAGACGATACAAACGGTACCGTAATAGATACGAAAACTAATCTTATGTGGCAAGATAATTCTGATAATAATACTTCTAAATTAGTAAGCTCAGGTTGGAAAAGTGCTTTGGATTATTGTGAAAATTTAACTCTTGCTGGTTATTCTGACTGGAGATTGCCTAATTATAACGAACTTGAGAGTTTGGTGGATAGAAGTAGGCTTAAGCCTGCTATTAGTCCGATTTTTAAATATGTTGATACTACATCTTATTATTGGACATCTACGATGTATGATGATAGTAATGCTTGGTTTGTTAGATTCTCTGATGGTAAAGGAGCTACAGGAACAGCTACCTTTGATGGTGCTTATGTACGTTGTGTAAGGGATAATAATTAGTATTTGATTAAAGGCTTTGTTTGTTAATCGAATTTAAAACTGTTAAGTATGAGAATTTGAAATTAATATCGATAAACGAAATTATATTAATTTCTCTTTTTTATTTTCTTCTTTTTCTTAAAATCGTTTTAATCCGATTGAAGTATCGAAATCCGATTTATATTAATTCGTTCAGAAAATAATATTATGGTTATAAAAATAGAAAAATATAGGAATTAAATGAGTAAATTTTTAGCTGATAAATTGGCGAATTTATTAGAAATGGATGTAAGAGAATATAAAGCTTTTTGTGAAATAGATAGAAGATATTTTGTTCCTCTTGGTTTTGAAAGAAAAGCTTATGATATTACTCCTTTACCTCTGGCAGATGATTCTACTATCAGTTCTCCTCTTACAATTGCTAAAATGACAAAATATTTGGAATTAACAAATGTTGATAGTGTACTTGAAATAGGTTGTGGAAGTGGTTATCAAGCCGCAATTTTAAGTAAAATAGTAAGAAGAGTGTTTACTATAGATAGAATATGTAAATTGGTGGAAATTGCTAAACAACGATTTAAAAAATTGGGTTTATATAATATAAATGTCAAATGTGACGATGGGAGAAAAGGCTGGAAAGCTTATGCTCCTTTTGATAGGATATTATTTTCCGCTTATGTAGAAGATATAGAAGAGGAACTGTTTTATCAATTAAAAGATAACGGTTTTATTTTAGCTCCTATAAAATCGGGAGAAAAGCAAGTTATTATAAAATTATATAAGAGCGGGAAAAAAGAGATTATAGAAGAGTGTGAGTTTGTTCCTTTAAAAAGAGGGATTATAAAATAATATGTCATTTAAAGCAAAAATTATTTATATTTATGTAAGCAAATAAGCGATTAAAAAATAAATTTCAGAATTTTTAGAAAATTTTA
>CAYULY010000027.1:0-11685 GCA_964445785.1 uncultured Nautiliales bacterium
TCTCTTTTAATTTGTAAGCTTTTAAATTATTTTAAATTATTTATTTCCTTTTTTTCTTATCCGAGTTAGTATAATTTTTTATAAAATGTGTTAAAATAGTACAAAAAAAGGATATGTTCTATGAGAAGTGATGAAGTAAAAAAAGGGTGGCATAGAGCTCCACATAGAAGTCTTTTTAGAGCAACGGGTCTAAAAGATGAAGATTTTGATAAGCCCTTTATAGGTGTTGCTAATAGTTTTATTGAAATAATTCCTGGGCACTTTTTTTTAAATAAATATGCAGAAATTGTAAAAGATGAGATTAGAAAAAATGGATGTGTGCCGTTTGAGTTTAATACAATTGGTGTAGATGATGGAATTGCAATGGGACATGATGGGATGCTTTATAGTTTACCTAGTCGTGAAATTATTGCAAATAGTATTGAAACTGTAATGAACGCTCATAAACTTGATGCTCTTATTTGTATACCAAATTGTGATAAAATAACTCCCGGTATGGTAATGGGAGCACTTAGAGTGAATGTACCAACTATTTTTGTAACCGGCGGACCTATGAGAGCCGGTCATATGGCGGATGGAACACCTATTGATTTGGCTACTGTATTTGAAGGTGTTGGTAAGTTTGAAAAAGGTGAAATTGACGAAGAGACTTTATATAATCTTGAGTGTTTAGCATGTCCTGGCGGAGGAAGTTGTAGTGGTATGTTTACGGCAAACAGTATGAATACATTGATTGAAGCAATGGGAATTGCCTTAAAAGGAAACGGAACAATCTTGGCGTTAACTCCGGAGAGAGAAGAACTATTAAGAAAAGCAGCAAGAAGAATATGTGAAATTGCAAAAGATGAAAAATTAACTCAAAAATACAAAATAAGAAATATTATAAATGAAAAAGCAGTCCATAATGCATTTGTAGTGGATATGGCAATGGGAGGAAGTTCAAATACGGTATTACATATGATGGCAATTGCAAAAGAAGCCGGAGTTGGTTTTGATTTGCATAAGTTAAACGATATTGCTCGTCATACGTCTCATATTGCAAAAATTTCGCCGTCTCTTCAAACGGTACATATGGAAGATATTCATAGAGCTGGTGGTATGAGTGCTGTTATGAAAGAGATAAGTAAAAGAAGTGATACAATTTTGTATCTTGATAATCCGGTAATTGAAGGTGGAACGGTTGAAGATAGAATAAAGGATGCTGAAGTTAAAGACTATAATATTATTCATTCTGTTGAGAATCCTTATAATAAAGTTGGTGGACTTGCAATTTTATTTGGTAATCTAGCAGAAGAAGGATGTGTAATTAAAACGGCAGGAATTACAGGAAGTAGAAAATTTAAAGGTCGTGCAGTGTGTTTTGATTCTCAAGCTGAAGCAATTGAAGGTATTACATCCGGAAAAATAAAAGAAGGTGATGTAGTTGTAATTAGATATGAAGGTCCAAAAGGTGGTCCTGGAATGCAAGAAATGCTTGCACCTACTTCTCTTATAATGGGAATGGGCTTAGGAGATAAAGTAGCACTTATTACAGATGGTAGATTCTCTGGTGCAACGAGAGGTCTTAGTATAGGGCACGTTAGCCCAGAAGCAGCGGAAGGAGGAATGATAGGGCTTCTTAAAGATGGAGATATAATTGAGATTGATGTTGATAACTTTTCAATTAATGTTTTATTAGATGAAAAAGAAATTGAAAAAAGAAAAAAAGAGTTTACTCCTAAGAAAAAAGAAGTTCCGGGTAAATGGTTAAGACAATATAGAATGCTTGTAACAAATGCAAGTAACGGGGCGATTTTAAGGGCTGATTAATGCCCTTTTTATCAAAGGTTAGAAAATGAAATTGAAAATTTATATATCTATTATTTTATTATCTTTATTTGTTATAGGGTTTTCAATATATTTTACTCACAAAAGTATTTCTCAAGTTACTTTGCAACAAGCAAAAGAGTTATATAAAGATAGAATTAAAGAGTATAAAGTTTTTTTAGAAAATAAAAAAATTTTTTTAAATTCTTTTGCGAAATTTATATCGAGTTCTCCTATTATTAAAAAAGCTTATATTGAAAATAATAGAAGTTTAATTATCTCTTATATTAAGCCTCTTTATGATAATTTATATAAAAATGGTTTAATAAAAGAGATACATTTTTTTAAAAGACCGGCTATAAGTTTTGTAAATTTTTCAGATTTAAAAACGTTTAATATTAATGTTTCTAAAAGTAGAGCGGATATTTTATGGATAAATACTTCTTTTGCACCTTCTACACATTTTTATGTATGTAGAAATTATCCGGGGCTGAGAGCTACTTATCCTATTATAAGTAATGATAAACTATTAGGTAGTGTATCTTTTGGAGTTGATATTAGAGTATTTAAGACTTTTTTTCAACATATAGGTGCGGGAGATGTTAGTATTTATTTAAATAATGATGAGTTAAAATCAATGCTTTTACCTGATAAATATTCAATATATGAAAAACTTCCTAATTATGAAAATTTTAAAGTACTTGGAAAACCGTTTAAAATTAAATTGGAAGAGGGAGTTGAGATACATAATAATTATGTTTTTTCAAAAATTAAAATAAAAGACTTTTTTAATAAAACTATGGCTTATTTGGTAATTAGAGATAATATTAAACCTTCTATTTCTATTTTGAAAAAGACTTTAACTGAAAAAATGATTATAGAAATAATCCATTTTTTACTCGTATTTTCTATAGTGTTTATTTTATTTAAATGGCTTTTTGATAAAATGAAAGAGTTCAATAATATCTTAAAGTTGGTAAAATCTCATAAATTTGAGGAAATTCCTCCTAAAACAAAACCAAGAGACGAACTTGATATTTATAAAAACAATTTAATAGATGTTGCGAAAAGTATTAAAACTTATATTAAGTTATTAACTCAAAAGGTGGAAGAATATAGTGATAAAATTTATAAAGACGGATTAACGGAAGTTTTAAATAGGAGATTTTTAGAAGAAAAAGCTCATGAATTATTTGTAAAATATACTCTGACGGATACATCTGTTGGTATTATTATGTTTGATATTGATGATTTTAAAAAAATTAACGATACATATGGACATGATATAGGAGATATAGTTTTAATAAAATTAACTCAAACCGTAAAAAAAATTATAAGAAAAGGAGATCTGTTTATTAGATATGGAGGAGAAGAATTTTTAATTATTCTTCCGAATTCCAATATCGAAAATACTTATAAAATAGCTGAGAAAATTAGAAAGGAAATAGAAAATTTAAGTATAGAAATAAATGATAAAAAATTAAAATTTACTATTAGTTTGGGAATTAGTGAAGTTAATATTTTAGATAATTCTTTATTTGATTCTATTAAAAGGGCTGATGTTAATCTTTATAAAGCTAAACAAAAAGGTAAAAATAGAGTTGAAATTTAAAATTTAAATATTTCTTTAAGTATGTTTATTATGTTTGGGTGTTTATAGATTTCAGCGTGGGAAGTGTTGTTTATAATTTTTAGTTTATTTAGATTAGGAATGTTTTTTAAAAGATTTTCAAGATTTTTTTGAGGAATGATTTCATCATTTTCAACAGCTAGTATATTTACCGGTTGATTTACTTTCTTTATCCATTGAAATTCTTTAAATTTATGTTTTAGTAAGAGTTTAATTGGTAAAAATGGATATTTTGATTTGGCTATGTTTAATATTGAATCAAAAGGCGTAATTAAAACGAGTTTTTTATCTGTTTTAGAAGCCACATAGGTTGCTATTGCACTTCCTAAACTTCTACCTACTATTATATCCGGATTATAATAGTTAGCGATTTCTAAAGCATATTTAAGAATAGTTTTTTCACTAGGAGTACCTTGACTCTTTCCGTATCCGGGATAGTTAAATGCTATAAAGTTAAACTCTTTTATTTTTGTAGCCGTTTTTTCTAAAAATTCTAATACATTATTTGCATTTCCACTAAAATAGAGTATAAGAGGTAAATTTTCTCCGTTTTTTATATAACCACCTTCTAATTTAACATTATCTGATGTAGTGAAGTAAATAGGTTTTAATTTGTGTGGGATAAATTCTTTAGAGTAACGGGATTTAAAGATTTTTTTTTCTTGAGTTAAATAAAAATAAATATTAATGCCAATGTAAACTGTAAGAAGAAGTATTATAAACAGCATAAGAGGAATTAAAACTCTATTAATCCCTCTAGTGGTGAAGAAGCCGTTGCATATGGTTTTTTAGGAATTCTTCCGGCTTTATAAGCCATTCTACCTGCAATTACTGCATATTTCATAGCTTCAGCCATTGCGATTGGATTTTTTGCTTGAGCAATCGCAGTATTTGTAAGCACTCCATCGGCTCCAAGTTCCATTGCTACAGCAGCATCACTTGCCGTACCGATACCTGCATCTACAATTACTGGTACATTTACTGCATCTTTTATAAAAACTACATTATACCTGTTTTGAATGCCAAGCCCACTTCCAATTGGAGCGGCAAGTGGCATAACTGCTGCAGCTCCTGCGTTTTCAAGTCTTTTTGCCATAATTGGATCATCATTTGTATAAGCCATAATAGTAAAATTCTCTTTTGCTAAAACTTCACAAGCTTTTAGAGTTTCCATTACATCCGGATAAAGAGTCTTTGCTGTATCTCCTATCACTTCAAGTTTAATAATATCAATTCCTGTAGCTTCTCTAACTAATCTGAATAGAGTAATAGCTTCTTCTGCTGTTGTACATCCAGCAGAGTTTGGTAAAATTTTTACATCGGTATCTTTAAAATAGTCCATTAAATTTTCTTCATTCGGGTCAAGAATATTTACGCGTCTAACTGCTACCGTAATCATTTCTGCACTACTTGCGAGCGTTGCATCTCTTGTAGTTTGGAAATCCGGATACTTACCACTTCCGACAATTAATCTACTTGTAAATTCATATTTTCCTATTTTTAAAATATCACTCATTGAAACTCCTTTTTATGTATATATTCTATTTTATTCTCAAAATAAGAAAAAGTCAATACCTTTTTTATTTTAAAAGCAAACTACTTTGTTCCTTCCGTGCTTTTTAGCGTAATAAACTTTTCTATCTGCTTTTAAAATTAATTCTTCTAACGAATCGTTTCCGTTAAATTCAGCTACTCCTATACTTATAGTAATATTTATTTTCTTATTTTCACAAAATTTATGTTTTTCTATTTTTTGTCTTATAGTATCCAATTTTTTACAAGCGGCCTCCAATTGCGTAAACGGCATTACTACAAAAATTTCTTCTCCTCCGTATCTTGCTACAATATCAGAACCTCTAAAATTGTTTTTTAATAAATCCGCTAATTCTTTTAAAACGCAGTCTCCTATTAAATGACCGTAAGTGTCATTTATTTTTTTAAAAAAGTCAATGTCTATCATAGCAACGCTTAAGGGAAATTTATATCGTTTCGCTTCTTTAATTTTAGAGGTTAAGTATTCTTTAAGATATTCTCTATTATAAAGTCCTGTAAGAGGATCAGTTATTGCTTTTTCATAGAGTTTTTTATTGTTAATTTCGAGTTCTCTTAAAATAAGTTCTTTTTCTAATGAAATAGCTAAGGGTATTGCTATTTTATCTAAAAGCATAGATAAAATCTTTTTATCTTTTTTATTTAATTTTTTTGATATGGATATAAAAATATCTCCTATTTTTTTGTTGTTTTGGACTAAGTCTTTTTTAAAAGAGTAATTTATATCCGTAGCTTTTATTTCGGTTATTTTATGGTCTGATGAAAATGCAAAACAGTGTTTATTTCCGGATAGTGGAGAAATACTACATATTTCTATTTTTTCTATAGAAGGTATGACTTTTTTGATGTTGTCAAATAAGTTTCTAAGTACAAGGTTAAAAGAACTAAGAGAAACAGTGTCTTTAAAAAACTGTTTTAATACTTCATCGGTTATATTTAAGATATATAAATCGCTTTCATGTTCATCAAGTAGATAAAGTCCGCACTCTAGTTCTTTCATTTTTTCTATTAGAGGATTTATCATTTCGCAAGGAATAATAGAGCCGTGTTGAGGTGCTATCATAGTAGGGTGTTTTTTTTGAATTTGTTTTAATGCGTGATGTAAAATTTCTTTACTTGGTATATAGTGTTTATGAAAAGGTTTTAAAGCTTCGAAATATTCGTCTACGCTTTTTGCATATAATGAAAACTCTTCCGTTAATCCTCCGAATAAATCGCTTGAAAATAGAATACCGGTTTTTTTGTCGTATGTACAAAATGCTCCCGGGAAATGTGCGTAAGGTGTAAATACGAATTCAAGTTCTCTATTTCCAGCTTTTAGTTTCCAGTTATGTTCGTCTATCAGATAAAAAGGTGTTTCCCATTTATAATGTTTTAATAGCATTTCAGTACGCCAATGAGTGACTATGTATTTTTCTTTATTCGGCATTATTTTTTCCAAAGTGGAATAACATCCTACAATATCCGGGTCTTGATGATGCATAATGATATATTTTATATCTCTTAGATTTACTAATTTAACTATTTTTTCCAAAACTACTGGGAATGTAATCATACTTCCCGGATCAATAAGAATGGAGTTTTCTTCGTTTCTTATTAAATATACGTGACATTGAAAAGGGTCGTTTGGAATTACATATCCGACCCAGAAAATATCAGGTGCAATTTCAACAGGTTTATTTATATCCATTTCTTCCTCTTCTAGTGATTTTAATGAAATGTATTATACCAAAACTAAAAATTTTACTTAAAAATTACACCTAATTAAAATATTTTAAAAAGTATGTTAAAATTACTAAAATATAATTAAAAGGGATTAAATGATAGACCTAAAACTGCTTGAAAAAGATTTTTCTAATGTAGCTAAAAGGTTACAGTTAAAAGGGTTTTCAGAAGAAATTTTAAATGAAATAAAAGAGCTTTTTATCAAGAAAAAAGAGTTAAAAACCGAGCTTGACAAGCTTTTAGAACAGAGAAATAAATTCTCTAAACAAATCGGAATGTTTATGAAAAAGAAAGAGTTTCAAAAGGCAGATGAGACGAAAAAAGAAGTAAACGCTTTAAAAAGCGAAATTGAAGAGCTTGAAAAGAAGTTAAAGGAGATTGAAGGGGAATTAAATAAAAAGGCTCTTATTGTTCCTAATATTCCGGATGAAGACGTGCCAATTGGAAAAGATGAAAAGGATAACGTAGAAATTAAAAGAGTCGGAGAAATTCCTAAATTTGATTTTGAAGTAAAACCTCATAACGAAATAGGTGAAAAACTGGGCTGGCTTGATTTTGAAAGAGGTGTTAAACTTGCTAAAAGCCGTTTTACCGTTATGAAAAAAGATGCCGCAAGACTTGAGAGAGCCCTTATAAATTTCTTTTTGGACCACAATAGAGAGTGGGGCTTTGAAGAAGTTTATGTTCCTTTTTTGGTAAATAAAGAGACAATGACGGGTACGGGGCAGCTTCCTAAATTTGAAGAGGATTTGTTTAAGGTGGAAAAAGAAAATTTATATTTAATTCCTACGGCCGAAGTTCCTCTTACCAATTTGTTTAGGGATGAAATTATTTCCGATTTAAAAGAACCTATTAAGCTTACGGCATATACGCCTTGTTTTAGAAAAGAAGCCGGAGCTTACGGACAAGATACAAAAGGGATAATAAGACAGCATCAGTTTGATAAAGTGGAGCTTGTAGCGATTACTAAGCCTCAAGATAGTGATAAAATGTTTGAAGAGATGGTTGAATGTGCAAGCAGTGCTTTAGAGAAATTGAAATTACCTTATAGACAGCTTATGTTGTGTACGGGAGATTTGGGATTTAGTGCGGCAAAAACTATAGACCTTGAAGTGTGGATTCCGTCTCAAAACAGATATAGAGAAATAAGTTCCGTTTCAAATACCAGAGATTTTCAAGCAAGGCGTGCTAAAATTAGATATAAAGACGGTAAAAAGAACTGTTTGGTACATACGTTAAACGGAAGTAGTTTGGCTGTGGGCAGAACGCTTGTGGCTATTATGGAAAATTATCAGACAAAAGATGGAAATATTGAAATTCCGGAAGTTTTAAGAAAATATTTATAAGGAATTAAGTGGCCCAAGAAGAAAATGTAATAATTATAGAAGAAGAAAAAGAGCAAAAAAATAAATTGCCTCTTATTATAATCATTCTTCTTCTTTTTATTATTATAGCTTTATTGCTTTTATTTTTGGTCGTACATAAAAAGAAAAAAACTCAAAAACCTCAGATGGAAATTCAAAAAATTACTAAAAAACTCTCAAAAACAACTCCGGCTACAAAAGACGAAATAAAACAACTGATAAAAAAAGCGACTATTTTGTATCAAAAAGGGGAAAAGCAGCGAGCATTGGAGATTTTGAGTAAAGTGTCAAGCTATTCGGAGGCTCTTTCTTATTATAATTTAGGTGTAATAAAATTAAAAGAAAAAGATTACAAAAAAGCCCTTGAATATTTTCAAAAAGCGATTAAAAATAAAGACAACAGAGCACTTAGTGCAATTAATGCCACTTATGCCTCTTTAATGTTAAAAAACAAAAAACTTTTTAATTATTACAGAAGTTTGGCTTATACATTTTTGCCGGAAATTGCCAATTTAAAAAATTATCCTTATTATTACTCTTTAGTGATGTATTATATGGGGTATGAAATAGAAACGCTACCAGCACTTATGAAAACGAAAGATTATAAAAAAGAAGCAAATGAGCTTCTTAGTGCTGTTTACGGGTATTATAATGAAAATTTACAAGCTGCCAATCTTCAAAGCGACCCTTTTGTAAAAGGTATTTTGTACGCAAGGGCTAAGGAGTACTCTTTAGCTAGACTATATTTGTCACAATCTTTAAAAAAGGAGGCTAAATTTGCTTTGGCATTGGTGGATTTGAAGCTTTCTATTTTTAAACAGGCTTCTATGTTACTGCAAAAGTTTCAAGATAACAATATTTATCCTATTTATGTCTATTTAAAACCCTCTTTATTTAACATTAAAGTAGCTCAAAAAGAGTTTGAAAAAAGTTTTTTGAATTCAAAACGGGATTTTTACGATTTGTTGTTTTATTATGCACCTTATAAAGTTTTTAATATGAATCAAACTATCTCTTATTTGAAAAAAGGGATAGCCGGAATTCCTATAGGTGCTATAGAAGAGTCAAAAACTTATCTTACTAAAAGTGCCGTTTATTCAGCTTTAAACATTCAAATTGCAAAGGCTTTGCAGCTTGCTTTAAACGGACACGTTTATTTGGCGAATAAAAAATTTAAAAAATTGATAAAAAACAGAGACAATTTATATATTTTGCATTATAACTTAGCTTTAACTTACGCTCAACTTAAAAACTACTCTTTAGCTTATAAACATTTCTTAAGAGCTTATCACCTAAATCCTAAAGATTTAAAAAGTGGACTTTATGCTTTAATGGTTCTTGATAAAATGAAAAAAACAAATTCTTATCTTGTTAATTCCATAAAAGAAGATTTTAACGATTCTACTACTTTAGAAGAAGGAATGTTGGCTATTGTGGGTAATAATACCGTAAATCTTGCTTCTTTTTTAGAAAAAGAGTCTAAAAACACTCCTTTATGGTTAATAACCAGAATGATTGCCAAACATATGCTTAACCGTTCTTTTTTATCTGAAGCTTTGATTTTAAAAAGTATCTATCCGAAAGATATAATTTCAAATCTTCTTTATTTATATGTTTCTTCAGATGGCTTAAAACATCTGATTCAAAACTTTCAGTCTCTTTATTTAACCGGCAGTTTAAATATGAACGATTTTTATTACGGGGCTTCTATAGTTTATGACTGGTTTTTTAAATTTAGTAAAATTTCCGGTCTTTTGAATAATTTGAGGTTAAAAGTATTAAAAAAGGCTAAAGTTGAAAGTTTTGATTTGATTCCGGTTTTAAAAAGACTTGCTTTTGTAAATCTTTATACGAAACATTTTGAAGAGGCTTATACGATTTATAACGATTTGATTAACAATAAAAACATTACTGACCCTCAAACACTTTATCACGGAGCCGTTTCGGCAATAGGTGCGAATCATCACTCAAACGCCGTAGCTTTAATGGAACTTGCTAAGCTTAAAAGTCCTAGCTATTATGAGGCTAGGTTCGGGCTTGGGCTTTTATGGCAGGAAGCTAATAACTTAAAAGCCGCTTCTATTCAATATGGAAAAATACCAAACGGTTTTAAAAGTAAATTTTTTGATTTTAATATCAAAAACTAATTTAACCTTTATTTAATTCAATATAGGGTATAATCTAAACAAAAAACAGGAGGAAATTTATGAAATTCAATTCTAAGGATTTTCAAAATTCTACGTATTTAAACGAAAATGTCGGTTACCGGGAAAACGTAATTACTGATATTAACGCTTTTGTAAAAAAGACTTATCAGCTTTTAGCTGGGTCTTTAATCGCCGGGGCTGTAGGTGCTTATGTTGGAATGGGGTTTGTTACTCATATGATGAATCTCCAAACCGGTAGTCTTAATTTTATGTATTGGGGTGCTGTTATTTTAGAATTTATTTTGCTTTTCGGGTTGTTTGCTGCAAAAAATAAAACTCCATTAAACTTAGTGTTACTTTTTGCTTTTACGTTTATGACTGGATTTACTTTATCACCTACATTAGCCGTATTTATCGCTAAGAGTATGGGGTATGTAATAGGTGAGGCTTTCGGATTGACGGCAGTAGCTTTTATAGCATTGACTATTTTTGCTATGAACACTAAAAAAGATTTTACTAGAATGGGAAAAATTTTATTTATTTCTTTAATTGTTATAGTTGTTGCTGGTTTGATAAATATCTTTTTACATCTCCCTTGGCTTCAACTTATAATTGCCAGCGTTTCTGCTATTTTATTTAGCTTTTTTATTTTATACGACACTCAAAATATTATTCAAGGTAACGTTACAAGCGAAATAGAAGCTGCCGTTTCTTTATATCTTGATTTCTTGAATCTTTTTGTTTCTTTACTTCAAATTTTAGGATTTTTAAATGAGGAGTAACTCCTCTTTTTTTAGAACAATAGATGCTAATATGAACCGTTTAAAAGAGGGTATAAGAGTTGTAGAAGATATCTTAAGATACGAATACAACTCTCCTCTTAGCAAAGAACTAAAAAATCTAAGACATCAGGTAAGAGATGATGAGTATGAAGATATTGTTCTTGCTAGGGATGTAAATAAGGATATCTTAAAAAAAACTATTCTCAGTGAAGAAGAAAGAAAAGACTTAAAAGATGTCATAATAGCTAATTTAAAACGTGCCCAAGAGAGTGCCAGAGTTTTAGAAGAACTCAACAAATTTAGAGGTAAAGGCGAAAAATATAAAAAAATAAGATACGCTCTTTACGCTTTGGAAAAAGAAATAATAAGCTTTTTGAAATCTTCTTGAAATTTTCATTTTGTGCGAAAATAGCAAAAAAAGCAAAATAAAAAATCAAAGATATGTAATATCGGGGATTTTAAGGTTTAAAAATGAGAATTTGTATGTCTTGTGAGGTTGTATTTGATACAATTTTTGGTTTTTGGAAGCCACATATTTTAAAGAGATTTATAATCTGATGGGCTCCTCCAATCTGTCAATTGTTAAAGATAAGAAAACCATCGCCATTACTGCATTGTCTGAAAAATAATATCAATTCCAAAATATTTAATCGATATGGGAATACTAAGATATGATAGAT
>CAYULY010000028.1:0-9580 GCA_964445785.1 uncultured Nautiliales bacterium
GTAGTTCTTCGTGGTAGTTCTTCGTGGTAGTTCTTCGTGGTAGTTCTTCGTGGTAGTTCGTCTGGCACTAATTGTTTTTAAATAAAGAAATAAAGAGAAAAGGGGATTACATCATCCCCATTCCACCCATTCCACCCATATCAGGTGCTGCTGGAGTGGCAGGTTTTTCTTCTGGGATTTCAGTTACAGCTGCTTCAGTTGTTAGAAGCAAACTTCCTACTGATACTGCATTTTGAAGTGCAATTCTTTCAACTTTTGTTGGATCGATAATTCCGGCTTCAAACATATTTACATATTCACCAGTTGCTGCGTTGAATCCAGTGTTTTCATCAGCTTCTTCAACTTTCATAGCAACAATTCCAGGTTCAAATCCAGCATTTTTAGCAATTTGTTTAATAGGTGCTTTTACTGCTTGTTTTACGATTTCAACACCGATTTTTTCATCAGCGTCTTCAGTATCTACATTTATTTTTTTAGCAGCTTTTAAAATTGCACTACCACCACCGATTACGATACCTTCTTCAACGGCAGCTTTTGTTGCACTTAATGCGTCGTCAACTCTGTCTTTTTTCTCTTTCATTTCAGTTTCAGTTGCAGCTCCTACTTTAATAACTGCAACACCGCCGCTAAGTTTTGCAAGTCTTTCTTGTAATTTCTCTCTGTCATAGTCACTTGTTGTTTCTTCAATTTCTTTTTTGATTTGAGCAATTCTAGCTTCAATAGCAGCTTTGTCACCTTTACCGTCAACGATTGTTGTATTTTCTTTATCAACTACAACTCTTCCGGCTTGTCCAAGGTCAGCTAAAGTTGCACTTTCAAGTGTTCTACCAAGCTCTTCGCTAATTACTTGTCCGCCTGTTAAAATTGCAATATCTTGAAGCATTGCTTTTCTTCTATCACCAAATCCAGGTGCTTTAACCGCACATACGTTTAGCACGCCTCTAAGTTTATTCACTACTAGAGTTGCTAAAGCTTCACCTTCAACGTCTTCAGCGATAATTAGTAACGGTTTGTTTCCAGCTTGAACCATTTGTTCAAGTAATGGCAATAAATCTTTCATATTGCTGATTTTTTTATCGTATAGTAAGATATATGCATCGTTTAGTTCAGCAACCATTTTTTCAGTATCGGTTACGAAATATGGACTTAAGTAACCTCTGTCAAACTGCATACCTTCTACTACTTCAAGTTCGTCTTGAAGTGATTTACCTTCTTCTACGGTAATAACGCCGTCTTTTCCGACTTTATCCATAGCTTCAGCTATAAGCTCACCTATTTTTTTGTCGTTGTTTGCTGAAATTGTTGCAACCTGAGCGATTTGTTCTTTGTTTTCAACAGTTTTGCTCATGTTTTTAAGTTCGGCAATAATAGCTTCAACGGCTTTATCCATTCCTCTTTTAACTGCTACAGGGTTTGCTCCTGCAGTAATGTATTTTAAACCTTCTTTGAAAATAGCGTGTGCTAAAACAGTTGCTGTTGTTGTACCATCACCTGCTTCATCAGCAGTTTTGCTTGCAACTTCTTTAACAAGTTGAGCCCCCATGTTTTCTACAGGGTGTTTAAGTTCAATTTCTTTTGCTACTGATACACCGTCTTTTGTGATGTGAGGTGCACCAAAACTTCTTTGAAGTAATACATTTCTACCTTTTGGACCCATTGTTACTCTAACTGCATCAGCTAGTTTTTCAACACCAGCTAATAGTTCGTTTCTTGCTACGTCATTGTATACAACTTCTTTTGCTGCCATATCTCCCCTCCTTTAATTATTTTTCAATTTTTCCAAGAATATCGTCAGTGTTTAGTACAAGATATTCTTTTCCATCGATTGTAATGTCAGTTCCGCTATATTTAGCGAATACTACTCTATCACCTTCTTTTAAAGGTAGATTGTCATCTTCTTCAACCTCTTTAGAAATTGCTACTACAATTCCTTCAAGTGGTTTTTCTTTTGCGTTATCCGGAATAATAATTCCGCTTGCTGTTTTTGCTTCTTCTTCCACTCTTTCCACTAATACTCTTAATCCTAGCGGTTTGAACATTTCCTCCTCCTTTTAATAGTTATTTAGTTTAACTGCTGGAATTATATAAAAATGATATGAAAAAGTCAATAAAATTTACAAAAAAATTTAAAAAAAATGAGCGATTTATACTAAAGTATTTTTATATATTAAACTAAATAATACTATTTGCGAGATTTTAGGTTTTGTAATTTAGAAAAAGTTTTAAATTAGCTTGACTTTTGTGCGAAAATTTATTATTATTTCAGTCCGCAAGATGGTGGGGTAGCTCAGCTGGCTAGAGCGCCGGTCTCATAAGCCGGAGGTCGGGAGTTCAAGTCTCCCCCTCACTACCATTTGAATTTGAATTGCTTTCAATTAAAGTGACTGACACTATAATTTGTTTGACATTCCCTTATTTTAAGATATAATTATTTCCTATAAACTCATAGCCTATAAACTCATAGTAGGTAAAAAAATGATATGGTGTAATAAAAATAAGCAAAATTTTTTATCTAAAATTCTAAAGAAACATAAAAAAAAGAAGTTAATTATTTAAAAAAGAATAGAAATAGATAAAAATTTTGATAACAGAAACTTTTTTGAAAATAAAGATAAAGTGGCTTACGCTATTGTGGAAGCTATTTTAAATAAAGGTTGATATTTGGTTTTAGCTTTAAAATACAGGCCCAAAAGATTTGAAGAGATTATAGGACAAGAAGCTATCATAAAAACTCTTATAAATTCTCTTGATAAAAATAGAATAGCTCACGCTTATCTCTTTTCCGGTTTAAGAGGAAGTGGTAAAACGACTACTGCCAGAATTTTTGCAAAAGCTCTTGAATGTGATAACGGACCTACTTCAAATCCTTGCGAAGAGTGTGAGAATTGTCAAATGTCTAATGAAAACAGACATATTGACATTATAGAAATGGATGCTGCCAGTAATAGAAAAATAGAAGATATAAGGGAACTTATAGAGCATACAAAATATAAACCCAGCGTAGGTAGGTATAAAATATTTATAATAGATGAAGTTCATATGCTTACAAACGAAGCTTTTAACGCTCTTTTAAAAACTCTTGAAGAACCACCGGAATATGTAAAATTCATAATGGCTACAACAGACCCTCTTAAATTACCGGCTACTATTTTAAGTAGGGTTCAACATTTTAGGTTTAATAAAATTAAAGAGGATATTATTGAAAACTATCTTATTAAAATTTTAGTAGCGGAAAATGTGGAGTTTGAAGAAGAAGCTTTAAGACTTATAGTAAAAGCTGCAAAAGGGAGTGTTAGGGATTCTTTGACTCTTTTAGACCAGGCTATAGCTTTTGCCAGAGAAAAAGTCGATTTAGACAGTGTGGTAGAAATGCTTGGAGTTGTAAACCCGGAAATTATAAATAAAATTTTTGAAGCTATTAAAAATGAGGATAAAAAAAGTTTAAAAGAGCTTATAAAAGAGATAAAAGATTACGATATAGAGGCTATTTTGGATGAAGTTGTTTTATATGTAAAAGATTCTATGTTTAACGGAAGTTTGCCTTTGATTACTGTTGAAAGATTTTTTAATATTGTAGCCGATTCAAAAGAGCTTATAAAATATAATAGTGATAATGAATTTGTGCTTAGTTTGATGTTTTTTAGAATGGTAGAAGCGATTAAACCTCATAAAATAGATGATTTGATAAAAGACTTAGAAAAAAAAGTAGTAAAAAAAGAGTTTTTAGAAACTGTTAAAGAATCTTCATTTGAACCGGTTGATAAATTTAAAAAACTTGTCAAAAAAATAAAAGAAAGAGATTTGAATTTAGGTGTGTGTTTTGAAACTAGCGTGAAATTTATCTCTTTTGAAAATAATGTTTTAAAGTGGGAGAGCTGTCCTAATAGCGAATGTAAAGAGATGTTTAAGAGATTTTTTTCTCCCGTAATAAGACCTTTGATTAACGAAGTGTTCGGAATCGGTACTAAAATAGAACCTATTAGATGTAAGGAAGCACAGCTACTATCTCCACAACCACAACCTTCTAAAAAAAAAACTAGCGTCTCATTAAATGACAAATCAGAGGAGGTAATTAGAAAAGTAAGAGAAATTTTCGGTAGTGATGTTAAGATAGAAAAAATTATTAAAGGATAATTATGCTTTTGACAATAGTTTCCGCGATAGTCAGCAGTTTGGTAAAGCATGTAACTAATTGTGTATTGGATAATTTTTCCACTGTAAAAATTCAAGGTGCTCCTTCTTGGTATATGAAAAGAGTGGATGGGGAAATTTGTGTATATGATTATGAAAAGGGTAATTTTTCTTCGATAGACAGGGCAAAAAGAAAAGCTAAAATTAAAATGATAAAAAAAATAGACGGTCTTATAGATGTTGTAATTTATGAAAACGCTCCTAAGTTTAACACTCAAAAAGAGATTGCTTTAATGAAAAAATTTAAAAAGGATGATAATTTAAATCTTTTTGTTGATAAAAATATGAAATTTGAAAAAATAGAATATTATAAAAATGAAAAAGAAGTTTTTGTCAGAGGGTGTATACCAGTTGATACAGTTTTGAAATATGAAAAAAACAGACTCAAAGAAATAAAAGAAAAAGTACTTTCCATAAAAGTTAAAAAAGCTTTTGAGGAATTGGAAGGTAGTTAAATGAAACTTAAAATCTTTACAACCCAGCGTCAGATAAGAAAGTGGCTTGAGGATAAAGATAATCGGTTTTTAGATAAATATATGAGTATAGGGGAATTTTTTGACAAAATCGTAGTGGTTGATGGGGTTAAATTTATAGATAAGGATTTGAGAAAAAAATATCTTTTTGAAGCGATAAAAAATATTGATGTAGAAAAGCTTGGGATAAGTAAAGAGTTTTTGGCTTTTTTTGACGATAGTGATTTTATATTTGATTTCTTTAATGAACTGTTTTTAGAAAGAATAGATATAAATGAAGTTAGAATGAGTGATATTTATCTTGATTTTGACGAACATTTAGCTATTTTGGAAGAGATTTACAAAAACTATAAAGAGCTTTTAGCTAAAGACGGATATATCGACAGATTTTTGATAGAGGATTTTAGAATAAATGAGGGGCTTTTGGAAGGAATTGATGAAATTGAGCTTAGGCTTGATGGTTATTTGAGTCAGTTTGATATTGAGGTTTTAAGTAAAATAGATTTGCCTATAAAGATTTATTTTGAAGTTGATGAGTTTAATAAAAACTTGATTGAAAAATCTTTGCAAGTTAGTGTAAGAAATGGGATGTTTGAGTTTGATTTTCATAACAAAAAGCTTATAGAAAAAGATTTTAATTATAAAAAACCGGAAATTGAAGTAGAACACTTTAGTGATAGAATGGGAGAGATTGGTTTTATTTTTGCTAAGATAAAAGAGTTTGTCGAAAGTGGAATTAAACCCGAAAATATTGCAGTTATTTTACCGGATGAAAATTTTAGCGAAATTATTAAACTCTTTGACGAAAAAGAGAATTTAAACTTTGCTATGGGAGAGAGTTTTAGTAACGCTCCTATTTATATAAAGCTAAAATCTATTTACGAATATTTAACGGGTGATGAAAAAGCACTTAGAAAATGTGAGGATGTGATTGAAGAGTTTAGTAAAAGCGATATAATAGAGTTTATAAGAAACAACGCTTCTGAAAAGGAGTTAAAAGTTGTAGATGAAGAGCTTTTTAAGTTGGAAGCTTTTAAAGAGATGTTTAAGGATAAAAGGGAGTTTTTGTATTTTGTCTTAGAGAGATTAAAAGAACTTAGTTTTGATGATGTTTATAGTGGAAAAATTACCTGTATGGGGGTTCTTGAGAGTAGGGGGATGGAGTTTGAGGGCGTTATAATGATTGATTTTAATGATGAGTTTGTCCCTAGAGTAAAAGATAGTGATATGTTTTTAAATACTTTCATAAGACAAAATGCAAAACTCCCTACCAGATTTGATAAAGAAAATTTACAAAAACATTATTATTATCAGCTTATTAACAAAGCTAAAAAGGTTGCCATTTCTTACGTAAAAAACGATGATATGAGTGAGAGTAGGTTTTTATATGAACTTGGATTTGAGGGAAAAGAGGCTAAAAAATATAACTTTTTTAAAGAAAATAGTTTTGATTTGACGGTGTATGATGAAGAGTTTGAAGTAAAACTTCCTATTTATCCGACTGCTTTAAAAACGCTTTTGGAATGTCCTAAGAAATATTATTTCAGTTACGTTTTAGGGATTGAGAGTAAAAAGGATGAAGAGTTTTTCGGTGATCTTTTTCATAAAGCGGTAGAAGAGAGTATCAAACAAAAAGATAAAATCTCTACTTCCGGGGCGTATTATAATAAGGTAATTCAAGAAATAGTAAGCAGAATAAGCGATAAAAAACTTTTGTTTGAGGTTTTGGCTAAATGGAGCGATAAGATTAAAGCTTTTTGTGAAAAAGACTTTGATGAGATGAAGACGGCTTTTAATTTGGTTGAGCAAAGATTTGAAATGGAGTTTGAAGGGGTGCTTTTAAAGGCGAAAGTCGACAGAGTTGACGTATTTGATAAAAAGGTTGTGTTTATCGATTATAAAACTTCAAAAGACAGTAAAAAAAATGAAGAGTATATTAACGATTTTCAGACTACTTTTTATTACCTTTTAGCCAAAAAGCATTTTCCTGATAAAGAGATTGAAATCGTTATTTGGGATATTAAAGAGACGAAAAAAGAAAAAGGCGTAATAAAGTTAAAAGAGTTAAAAGAGGTTTTAAATTCTCTTCCTAGAAAAGTAAAAGAAGCTTCGGATATAGTTTATGAGGTTGACGGTAAAAAGAGAGTTAAAAAAGCTAGTGAAGTTTGTAGGTTTTGTGATTATAAGGTAGCGTGCGGGAGGGATGAATGAAAAGGCTTTTAGCAGTTAAGGCAAGTGCGGGAAGTGGTAAGACGTTTAGGTTGGCAAACAGATATATCTCTCTTCTTAGTGTGGATAATCCGGTAAATATTATAGCAATTACGTTTACGAATAAAGCAAGTAACGAAATGAAAGAGAGAATTGTTAAGTTTTTAAAAGAGCTTGGAAATGATGAGAATGTTTTGAATATGGTTTGCGGTGAGCTTAATATCTCAAAAGGAGAGCTTTTAGAAAAGAAAAACAGACTCTTAAGAGCTTTTTTAAACAGTGATATTAATATTCAGACGATAGACTCTTTTATTAATAAAATTCTTAGGAAATTTAGCTATTTTGCCGGGGTTAGGAGTGGGTTTGATATAGGTGTAATTGATAGGGAGGTTGTTTTTAGTAAATTTTTAAATAGTCTAAACGACAGGGAGTTTTTAGAGCTTATAGACGTGGCAAAGAGGGAGAATAATTTTTATGATTTGGTTGAGTTGTTTGAGATATTATACGAAAAAGATAAAGAACTAAAAAACATCACTCTCACGCCTTTTTCAAAGCCCGATGATAGAGAAGCTAAAAAAGCTTTTTTGAGATTAAAGGATTTTATTTTAAATTCTTCAGCCAGTAAACAGGCAAAAGGTACTTTTAATATAGAATTTTATGACGCTTATAAGAGTGGATGGTTTTGCAGAGAGAGTCTTAATTATTGGCATTTTAAAAAGGTTTATGAGGAGTGGTTTGATGAATGTTTAATAATTATTCAAAACTATTTTAAAGACTATTTTAATTATGTCGAATATTTGTTTTTTGAATCTTTGTTTAAATTTTACAATAAATATAAAGAAATTAAATGGAAGTTAAAAAAAGATGAAAACAGGCTTGATTTTAAGGATATAGAACATTTGGTGTATGAACTTTTAAGAGAAAAACTTGATAAAGAGTTTTTGTATTTTAGGCTTGATAGTAAGATGAATCATATTTTACTTGATGAGTTTCAAGATACTTCCGTTACCCAGTGGGATATATTCGAGCCTATTGTTACGGAAATTGCAAGTGGGATTGGTAGGCGTGAATTTAGAAGTTTTTTTTATGTAGGGGATATAAAGCAGGCGATTTATCGTTTTAGGGGCGGAGAAAAAGAGCTTTTTGAGAAAGTAGCTTTAAAATATAAGCCTTACGGACTTGAGGTGGAGGAGTTAAACGTTAATTATAGAAGTGCTAAGAATATAGTTGAATTTGTAAATGATAAGTTTAATTTAAAAGAGAAAGCCCATAGAAAAGAGGGAGGGTATGTTGAGGTTGATGAAGCCACAAAAGAAGAGATGTTTGATAAGCTTTATGAGAAGATAGAATTTTTAATGAAAAATGGTGTAAGAGAAAGTGATATTGCAGTATTGGTACATAAAAACAATGATATTTTGGATGTAGGAGATTTTTTAAAATCAAAAGGTAAAAAAGTGGTTACGACTAAAACCAAAAAAGTAATATCCCAGCCAAATGCTAAAGCCGTTATTTCTTTGATGAAATATTTAAATGACAATACCAATAAAATAGAATTTTTAAACTTTTTATCGTTAATAGGCAAAAAATGGGGTAAAGTGGAAGTTGATATTCAAATTAAAAGACCTCTTTTGATGATAAAGGAGATTATGGATAAATTCGATTTAACAGATGAATCTACTCTTAGGCTTTTATATCATTCAAGAAAGTATGGTACGTTGGTGGATTTTGTGGATAAAATAGACGAGTGGGATGAGGAAATGCCTTTAAGAGAGTTTGACGGGATAGTTGTTATGACAATTCACAAAAGTAAGGGGCTTGAATTTAAACATACCATAGTTCTTGACAGACTCTCAAAAGAAAACAATAAAAAAGGAAATATTGTTTTTTATTATGAAGATGTAAAACTAAAAAAAATAAAACTGAAATTTAAAAACAGAGAGTTTGTGGATAAAGAATATGAAATGATTGTTGACAAAGAAAAAGAGCTTGCAAGAGAAGATAAAAAAAATTTAGAGTATGTGGCGTTTACAAGGGCTGAAGAGTCTTTGATTGTTTTAAAAAGAGCTGAAGTTACGAAAAAAGGGGAGAGTAAGTCTGCTTTTGTAAGCAATCTTGAAAAGTTTACAATAGGAGAGGTTATACCTAGTAAGGAAAGTAAACACTCTTTTGAAGAAGAAGTGGATGTTAAAATTCAAAATTATGGAAAACAAGAACTTAAAATAAAAGAAGAAGAGTATAAACCAAATGATTTTGAAGCGATTTATCTTGGGAATGCGATTCACTATGCTTTTGAATGCGGGGATTTAGAGGCGGTTAGAAATAGATACGGAGATTTTTGTGATATTGATGAAGTAAGAGAAAAGATAGAAAAATCAAAGCCAGTTATTCCAAATGGTAAAAAAGAGGTCCCTTTTATTTTTAATGGAAATGTTGGTAGAATTGACTTACTGGTTGAAGGGGAAGAGATATTGATAATTGATTATAAATCAACACGCCCAAATGATGAGAGAGCTTATATTAAGCAGGTTAGAAGCTATATAGAGGCAGTTGAAAAAATTACCGGCAAAAAAGCAAAAGGAAAACTTTTTTATGTAGATACCCAAGAGCTTAAGGAGATTGAATGAAAAAAGAAAAACTGAGTGAAATTGGTATCCCTTCAAAAATTGAGGAGTTAAAGAGACTTTTTCCTGAATATTTTGATAAAGAGG
>CAYULY010000029.1:0-8842 GCA_964445785.1 uncultured Nautiliales bacterium
TATGATGAGAGTAGATTTGGACTAATAACAAGTGTAGGGAGGAAATGGACAGCAATAGGGTTTTTTATAACGTTAGGTGTGGTGGAATAGGGGCTGTTTATATCTTAAAAAAATACTTTCCGAATATAAAATAAGGAGAAAAAATGGAAAAAGAGAATTTTAAAGTAGAGTTTGAAGAAAAAAAAAATGAAAATAAAAACTTAGTGCCGGTATCTATGGAGCTTTCAAAAATAAATTATGAAAGTGACTCTTTAGTGAATGATTTAAGCAGTTTAATGGCTTTGCTTGATGAAGAAAACAGATTAAAAATCCAACAGGAAATAAACTCTCTTGAGAGAATAAAAGAAGAAATGATAAGAGGGCTTTATTTTGTAACGGTGCAAGGTAGTTTAAAAACCGGAAAATCGACTCTTACAAATCTACTGGTAGGTAATAAAATAGCAATTACCCAAGCCGGAGTCGATACTACCAAAACCCCTTATGTGATTACTAAATCACCGGATGATGAGGCTAGGATAGTTGTATATGAACTGATAAAAAACCCTAAGAACGAAAATGAGATTAAATCGGTTGTAGAGTCTATAATCGATGACGTAAAAGGAATTAAACTAAAATCAAACCCTTATTCTAAATTTTTTAGAAGAAGAAAAATAGATTTTAATGAAAAAAACATAAGAAAATATACCGTGGAAGAAGCACATACCAAGGCTTTGTTTATAAATATCCAGCTTCCAAAACCCAAATCTCTTAAAGAGTGGATATTAGAACACGACATAGCAATACTAGATACTCCGGGAATCGAAGGTCAAAAAGCTCAAAAATCCCAAACCGTAATTGATGAGATTAAAAAAAGAACAAATATGCTAATTGTAATGCAAAGTACCGTAACGCCTATAAACAAAGAAGAAATAAACACCCTAAAAGAGTATGAAAACGGGGGTGTGGAAATGAGGCTTATGTATAATCAGTTTGAATTAAAACCGTGGGCAAATGAGTATGATAGAAAGAAATTTTTAGAGGAAGAAGAAAAAGCCCTTCAAAAAGGAAAAGACATCTTAAGAAGTGAATTTGAATTAGAGGATGTTGTGGATTATAAAGCCAATCTTGCTAAGGTTGACGATTATTTAAGGGATAAAAAGTCTTATGAGAGTTTAAAAGCTGAGTATGACTCTTTTATGGAGTGGGTTGAGAGTTTGATTATTTCTATTAACGAAATAAAAGTTGAAGAGAAAAAAAGAAAAGCTAAAAAGCAGTTTTTAAACAGACTAAAAGAGTGGCAAAAAGAAGATGGGGTGCTTTTAAAAATAAAAGAGAGTTTACAAAAAGAATTAGAGGAAATCGAGAAAAGACTAAAAAACATAAAATCTAAGTTTGAAGAGTATGAGGATGTTGTGAGGACTTTTAGGGAGGTGTTTTTTAATAAAAGAAATAGCGATATAAACGAATATATTAATATAAAACTTCCTAAAGAGACAAATACCCATTTGGTTGTTTCAAATAATTTGATTAATAAAAATAAAGAAAACCTCATAAAAGAGATTGTTAAATTTTCTAAGAATCTTGTAAAAGAGATAAATGAAATTTTAAAAGTTTATGTATTAAGAGCTTTAGAAAATGAGAAAAAAATCTCTTTAGACCCTCAATTTAACGAATTAAAAGAGTTTTTAAAATCAAAATCTTACACTCAATACGCAAACAGACTGCCGGAGGTTAGATTTAGTCTTAATACCATTCCGGATATTTTATCTTTAACGGAAGTCGCTTTAGATGAAAAAAAAGCTACTGATATAGTTGAAGATAATAAATTTATAGAAAAAAGTGGAGGGATTAACTTTCTTGTTACGAAGATTATGGAAGATAAGCGTCTTTTAGTCGGAGAAGTTGAAAACTATTTAAAAGACTATTACGCACGTCTTGCAAGAGAGAAGGTAAGAGAGTTTATCGAAGATTTACAAACGGATATTTATAACGGCTCAAACGGGGTTTTGGATGAGCATTTAAAATCTGTGGAAAAAGTTTATAATGATTTGGCTTTTGATTACGAAAAAGTTGTAAAAGATAAAAAAGAAAAAGCGAAAAAAGCCGTTTCTTTAATTGAAGAGATTGTAAGAAAAAGTGAATTTATCCAAAAAGAGGTTTCAAGAAGCTGATGTTTAGGAAAGTTTTAGACGGTGGGAGTAAATGGGGTATTAACAGGATAATAAAGGAGTTCGGTAAGATGTTGAAATTTGAAGTTGACAGTAAAAATAAAACTATTTACGCACTATTAGAGTTAAAAGGTGAAAACGAACCGGTAGAGATAAAAATCTCCGGGTATAAGATAGTAAAAGAAAATGAAGAGTATTATTTTACAATGAGCGATATTTCCGTTTCGAAAGAGTGGATGGAGATTTTGGCAAAAGAGTATTTACACAAAAAAATAAAAGTGCCTTTGAAGTTAATTTCTTTTATTAAAGTGCTGTTATGAAGCTTTTGATAGCCGGTTTGGTTGTTGGGGGGTTGAGTTTACTTTGGCTTTTTACGTATAAGTTTACGTGTTTGAGTGTTTTTTTTGTGTTTGTTATGATTGTTGTGATTTTAATGAACGAATTTAAGTTAAAGCTTATCCAAAGGAGATGTTTTGCAAACTGTTATATAAATCAAAACTCCTTTTGGTATACGTTTTTTCAAGGTGGAGTTTTTGCGTTTTTGTCTGCGTTTTTCAGTTCGGTTGTTTTTGGCGTGGCTTATGGCGTGTATTTGGTAAAAGGTAGCGTTTTTGATTATATTTTTATAGGAATTAGCGTTTTGCTATCATATGTGATTTATGTTCTTTTTAACAAAAACGGGATTTTATCAGAGAGTGTGAAGTTTATTATTTCCAAAAACTTCGCTTCTTTTTCGGCTGCTTTAATTGTAGCTGTTTTGATAGTGGTAATTGAATTTAACCAAACTCCACCGGCTTATTTGGATAACTCTTTGTCTCAAACGATAAAAAACGCCTCTTTAATTTATTCTTCTTGCAGTTATTTAAATGACTTTTTTGAGCTTTTAAGGGAAATTGAGGCACTTGAATGGTGGGGGATAATGAAGTTTAGTGTAGGTAACGTAAATTTTTACGTAAAGTTTATCGTATGGGCTTTGTTTTTGTTTGGTAATATACTGGCTTTAATAGGGGTTAATAAGATGTTTTTAATAATTTATGAAAGGATTTTTAATGGAAAGAAATGATAAAAATAAAAAGTTTAACTGGAAAATTTTTTGGATAACTATTGGAGTTTTGATAGGGGTTTATGTTGTTTTAATCGCTCTTGGGAATATGAATATGCTAAAACATCAAAAAAAGAAAGTGGTATTGGAAGAGGTTATAGCAAAAATTCAAAAAGAAAACCCACAGTTTGCAAATTTGATTGAAAATTTAGATAAGGAAGCTAAAAACGAAATAGCCAAATATATCTACTCTCAAGTAAATGAACTTTATAAGCCGGTTTATGAGCATTTGGATGCTTTTGTAAATTATCATTATTCTTTAAAGGGAGAGTATTCGGAAATTATAGCTGCCGCTACTAATAATTTGGGAGATTTTATTTATACTCATATTTATAAACCGGCAAACTTTGATGAAAATTATCAAAAAATGATGTCGGATATAAATTCAAAAGTAAAAGAGATAGCCTCAAGAGAATATGATAAATTAAAAGAGGGACTTAAAAAATATAATTTAGATGAAGAGGAATCGGATGCTTTATTAACTAAAATTCTTAATTATTCAAAAGAAGATATGATAAAAAGATACGAAAACTTTTCATATAACACTTTAAGAGGGCTTGGAATTGCAGGGGGAGTTAGTGGGGCTTTACTTGCAAAGGTCTTAGCTAAAAAAATTATTCAAAAAATCGCTATTAAAACGGGAGCGAAAGTTGCCGTAAAAGGGGCTAGTATCGCAGCCGGAGCGACGGCAGGGGCTGAAAGTGGGCTTTTATGTGGTCCTGGGGCTGTGCTTTGTTCGTCTATAGGGGCTGTGATAGGTGGGGTTATAGGTTGGATTGCCAGTGATAAAATAGTTTTAGAAATAGACAAGGCGTTAAATTCCGAAAAATTTAAAAAAGATGTTTACAATATGGTTACGAATCAAAAAAACCAGTTTACAAGGACGTTAATTTATGCTTATGCTAAAGGGGTTGACGAAGTAAATAAAGAACTTCAAAAATCGTTTGAGGAGCTAAAAACAAAACCTATAAAAGAGATAATAATCCATTAACTTTTTTTTTTGCTATAATCCTTGAAAAAAGAGGTTTTTATGTTGGTAGATTCTTACAATCGCGTGATAGATTACATAAGGGTTTCTGTTACAAGCAGATGTAATTTCAGGTGTTTATACTGTATGCCCAATACTCCGTTTGAGTGGGAGCCTAAAGAGAATGTTTTAAGTTATGAAGAGATGTTTGAGTTTTTGCGTCTTGCAATTGACGAGGGGGTTAAAAAGATAAGAATTACAGGGGGTGAGCCTCTTTTGAGGAAAGATTTGGATGTTTTTATAAAGATGTTTCACGATTATAAGCCTTCTCTTGATTTGGCACTTACTACAAATGGGTTTTATTTAAAAGAGCAGGCCGTAAAGCTAAAAGAAGCTGGACTTAAGAGGGTTAATATTTCTCTTGACAGTTTAAAACCTAAAATCGCTAAAAAAATAGCTCAAAAAGATGTTTTGCAAAAGGTGCTTGAGGGGATAGACGAAGCCATAAGGGTAGGTTTTGAAGTAAAGCTTAATATGGTTGTTATGAAAGATTTAAACGATGATGAGGTTTTGGATATTTTCGAATATGCCAAATCAAAAGGCGTTGTTGTAAGGTTTATTGAGTTTATGGAAAACGAAAGGGCGTATCCGGGTATTAAAAGGGTCGATTCAAAAGTTATACTTGATAAGATAAAAGAGAAATATAACTTTAAAGAACTGCCAAAAGACAACAGTGCAAGCAGGTATTTTGAAACGGATGACGGATATATTTTCGGAATAATCGAGCCTCACAACGAAGATTTTTGTAAAAAATGCAACAGAATCCGTCTGACTGCTGAAGGTTATCTGATTCCGTGTCTTTTCTTTACGGAAAGCTATAATATAAAAGAGGCGATAAGAAAAGGAGATATAAACAAAGCAACCGAAATTTTAAAAGAAGTTGTAAAAAATAAACCCGAAAAAAACGATTGGCAGGAAGAGAAAAGCTCCGATAGGGCGTTTTGGGAGACCGGAGGATGATAGAAATAAAAGAAGCTGCAAAAGCCATAAAAACAGCAAGATATCTTTTAATAACGGCCGGTGCTGGAATAGGGGTAGATAGTGGGCTTCCGGATTTTAGAGGGGATAAGGGGTTTTGGAAGGCGTATCCTATCGCTAAGAAACTAGGACTTAACTTTCAGGCATTGGCAAATCCTAGATGGTTTGATATAAACTCTCGTCTTGCCTGGGCGTTTTACGGGCATAGACTTAATTTATATAGAAACACAACTCCTCACGAGGGGTTTAATATTTTGCTTAATCTGCCTCATAATAAATTCGTATTTACCTCAAATGTTGACGGGCAGTTTCAAAAAGCCGGATTTAGTGAACTTAAAATAGTCGAAATTCACGGAAGTATTCATTATTTGCAGTGTAGTGAGCCTTGTTGCGATAGTATTTGGGAGAATAAAGAAATTATAGAAGTCGATATGGAAAAATTCGAAGCTAAAAACTATCCGTTGTGTAAGTATTGCAAAAAGATAGCAAGACCTAATATTTTGATGTTTAGTGATTTTAGGTTTGTGGATAAGAGGGTGGATTTGCAGTTTGCCAGGTTTAATTACTGGCTATCTCAAATAGACGATGAGATGGTAATAATCGAAATAGGTGCAGGAAAAGTTGTACCTACAGTTAGAAGGTTGAGTGAGGAGATAAGAAAAAATTTTGGTGCTAAGTTAATTAGAATTAATCCCAGAGAATCGGAGGGGGCTGATATTGAAATAAAAAAAGGTGCCCTTGAGGCTTTAAGGGAAATTAAAGAATATTTGTAAAGGAAAAAAATGAAAAAATTATTGTTAGTAATACTTAGCGTGTTTGCTTTTGGGAAATTTGAAACGGGGAAAAGTTATAGTTGTGAGATAGTCGCTTTTAGCAATGGTAATCAGTTAATCAAGGCTTCAAATTTAAAGCCCCAAACTTTAAAGAGTGTTTTAAAAGATTTGGTAAACGTTAAAATTAAAAAAGAGCAAAAAAAGTATGAAGTTGAGAGTGGCAAATATAAAGATGTGTTTTATTATATAGGAGAAAAGGAGTGGGCTAAAAATTATATGACAAAAACAAAAGACGCTATTTTAATGGTGGATAAAAATAACTCTTCTTCTCAAATAGGACTCTTTTTTAGAGCTAAAAATAATAAAGTAATTTCACTTTTTTATAATTGCAAATGATTATTTTTGTGTACGGAAGTTTAAAGAGAGATAAAAATTTGTACTCTTTTTTAAAAAACGCCCAGTTTTTAAGAGAGGCTTATACAAAAGATAAGTATCCTTTGATTCTTAGCCGTTACGGGTGGTATCCTTATATGTTAGTTAAAAATTACAAAGGAAAACTTATAAAAGGCGAACTTTATAAGATTGATTATAATACTTTACAAAGGCTTGATAGGTTAGAGGTATTATAAACGGATAAAAATTAGGGTAAAAGCTAAAAAAACAATGCTTGTTTGGAGTTGTATTTATGATAAAAAGAAAAAATTTTTAAAAGGAGAACTTTTAAGTGAATTTTAATTTAGATTTAGTTTATAAATGTTTTGTATTTTTAATAAAAAGGCTGATATGAAAAGGAAAATTTTAGTAGTTGAAGACGATATCGCTTTGAATGAGACGATTAAAGAGTTTTTAGAATTTAGCGGGTTTGAAGTAAAGAGTGTGTATGACGGCAAAGAGGCTTTAAAAGAATCGTATGAGCATAATTACGATTTAATAGTCCTTGATGTAAAACTTCCGAAACTTAATGGTTTTGAAGTAGCAAAAGAGATTCGTAAATTTTCAACTCTTCCTATTGTGTTTTTGACTTCTCTAGATAGTGAAAAGGATGTTGAAAAAGGCTTTTTAAGTGGAGGAGATGATTATATAAGAAAGCCTTTTTCCTTAAAAGAATTGAAATTTAGAATAGACGCTATTTTTAAAAGACTTTACGGCAATAGAGAAGTTGTGGATTTAGGAGACGGATTTTTGTTTGATGTCGTTAATTTGGAGCTTTTAAAAGACTCCAAAGAGATTCATTTAAAAACAAAAGTTGCAAAACTTTTAAAACTCTTTTTAGAACATAAAAATGAAGTTTTGAGTAAAGATAGGATTTTAAACGAAATATACGATTATGACGAAATCCCTAATGAAGCTTCTTTGAGAACGTTTGTTAAAACCTTAAGAAGTATTTTAGGGAGCGATAAAATTCAAACAATAAAAGATGTAGGGTATAAATTTGTCGGCTGAAAAAAAGAGTTTAAGAAGGTTTTTATTAACGTATCTTTTTTCGACACTTTTGTTAATCGGAATAGGGGAGTGGTTTTATTACAAATCCGCCGTGCGAGAGATTTATGATAAGCAGTTTAATTATGTTTTAAACGAACTTAAACTTGCAATTCCGCAGGGTATGTTCGGACTTAGGTTTTATGACAACAAAAGCGATATTAATATTTCCATATATAAAAACGAAACATTAATATATGGTAAAGAGCTAAAAAGAAAAGACAAAGAATGCTGGATTGATAAAGGCGTTATCTATTGCCGCAGTGAACTTCCTAGACGATGGGGAAAAATCGAGTTTGTGGGTTATAAAAATTTTGATATCGAACCTGTAAATAAATTGAAAAAAGAGCTGCTTATATTTAATGTGTTTATTTTTGTGTTTTTAACCGTTATTGCTTATGTTTTGGGAAAAATGTTTTTAAAACCGGTGAGGGATACCATAAAAAACCTTGAAAATTTTATCCGGGACGCAACGCATGAAATGAATACGCCCATCAGCGTCATTCTTACGAATATTGAAATGCTTAAAATGAAAAAAATTGAATCAAAAGAGATTCAAAGAATAGAATTTTCGGCAAAAAGGCTTGAAAAGATTTTTAAGGACCTGACTTTTGTGAGGTTAAATCACAACCGTAAAAAAGAAATAGTAAACATTAACCTCAAAGATATAATAAATGAGCGGGTTGAAATGTATCAGACTTTTATTGAAAATAAAAAATTAAAAATAATTAAAGAGTGTGAAGATTTTGTTGTTAAAGCTGACAGGGAAGATATAAACAGGCTCATTGACAATCTGCTCTCAAATGCCGTAAAATATTCACCTCAAAACGAAACCGTGCGTTTGGTCATTAAAAACGGAGTTTTTTGCATTTCAAACAAAGGAGAAATTAAAAATTTAAACAAAATTACCGAAAAATTTTACAGGGAAAATAAAAACGAAGGCGGTTTTGGGCTTGGGCTTTATATAGTTAAAAAAATCTGTGAAAATTACGGATATAAACTTGATATAAAAAACGAAAACGGATTTGTGAAAATATCCGTTAAGTTTAAATAGAGCATTCTTTGAGGGTCGGCAGGTCGATTTTTAGTTTTTTAATTTCATCTAAAGCGGCTTTTTTGAAACCTTCAACCTTTTTAATAGAATAAAGCACTTTTTTGCCTTCTCTTTTGGCATTTAAAAATCCCGCTTCTTTCAGGATTTTAAGATGCCTTGAAAGGCGGGACTGAAGCATATTAAAACTTGCTTCAAGTTCGCATACGCAGCGTTCGTTGTGTATAAGCAGAAATTTTAATATCTTAATTCTTGTTTCGTCTTTAAGAGCGGAGACGGTTTTTA
>CAYULY010000030.1:0-8361 GCA_964445785.1 uncultured Nautiliales bacterium
GTGATGAAGTTATGGGACTTTGTGAGATATTTGGGTTTGAGCCTATGGATTTGGCAAATGAAGGTACGTTTGTGGTTGCAGTTGAGGCACAAGATGCTAAAAAAGCGGAGCAGGTATTAAAACAATTTAATGATAAAGCTTCAATTATCGGGGAAGTAGTAGATGGAAATAAAGTTGTTTTAGCGTCTCCTTGGGGGTCTAAAAGATATATTGAACTACCAAAGGGAGAGTTGTTGCCTAGAATTTGTTAAATTTTTGGTAAAATAGTATATGAATAATCATTTAGGAGTTGTCTGTGAGTAAACAGGAAGAAATTGTTAGTATGTTTGATTCTATTGCAAAGAGGTATGACTTTGTAAATAGGGTATTGACGTTTGGTATAGATAAAAGATGGAGAGAAAAGTCCATAAAAGATACTTTAGAACTTATTGACAAAAAAGAAGTTAAAATTTTAGATGTAGCGTGTGGAACGGGGGATATGATTGAGATTTGGCAAAATGAATCCAAAAAGAAAAATATAAAAGCGACTATTTGTGGATTAGACCCGAGTGTAGGGATGCTAGAGGTTGCTAAAAACAGATTTCCAGAGGTTAAGTTTTATCACGCGTATGCAACTGAAATTCCTTGCAATAGTGAAAGTATTGATGGTATTAGTATTTCATTTGGTATTAGAAACGTAATAGAAATAAAAAAAGCGATAAAAGAGTTTTATAGGACGTTAAAAAACGGAGGAATTGTGCTTGTTTTGGAGTTTGTAAAAGCAGATACCCCTAGTAAGTTTAGAAAATGTGTAGATTTTTATTCTAATAAAGTTTTACCTAAAATCGGTGGAATTCTTAGCAAGAATAAAAAAGCGTATAAGTATCTTCCAAACTCTATAGAGAATTTTTACACTCCTAATGAACTTAAGCTTCTTTTTGAAAATGAAGGGTTTAAGACCCTTAAAATAGATAGTTTTAATTTCGGGCAGGTTGGGGTTTTTATATTTAAAAAGTCTTAACCCCCACCTACAAAGTTTAAAGCCTCCACTTTATCGTTTTCTTTTAGTACGAATTTATCCCATTCGTCTTTTTTTATGATTTTCATATTAACAGCAACCGCCATAGTTTTATCAAGGACCTTAAGGTCATCTAGGAGTTGTCTTATTGTTGCGTTTTCGTTTATCTCTTTTTCAATTCCGTTGATTTTTATTTTCATAATCTTCCTTATAGGGTAATCTCTTTTATATCTGCAATGTCAAGGAATTCTTTATAAATTGAAGCTATTAGGCTTTTTCTGTTGTGTTTTATTTTTTCATCTTCCACATTTACCATTACATTATCGAAAAATCTATCGATAAGAGGTTTTAGAGATACTAAAAAGTCAAGTTTTTCTTCAAGGTCATTAATTCCCTTTACTTTTTTAAACTCTTTCCATAACGCTTTTTCTTCATCTTTTTCAAATAGTTTTTCGTCTACTTTAATTGAATTTAAATCAAAGTCTTTAACAATATTGGCAACTCTTTTGAAGGTGGTTGAGAGTTCTTTGAAGTCTTCTGAATTTACCATTTCGTTAATTAGTTTTATTTTTTTGTCAATTTCTACTAAATTACTCTCACCAGTCGCAAGAACGCTTCTGATAACCGAAGGGTTTACGTTATAGAATTTGTAAAGTCTTTCAAAAATAAACTCTATTAGCTGATTTGTGTCAAATTCTTTATAGTTTGATTTTAGTTCGTTTATAATTTTTTTTATTTCCAAAGGTATATTGTTTTCGTTTGCTATTTTGATTATATAGTTTGCAGCACGTCTAAGTCCAAACGGGTCTTTGTTTCCTTTTGGAATTTTACCTATGCTAAACAGAGCCATTAGGGTATCAAGGTTTCTTGCAATGTTTAAAAGGGCAGAGGTTTTATTTGTAGCAGTGTCGGAGTATTGTTCTTTGATAGCAGTTGCGATTTCTTCTTCAACTCCTTCTTTTTTTGCGTAATAATACCCCATAATTCCTTGAAGTTCGGTAAATTCATATACCATTTCTGTTAAAAGGTCTGCTTTTGCAAGATTTACGGCTTTTAGGAGTTTTTCTTTATCTGCTTTGAATTTATCTGCCAGAATTTGTGCTATTTTTTCTTCTCTTTTTACTTTATCGTATACGCTTCCAAGCCCGTCCATATAAACGATATCTTTTAAACCTTCTATGCTAAGACCTTTTTTAAGGTCGTTTTTCCAGAAGAATAAAGCATCACTTAGTCTTGCCCTTAGTACTTTTTCATTACCTGCTATAATTTTTGAAAAATCGTTTGTATAAGCGTTGCTTACTACTATAAAAGCGTTTGTAAGTTTATCGTCTTTATAAACCGGAAAATATCTTTGGTGTTCTTTCATAGATGTAATGATAACTTCCGGAGGAAGAACCAAAAACTCTTCGTCAAACTTTCCAAGAAGGGCTGTAGGGTATTCGGTAATTGCTATTATTTCAGCAAGTAAATTTTCGTCTATTTCAACTTTTATATTTTCTTTTTCTTCAAGTGCCTTTATTTCTCTTAAGATTTTGGCTTTTCTTTCATCTTGATAGAGAATAACTCCGTGTTTGTCAAGTTTGCAGAAATATTCCCCTACGAATTCTATTTTTATATCTTCTTTGAAAATTCTATGAGGTTTTGTGATATTGGAGGATTTTACACAATAAGAGTTAAACTCTATAACTTCGTCTTCCAGCATACATAATATCCATCTAACTGGTCTTATAAATTCAGCTTCACACTCTCCCCATTTCATTGTTTTTCCAAAATTTAAAGAGTTTAGCCATTCGTTTATCATTTGAGGCAGAAGTTCTTTAGCTTCTTTTCCTTTTACTTTTTTTTGGAAATATAAAAACTCTTTGTTGCCTTTTGTTTTAAATAAAACGTTTTGAGGTTCAATTCCACACTTTTTAGCAAAACTCTCAAGGGCTTTTGGGTTTTTTTGAGCTATTTCTTTTGGGGCTCCCCATATCTCTTCTACTTTGTCTTCTTGTTTGATAGGAAATTCTCTATGCCAAAGAGTTAAACGTCTAGGTGTGTAATAAAAATTGAAATTTGTTTTTAAATCATATTTTTCCAAAATATCCAGCCATTTTTTTTCGATGTTCGGTAATTCTTTTAAAAGAGGGATAGCCGGTAACTCTTCAACTCCTATTTCTATGAGTAGTGGTTTTAACATCATTTTCCTTTTTTTATGTAATTTTATCAAATTTAGTATTATTTAATTTAAAAAGGGGAAATTATGATACTAAAAGAGATTTTAAAGGGCTTTGATTTATTTTAAAACCCACAGTAAGTTTCCGTTGCTGGAAATAGAGCGTGTAGTTGATAAGGGTTGTGAACTTGGAAGTGAGGAGACCGATATTATTTTTGGAAATTCAACGGACAATTCTTTAGACAAAGAAGAGATGGAAGTTGTTTTAATTTTAATTGGGATTGAGGAGTGATTATTCATATTTACTTAATTTTTCTTTTAATTCTTTAATTTTCTCTTCTAACTCTTTTTTTCTCTCTTCATTTGCTTTGGTAAGGGCAGAGGCTATTATTCCAGCCGGTACGCTTACAATTCCTAAGCCCAAAATCAGTATAATAGCGGTAAATATTTTACCTCCGACAGTTACCGGATATACATCCCCGTATCCTACTGTTGTAAGAGTGGCTACTGCCCACCACATTGAAGCAAATACGCTTGGGAAGTTTTGTGGTTGTGCCTGGTGTTCGAAAAAGTATATTCCCACTGCCGAAATATAAAATAAAACAAGTGTAAAAAAGAGGAATAAAAAAAACTCCTCTTTTGCTTCTTTAAATGCTTTTTGAAAATGAATTATGCTTTTGTGGTATCTTCCCAGTTTAAAAAGTCTTAATATTCTAAATATTCTTAAAATTTTGAGTACCTGGGCGTCTGTTGCGAGAGATAAATAAAAAGGTAAAATGGAGATTAAATCAATAATACCGTAAAAACTGAAAATATATTTTAGTTTGTTTTTGGCGACATATATTCTTAGGATGTATTCGACTGTAAAAATTATAGAGGCTGTTATTTCTATAAAATCTAGGATTTGTTTGGTTGAAGAGGATAAATTAGGAATAGTTAAAATAGAAAAATTTAGGATAGAAATAATTACTACTATTTGGATAAAGATATTAAAAACTCTGCTTGGGGTAGAGTCGTTGTATTCTACTATTTGAGTTAGAAATTCTTTCATTTAATTCCCTTTTTAATGTTATTTTAACAATTTTTTATATTTTTCTAAAATATGGCATAATTTGTAAAAAAAGGTAGAGAATGGATTTTATGCCCGTAGGCGATATTATTAATGAAAAAATCTCTTTTTTTATTCCATATTATCAAAGAGGATACAAATGGGAAGAACATCAGGTAAAGGCTTTGCTTGATGATTTTTGGAATTTTTGTGAAAAAGTGGAGTATGAAAAAGATGAAAATTATAAGTACTATTCGCTCCAGCCGTTAGTGGTTGTAAAAATGGATGAAAAACGTTACAAAGTAGTGGACGGTCAGCAGAGATTAACTACGATTTATATTATTTTAAAAGCTTTTAAAAACTATCTGGAAGAAGAAAAAGATAAATATACCTTTGAAATTGATTATGAAAGAGGTTCAAAAGAGCTTCTTAAAAATATAGAAAAAGAGGCTGATGAATTTAACTTAGATTACTGTTATATGAAAAACGCGTATAATACGGTTTTTGAATGGATAGAAGAAAAAGGGCTTCAAGAGCAGGATGTTTTGGATTTAAGAAACATTATAGTAAGAAATTCAAGAAAAATAA
Source organism: uncultured Nautiliales bacterium (assembly GCA_964445785.1). Lineage (GTDB taxonomy): Bacteria > Campylobacterota > Campylobacteria > Campylobacterales > Nautiliaceae > Nautilia. The sequence goes on from CAYULY010000030.1 coordinate 4,792, forward strand.
ACGGTGTAGATAGAAAAAATAATATCCGTTTTATCTGGTATGAAATAGACGAAAAGGATGAGTTTGACGTTTTTATAAGATTAAATATAGGTAGGATTCCTCTTACCAATACAGAGCTTATTAAATCTTTTCTGCTTCAAAGGGAGTCTTCTTTACAAAAAAGATTGGAGTTTTCAAAAGAGTGGGATGAGGTTGAATATACCCTTGAAAATGATGAGTTTTTCGGATTTTTATCTGCTAAGGATTTTTCTACCAGAATGGAGGTTGCTTTTCAGGTTCTTTTAAATAAGACGGAATATAAAGAGTATGAACTTTATGAGGCTTTTATTAAAAAATACAAAGATTTTTCTTTAGAAGAGATTTGGGATGAGGTAAGAAAGGTTTTTTATCTTTTGAAATTTTGGTATGAGGATAGGGAGTTTTATCATTTGATAGGATATTTAATCAGTGTGGGTGTAAATATTAACAAAATATTCGTTTTATATAGTGAAAGTGAAAATAAAAAAGATTTTAAAAACAAACTTAAAGAGTTAATAAAAAGAAATTTAAATATTAAAGTAGAAGAAATTGAGACGCTTAGTTATTTAGAGAAAGAAAAAGTGCATAAAGTTTTACTTTTATTTAATGTTTTGAGTCTTATTAATTCTACAAAAGATGTGTATGTGAAGTTTTCGTTTGATAAATTTAAGCGTGAAAAATGGTCTATTGAACATATAACGCCTCAAACCGATAAGATAAAAGAGCAGGATTTTAATAAAATAAAAGAAGAACTTAAAAAATTAAATTTGAATTTAAATTTTGATTTAGAGTTTGATGAGTTTAGGAAAAATATTGAAAAGGAATTTAGCGACTTTACAGATACCGAAGAAAAACATAATATTCAAAATTTAACTCTCTTGCCAAGAAGTCTTAATTCTTCTTTAAAAAACAACTTTTTTCCGGTAAAAAGAAACTATATAGTCCAAAAAGACAAAGATGGAGAGTTTGTGCCGATTGCTACTAAGAATCTATTTTTGAAATACTACAGTGACGCCGTAAAAAATGATAGTCTTTTAAAGTGGAGCAAAGATGACGGCAAAAGATATGTAGAGGCTATAAAAAATACGTTGGGAAAATTTTTAGAAGGTGATGAGAATGGCAACTAATTTTTTAGATATCAGACACATAAAAATACCTATTGTCCAAAGGGACTACGCCCAGGGTAGAGACGATGAAAAGGCAAGGGAGGTTATAGAAAACTTTTTGGATGATATATTTTTTGCTTTAGAGAATAAAATAAATTTTCATTTGGATTTTGTATATGGAAATTATGAAGGTAAATACTTTGTGCCTATTGATGGACAGCAGAGGCTTACGCTTTTGTATCTTTTGCACTGGTATTTCGCCAAAAAAGAGAATATTGATTTTAAAAACAGTTTAATTTATGAAACAAGGGTGTTAGCCAGAGAATTTACTAAAAAATTAAATTCTTTTGATATTGATTTAAATAAGGATGAGTTGTCTTTGCAAATAGAAAATCACAAAGATTTTATACCTTACTGGAAAAACGACCCGAGTGTTAAGTCTATGTTAAAAGTTCTTGATTTGATTCATAAAAAAGCAAAGGATAAAAATATAAGTTTTAAAGATTTAAGTTTACTTACGTTTGAAATTTTTGAATTAAGCGATTTTTCTCAAAAGCAGGCAGAAGAGCTTTATAGTAAAATGAATTCAAGAGGAAAACCTTTGAGTGAATTTGAAAATTTCAAAGCAAAAATAGAGCAGATTGTCCTTGAAAAAAGAGATGAAAATTTATACAAAACTATTGCTTCTAAATTTGAAAAAGAGTGGATAAATGAGTTTTGGAGTGGCAGTTGTGAAGATGCTAAGAATGTTGATGAAAGATTTATTAAGTTTATTTATTTTTTAACCGAAATGAGATATTATGATATTAAGTTGGAAAAAGAGCTTAATATAAAAAGCTTTTCGTTTTTGAAAGAGTTTTATTCGAATGAAGATAATTTAAATTTTTTAATCTCTTCGTTGGATAAGTTAAAAGAGTTTAAAAGTTTTTCCAAGGAGTTTGAAAGTTTTAAGCTTTTTGATAAAAAAGAACATATAAATTTTTTTGAAGAGATAACGGAAAATTATTTTAAGATAAGTATTACAAATAAAATTTTAGCTTATATGCTTTTAAAGACTTTAAATAAAAAAAGTGAATATCTTTTAAGAGTTGTAAGAAACGATTTAAATAGAGGTAGAACGTTAAAAACGGGTAGAATTGAATATAACTTAACAATAGAAAACAAAGATATACCAAAATATTTAAGCGAATATAATAAACTTTTAAACGACAATCCTTATAAAGCTTTGTTGGAAAACAGATTTTCAACAGAGAGTATGAAACAGGAACAGAAAAAGGCTGAATTTGTTTTAAAAGGTTTTGAAAAAGAGATATTTGAGCTTGAAGATTTTGAATATTTAAAAGGAGATTTGGGGCTTATACTCTCTTCAATTAAGGATTTAAGTCAGATAAAATTTATTCATACTCATTTTATTGATTTATTTAAAAAAGATGATAGTTTCATAGCAAGGGCATTTCTTAGTTTTGGGGATTACAACTTGAAAATCGGCAGTATTTTTAGAGGTAATAAATATTTTTTCGGACAAAAAGGAAACTGGGAGATTATATTTACAACTAACACACAGACAAAAGAGCATTTGGAAGTTTATAACAGATTTTTTAATTCTTTGAATAAATTGGAGAGTAACATTGAAAATAAACTAAAAGCGTATGACGGAAAAAATAAAGACTGGATTTATTATTTCTTAAAATATCCTCTTATTCTTAGCAAATATAAAAATCTTAGCAACGTAATAGGATGGATAAGAGAGTGGGAGGGAGATATTTCATCTATTGAAAAACTCCAAAAACATACCCAAATATCAAATCAGAGATTAAACGTATTTTTGGTGCCTATTGCAAAGATGTTTGATGATGATTTATTAAGATACCAGAAAATAGATGAAAACAATCTTACATTTTTGGAGATAAACGATATGCAAATTTATGTGGAAGATTCTAAAATTTGTGTGGATGAAGAGGCATTTGAGCTTTTTGCTATTAAAGATGCAGTAAAAGAAGTGATTGAGTATTTAAAGAAGTAATTTATAATTTTTATAAATAGGTCCATCAACATTCAGATAATTTATATTTAATAAACTTCATATTTTAGGTTATTTTGTCTATTATATTAAAAATAGTCCTACTTAAAAGTCCTATTAAATTTCTGTCAAAGGATTTGACAAAGTATTTTTATGGTAGGTATAATCATTATATAAAATTTTAAAGGTAAACTATGAAAAAATCTAAATTAAAAAAAATCGTTTATCACTCAATGAGACTTGAAGGGTATAAAGTTAATTTAGATGAAAAAAAATTAAAAGAGATAAAATCTAAATATAATGTCAAAGTACACGTTTAAAATAAAATCAGTAATATTTACTATCCTAATACTTCCATTCCTAAAAATAAACTTGATATAAAAAATGAAGATGAGTTAAGGAAAGTTGAGCATCTTCTTTTGTTGG
>CAYULY010000031.1:0-8293 GCA_964445785.1 uncultured Nautiliales bacterium
AAGGAGAGAGAATGCTAAAAAAATTATCTTTAGCAGCTTTAATAGCAATGGGTTCAATGAGTGTAGCAAGTGCTACTTCATTATCTGATGCAATCAAAAATGTAGATTTAAGTGGAAAAATCAGAGTAAGACTTTACCATGAAATGCCAAAAGATCAAAACTCTTACAATAGATGGAGAACAAATGCCGTATTCGTATTCAAAAATCCAATCGGTGATACTGGATTCAGCATTGTAATGAGAAACTCTGTAGAATCAAACGTATATACTGACGATGATAGTTTTACAGATACTCAAGCTGGTGCAACTACAAGTGTTGATAGCAATATTGTAAACAATCTATTATTCGTTCAATATAAAAAAGATAATGTAAGTGCTATTTTAGGTAAAATTCCTGTAGCTACTTCAATTACGAGTGCTGATTACTTTGCTCCTGGACATGGTGCTGGTGCTATCGCTACTTATACTGTAAACAAAAACTTAACAGTAGCAGCAGCTTGGATTGACGCACTTAAAAACGGAAAAACAAAAGTTGCTAATGGAGCTGACGTATATGCAGTAGCTGCACTATTCAACACTGATATGGTAAAAGGTAACGCTTGGTATTATCAAATAACAAATACAGTTAAACGTTTAGTAACTGTATCATTAGATGCTACTCCGGTAAAAGGTGTAGATGTACACGTTGACTTTGCAAACGGTAAAAACGAAGGTTCAAACGTAAAATCTACAACTTATTACAACATTTCAGCAGCATATGCTCAAGATGCAGTTAGTGTAAAAGCTGGTTATGCTTATGTAAACGACGGAAATAGCCTTGTAACAACTTCATATGATGCACCAAATGCAAAAGTTATTCCAACTGTAAACAACTATTCAATTGCTGATAAAAGCGATAGAACTGCTCTATATGCAAAAGTTGGATACAATGTAGATAATGCTACAAATGTATATGTAGCATATCAACATCAAAATGATAAATCTACTACAAATAATGACCTAAATGAATACACTTTAGGTGCAAAATATGCAGTTAATAAAAAACTTTCATTTGCAGCAGCTTATGATGTAGCTGATTTTAAAGTTAATACTAGCGATAATAAAGAGTTCAGAGTTGAAGGAAACTATAAATTCTAATTTCCTTCTTTCTTTATTATCTTTTTTATATTTTCAATTATCTTAATTTCATCTTCATATCTTGCTTCGTTATTTTTTATTTCATATGGATACCAGCTTATAGGGCTTAAATGAGTTCTTCTTAAATTTTTTAAAAACCCCTTATTCATTCTAAAAGCTCCTATTTCCAAGTTTATATATTTTAAGTCCAATTGCTTTTTGAGATAAGTTATAAAGTTTTTGTATATCTCTTCGTAATTTTCCACTTTTAAGATAGGGTCTATTGCTATTTCTATATTGTAATTTTTTTCTTGAGCGATTTTTATTGCTCTTATTCTTTTTTCAAGAGTAGGGGCTTTTTCTTCAAATTTATTTATTTCTATAGGTGATAATGAGAAACTAAGCAGAAAATTTTTAGGAGGATTTTTCGGTAGTTTGTGGGTATTTGCCGATTTCGTTCTACTTTCTATAAATAAATCTTCTCTTTTTTTGGCAAGTTCTATCCATTTTTTATGGAAAGGATAAATTCCCTCAAACGCCAAAAGGTCGGTTTCGTAGCTAATTGCTATATAAGCGTTTGAGAGTTGTTTACTTTCTTTTATAAAATCGTCTTCATTTACAAAAATTACCGGATATCCACAAGGGTACATTCCGGCTAAATAACAATAATGACAGTTGTAAATACATCCTAAAATTTGAGTGGAGTAAAAAAAATTTTGATAGCCTCTATTATTGCAAAAACCGCTTCCTTTATATAAAAAGTTTTTTTCTTTTTTTGCCAGGATTAGTACGTTTCTTTGTTTTTGATAGTTAAAATTTTGATGAGAACGGTTAAAAATATCTTTATAATGGTCTATTTCGATTATTTTGGGCTTGAATTTGTTTATAATTTTTTGTGTTAAAGCTTCATTTAAAACTTTTTTTTCTATATAACAAATCAATTTTTAACCTTTTTTTGAAAGTGTATCAAAATAAAGTGAAAAATGTTTTTCACTTTTTTGACCTTGGTATTAAATTTGTATATTTTATAAAAAAGTTGTATAATTAAAATAGGAGTAAAACAAAAAGGTTTTAAAATGAGAAAATTGTTTTTCTTTTTTATATTTTTTACTTTTTTAAGGGCGGATACCGTTTCTATAGGAGATAGATTCGCTAATATATGTGATGTATTTCCAAGTTCGGTATACGGGTATTCTACGGTTCAATTGTCAAATTCTAAAATATGCGGTAGTAGTTCTATTTATTCGGATAAAACAAATACGTTGCAAAGTGTGGAATGTTATACGGATAAAGAGTGTCTATCGAATGTGACTTGTGATATAAAATCTTTAAATGCTCCTAAATTTACACCAATATTATTAACTTCGGCTTTAACTTATAGTGTTGATAACGATTGTAAATATCCTAATGAGTGTAATTTTACGCATACCGATTATACTTCCAATACTAATAATTTTAACAATATGACTCCTTCGATTTTAATTTTTGATGCTAATGAAACTTGTCCTTACGATGCAAATCAAAAATGTATGACATTTGGTGATATTACTTTACAAAACAGAACTTTTACTCTTGAATTTTATCCGGGAGATTATTATTTTAATTCTTTAATAATTAACAGTGATACTAAAATTATATTGCCGGAAGGAGGGGACGTTAGAATTTTTGTGAAAAATGATTTTAAAATAATGGGAGATATAAATAGAAATGGAGATTCTCATAATTTGTTTATCTACAGCGGAGGAAGTATAGAAGTGGATAGAGTATCTGTGGTAAGGGCGTATCTTTATGCAAAAGGTGAATTTAGAGCGAATTTACCTATAATTTTGTATGGAGCTTTAACTGCCGAACGAAATATAAACGGAAATAACGGAATTTTTATATATGACGGTTTGATAGGAGATATGTTTAATTGTACGGAACATTCTCAAGTTTCTTTGGTAACCGGAACTTTCAATGTAGTTGAAAGTAATTTTGATTCCGATACCGATCCTATAGACCCGGAAAACTCTTTAAATCAAATCTTTACGAAAATAGCGAATAAACCTTTTTCGGTAAAGGTTTTAAAATTAAATAAAGATTATCAAACCTTAGAAAATTATTCGGGAGTTGTGGAGGTTGATTTGATTAAAAATCCTTCCAATCAATATGAATGTGATACCAATCCGACTTTTAATAGGTATTTTTTGTTTTTTAATCAAGAAAGCGTAAAGGAAATAAATAATATAATTTATTCCGGAGTGTTGAAAGAAGCTAGATTTAGGGTTAGATATTTGACTGATGCCCAAGGTAATATGATATCGGATAACGATAATGCGTGTCTTGATAGAACTAATAATTGTGTGTGGGGATTATTAACTCAAATAGCAACGACTAGATACGGAGATGCTTGTCCGACGGGAAATATAGATTCGGACTATTGTGATGTACCGTGTGCACAAGTTTGTAACTATAAAAGAAACAGAACTGGCGGAGGCGGAGATGTTCCTAGTGACGAATGTTTAGAGTGTATATTCGATAATTATTCCAATAAAGTGTGTAGTAGAGACGATTTTTCCATAAGACCGGCTAAATATAAATTATCAAATATAGATTCGGTTATAAAAGCTGGGGAAGAGTTTAATATTACGTTAGAAGCTTTAGATTATAACGGTAATTTGATTTCGAATGCTAATTTTAACGATGATATAGGATTGAGTGCTAAAGATTTAAAAGCATCTTGTCGCGGAGGTAAATTTACAAATGAGTTTTATAATGCTAATTTTGTAAACGGAGTGGCTCACGTTAGCGTAGCTTATAATGAAGTCGGAGAAATTAACGCTAGTGTAAGAGAAATTAAAGATACTCACGAATTTGCTAGTGTTGATGAAAACGATAGCGGAATAAGTGAGGATATTTTGCTTATTTCACCAGGATACGGAACGTTTAAACTTTTCGTTCCTTATAAATTTGTAATTAACGGAGGTTTTTATAATTTTAACAAAGGTAAGTTTACTTATATTTCTAATACTTTAAAGATGTCTGCTTTTGCCGAATTGAATATTACGGCTTATACGAAAAATTCGATAGCTAAAAATTATAATGCGTTATGTTATGCTAAAAATTTCGATTTAAATGTTTCTTATAAATATTTGGATGTTAATAATTTTCCAATTGACCAAAAAGTTAGTTATGAAGTAAATCAAACGGGAAAAGAAAATAATATTTCTTTAAATCAAGTATTGGAATTGAGAGATGTTAGTAAAAATTTCTTCTCAACCGATACGAACGGAAGTGCTATAATTCATCTTTTAATAGGATTTACTAAAAAATATTCTTATCCGGTAAATGAATTTAACGTAACGCTAAGAGAAGTAAATGTGAGCGATGAAAATTCTACATTCGGAAGTGCGGATATAAACGTAATAAATCCGACTTATTCTAATGCTACTTATAGATATGGTCGTATAAGAATGTCTAATATAGCCGGTTATGGAAATGAATTAAATGGTAAATTTACTTATCTTTACTGGAATAATGATGAGTGGGTTTTAAATAAAGACCATAATAATAATGATGGAAATATAACTTCGGTCGTTAAACCAGATGATGTTGTAGTTGAACTTAATCCTGTTATAAAGGGTGAAGAGAATGTAACGTTTAAAACTACACATATTCTTCCTTATAGTGTAAAAATCCATTTGGGAATTAATTCTTGGTTGTGGTATCATCCTTTAGCTATAACATATAAAGACCCTAGTGAAGATGAAAGTTGTTTTACTCATCCTTGTGTTAAAGTTGATTTTTTAATGAGTTCGAAAGGATGGAGCGGGGTTAAGTCGATATCGAATGAAAAGTTTAATGAAACTAATCGTACGGTTGATGTAAATATTACTCCGAATGAAGAAAACGTTACAAAATCTCAAGTTAAGAAGTTAAACTGGTAATAAACTTCTTAACATCTTCTTTTTTTCTTATTTCATAAAATTTTGGAAAAGGTTTGTTTATTAGTTTGTAATAAGTTAAGATGTTTTTTAGTTGATTATATTGGGTTTGGGTTAAATGCATTTTTAAAGAGGCTTCTTTTAAAGCTTCGTTTATTTCTTTAAAAAACTCTTCTTTTTTAGGAAGTGAGTCTAGGAGGTTTTCTATAACGTGGATATGTTTTTTGATAAGAGAAGGGATTAAATCTTTTTTAGGTTCTTTTAATGGAGTGTCGCTTACTATTTTATAAAGAATAATTTCTTCTATACTTAAAAATTTGTAACAAGCTTCAAAAAAGCCACTTCCTTCCATATCTACAAGAGGGTAGTATGTTTTTATTTGGGATACGGTATGTAAAGTTTCGCTGTTGTCTTGGAAAAAATCGGGATAGTATTTTAGATTGGAGTCGGTGTCTATGATTTTGTGAATAAAAAAACCTTCGTTTATCTGATATTTGTCACTTCCTGCAATCCCTATATTAAGAGTTGGGAATTGATATTTTGTAAGTAAAATAGTGGTGTTTATTGCCGATTTTAGTTTACCACTGCCGGTTATTGTTAAATTTAAATAATTATTTTGATATATTTCGCTTTTGGGTTTTAGGTTGAAATGTTTTATTATGGGTTTTGCCTCTATACTTAAAGCCGTTACGATGTTTAACATTTAAAGCCTTTTTTGAAATTATAATATAAGGAGTGGTTTTGAAGAAAGAGTTAGAGGAATTTAAAGAGCTTATTTTAAAAGGTGAATTTTATGAAGCCCACGAAGTATTGGAAGAAGTCTGGCAAGGTTTAAGAAAAGGAGATGATAAAATGCAGTTTGCTTATAAAGGGCTTATAAATGCCGCAGTTGCAATGGAACTTGAAAAAAGAGGCAGAAACAGTGCTTATATCCCCTGGAGGAATTTTGAAAAATATAAACCGTATTATAAAATTGATAAAGATTTTGAAGAGATTGTAAGATTTATAGAAGAAATAAAAGGGTAAAGATGGAATTTTTAATTAAGTTTTTAAGAGAACTAAACAGTGCGGATTCACAGAAATTTATCTCTTTGGCGATTGTGCTTGGGCTTGTAAGTGGTTTTTTGCCGGGGCTTAATTTGATAACTTTTTTGATTTTGTTTTTTGTTTTTGTATTTAGAATACCTTTGGGGCTTTATTTTGCTTCTTGGAGTTTTTTTGAGATTATAGCTTTTGTTTTGGACCCTGTTTTTGCTTATACGGGTTGGGAACTTTTGCATTTTAAATTTTTGGAGCCTTTATGGGAAGAACTTTATAATATTCCTTATTTTAGGTGGAGTGATTTTAATAATACGGTTGTTTTGGGATCGTTTGTTTGGGGAGTTGTTTTAGGTATTGTTGTTTATATCTTATCAAACCGTTCGATAGAAGTTTACAGAAAAAAGCTTTTTCCTTTTTTGGGCAAATACAAACTTTTAAAGTGGCTTGTCCCTAAGGAGGAAAAAAAAGGTGTTTTTAGGTTAAGTGGTTTGATCGCTTTTGTAGGGGTGGTAGGTTTAATTAGTGGATTTATTTATATCACTACTCCTTTTATTATAAAAAAGGCTTTTGAAGTTTCGGTATCTAAAATTACTCATAAACCGGTTAAAGTAAAAAAAGTTGATGTTTCTTTTGGAAATTTAAAAGTTGATTTAAAAGGGGTTTATATAGGAGATATTAAGATTGATGCTGTTTTGATAAAGTTTTCTTTTAAAGAATTAATGTGGAAAAAATGTGATATTAAAAAACTTGTTATTTCTAAAGTTTATTCAAATAAAAATATAGAAGAGATTGTAAGGATTAAAAACACTTTTTCAAAACCTTCAAAAACTGCTGATTTTAAATTAAATATAAAAATTCCGGATACTTCTAAGGTATTGGCTAATTATGAATTAAAAAGTAAAAAAGAGTTGGAAGTTTTAAAAAAAGATTATGATAGTTTCTTAAAAATAGTTAATAAATCAAAGCAAGACGCAAAAATCGCTAAAGAAAAGTTAAATTCTATAAAGCTTCAAATAGACTCTTTAAAAAATATAGAACCTAATGTCAATAATATTAGCGAAATAATTCAAAAAGTAAAAAATCTTGATAATGAAATTTCTAAAATAGATTCTTTAATTAAAAGTGATAAAAAAGAAGTTTTAAACGCAAAAGAAAAAATAAAGAAAGATTTAAAAGCCTTTAAAGAGGCTGTTAATGAGGATTATTTGAATATAGAAAAAAGATATGATATGCTAAAAAATAAAGAGTATTTATCTTTTGTGGAGAGTTTTTTAAAACCTCAAATAAGCGAATATATTAATAAAACTTTATATTGGTATGAGAGATTAAGACCTTATTTAAAATCATCTTCTAAGGAAGAAAAAAGCAGATTTAAGGGAGTTTATATTAGGTTTAAAGATAAAAATGTTTATCCGGATTGTGTATTGGAACATTTCTACTCTAATATAATCTTAAAAAACGCAATTTTTGTTGTGAACGGTTATAATATATCCTCTAATCAAAAACTTTTAAATAAAAGTGCAATTTTAAAAGTTGATTCAAAAAGCAGATATTTTGATTTTGCATTTATAAAAATTGAATATTTAAATGAGTTTAAATTTTTTGGGAAAGTAAATAAATTAAAAGTTAAAGATTATTTTATAGGTCCTTTAAAAATTCCAAGTGCCGATTTTGATATAAGATTTCAAGGTGTTTTAAAAGATAAATTTTTAAAACTGAATATTAAAGCTTTTAGCAATAATTCAATTATAGAATTTTTGAATTCAAAAAAAATTACTAATCTTTTGAAAAATGTTAAAAAACTGGAATTTGATATAGATGTGTTAGGTAAAATTAAGAAGTTAAAATTAAGAATTCATTCAAATCTTGATAAGGTGTTGTCTTATGTAGTTAAAAGAGCCGTAAATGAAGAGATAGAAAAAGAGAAGAAAAAAGCTAAAAAACTGTTAACGTCTCAAATAGATTCTTTTAAACTTGAAAATACTGACTTTTTAAATTTAGATACGAACTCTTTAAAAAAAGAACTTAAGAAGTTATCTGAAAATGAACTGAAAAAGAGATTAAAAGATAATTTAAAAGAAAGAATTAATAAATTTTTGAAATTTTAACTTTTTTCTCTTGATTTTTTTTCTTAGACTAGATATAATTTCAATCCACATAGAAGTGGACTCGTAGCTCAGTTGGTTAGAGCAACCGGCTCATAACCGGTTGGTC
>CAYULY010000032.1:0-7348 GCA_964445785.1 uncultured Nautiliales bacterium
ATAACTTTTCCATTTTTTCAGCTGTTTTTATATGCTCGTTTAAACAGTTTTTTAACATTATTTTCCCCTCATTTTTTCAATTATTCCCGTCGTACTTCTTCCCTCTATAAATTCAATAAGTTTCACTTCTTTTGCGATATCACTTCCAACAACCTCTTTACCTTCGTAATCTTTACCTTTAACCAAAACATCCGGTTTTACTCTTTTGATAAGCTCGTAAGGAGTATCTTCTTCAAAAATCACCACATAATCCACAACCTCAAGACTCGCCAAAAGATATGCCCTGTCATATTCGTCGTTTACGGGTCTATCACTTCCTTTTAATCTTTTAACGGATTCATTGGAATTAACCCCTACTATCAGTTTATCTCCAAGGGATTTTGCTTTTTGAAGATACTTAACGTGCCCTAAATGCAGTATATCAAAACATCCGTTTGTAAAAACGATTTTTTTATTTTGATTTTTTAAATCATTTGAGATATGTTCTATTGTCTTAAAATCCACTATTTTATAATCGACACTGTTATCAAGCCTTCTTTTAGTCTCTTCAATTTCTTCCAAAGTAACCGTAGCACTTCCTATTTTGCTCACAACCACGGCAGCCGCAGCGTTTGCAAAATGCATAGCCTCTATCATATCCTCGCTTTTGCTTAAATAATATCCAAGACTTGCCAAAACGGTATCCCCGGCACCCGTTACGTCATAAACCTCTTTGGCGATTGTAGGAATTTTTACATATTCATCCCCGAAAAGTGCCATTCCCTCTTCACTCAAAGTTACAAGCAGATATTTTAAATTCAAATCTTTTTTTACTTTCCAACCGGCTTTTATTAAATCTTCTTCGTTTTTTATCTCCATTCCTGTGGCAACGGAAAGTTCTTTTTTGTTGGGTTTAATCATCCACGCATTTACATATTTGGAAAAATCTTTTTTCGGGTCAATTATTAGTTTTTTATCCGTTTTATTTGCAAGGTCTATTATTTTTTGAGTAAGGGTTTTAGTCAAAACACCTTTTTCATAATCACTTAGAAGTATCAAATCTATTTTATCAATATTTTCCTTTAAATACTCAAATATCTTCTCTTCAAATTCACTTGAAATAGGGGTTTTGGTTTCTTTATCGTATCTTATTACCTGATGGTTACTTGCTATTACACGGCTTTTTATAATCGTCTCACGGCTTTCATCAATAAAAATCCCGTCTATATCTATACCTTTTTCTTTTAACAATTCTAAAAGTCTATCTGAATTTTTACCGATAACCGTCGATACCAGCACTTCGCTTCCAAGTGCAAGGAGATTATTTACAACATTCCCGGCACCTCCTAATCTATCCTCTTCTTTTATAATCTCAACCACCGGCACCGGAGCTTCGGGAGAGATTCTGTCACTCTTCCCCCACAAATAGTGGTCTATCATAAAATCGCCTATTACAGCTATCATTTAACTTCCTCTTCATAAATCTTGATAATCTCCGGCAGATACGCTTTTATACCTTCTTCAAGCTCGAATCTCGGCTCATATCCAAGGTATTTTTTCGTATCCTCTATATCAGCCTGTGTAAAGAACTGATACTGCCCTATGTAAGGATTTGGAATATAAGTATCTTTCCTTTGAATATTAAGCTCCTTTTTAAGAATATCCACAATATCCTGAAAGCTTCTGGCAATTCCAGTCCCTACGTTATAAACCCCGTTTTTATCGGCTTCACAAGCTTTGATATTTGCTTGAATCACATCCTCTACGAAAATAAAATCCCTAAGTATTTTATCACTTCCTTCAAACAATTTCGCACTCTCTCCTTTTAAAAGCTGAAGTCCGAACTGAAGTACCATTGAAGCCGTTTTGTTTTTAAAATATTCCCTAGGACCGTAAACATTAAAATATCTAAGCCCCACTATTCTTATTTTGTCGTAATACTCTTTTGCAAGGTTATCCATCATAAGTTTAGAAAATCCGTATACGTTATTGGGTTTTTCGAATCCTACGCTAAATTTATCGCTATTTCCGTATGTAGCGGCTGATGATGCGTAAACCATAGAAGCATTTTTCTTAACCGCCAAATCACACAAATCCTTAAAAGCGTTTACGTTCGTATCAATCATAATCTTTTGGTCGGCTACCGTTGTATCGGAAATTGCCGCTTCGTGAAAAATATAATCGATTTCATACTCTTCAAGTCTTTTTAAATCTTCTTTATTATTTATATCCCCGCTTATAACAATTCCCTTAAATCCCAAAAGATTTTTAAAATGTCCGAAACTCTTAAGATTTCCGTTGCTAAAAGTCTCTTCGCTTCTGAATTTATCAAAAACAATTACTTTACACTCCGGATAATTTTCCTGAAAATAAAACGCCAAGTTACTTCCTATAAATCCGGCACCTCCCGTAATTACAACGGTTTTATTGTTAAAATCTATATCAGAGTATTTCACAAAAACTCCTTTTTTATTTTTTCAATTATATCATATAAGTTCTCTTCAACTTTAAACGTCTTTTCAATACCCGCCCTCTTTGCGGCTTCTATGTCTCTTTTGCTATCGCCTATCATTATTGAGTTTTTAAGATCGACATCATATTTTTTTGCCAAATCCAAAATCATTCCGGGTTTCGGTTTTCTGCACTCACACTCTCCCGTAATATCAGGATGATGAGGGCAAAACCGAACATCTTTTATTTCAATGCCTTTTTTTTGTAATTCATCTTTCATCCATTCCATCAGTTTATAAAAATCATTTTCATTGTAATAACCTCTTGCAATTCCGCTTTGGTTAGTCACAACAAAAAGAGTAAACCCCAGCTTTTGCAAAAGCTCCAAAAGCTCGAATATCCCTTCTTTAAACTCAAAATCTTCAATTTTTCCGACATACCCGAAGTCTTCGTTTATTACCCCGTCCCTGTCTAAAAATGCGGCTTTCACACTAGCTCCTTTACGGCTTTAATCACATCTTCGGCTTTTATCTCTTTCATACAGTTATGATGTCCTAAAGGACATTCCCTTTTCATACACGGGGCACACTCCAAATCTTTTGTAACTATTTTATAATTTTTACTCCAAGGAGACGTTTCTTTGTAATTTGTAGGTCCAAAAACGGCAACAATCGGTACATTATAAGCAGCGGCTATATGCATAGGACCGCTATCGTTTGTAATAAACAAATCAAGCCCTCCTATATATTCGCAAAGCTCTTTTATAGTTAACCTACCACATAAATTCTGATAATTGGATATAACAAGATTTTTTTCTATATCTTTTGCTATCTCTTCTTCTCCCGGACCTCCGAAAACTATAACATCATACTTTTTTGCCATCTCATTCGCCACTTTTGCAAACTCCTCGGGATACCATCTTTTGGCACTTCCATATGTGGCACCGGGATTTATTCCAAGAGTCGGTTTTGTGAATTTTTTAGCTTTATAAGGCAATATAGGAGAATAAATTTCATCTTTACCTATTATTTCGCTTACGTATTTTGAATACTTCTTAACCATATGTCCGGAGTAGTTTTTATCGAAAAAATAACTTCTTTTAGCTTTAGCCCCCAAAACTTTTGAGTACAAACTCCTTCTAAAACTCACAAACACATCGACTTTTGGAAAAGCCATAAACTGCTTAAATTTATGCTTTTTATCAATTAAAATCTCTTTATCAAACCAGGGCTTTAACAACTCAACTGAAACATAACTTCCAAAAATTATACCCTCTTTGGGCTTAAATTCATCCAAAAGAGCTTTTATAGCCCCACTCGCCATTACACTGTCACCAAGCCACGTGGGAGGTTCAATTAAGAGTTTCATTTATCACCTTTAAAGTCTTTTCGACATTCTTTTCTATACTGTAATTTTTCGATATCTCTTTTGCTTGTTTTTTTAAATTTTCAAGTTTTTCGCTATTATCCAAAAGCTCCTGGATTTTATGCATTATTTTCTCATCAATTATCCAATCTTTAGGCAGTATCTCCCCTCCTCCACACATATCAGTGGTAAAAACTACATTTTCAAAATTCAAAGCCTCCAAAATCACATTTCCAAAAGGTTCGTATTTGGTAGGAAATAGAAAAATATCGGCCATTGAATAAAACTTATCCACATCGATTCTTGGACCCGTAAAAATTACTTTATTTTCAACTCCCAAACTTTTGGCATAATCTTTATACCATTTAAGATTTTTTTCTTTTCCCACTACAAAAAATTTAAAATCGCCTTGAAGCTTAGAAACAATATCCAGTGCTTCTTTTACACCTTTTCTTTTAAATCCACTTCCTACATAAAGCAAAATTTTTTCATTTTTTAAATTAAACTCTTTTTTTATATCATCAAAAGAAACTTTTTCCTTTAAAGGAATTCCGTTGTAAATAACCTCTATTTTCTCCGGGTCTATTTTATAAGCGTTAATAATATCCCTTTTTACCATATTTGAAATGGCTACAATTTTTTTGGCGTTTTTAAACATTCTTTTTTCTATGAAAAGATAAACAATATGAAGAGGATTAAATAGTGATTTATTTTCCAGCTTAATAAAAACTTTATGAACCCCGTCTCCCGCCCTATAAATATCCGGACAAGTTATTCTATCTAGAGAAAAATAAAACTTTTTACCCTTAAATAAACACACTTCCAGATTAAACCATATAGTTTTTATCCAACTGGATAAAAACTTAGGAGCACTGCAATGTTTTACTTCAAATTCAAAATCTCTCTTTTCAAGTTCACTTAAAAGCCTACTTAAATAAACTTCAGCCCCTCCGAATTTACTCTTCTTTAAGCGAAGAAACGTTACTTTCATCTATCTCCCTTTTCATAGCAAAAAAGCTAAGAGCAGCTAATAATACGAACTGTTGAAGGTAATGATTTTTTAAAATATCATCTATAAAACTTCTAAAGTAAAAGCTCGTTGCCAAATAAAAAAGTAAAAGCCCAAAATAGCTCCTATATTTCATAAAAGACCTTACGCCTATATACATTAAAGTAAAAAATATAAAACTGTATATCAAAAATCCTTCAATCCCGACACTTAACAAAACGTTTATAAAAGTACTATGAGCGTGGTCGGAGAATTTGATATGATACTTATTTGAAGCCACTTTTCCAAAGACATTTCTTGCAAACCCGTATCCAAAAGGATTTTCTTTTAAAAACTTATACCCCTCTTTATAATAAAACAGCCTCCTATAAGCCGAACCGTCAACTCCAGGGGGATATTTAAGCCTATACCAATCCATATTGTCGTTTATAACCGTTATTTTAAAAGTTCTGTCAAACTCTCTCCATCTTTTATCGTGCTTATAATCAAAATACACAAGCCACATACTGCCTATAAATCCAATTAAAACGAATAAAATAAGCTTTTTAGAAAGATTTTTGAATTTAAATTTTAATACGAAACTAAAAAACATCACAGAAACCACTAAAAAAGCCAAACTAAAAACCCCGTTTCTTTTAAACTGAACCACTAAACTAAAAACAGCTACCATAAACAGTAAAAAAAGAACAAAACTTGAAACCTTAAAAAGAGATTTGCCTTTTATAATTCTAAATACAAATTCAACAGCAAAAAAAGAAAAAAGATAAGGCATTAAAAAATTTAATTCATCCAATCCTTTAGTAATTCCGAAACTCCTATAAGGCAATGTATGATGCTTTGCAAACATATTTAAAGAATAAAGAGCGTGATACGCAACAATCGCAAAAAACGCTACAAATATATAAACAAAAAGCCTTTTATAATTAAATCCGGCTTTAACAAGTAAATAACTGCTAACTCCTAGCAGCAAAGGAGCCCAAAACTGCCCCTTTATTTCCAAAAAAGCGTACTCTTTAAAAGATGAAAAAAAAGAAGTTACGATTATTAAAAACAAAAAAGCGACAATACCTATACCTAAGAGGTTGTCTTCTTTAAAATACTTAAATTTATACTTCTCTCCAAGCCCAAAAAAAATCAAAGACAATAAAAAAATAACGCCTATATCAATATTTCTAACAGCTATCAAATGATTCATAGGCCATATTAACACCAAAATAAAAACCAACGCACTTATAAGTTCTTCCAAAACCGTTAAGACTTTTTCCCTCATACAATCTCCATTTTTTCTATTTTTTCAAGCACTTCATCACTTGTAATTTGAAGCATACATTCTTGATATTTACACCTCTTATCCACACAAGGCGTACAGGTTTTCGGTTTTTGAATAAAAGGATGAATCTCCAAATCGTAACACGCATTGCTTTCTTTAGGATTACCGGCTACAAACAACCCGATTGTAGGAGTTTTTAAGGCTATTGCGATATGTAAAGGTCCAGTATCGGGAGTTATTAATAAATCAAGCTTTGAAATTAAAGCAGCAGCCCCTCCTAAAGAGAATTTACCGGCTAAATTTAAAACTCTTTTATCGTTAATTCCACTTTCTACTTCATCGGTTAATTTTTTTTCGTTAGGAGCACCGGTTAAGACGATATTAATATCCGGGTATTTACTTAAAAGCTTTTTGCCAAGATCTATCCATCTTTCATTAAACCATCTTCTGCTAATCGTAGAAGCCCCTATTTGAAAGCCTATTAATTTTTTATTTTTAGGCAATACTTTTTCAACTTCTTCTATCCACTTGTCTTTTAAAAACAAATCCATTTTACAGTCATTCTCTTCAATTCCAAGCCATTTTAAAAATTTAAGTCTTGTTTTTATAAAATGCTCACCCTCAATTTTAGACACTATTTTGTTTGTATGCCATTTAGTAAACTGATTTTTATCATTTGGAAGTTTTATTATATATTTTGCCCCGCTTAAAACCGCAAGAGGAGTTGCCTGAGGGTCATTTGAATGCAGCACTAAAACCAATTTGGGATTAATTTTTTTTAATTCTGTTAATGCTTTAAAAAAATGTTTCGTTTTGCCGGAATATAAAATAATTTCATCAATATAAGGGTTGTTTTCAAAAAGTTTATAATTTTTAGGATTCATTACAACAATTAGTTTTTTATTAGAAAAATGTTTTTTTAAACTTCTAAATACAGGTGTATTAAAAAGTGTATCACCAATTGCCGTATTGCTCAAACAGACTATTTTATCAATATTTTCCATAGGAACCAAATCCGTTTTTATAATCTGATTTTCAGGCAAGAAATAAGGAATGATACGTTTAAATATTCTCATATATTTTCCTCTATTTTTCTAATAATTATTTCTGATTCAATATTTTCGGCTATTTTGCTTTTATCTTGTAACACCAAATCTTTATAACCCCAAGGATGCCACCTATTAATATCCGAAACTCCAAATAAAGCCATAGTTTTAACCCCTATAGCCGGTGCCAAATGCATAGCACCGCCTTCTAGCGTTACAAAAAGTTTA
>CAYULY010000033.1:0-6546 GCA_964445785.1 uncultured Nautiliales bacterium
TCTCCGCCAACTCTTTTTGCGTTATCCCAAGTTCCTTACACACTTTCTTGACTATGTTCTCCTTTTTCATTTGTATCCTTTTTTAATCTAATTTTACCATTTTGCTATAATTTTTCGCTCCCCCAAAGAAAGGAAATAAAAATGAGAGTAGAGGTTTATTATTCACCTTTTTTTATCGATGAGCATTCGCCACTTTATAAAGTGGATGGATATTATTTTGATGAGCGTGATATAAAATTAAAAGACAATTCACCAAAAACTACCCTTAGAGAAATTTATCAAAATGGTGGTAAAATTGTTGATGTAAAAGATTTGCACGATAAGCAAAATTCAGTTAGATTTATAATTGAGTTTAATTAACTTTTTGGGGGAGCTTTTTTGTTTTTAAAATATTTTCTAAAACAATTTGATAATCTTTTCTTGCATCAATATTCTTTAAAATATTTTCCGGTATATCCAACATCTCCGCCAACTCTTTTTGCGTTATCCCCAGTTCCTTACACACTTTTTTTACAATATTCTCCTCTTTCATTTGTATCCTTTATTTTTTAATATAATTATATCGGGTAGTGGGGTGAAAGGTGAAATATGGAAAAAAGTAAATATGAAATTGCCGTGGATATTTTGGAAAAATTGAATATCCAAAAGGCACTTTTAAAAGTTACTGAGAAAAATGTAACAATTGATGATTTTGAAAAAAGACTTGATTTTTATTTAGAAAAGTTAGATAAGGTTTTAGATTTACTTGACAAGCACGATGTTAAGTCTTAGAGAGTAGTCTTTTTCATCTTTTAAATCTCTAATCTCTTCAACATAATACCCTAATTCTTCTAAAATTTTTAGAAGTAAAATTTTATCCCCATTACCCTCATTTTCCTTAATTTCAAGCTCTTTACAGACTTTTTTTACTATGTTTTCGCTCATAACATCCCCTTTGAAAATTCAAACATACTTTGAGTTATAATTTTACCAGCTTCTGTAAAAAGGCCTTGTTTTACTTTGCTAATTATCTCTTCTCCTACCTTTTTATCAAAAGTTTTTGGTTTTGGTAGAGATAAGAGATTAAGCCCTTTTATTGTAAGCCTTACACAATAAAAGCCTTGATAAAGCATTGGCTCTAATGGTCTATCGGTTGGCGGGATTTTGTTTTTGATTTTTAAAAAGCCGTTTTCTTCAAGCCAAAGCATTGTTTCACAAAATATAATTCCTTTTTCTTCTTCTGAAAAGTTTGTGGTATCTTGAATATTTTTTAATTCTTTCAATGGTTCAAAATTTATGCATTTTGGGAAATTTTCATAAATTTTTTGGAATACATAAGCCGTGTATGCGTCAAAAAGTTTTATATTATCCATCTATTGTCCTTTTTTAATCTAATTTTACCATTTTGGTATGTTACTTATTTACATTGTGTGAATGTTTTTTTATAATTCCATCTCAAAAATAGTAATAATTTTTGATATTATAAATAAAAAGGTCTTAAATGAATTTTATACCAAAAGAGCATATAGAGCCTACATACTTTCCTGATGGTTTTGGTGTTAGGACCACACAAAATAAAGAGGTGGTAATTATTGACTTTATTGCTTCAAATGGATTAGGTGATAAAGCGGTTATTAGTTCAATTGCTTTACCAAAAAGTGCTGCTTTGGACTTGGCAAAAAGAATAAAAGACATTTATGAGGAGAGTGAAAATGTTTGAGAGTATAGCTATTATACAAACTTCAACTCCTCAAATAGTTTATACTCGCAATGTAAGTGAGTATAGAAACGTTTATACTTCATTTGAAAAGATTGAAATAGAAAAAGTTATAAATGAAGTTAAAAAACTTTCTGATTATGAAATAGAGAATTATGATTTTGAAAAAATAGACGATGAGATTATAGCTCTTGGTATAAAATTCAAAGACTTTCCACAAAATCAAAATAAAACTGCTTACGCGGTAGAATTGATGGATAAATTAGATGATAAACTTCCTGAAAATATTGATATTTGGGTAGTATGAGTAATTTTAGAGATTTAAAATATTTTAAATTAATAATCTTAAAAGAATTAGATACATACCAGCTCCTTTCTGATGAGAGTAAAAAAGAAATTTATTTAAGAAACATTATCAGCAGACTTTACTATACAGCAATGCATATTTGTATTGAAAAATTTAACATAGATATTAACCCAAGTGAAAAAACACATCCCCAAGTTTTAAATGCAATTACAAGTAGAGGATTAAAACAAAAGCTAAAATCTCTCAAATCTCTTAGAGAAAAGGCTGATTATAAGATAGAGCCTTTTAACTTGCCTCTCACTGCACAGGGTAGAAGAGGGGTAGTTATTAATTCTACTGAGCAAATAAAAGATATACTTGAATTTTTTGAAAGTCTCTAAAAAGGAATTCCTTCTTCATCAATTCCATGATGTAAATTTGCTTGATTATTGTTTGACGTTTGAGGTGCATAATTTGCACTTTGCCCGTAATCTCGGGCTTGATTTGCTTCACCGTTGCTTGATTTAGTATCCATAAACTGCACTTTTTCTGCGATTACAACGTGCTTGCTTCTCTTTTGTCCGTTTCTATCTACCCACTGTTCTTGCACTAAGCGTCCCTCGACCAAAACCCTTTTACCTTTATGCAAATACTGATTCGCCGTTTCCGCAGGGCGTCCGAATACTTTAACGTCAATAAACATAACTTCCTGCTCTTGCTGTCCGGAGGCATCTTTGTATGTCCTATTCGTAGCAATCCCGAAGTTAGCTATCGCAGTCCTGGACGGGGTATATTTTAGCCCCACGTCCCGGGTTAGGTTGCCGACTAAGATTATTTTGTTAAACATTTTGAGCTTCTTTTAACCTTTTCTCAAACTCTTGATACAAAAACTTAATTCTCCCTTTTTGTTCAAGAGCTTCTTTTGCTCCTTCTTGTGAGCTTACGTCAATGCCGTTATCTTTTAAATAATCAGCAAACATTCTTTTAAGCTCAGGAGTAACGGCTCCAAGGTTTTGCATTTCGTTTGCAAGGAGTTTTTTATAATCTTCGTTTTCTTTAGAAGTATCTATTTCAGCATCTTGAACATTGTTTGTTTCTTCTAATATTTTCATATTTGCAATTTCAACAGCTTCAATAAATTTACTTTTCCTACTTTCAGGTATTACAAAATATTTTTCAGCGTGTCTTACAGCTGAATGAACTAATCCTTCTAATTCATTTGCATCTGGAACTTGTTTATTTTTAGAAACACTTTTTGCATATTCATAAGGAACAAATTTTTCTTGAGTAGGCAATTCTTTTCTTAAATCTTCTAAAATAACAACCCATCCAACAAAATGTTCTTCTCTAAATTTTTTATCAGTTTCTTTAATTTGAGCTAGTTCTAAATAGCTCATTTCATCTTCTCTTTTTACATTATTGTCATTAATCTTCCATACTTTTATAACTTTTAATAAAAAACCAGATTGAAAATATTCTTCTTGTTTCCCCTTTAAGTGCATAATTGCTTGTGGGACTTTATAATTACTGCCGCTTTTTACAGCATAAGGAACAATACTTACTTGTTTTTTAAAAGGATTAATATCAATTCCTTGTTTTGTTAAATCTATTGCAAGCTTCAAAATCAATTTTTTATCTTGGATTGTTTTTAATAAATAATCATTTACATATAGCTCTAAAAAATTCTCTTGAAATTTTTTTTGCTGTTCGATTGGTAAAGTTAAAAGCATTGATTGATTTTTTTGCAATACTTCTTCTAATTCTTTTTGATAATGTTCATAATTAACTACTTGATTGCTCATTTTACGCTCCTTTTGTGAATTTTAGATATTGTGATTTACTAACTTTTATAAAATCTTCATAAAGTTCAGGATATTTTGCTTTAAAAGATTTGCTATCAAATGTCTTTCTCTCGCTCTCAATCCAGCTAATACCCAAATCAACGATTTTTTTTGCTTCGTTTTTGAGCATTAGCTTTTTAATCTCTTCTTCTACTTTTTTTTTCTCGTTTGTTAAAGTTTTTATCTTTTCGTCAAGACTCATTCTTTTTTTATAAAGTTCAATTATTCCTTCAACTTCCTCACTTGTTTTTTCGCCTTCAGGCAATTTTTCAAAAACAGGAGTTTTAAACTTGCAGTATTCGTCACAACTTTCATATTCGTCAAGTTCTATATCTTCTGGCTTTTTGCCTTCTCCATAGGCTTTTATTGTCTCTTTTGCTTTAAGCTCAACCGCTTTATAAATTAAAGGGTTATAATTAACTTCAAACTCTTTAAACTCTCCCGTATCTCGGTTAAGATATACAATTCTTGCTTTTTTAACATCCATAAGATGCATATAAATATGCGTTTGCACCAAGTGGGAAGTTAAAGGCTCTTTTATTTTGTAATATTTCCAAGGGCTTATCGTTTTAAGCTCAAAAACAGCCTTTTGTTTTTGCAAAAAGCCGTCTATATGCCCCGTGAAATATTCACTCTCAAGTTCTTTTTCTCGGTAAATTATCCTCTCTTTTTTATAAGAGCTATACCACTTAACAAAGCCTTCGTGAATAAATGTCCCCATCAGTGCAGCGTTGCTTTCATTGCTTTGCTCTTGACCGTTAATGAGATAATCAAGAAGGCATTTTTTGCATTTATGAGCCATTGAAGCTCTTATCTTTTTAATCGGCATAATTTCACCTGTTAATAATTTGACTTCGTTTTCATTTTTTGGTAAACTACTCATCGTTCAACCTTTCAACGTTTTAAAAATTTCAAAATTTAAGTTGTAAGTCTCTTTAGCCTTTTTTAAGGCTTTTTGACTTGCAACTTTTTCATCTTTGGCTTCAACCGTAAAACTGCACATTTTGTTTTTATGTTTTAAAAACACTTGGTATTTCACTTTTTCCTCCTTTATAGATTTTCAATTATCAGATTGTCTAAATAATCTTGCATATCGCATCCAAAATCAAGCCCATAACTTTCCTCAATTTTTCTTAATTCTTTTCCTATCATCTTCACCTGTGCTTTAATCATTTCAACTTGAGGCTTAACTTCTCTTAAAAGCTCATTCCATTTTTCTTTTTCCCACTCAAACATCTCTTTTTCAAAATCAGGATTTTTGCTCATCTCTTCCTCCAAATTTTCTTCTTGTTTTTGTAAGTTTGATATTCATCAATAGCTTTTAACATCGCCCAAGGTGCTATAAATGTTGCGGCTGTAAATACAGCAAACATTACGTCCATAACTGCTTCTTAATAGATATTGCTTGGATATTTCCAAGGATTGCGACTTTTTAGGCTTTTGAATTTTGCTTTTGCGATTTGGGCTTTTTTCATAATTTCTGATTTAAGCTCAGCTTCTTCTTTTAGGTTTTTAGCCTGAAAAATCAGCGTTACTTCTTTATAAAAATCATCAACCTTGCTTTCATCTATTTCAAAGACCATAACCACTTCTCTCATTTTCTCTCCTTATTTAGATTTAAATGAGGATATAAACGTTACCCTCACATAAACCTAAAACACCAAACTTCACCCTGGCTCGTTTGGTGCTATCTTACCACTCCCTTGCCCGGAGGGAGCTAAATTTTCAAAGAGCTTGGTATAATGTTAAGTGAGAAGCCCAAATCCTGCGGGAGATGGGGGGTAATATATGTGGCTAAAAATACGGGAAACAACTATCGCATAGGCTCTGTTAAAGACAGATACCAATTTTACAACCCAAAAACCAAAATGTGGTGCAAAGTAGATGCAACTACAGGCAAAATCCTTGATTGTTCTAAAAACAAATTTAAAGGAGTTGCCGAATATAAAGACGATAGAAGAGACTAAATCGCTTCTATCTTTAAGACATTTTCAAGCGGCAGGGCAATTTCTTTATTTTTTTTGTATAAAACTACAAACCTGCCTTTTGTGTTTATCTCTTTTACTTTTTTAAATTCAAAAAAATAATCATCTTTTAAATAGACTTTTACTCTCATTCCTATCCTTTCCCCGCTGGGCTTCTCACTTAGCATTCTACTTTCAATCATCTCACAACCAACTTTCAATCATCTAGGTTATAATTTTGTTGTTGGGGGATGGAAATTTTTATTTAAGGAGTGCTTATGGATATTAAAGAAATCTTTTTTGCTATTTTAGTTGAGGATTTTAGTGATGTAAAAAAACTTTACAAAACCGAACCTCATAAAGCTTTTGAGCTTTTTAAACAAAAGCTAAAAGAAATTGACGAAAAATCAAAAGACCCTAACCGTTTTAAGGGTGCTAAAAGCTTTAAAAATAATTTAGTCTGATTTGCATATTTTTAAGCTAACCGTTTCTGAACCGTTTACAATATCATCAAGGTTAAATTTAACCTCTAAAATTGAATAACCAGCTTTTTTTAAGGCTTTTGTAATTCTTTCGAGTTTTCCTTTTGGATTTTTATCTTTCTTTTTTTTCATTACTTTTCCTTTCCCATCTCCTAACAACTCTTAACTTTCAATCATCTCAAAACATCTTGATATAATTTAGTGTTAGCGGAGCAAATTTGTTTTAAGGAGTGTTAATGTTTGAAAAAGATGATTTTGAGAATATTAAACTTGCAAT
>CAYULY010000034.1:0-4195 GCA_964445785.1 uncultured Nautiliales bacterium
TTTGAAAGGATGTTCATGAAATTGGCTGTTTTTGATTTTGATTCTACATTAATGGACGGGGAAACCATTGATTTTTTGGCAGAGCCTCTCGGACTTAAAGAAAAAGTCGCTTCCATTACCGAAATGGCAATGAGAGGGGAACTTGATTTTTTTGAAAGTCTTATTATGAGGGTAAAACTGCTTGAAGGGCTTGAAGAAAAAAAGGTAAACGAAATATGCCATAACCTGCCTCTGATGCCGGGGGCTAAAGAAATTGTAAAAGAATTAAAAAACAGAGGTGTTAAAGTAGTGTGTTTCAGTGGTGGATTTAGAAACGCTACGTCTTATGTAAAAGATTTAATAGGGCTTGATGCGGATTTCAGTAATGTTTTGCATACAAAAGACGGTATTTTAACCGGACTTGTCGGTGGTGAGATGATGTTTAGTCATTCAAAAGGCGATATGTTAAGAAGAATTCAAAGTATATTAGGCGTAAGTATTGATGATACGATGGTTGTGGGTGACGGTGCTAACGATTTAAGCATGTTTAAATATGCTAAAATTAAAGTAGCTTTTTGTGCCAAGGAGGTTTTAAAAAAAGAAGCGAATATTATTATAGAGGAAAAAGACCTCACGCAAATTTTAGATTTTATATAATATAAGGAGAATTAATGACTAGTATTTGGGTAGATTATTTAGATAGGGAGTTTTTAGACGCTACTTTTAAAGATTGGGTTCAAAGCGGACTTGTAAACGGGCTTACCAGTAACCCGGCTATATTTGCAAACGCTCTTAAAAAAGAAGTGTATAAAGAGGATTTTGAAAAGTTAAAAGGGAAAACAAGTAAAGAAATATATGAGGAAATTGCGGTAAAAGACATTCAAAAAGCCTGTGACATTCTTGAGCCTTTATATACGCAAGGAAACGACGGGTATGCAAGTATAGAGGTTGACCCGAGACTTATTAACGATACAAAAGGGACTATCGACGAAGCTTTAAGATTGGTTGATAAAATCCAGAGGGATAACTTAATGATTAAAATTCCAGCAAACGAAGCCGGAGTAAAAGCTATAGAAGAACTTGCAAAAAGAGGTATTAATATAAATGCGACTCTTGTGTTTTCTCCAAATCAGGCAATGCAGGCGGCTGAAGCAATTGCTAAGGGACCTAGAACAATTGATGGGGTTATTTCGGTATTTGTAAGCAGATTCGATAGAAAATTAAATCCACTGCTTAAAGAAAAAAATTTGGCTCAGGACAGGGTAGGGTTTTTTAACGCTATAAAAATTTATAATCAGATTGAAGAGATGAATTTGCCAAATATTAGAACTCTTTTTGCATCAACCGGAGTTAAACAAAACTATTTACCGAAAGATTATTATGTTGAAAATCTGTATCTTCCGCATTCGGTGCTGACTCTTCCGCTGGATGTTATAGAAGCTGTTAAAGATAAAGAACTTGAAGAGAGTTTTCATTTTCAGACAAAACATATTGACGGATTTTTCTCATTTCTAACTCCTGCGGGAATAAATATGCAAAAAGTTTATCAAGAGTTGTTTGAAGAAGGTGTTGAAGCATTTGAAAAAGCGTTTGAAGATATGTTAAAAACTATAAAATAAAAAGGGGAATGATATGACAAGACAGGATTTGAATAAATATTTAACTGCTTTAATTAAATATGAGGGTAGTGACTTGCATATTAAGTCCGGAAATGGAATTAAAGCCAGAATTCAGGGAAAACTTGTAACGATGGAATCTCCATTTTTAAAGAAAGAAGATGTTTTAAATTTAATCAAAGAGATACTTCCTTCAAGATATGAAGAATTTTTAAAAAATAAAGAACTGGACTTTAATTATAAACTTAATGATGATTATAGATTTAGGGGGAATGCTTTTTTTCAAATTGAAGGTCCTTCGCTGGTTTTTAGGGTAATTCCTACTAAAATTCCGTCTTTGGACGAGTTGAAACTTCCGAAGGTTATGCATAGATTTGCGGAGGTTGAAAGAGGCCTTGTTTTGGTAACAGGGGTTACGGGTAGTGGTAAATCTACAACCCTTGCCGCTATAATTAACGAAATAAATATGAATAAGCCTAAACATATAATTACTATAGAAGACCCGGTTGAGTTTGTACATAAAGATAAAAAATGTTTAATAAATCAGAGAAGTTTAGGGGATGATACATTGAGTTTTTCTAGAGCTCTTAGAGCGGCGCTTAGGGAAGACCCGGATATTATACTTGTGGGTGAAATGAGGGATAGAGAGACGATTGAAATCGCCCTTCACGCAGCAGAAACGGGACATTTAGTTTTTTCTACTTTGCATACGCTTGATTCCAAAGAAACTATCAACAGAATTATCGGAGTTTTTCCGGTTGAAGAACAAGAGAGAATAAGAATGGTTTTAGGTTCTGTTTTAGAAGGGGTAATAGCTCAAAGACTGGTTCCAACTGTTGATGGTAAAAGAACGGCCGCTATGGAAATCTTAATAAGAACTCCTAGAATTAAAGATTTGATTATACAAAATAGAGATAACGAATTAAAAGACGTTTTGGAAGAGAGTAAAAAAACTTACGGTACTCAAAGCTTTGATCAGCATTTGGTTGATTTAGTATTGGAGGGAAGAGTTGCGGAAGAAGTGGCACTTGATTACGCTACCAGTAAAGACGACTTTAAACTTAAACTTAAAAAAGCTAAGCTTGAGAGTGGTGCTGAAGTTGTTGAAGAGTCTAAAATCGGGCTTAAAGGGTGAATGAAAAAATGTAAAATGTAAAATGGAGAATGTAAAATTAAAAAATCTTAATAAACCAATACACCAGTTAACAAATATACCTTTTAGTTGGTTGAAATTAAAAAAAATTACGGTATAATTTCATTTCTAAAAAAATTAAGGAGAAATTATGCTTGAAGGAATTATCAGAGAGAGTACCTCAAAAGCTGCTACTAAGAAGCTTAGAAGGGATGGTTATCTGATTGCAAACATTTATGGTAAAGGTCAGGAAAACATAAATGCTGCATTCAAAACGGGTGAGTTTATTAAATATTTAAGACATAAAGAACATTTGGTATTCCCTGTAAAAGTAGGTGACAAAGAAATAAAAGTCGTAGTGCAGGAATATCAAAAAGACCCTGTAACTGGTGAACTTTTACATGTTGATTTGCTTATGGCACAAGATGGTGTTAAATCTTATTACCATGTTCCTATTAAAGTTAAAGGGACTCCTAAAGGACTTAAAAACAAAGGTGTTTTAATTTACCACAGAAGAAGAATTAAAGTAAAAGCGGCACCTGAAAATCTACCGGATTTCTTTGAATTAGATGTTAGCGACCTTGATGTAGGTGATAATATTTTAATCAGAGATATCGAAATGCCTGAAGGTGTTGAATGCTATCTTAACCCTTCAATTCCTGTTGTAGGTGTAATTAAGGCTAAATAATTCTCCTCCCTTTTGGGAGAATGGAAAATGAAAAATGGATAATGTAAAATTAATTGTCGGACTTGGAAATCCCGGAAAAGAGTATGAATTAAATAGGCACAATATCGGATTTTTGGCTGTTGATTATTTAATTGATACTCTAAAAGCGCAGAAAGTTTCTTCAAAATTCAAAGGTGATTTATATAAATCTGCTAAATTTCTTTTTTTAAAACCTTCAACATATATGAATTTAAGCGGTGAAAGTGTTGTTTTGGTGAAAAATTATTATAAAATAGATAATAAAGATATAATTGTTATACACGATGATATTGATTTAAAACTAGGAGCGCTCAGATTTAAAAAAGGCGGCTCTCACGGAGGTCATAACGGGCTTAAATCGATTGATAAGCATATAGGCAATGATTACTGGAGGATTAGAATAGGAGTTGGAAGACCGGAGAGGAAAGAGGATGTTGTTAAATATGTTTTAAGTAATTTTACTGAAGATGAAATGAAATGTATGGAAAGCCTTTTTCCTAAAATAAAGTTGGCAATTGAGGATATAGAAAACGCACCATCAAAATATTCACAAAAAGAGTGTTAAGTGTATTTTAAGTATATACTTAAAAAATATTTGAAAAATTTTCTGCTTATATTGTTTGCGCTGGCTTTTTTTTACGTGATTATGGATTTTATAGCTAATTTTTCAAAGCTTCCCGATTCTTCAAACCTGCAGGTTTTATATATATACTACATTATTTTATACAGCATAGATATGTTTTATCCCCTTGCAATCGTTTT
>CAYULY010000035.1:0-3634 GCA_964445785.1 uncultured Nautiliales bacterium
ACGATATCTTCTTGAAGAGCTTTTCTAGAATCCGTACTTTGTCCGTCTTGTGCGGATTGTGTAGCTTTTACTTTAATTGTATTAAGTATTTTTACCTGTTCATCCATAGCTTTATCCGCTATTTGCATAACACCAATAGCATCATTAGCGTTTCTAATAGCTTGCCCTAAAGAATCCGCCTGGTCTCTTAATGAGTCTGCGATTTGAAGACCTGATGCATCATCCGCAGCTTTATTGATTCTTAAACCTGTAGCTAATTTTTCCAGTGAAGAATTTAATCTTCTATTATTTTCCACTCCTGCCGCGTGAGCGTTCAACGCTGCAACATTTGTGTTAATTCTAAATCCCATAACTAACTCCTTTTAGTTTTTCTAGTAGCTTCCTTGCTACTTCATATATATGATCGTCAAAAAAAAATTTTATTTAATACATTTTCAAAAAAATTAAAAAAAATTTTAAAGCTAATCGGAAAAT
The DNA here is from genome assembly GCA_964445785.1 of uncultured Nautiliales bacterium. Lineage (GTDB taxonomy): Bacteria > Campylobacterota > Campylobacteria > Campylobacterales > Nautiliaceae > Nautilia. The sequence goes on from CAYULY010000035.1 coordinate 475, forward strand.
CATCAATCCACATCATAATCTATTTAATGTCAATACAAAATAATTTAAGAGAAGTACTTTCATTATAAGAAGTTTTGATTTTAGTTAGTTTTAATTATATATAAAGAGAGTTAATAATATCGATTTTTTTAAGTTTATTAAATTTAATTTCAAATATAACCTCTACCGACTCTTTTATAAAAAAGAGCCAATATTTCGTTTTATTTCCAAGTCTTTTTACCTGGCAACAACTGTTCTATCACTTTGTCAAAACGAATTTTTCCATGCCAGTCTTTTTATTTCTAAAACTTTACTCTGACCGGCACGGAATTTCTAATACTCATAAAAAAGTTAAAGGTTATTAGCCTTTTTATATTCAAGTACCGCAGCATAAACTTCATCTTTAATATGAAGTTTTTCTTTTTTTAGTTTTTCAAGTTCAAGTTCTTCCATATGCTCTCTTCCGGCTTCAACCTCATCAATAATTTTATTAAGTTCAGTATGTTTTTGGATAAGTTTATCTATGTGAGGATTTTCTGCCGCTAATTTTTCCATTACCGGAATTAAATCTGGACAACATTCTTTAAACATCTTTTCTCCTTTTTTTGTATTTAAGTAATTTTACCAAAAAAATACGCTCATCCTACAAGATTTTTAAAAAATATCGCATCTTGTATCGTCTATTTCGTCATCTTCTGCAAACTCTTCATAAAAATCGTCATAATCTTCATCCAAACCGTCTCTATTTTCATCCGGTTTACATTCCAAACAATACTTTTTTTCAAAATCCTCATATTTTTTTAAAACTTCTACCACCTCATCGAAATTCATAAGATGAACATACTCTACGCAATTATTAAACACAAAATCGTCTTTTCTTTGCATAAGTACATCACATAAATCAGAATGAATCTCTATTCGTTTATCTTTTTCATTTATTATAAGTTCATATGCCATTTATATCCTTTCTATTTTTATAGAAAACAACTTTTCATAATCTTTTTTTATATCAAAACTTAAACTGGAAAAATGAAAACTTCTCCAATTTAAATTAACACCTCTTGGTACAATATAATTACCTCTATTACCGTCTATTTTAGCAGTAATTACACTGCCTCTTTTTACTCTTAATATTTGAGCATTTTTTACTAAAATTTCTTTTCCTTCTACATTTAAAATAAGCTTTGGTTTAGAAGAAATTAAGTACTTATCTAAATTATTTGCAATATCTTTAAGGTTCTTAACCTCTATATTATAAAGTTTAAAAAATGCTTCTAACATAGATAAATGAGTTTTTATTTTGTCATTCAACAAAAGCTGTTTAGACGATTCTATACAATAAGCTTCGATATTATGCTTTAAACACCAACCTGTAAGAGCTTTTTTCTGTTCTTTATGAGATTTTCCACTAAAGGTTCTAGTATTTATAATAGCTATTTTTCTTTTTAACACTTTATTAGCTTCATTCATTACAAAATAAGCTTTTTTATAAAGTTCAAAGTCTTTATACCTAACTTCATCAATTACTACACTTTGCCCCCACGCCCTTTTATTTTCACTGGCAAATCCGTATCCGTCATGCATAGAAATAACAACATCTGGCTTATAAGAAAGAATTATCTCTTTTAAACCCTCCACATAATAATAATCCGGATCTGTTTTTGAAATATAATCAAACTTCCTATTCATATCACCATTATAACCTCTAACGTTCGCTAAAATAGAAGTAAAATTACTTCTTGGAATAATTAAAAGTTCTCCTTTTATTATTTCGCTATCAACTAATAAATCACTTGCTTTATAAGCCCCTACCTCATTTCCGTGAATACCCCCTATTAATAAAACCCTTCCTCCATTTTTTTTCCCTTTTATATGATAAAAATCCAAATTTTTAGGAGGAAGTTTTATAAAAAGTTCTGAATCTGTTTTTGCAAATGCAGTAGTTGAAAAAAAAAGCAAAGATGACAATTTAATAAAATCTCTTCTTTTCAAGAAAAACCTTCCTTTTACTTTTCTTTTATTTATTTCATAATTATATATTAATTATACTACACTTCGCCCAAAAAAGGAACTTTTTATGCAACAAATAATCTTACAGGAAAAATATCTCTTATTCGTGCTTAATATAAATAAAATGGAATAAATGATAAATTTAAAATTTCATTTCTTAAAGCACCGGTGCTTATTGCAAACGCAAGTAATGGAAGGGATAGGTTAAAGAGCTTAAAAAATCACTCAATTAACACCTTAACATCAGCTCCTTTAGCAAAATAAGGAGCTGTTGTTACTATACTATCAACTCCCGTTTTTGCGTACTCTTCCACATTTTCTAAATTTATCCCCCCGGCACTTATTACCTTTATACCTTTTTTATGAGCCAAGTTTACTATCTCTTTAGTAGTTTTTACATCTATTTTATCAAGTTGTAACACATCTACTTCTATATCTATCAATTTTTTAGCGTGATTAAAGTTTTTTGCTTCCACCACCCATTTTTTCTCTATACTTTTGTTTTTTAACGTTTTAAACTCTTTATAAAATTTATCCCATCCTCCATAAAGATTAATATAATTTTCAAACACCAAAATAGTTTCGCTGGTAGTTATTCTATGAGGCAGTCCACCTCCGTCAATTACGGCTTTTAAAGCTATTTTCTTAGTAAAAGGTATAACTTTTCTGGTTGTTAAAATCTCTATATTGGAGTTATGTTTTCTGGCTTTTTTAGTCATTTCATATACGTATGTGGAAACGCTTAAAGCATATTCATAAATATTTTGAGCCACTTTCCATAAAATTAAAACATTTTCTCCTTTTGCTTCAAAAAGTTTATTAGAAGCTCTTATAAACTTAGAATCCTCCTCTTTAAAAACAACTTCCAAGCCAAGTTTTTCAGCCAACTTTTCTATAAGGGAATTTGCACTAACTATGCAATCTTTTCTTGTATAAAAACTTATTTTTCCACTCTTTTTTATTTCCAACAACTCTTGAGTAAGGTCAAAATAAGGCATATCTTCGATTATTAATCTATCAATCTCATCATATGTAAAAAACATCTTTTTCCTTTTTATCTTTTTTAAAGATAATAAAACTTTCAGATTAAATTTTTATTAAATTAACAAAATAAAACATACCTATCTCTATTAATTCTAATACCAATTCTCATATATTCATAGCCTTTATA
>CAYULY010000036.1:0-2725 GCA_964445785.1 uncultured Nautiliales bacterium
ATAATAATGAAAAATTTAGAAAACTAAGAAAAACGGACAAAAAAGTAGCAAAAAAGTTTTTAGAAACTCAAAAAGGAAGATTTTTTGAGGCAAAAATTATTAATGATGATTTAGGGTTTGAAATAGTACCTCAAGAAAAATTTAAAACTTTTTATGAGTTTATAATAAGTGATAACTTAAATGATTTAGATACTATCATTATTCAAAATAAAGAACTTGAAGAGATATTAAAAGAGGCTTTGGACGAACGTTCTATCTATTATCAAAACATGCCAAGATATTGGGGAGGGTAAGATTTGATTTTTACATATACTCAAAGGAATTGTTTTGAAAGAACTATTTGATATAGAAGCTCTAAAACAGATACCAATAGAAAACGTCTTAGAGTTACTTGGTGCCGAAAAGAAATCAGGAGGTTCTCATACAAAAACACTTGCTATGAAATGTTTTTGTCCTTTCCACGAACACGGGGATAAAAATCCATCTTTAATAGTTTGGAGAGATAAAAATATCTGTAAATGTATGGTTAATCCGGACTTAAAAGGAGATTCTATAAAAGTAGTAATGTATGCATTAAATTTTGATTTTAAACAGGCGTGTACTTGGCTTCATGAAAATTTTGGAATACCTTACAAAATAGAATATAACGATGAATTTAACCGATATAAAGAAAAGATAAAAAAAACAAACTACAAAAAACCGCTAAATGTTTCAAAACAAAAGAAAAAAGAATGCGAACTTGAAAAAAAATTAAAACAAAAGTTTAATCATGTTTCCATTATGGATTTTTTGGAAAACTATGAATATACTAAACTTAAAAAGTCACAAAAACTAAAACTTATATACGGATATATTTATCGTTATTCTCTTACTACCGACCACTTAAAAAAAGAAGAATATTATAAAAAAAGAGGTATAGACCACCCAGCTCTTAAAGATATCGGTTACTTATCAAATGATGACATAAAAGAGATGCTTCTTACTATTCCCTTTCCAAAAGAAGACTTAATCGAATTTAAAATATTACATCCAGAAAACTTTAAATTTAGATATTACAGTAAAGATGGATTTATGGTTATACCAAACGGATTTGAATTGAATAATGATTTAGTAAATGGACTGATATTAAGACCATTTTCTCCAAACGGCAATATAAAGGAATTTCAAGTAAGCACACCTGATATAGTCATTCCACTTCCATTTGGATTAAACAGAAACACAATAGAAAAATTTAACTGTTTTATTATTACGGAAGGACATATTGATGCATTAAGCATTTTTAAAGAAGATATGGGGTTTATTGCTGTTCCAGGAGTGGGAAATATAAAAGAAGAATGGTTGTGTTTGCTTAAAGGAAAAAAAGTTTATATAGCGTTCGATATGGATAGTGCGGGAATTAAAGCAGGAGAAAAATTACAAAGCATATTTAATGAATTGTCTATTGAAAATATTAGACTTACATGGGATAAAGAATATAAAGACCTCAATGATTTATTGTTAGCAAAAAAAATTGATTTAGTATTGCGTAAACTATAATTTGTTAAATAAAGTTTGTTAAAATAAGCATGAAATTTTAGAATTAGGAGGTTATGATGTCTAAGAAAAGAGTTAATATGGAACTTACAAAACAAAGAATCAATCAAAAGTTAAAATTATTAAGCCTGTATCCAAATGCTTGGGTATATGAGTTTAGCAACCCTACCGTGAGAACAAATTTTAGAGTACCGGTAAGAATGCTTGAGTTGGTAAACAATGCTTTTAAGGAATTTTGGGGTTATTATGTAGAAGGTGAAGATGTAAAAAAAGTTGAAAGCATTATTAAAGAGGTTGAGGAAAAAGCAAAAGACATTATAGAATTGGCCCACGAACTTGGAAGAGGTCTTGTTAATTTTAGTATTGATGATTTAATAAATATGAGAAAATATGAAAAAGAAAAGTTGGTTCAAAACAGTAGAACAATCGTAGAACTTTTAATTCCACAAAATAAAACTTTTGAAAACATCTATGAGGCGGTTGTATTAATTGATAAATACGATTTGCCTATTAAACAAAATAGAAGTATAGAAGAAGTTGAAAAATGGATTAGTAGTGTAAAAGATTTTATGAATACGTTAAAAAAGGCTGAAAGCGAACTTATAAAATTTACTGCCGAAAAACTTGACCCTAAACTTCTTGGAAGATATAAAGCATTAAGAAACGAAGTAGTAAAATATCTTAAAGCTCAAGACCAAAGTAAAGAAGATTAGTTATTCTCCCCTCCCTTCCCTATTCTTCTTGACAAAAATTAATCAAATTTTTTATAATTAAATTATCTTTTTTAAAGATATTTCTCTTCATTATGAAGAGTTAGGGCGTAAATTTTTACGTCCTGGGTTTAATACCCAAAGGTGGCTTTTCTCTCCCGCCATTATGGCAAGTCCACCTAAAAGGGAGAGCTTCTTCAAAGCTCCGGTATACCCTCTCTCAGAGGGAGAAAGGGATTATTATGTCTTCTTTGTTGTACCGGAGCGGATTCAGGTGGTTTCAAACATGTTTGGTTGTTAAGTTAAGGAGGTTTATGGCCCGTAGTGATTAGTATTCTCGGGCTAAAAAAAATAAAAAATGCTTTATTTTAGAAAAACAAAGCTATCAAGAAAGTTATCTAAGTTCTTTAGATAACTTCTTTTATTTAATTAATCTACAAAATAAACAAAAAAATCAGGAAATAAGGAGGTTGTTATGTTTT
>CAYULY010000037.1:0-2468 GCA_964445785.1 uncultured Nautiliales bacterium
GGTATTTCTTTTCCATATCTATAATATTAAGATTGATAGAATCTTCCCCTTGTTGGATGACTTCAAATTTTTGATGGGTTTTTAAGGCAAATAGTTGAGAAGCTAGAGACGGATTTTGTTTTAGAAGTGCTTGAATGTTTCTTTCGAAAATTTTAGACATATAAGACCTTTTTGTTTTTATATCGGTTATTTTGTTAAAATTATAACAGCATATAAGAGGAGAAGAGATGTTTAATGGAAAAAATATTCTTATTACAGGCGGGACGGGGAGTTTTGGAAAAAAATATACGGAGATTTTACTTGAAAATTATAAACCGAATAAAATAATTATTTACAGTAGAGACGAACTTAAGCAGTATGAAATGGCTCAAGTATTTAATGATAAATGTATGAGGTATTTTATAGGGGATGTAAGAGATAAAGAGAGACTTCGTAAAGCTATGGAGGATGTTGATATCGTAATTCACGCTGCAGCTTTAAAGCACGTACCCGTTGCCGAATATAACCCTATGGAATGCATAAAAACAAACATAAACGGAGCACAAAACGTAATAGACTGTGCTATTGAAACGGAAGTTGAAAAAGTAATAGCACTTTCAACCGATAAAGCGGCAGCTCCTATTAATCTTTACGGTGCGACAAAACTTGCGAGTGACAAGCTTTTTATTGCGGCTAATAATTTAATAGGAAAAAGAAAAACAAGATTTAGTGTAGTCAGATACGGAAACGTTATAGGAAGTAGAGGTAGTGTTGTGCCGTTTTTTGTTAAGTTAATTAAAGAGGGGAAAAAAGAACTTCCTATTACCCATAAAGATATGACAAGATTTTTAATTACTCTAAAAGAGGGAGTGGAATTTGTGCTTAAAAATTTTGAGAGAATGCAAGGAGGTGAAATATTTGTTCCAAAGTTGCCGTCTATGAGAGTAGTCGATTTGGCGAAAGCTTTGTGCAGTGAGTGTGAATTAAAATATATAGGTATTCGTCCGGGGGAGAAATTGCACGAAGTTATGATTACTAGAGATGATAGATGTGTAGAATTTAGTGACCATTATGTAATAATCCCTACTATAAATTTTAATTTTAGTGCTGATTATACCAAAAATAATTTAGGTGAGAGTGGAGTATATAAAGATATAGGATTTGAATATAGCTCCGGAAATAATGACTGGTGGCTAAATCGTGAAGAGTTTTTGAAAAAAGCGAAAGAATTTCTTTGAATGGAGAATGAAGAATGGAGAATGGAGAATTAAATAAGTTCATTCCTTACGGTAGACAGTTTATTGACGAAAATGATATAAATGCGGCGGTTGAAACGTTAAAAAGTGATTTTTTAACGACAGGTCCTAAAGTTAAAGAATTTGAAGAGGCTTTGGCTGAGAGACTCGGGTTTAAATATGTCGTGGCGGTTAGCAGTGGTACTGCTGCTTTGCATCTTGCAAGCAGGGTGCTTTTGAATGTAGGTGATAGGGTTGTAACAACTCCTAATTCTTTTTTAGCTACTTCAAATTCCATTCTTTATGTTGGTGCTAAGCCCGTATTTGTGGATATCGAAAGTAACGGGCTTATAAATCTTGATTTGGTGGAAGAAGAACTTAAAAAAAGAAAAATAAAAGCTTTATATTTGGTAACTTTTAGTGGACATCCTTTAAATAATGAAAAGGTCAGGTATTTAAAAAATAAATACGGTGTAAAAATCCTTTACGACAATGCTCATTATTTCGGAAAAGACGAAGGGGTGTGTGATATAGCGACATACTCGTTTCATCCCGTCAAACACATTACTACTTTTGAAGGTGGGGCGGTGGCGACAAATGACGAAAAAACATACAAAAAACTTTTGAGATTAAGAAACCATGGAATGGTAAAAGATTCTTCAATGTATCCGTGGGAATATAAAATGGTGGATTTGGGGTACAACTATAGACTAAGCGACGTGGCATGTGCCGTGGGACTATCTCAGCTTGAAAAAGTGGATATGTTTTTGGAAAAAAGAAAAAAAATCGCAAAATATTACCATAATAGTCTTCCTGAAAAAATAAAGCCTCTTTATCCGTATAACGAAAAAAGTTCGTATCATCTTTTTGTGGTAAGGTATCCTTTTGAGTCTTTAGAGCAAAAAGCCGAATTTTTTATAAAAATGCGTCAAAAAGGAATAGGACTTCAATATCATTATATTCCTATAAATCAGCAACCTTTTTATGTGAAAAAAGGCTATTTTAAAAAATTCTCGGAAATGCAAAAATATTATCTTGAAGCTTTTTCCCTGCCGATATACTACAGCTTAACTCAAAAAGAGCAGGATTATGTTATTGAATGTATGGAAGAGTTGATTTTATAAAACTAGTTAATAAGGAAAAATATGTACGAAGAGTATATAAAGAGATTGGATTTAAAAGATGATGATACATTGCTAGTAGGTTCTAATATATTAACATTTGGAAAAGAACTATTAAAAAAAGGAATAAAGT
>CAYULY010000038.1:0-2365 GCA_964445785.1 uncultured Nautiliales bacterium
TGGCGTCCCCGGTGCGATATTACTTTTTTGCCTATATTATGGGTTTTGTCAATAGGTGTCAGTAAAATTGTCAGTTGAGTATGTCAATGTCTCTATCTATTTTTAGATTTTCATCGGGTAAAAACTTAGCGTAAGTTGATAGAGTTTCTTTGATTGTTTTGTGTCCCATTGTTTGAGATACTAGGTGAATTGGGACTTCATTTTTTATCATAAGTGTAGCAAAAGTATGGCGTGTGTTATACATTGCTCTGTGTTTTAATCCGCACTTTTTAAGGAGATTTTTCCAATGAAAGTGCAGCCTGTCGGCATCATAGAGATATTCGCCTTTTGGGTTATGAAAAAGTATATTGGTATTTAATTTTTTAGTTCTGTTTATTTGGTCTTGTAAATAGGGCAGTAATTTTTTTGGAATAGGGACTTTTCTAAAAGAGCTTTTAGTTTTTGGTGTATCTATTTTTGCTTTTTTAAGTCTTTTATTTACATCAATATACATTCCATTAAGATTAATATCATCAAGTGTAAGAGCTACAATTTCTCCCGGTCTCATTCCGGTAAAAAATGCTACTGCAAGATAATTTTTAAAATAACCTTCTGCATTGTCAATAAGCATTTTAACTTCCTCAGGTGTAAAAGGTTTCATTTCTCTTATTCTTTTTGGAGGGGGAAGTTTTATGTTTTCTGTCGGATTTTTTTCTATATGTTCATATTCTATTGCAATATCAAAAATCGCTTTTAAGATATTTAAAAGTCTTTTGACTCTTTGCGGGGTTACTTCAAGAAGTCTTTTATCTATCCATTCTCTAATCTGAGCTTTTGAGATTTTGTCTATTCTTGTGTTTTTGCCGAAGTTTTGGTAAAATTGATTAATAACAACGCTTTGAATTTCTTCGTATTTTTTTAGATGTTCTTTTTGTCTTAGATAAATACTTGCATAGTAATCAAATTCTTTTGGGTTCTTTTTGCTAAGTTCCCCCGATTTTAATTTTAAAATAAGTTGAGGAATAACTTCTTTTTGCACTAATTTTCTATTTTTCGGTGTATCGGGCAGTCTTGTTGATTTTTGCTTGATTTTTCCATCAAGGTAATATTGTATATAAAGTTTTCCGTTTCGGTTAAACATAGATATATTATAATTTTCAAACATCACTAGCTCCTTTTTTTGAGCCAGCGGACTTTAGCGGCTCTTTATTATAGCAAAAATCAAGAGAGGATATTGTTTAGGACCTCTTTTGCGGTGTCGCTTATTTGCATTTGTCCAAGTGCCCATTTTTCCATCTCTTCAACTACCCAAAGAGGATGTTTTTTGCCTTGCGGGATAGTGTAGTGAATGCCTTTTTTAAAAATCACATCTTTATTTTCTTTTAAAAAATCATTGCTAATTCCAAGGTATTTGGCCATTTTGCCTGTTGGTAGGGTTAGGGGTTTCATAACAAATCCTTTTAAAAGAAAATTATTTATGTTAAGTAAATTTAATTAAAACGAATGAAAAAAATTAAAAGAGGGGATTAGTTTTTGAGGTATTTTTCTTTTAGTTTAAGTGCTTCTTCTTTTGGCATGTTTTTTAGGATGGTAAAGAGATTTTTTCTCCAGCCTTTTGAGTTTTTCCAATCGACAAGCGTTGTTTGTGGAATACCAAAAACTTCTTTAATCTCTTTGTAAGTCATTTTCAAGTCTTTTTACTCTTTTTTCAAGTCTAAAATAAAGATATGTTAAAATTCCAACACAAGTCATAGTAATATCAAGTAAAATATCTTGCATTTTTTGCCCTTTTTGTTTATAATAACCACAAGGAGCGTTGGAGCTCAAAAGAGCTCCTTTGCTACTCTCACAACCCAATAAATGAGTTGGAGAAGTAGCAGAAGAAATTCTAATTTCTTCTTCATAACAACTCCTTGTGGTTGGTTTGTCCCTTTTTGGGACATTGAATTATAACGAAAATCGGCAATAAAATCAAGGAAAAGAGGAGTAAAAAGGCATTTTTTCTCCTTTATTTTTTTGGTATAATATTACCTGCGATATAGAGGAAGTCTTTTTCCTCTGTGATATGAAGTTCAAGAATTTCCTCTAACGCAAGTAATTCTTCTTGGACCTTATTAATTTGAGCCAAAAGCTCTTTTTTAAGGTTCAAGAAGCCTTGTTCGTAAGACTTTATTTTCTTTTGAGAAAATTCAACATATAATCTCACAGGCTCAGCACCAAAAGGGTCGTTGAGCTCTTCAAGTTTTAGCTCTAAATTTTTAATCTCGCTCTGTTTTCTTGCAAGCTCATTTTCGAGCTTTGCAACTAAGCCTTTTAAACCATTATATTGAGGTGAATTTTTGATAATTGCTTCAAGCTCCTCTTCGCAGTTTGGGAGGAGTTTTGG
>CAYULY010000039.1:0-2228 GCA_964445785.1 uncultured Nautiliales bacterium
ATTTAATTCAATTTTTCTGTTTATTTGATATTCATCCTCAAATTTATAATCCAAAGCCAGAGCATTTTGAACGTTTACCGTGAATCTATAATTAAAATTAAAATATCTTTTAGTGTGAATATCGCCTAAGAAATATCTGTTTATACCCAAATTCATTATTATGGCGTTATTACCGTAATATTTAACAATTCCGCTTTCAATCCCCGCACCGAAACTATAACCTTTATTGTAATTTGAATTAAGATTAATATCCGTATTTATCATAGCGTAAACCAAGGCTTTTTTAATCTCATACGTAAATCCCCCGCCGGGGTTTATTTCAAATACGAGTTTATTTTTATTATGTATGTTTTTCCTGTAAAAACCGGCAAACACTTTCCACGAAACCGGTTTAAAAAATTCATCCCTTTTTGTTAAGGATTCTATTTCCACTAGGCCTATTCTATTGACTTTTAATTCGTTATTTTTGAAAATCGCTTCGAAATTTCCAAATGCAAGAGAAGAGCCTACTTTATAACCTTCAATAGGATCAATCAACGTATGATAAGAAAGTCTAAGTCCCATTTTCACATAATTAATATCATCATGCCCTAAAGTAAAAGAGATTCTTTTAGAATTATGGGAATTAACGGGATTATAAGGCGTCTTATACTGATAGTTTGAAATATATTTAATTTTGCTTCTGGCTTTTAAAATTGAAATAAATCTTTTTGTATATTCATTTTTGTCTATATATATTTTTTTAGAAAGATATTCAAGATATCTGACGGCACTGTCTAAAATTCTAGCTTTTTTTTCTTCTGTAATATTTAAAGTTAAAACATAAAAAGCTGGAATTTGCCCTTTAGCTATTTTTACTATTAAAGTTTTATTCCTAACAGGTTTAGATATAGTCTCTATCTGTGTTACGAGAGAGGGTCTGTAATTGTAAGAAACAATCATTCCTTTGCTTTTTAAATCCTTAACCGTATCAATCGGAATAACAGTTAAAAAATAATCATCCGTCACATGCAAATTAGGATCTGCTACCTCTATTAAAAAAAGAATATTATAAGAGCAGTTTTCACTGAAAAAAAAGTAATCCGAATATATATCTTTTAGCTCCCAGATATGTAAAGCCATATTTTCAATTTGTTTTTTATTTAATTTAAGTCCGTATTCCCATAAATCCCTGTTGTCTTTATCGGAATACTGTTTTAATTTATCATAATATGGCATTAAAGAATAATAAGCCTTATAAAACCCGAAGATTCCTTTAAATGCAAATAAAATACCGTTCGTATCGGTTACGTGAGCCGCATAATTGACAGCCGAAGATAATACGGGCAGATTTTCTTTCGTATCTATTCTGATAAAAGTGTGCCCGAACATTGAAGCCGGTTTATTCATATCGGCATCGGCAAAAACAAGTACGGCTTTTTCGGGATTTACGTCTTTTAAATATTTACTGAGCTCTTTACATTCACTTAAATTAAAATCACTCAAATGATATTTATAATTAATGTATTTATATCTTAACGGAAACTTGCAGGCAAATTTTTTAGGATCTGTTTTTATAAGTTTAATTGAAGCTAAAAACTCCTCATTAGGATTATATTTTCCGTTTTTTGAAACAAAAAAATTTTTATCGTCAATTAAACTGACATAATTACCTAAAAAATTTTTTTTATAATGAAGCAGTGTTAACCAGTAAGGATCGTAATTATAAGAGTATAATGAGCATAGAAGCCCCAAAAGGGCTAATATCTTTCTCAATTATATATTTTCCGCGATAGAATCTATAACATCTGCAGCTTCAACTTTGTTTGAAGCGTAAATTTTGCTGAAGTTTGCTTTTAATTTAGCATAAAAAGCAGCTCTTTTGTCAACAGGAACTTTTAGCATATCTGCTACAGCAGCCAAAGTTTCACCGTGTCCTGCAGAAATATCCATAGCAAGTTTATCCATATTGTCAGCCACAAATTTATTAAGTTTGTCGTTACTTACAACTTTTGAAGGTTTTTTACATCCTAAAGTCCCGGATGAAATACCGAATGTTTGATTTCCGGAAGTTCCGTTAGTTGTAGCAGCTAAAACCTGCATAACTATAGAATCGTTTCCTTTATCACCAATTAGAGTAGTCCCTAAACCACAACCTACGTTATCTCTTAAATTTCCAGCAAATGCACTTGTTGCAACCATAGCGGCAATTGAACCGATTACTAACAATTTTTTCATATTTTCTCCTT
>CAYULY010000040.1:0-2089 GCA_964445785.1 uncultured Nautiliales bacterium
AGCCTTGCCAAATCTTTATTTGTTAAAAACATTTTACCGATTGTATCGATATATGCTTTTAGGTCTTCTTCAAGGGAGCCTTTGGATTTACATTTAAGTTTTGAGAAATGTTCGATAAAAATTTCATTGTATAAATGTTTTTTGTTTTTGAAATGATAATAAATTGCCGGTTTTGTAATTCCTACATTATTTGCTATTTCTTCAAGAGAAGTTCTAGCATAGCCTTTTTGTGCAAAAAGTTTCAGAGCTTTTTTTAAAATTTCTCGTTTTGTCGCCATTTTTTTTCCTTACTTACCGGTCGGTAAGTAAAATTGTAATACTTTTTTGATAAAATTGCAAGAAAAAAGGGGAAATATGAAAAAATTTTTAGTATTTTTGGCGTTTGTGTCTTTTTTAATGGCTACAAGTTTGGATGAAATTGATAAAAAACTGGATTATTTAATTAAAAAAGTTGATTTGATTGAAAAGAAACTTGATAAAAAAAATAAAGAAATTGAAGTTATAGAAAAAAATTTAAAAAAAGAGAAAAAAAAGATTAAAAAAACGCTTGCCGTAAAAGATTGTAAAAAAATTAAGGTTGTTTCTTTTAGCGAGATGTATGAGGGAGGAGTTATTCCAAGTTATGAATTAAACTATAAATTAAAAAATGAATATCCAAAAACGGTTATTTTTATAAGTGGGAATTTGTATGTAAAAGATAAAGATGGAGTTACTCTTTTAAAAGATTATTTTGAGAGAAAAGTTAATTTAAAACCTAATGAAGTTTTAAACGTAAAAAAAGGGCATATTATAAACAGTGAGCTTGAAATGGATTTAAAAGATGAAAATATTAAAGATTTAAATTTTGAATTTAAATTAAACGAAGTAAAATTCAGTGATTCTACTTCTTTAGAGTGTAACTAACACTCTATTTTTTGCTTGCTTAGAATTTTTAATTCATCGCAGCTAAAACCGGCTTTTAGTCTTGCCGCTACGTTTAGGTCTTTTTTCTTCCAGTCTTTGAAAAAATTATCCACTATTTTGAAATATGTATCTATAGGGTTTAAATTTTGACGTTTACATTCGTATTTGAACCATTTATCGCCTTTTTGGACGTGAGGAATTTCCTCTTTTAAAATTATATATAAAGCTTCTATTACGTCTTTGGCGAAAGGGTCTTTTGATTTTTGAAGTTTTTTTATGATTTTTTCGTTTGCGTCAAGTCCGTTTGCCTCATACCATCTAGGAACTATAGCCATCCGGCTGAGTAAGTCTTGAGTCTTTTGACTTGCCTCAAAAAGTGAATTATGAACCGGAAAGTCTCCGTATTTATAGCCCGTTTTTTCAAGGAGGGAATTTATCATTTTAAAGTGTCTAATCTCATCTTCCGCAACCTCAAGCCAGTCAAGATAATATTCTTTTGGTAAGTTTCTAAATCTGTATGCGGCATCAAGGGCTAAGTCTATTGCCGAATACTCTATATGAACAATTGCGTGAAGTAAAGCGGCTTTTTTTTCGGGTGTTTCAAACCCCCTGCGTCTTGGGACGCGTGATGGGTGGACTATTTCGCAAAAAGAGGCGTAGCTTGGGGTTTTGAAAAATTTAGGGTCTTTATCCGAACGGAAGTTAAATTTATCGACATCGTTATAAATCTCATAAAACATTTCAAATTTTTGTGGTATCTTATCACAAGAGATAATTTTTTCTAAAAGCTCAAACATTAAAACCCTTTTTTTACAAAATTATATCAAAGGAAAATTATGAAACTGCCAATCGGTATACAAAGCTTTGAAAAAATAAGAAAAGAAAACTACGTCTACGCTGACAAAACGGAAGATATGTAGATAAATACTTATACCAATTCCAATATATTTAATAACTTTACTTTGATATAATAACGATATGGGAATACTAAGATATGATAGATTAATCAAAGAGAGTAAAGAAGAGTTGGAGGAGTTGTTAAAAAAAGAGAGAGATGTAAGGGTACATAGAAGAATAAAAGTTATTTATCTATTAAAAAAAACACCAAAGATTCAATTAAAAGATGTAAGTGAAAAATTAGATATAAACGTACAAACAGTAAAGAAATATTGGGGGCTATATAAGA
>CAYULY010000041.1:0-2051 GCA_964445785.1 uncultured Nautiliales bacterium
CCCTTGTATAAAAAATTCAACTGATACACTTGAAATACCGGTATATGGTATTGAGAAATATTTTGAAAGGAAAAAAGAAGAAAAAATTAAGAAATCAACTCCCTCATTTTTTTAACAGCTTCTTGAAGTCCTATAAATATTGAATTTGCTATTATGCTATGTCCTATATTTAGCTCCACTATCTCTTTTATGTTTGCAATCTCTTTTACGTTTTGATAGTTTAGTCCATGTCCTGCCGCTACTTCTAAATTAAGTTCGTTTCCAAGTCTCGCAGCATCTTTAATTAAGGCAATTTCTAATTCAATCTCTTTTTGAAGAGTTTTTCTATCTAAATTTTGATAAATTTTAAAAGGAGTATGATTTATATTTGTATTTAATGCTAAATGTAGGTTTGCATATTTTCCCGTATGAAGCTCTATCATTTCAGCTCCAATTTCTGCCGATTTTGTTATTTGTTCAAAATTCGGGTCGATAAATAGCGATACTTCAATATCGTTTTTATGAAGTTTATTTATTGCTTCTTTTATTTCATTTTCGAATTTAATTACATCAAGTCCGCCTTCCGTTGTTACTTCTTCTCTTTTTTCCGGTACAAGGGTTGCACGATGAGGTTTTAATTTACATATTATATTTATAATTTCCGAGTTTATAGAACACTCCATGTTAACCGGTAAAAAGCTGTTTTGAATTATTCTTTCTGCATCGAACTCTTTTATATGTCTTCTATCTTCCCTTAAATGAATTGTAACTTGGTCTGCCCCTGCTTCTTTTAATATCTCTAAAGCCATTAATGGATCAGGTTCATTTATTTGACGGGCGTTTCTGATTGTTGCTATGTGGTCTATGTTTACTCCAAGTTTCATTGTTTCCCTTTTTTGTTATAATTTTATAAAAAAAGGGAATAAAATGAAATACTTTATCGGAACTGACCATGCAGGATTTGAGATAAAACCTTTTGTTGTGGAATTTTTAAAAAAGAGGGGAATAGAAGTGGAAGACTTAGGAACATATTCAAGTGAGAGTGTGGATTATCCAGATTTTGCACATAAAGTAGCTGAGGCTGTATCTAATAATGCTGGAACAAAAGGGATTTTGATCTGCGGAAGTGGAATAGGAATGAGTCTTGCAGCAAATAAACATAAAGGTATTAGAGCGGCTCTTTGTCATGATTATTATACAGCTAAAATGGCAAGACTTCATAATGATGCAAATATTTTATGTTTTGGGGCAAGAATTGTAGGGCTTGGAGAAATTGAATCTATCCTTGAAGCTTGGCTTGAAACGGAATTTGAAGGTGGAAGGCATCAAAAAAGGGTAGAAAAAATTGATATTTAATTGGATAACTCTTACTTTTTTTATAATTGTTATTCTTTTTTTATCATTTAAAATGTTTTATTATAAGCATCTTTGGGAGAAGGCTGAAGAAAAAAGAAAGCAGTTAAAAGCCAATCTCATAGATGCTGAAATTTTAATTAAAAAATATCAAATTCAACTTCAAAGGGCTCTTGGGAATTTGGAGCTTTTGGATGAAGAAGTTACTAAACTTAAAACCGATTTAAAATCGGTAAAAAGTAGAAATGCCCAGTTAAGAACGGAAAATGAGCAGCTTAAAAGAAAAATTAGAGAACTTGAAAATAAAATTGAGGCTCTTTTATAAATTAGAATTTAAAATTTTTTAGTTCTTCTAATATTTTGTTGGCAATAAGAGCTATTTTTTTGATATTTTTTTCATTAGAGATAATTTTATCTTTATTTTCATTTGAAATTGTTTCTACTTTTTTCATCTCTTCCATAAAGTTTTGCATTGTTAAGACAATTTTGTCTATCTCTTTTGCAAAATTATCTATCTTTTCAACAGTGTGATGAATATTAGAAGAGATTTGATATATATCCTTTTCTAATATTTGGGTATTTGTTGAGAGTTGGTTTATATATTTTGAGCTTTTCTGCATCTAATACCAATTCCAAGATATTTAATCGATATGGGAATACTAAAATATGATAGATTAATCAAAGAGAGTAAAGAAGAGTTGGAGGAGTTGTTAAAAAAA
>CAYULY010000042.1:0-1877 GCA_964445785.1 uncultured Nautiliales bacterium
ATGCAAAGAGAATGTTTTGATATGTTTGATTTAGTGATAGAGGGTAGGTTTGAAAAAGAAAAAATGGGAGATTTTCTTTGGAGAGGTTCGTCTAATCAGATTTTCTCTTCTCCCACTGGAAAATACAATGATATTTTAGATAAGTTATACAAAGCAAAATCAGCCGGGATTGAAGTGGTAGTTAAAGAGAATGAATTTATTTTTTACGGAATTCCTACTAAAAATAATGAAATAGAGAAGATAAAAAAGGAACTCTCACTTAGAGGCTTCCTTTTTTGAGAAATAAATTCCTAAGAAAAAGATTCCAAAAAATACCACAAAAGCTACAATAAAAGGCACCCCAACAACCTCTACCGCTCCATAAAATGCAAACCCGTAAGAGATAAGCATAAAAATTAATGAAGGTATGGAACTTATGATATAGGCTATAATAAATCCGATTATTACGTTTATTCCAAAAAGTTTTTCAAATGATAGAGCCATTGAAATATCAATCAAAATAGCCACTATAATTTGATAGATGATAATAAGCCACATAAAATCTCCTTATTTAGTGTAAAAATTAAAACCTACTAAAAAAATCGTCTTCTTTTTCTTCTTTTATTTTTTCATACGCCCAGTTAATCTCTTTCATTTTTTCCAAATCTCCATTACCAGTGTCTGGGTGATATTTTTTTGATAGTTTTCTGTAAGCTTCTTTAATTTCCTCCATTGATGCATATCTGCTAACCCCTAATATTTCATAAGGATCTTTTTCATTATTTACAAACCTTTCTAATTCTCTTATTTTCTCTTTTATCTCTTCTGAATTTATTCCAAGTCTTCTCCCTACATAGAATAAAAACTCTTTTTGGTTATAGTCTTTATGTAAAATATAAAGTCCTGCCATAAAATTTATTAAGAGATGTTTTGTTGCTATTGAGGCTTTTTGTAGTTTTGTTATTTCTTTTTCTACATTTATTGAATTATCCAAAGCTTCTTGGATAGCTTTTAGTGCGGTTATGTTGATAAGTTCTTTAACTGAGGTACGTGAGCTATATGGAATAGTATCTTCTATTACTTCAAATAATCTTTCAGAAATTTGATATATTGTTAGCTCTTCTATGGCGTCAATTTTTCCATCTTTTAAGGCTAAAACTGCTAATACCCTAAAAAAACTATCTAATACCAGTTCATTTCCTCCATCTACTTTTTCTTTTGCAAATTGATAAGCTTCTTTACCTATTTCCACACTCTTTTTTGTAGCCAAAATCAAAGCCTTAACTACAAAAAATATAACAAAGAAAAATAAAAACAAAAATAATCTAGCCATTTTTAACCTTTGTAGTGTTGTTTTCGTTTTTTAGTGGTGTTGAGGTTTTTTGATAAAAATAAAATACTCCTGTTATCATCAAAATTTCAAAAATTGCTATAATAACAACTAAAGCGAGTTTATGGTCTTTCCACATTTTTTTTACAAATTCCAAATATTCATTCCAACTCTCCTTTAAAAACTTCATGGTTTTCCTTTTTGTTTGCAATTATAAAACCTTTTAATGACAAAAAATGTCGTTTTGTAAAGTTAATTTAAATTTCACTAAAAGTGACTGACTCTTTTCTAAAGAGAAATGTTAATAGAAGTAGTATTTAGAATGCAATGAGATTAATTAAAGGTTTTGTTTAGGAGTTTTTTAAGCTTTGTAGATTAATAAGTATAAGCTAAGAAGTGTTTTGATAAAGTGTAATCCCCTTAAATCGGGTCGGTGTTTCAATAGAAAAAAAAGAATTTTTGGAAAATTTAGAAAGGAGTGTAATCCCCTTAAATCGGGTCGGTGTTTCAATGGTCCTAAATTTCGGACTTTTGAAAGTAAATGTTAAATTAACATTAAAAATTTTTT
>CAYULY010000043.1:0-1849 GCA_964445785.1 uncultured Nautiliales bacterium
ATATCTTAAAAAATTTAGCTTCCATCGCCGATTCGGAAAAGACAGTAAAAAAAGTCCTATCTCTTCTTTAATACCTCTTTATACTTCCTTTTTTTTAAAACACTCAAAAAGTTTATCTATACTTCTTTAAAATTATTTTTTTATTTGCGTGTCTAAAGTTGTTTCTCAAAACAAAGAGACTTTTAATAAAGAATTAATCATTTATTATAATATTCTTTTACTTTTATAAAAAACTCCCAACCAAATTTTAATATTACAAATATAATAAGAGCAATCCCAGCAAAAAGTCCAAATGTAGAATTTGCCACATTAGACAAAGTTTTTGTAATAGTATCGCCTGTTGTAGTTATTGCTTTTTTTCCAACTTCTGCAGAGACATTTTCTAAACTTTTTATGATATCATCAGCATTTAATAAAATAAACCCACTTGCCAAAAGTTTTCTCCAGTGTCTGTCTAAAAATTCATTTGCTTTGTCTCCAAATTTATTTAAAAATCTAATAATTTTATCATCAGCATTATATTGCTTAGCTTCATCTAAATATCTTATTACTCTTGAAGGTCCGAATCTATTACTTAAATCTACAAATTTATCCCCAAATTTATTGTAATACTCCACACTCCTTTGAGGAAATCTCTTAATTAAATAATAACCTTTGTCTCCAAATTTTTTAACAATATTAAAAACAGTATTGTTTCTTACGACCTCATCGCCGTATTTTGACACAAGTTTTATTCCCTCTTTTCCGTATCTTGCATTAATTATTTCTAGCTTCTCAGCCCCTTTTACACCATATCTTGCAGATAATTTATCAAGAGCCTTTATACCGTCATTTCCATATTTTTTTATTGTCATTTTTATTGTTTCTTTTGAAAAAAATTTTGTCAAGTTTTTAATAACGACCCCTTCAAAAGCAAAAACCTCAAAAACCAATACTAAAATCAATAAAACTTTTTTCATTGTACTTCCTTTGCTGTTATTTTTACCTGTTTGTTTAACTCTTCATAAATACTGTTTTTTATGTCAAGCAGGGAATAATTTATATTATATTGTATATGATTTTCAATTTCATCAAAAATATCGTCTATAACTTTTTCAAAATTTTCTTTTGTTTCATTATATTTTGCCGCTTTTACGACTTCATTTGCACCAATATCTATAAGAGGAGCCAACAATAATTCAAACATTGAAGCAACTTTTCCCGCAATAATAGTAGCTGTTTTCGCCTCTACTAAACCTAAAAGTTTAGGTCCTATTATAGAAGCAACCTTTGCTCCTACATATTTACCAACCACTAACCCCACACTGCTTATTCCTGTTATTTCAGCAACGCTAAACATATCCCCTCCTCTTGCAACTATATACTGACTCCAAGGGATAGAATTTGTATCTATCTGAATATCGGTATAGCCTTGTTGTTTTAGTTCTTGAATATGAGCGTTTATATAATCAGTGGTAATAGCTATAACGCTTTTATAATAATCCTTCATTCTGTTTTTTACATAGCTGTTGATATTTTCAAACATATCATTAAGCCCGGGATTTATTACATCGGTTTCAAATTTATCACTGACAAACTTTACTTCATTATCCTCACTTTCAAACAATCCTTTTGCTTTTTTCCACATTATCCTCCAGCCTGTAAAATAACCGAAAAGCCAGTCTAAAAACCCGTCTTCTTTTGTAAGTCTATATTTTGCCTCCTCTTTTTGAAGATTTATCTGTTCTTTGACATAATTGTAAATATCTTCTTTTGTAAGTTCATATTCTCTTTCAATCTTTGGTTTTAATCTTTCAAAATCCAAATTAAGCTCTACTTCTTTTATCTTTTTTTGAGATTTAACATAATT
>CAYULY010000044.1:0-1804 GCA_964445785.1 uncultured Nautiliales bacterium
TTTTTGCATTTACTTCTTCTTTATTAAACACAGGCACAACATTTGCAACTCTTTTAATTGGATAATCACTAAACCCATAATACAACCCCTTAGGTTTATCTCCTATATCAATTGAAAATAAAGAATTCAAATCAAAATTTATATATTCACCCTTTACAAGCTTATTCCCAAGCTCTTCAAACTTTTTACAAAATTTACATACTTCATTCTTAGTTGGCACAATTCCACAGACTTCACAAACTCCGTTTTTTGCTTTTTCTAAATAATCATCAAACTGATTAAACTCTGGTATAAATCTAAGTTTTTCCTCTTCAAATGCAAGAGCTAAATCTTTATAAACTTCTGAAAATTTCCCTAATTTAAACTTATCAGCCCCAAAATCTATGCTTTTAATTACAAACTTGGTTGAGAGAAAATTAACTTCCATAAACTCATTATTAACCCATTTTTTAATCTCTTCTAATTTTTCCTTATCCTCTTTACTTAACTTATGAGCTAAAATCGTAAATTTCCCACCGGCATTCATCACAATATTAAAAACACTCAAATTAAGTTCTTTTACTACCCTTAAAGCTACAATCTCTGTTGCAATATTTACAAAAAGAGATTTTGCCCTAAGTATTTTTGCAAGGTGTTTATTACTCTCACCTTTTTTAGAAAAGATAAAACTCTGAATTGAAGTAAAATCACCTTGAATTAAACTAAATTCTTCTTTATTTCCGTTTTTTATAGCAACAGCAATTGCAGCGGTTGCAAGAGAGTGGTCAAAAAGCGATACATCAGGATATGTTTTGTAAGTAGATGAAGGGATAAATGTAGTATACTTTTCATAAATTGATTTTATTTTTAAAAAGTCCTCTAAATTAGAGAATCTTAAATTCTCTTTTTTTACTTCATTAATAAACTCTTTATAAAGCTTTTTATACTCTTCTTTACTATTTACGTTTTTTTGAGGAGTAATTTTTAAATCCCCTTCTAACTTTTGTAAGAGATAGTAGTGTTTTTTAGGAGGATTATTCAAATACACATAAGAAAAAGGAGTTTCAATTGCAGAAGTTATAAATTCGTTTTTCTTTAACTCTTCACTTGATTCTTTTCTATCAAGACTGCTTGCATATCTATCTGCAATTTGAACTATCTTTTCATCACTTTCAAGATTTTTTAAATGATGTTTTGCCGCTTTATTTATTATCTCATAATCTTCTATTCCCATCTCTTCAAGAGCTTTTGCGCTGTGCGCTGCGTGAATATGAGAGTAATAGGTTTTGTGCGAAGGAGCATATTCGTGTAAGTCACTATCACTAATTTTAAGCCCTGCCCTTTGCCTAAACTTCCCTATATCATGCAAAAAAGCTGCGAGCGCTAGTTTATCTATCTTTTTCATTTTTTCTCCTTAACTTCATTAATACAATATTAACATATATAACAAAACATTTTATAATTGCAAAACAAATTTTTTTATAAAGAAACACTTAAAGCAACATAAAAACACTATTTGTAATAATAAATATTTTTTCAGACAAAAACTGACGAGTTTATAAGTTATTATAAATTACACTTACACATTTTATCTCAACAGTTTTTCTATTACTGTAATTCCAATTAATACAGATAAAACATAAGGAGCAGTTAATATCATATAATCATACCTTTCTACACATTTCAAACCTCAAACTAGGGCTGTTTCATACCGAAAAAATTTAAATTACAAAAAAGTAAAAATATGACAGCATTGCGGATTTTAACGAGAATTTTGCGTTAAAAAAAGTGCGTCTACCCGTCAGGGCGCTTGCCGTTCGCACTT
>CAYULY010000045.1:0-1765 GCA_964445785.1 uncultured Nautiliales bacterium
GTCATTTTCCTTTTTTGGATGAGATTTTTAAAGGTAGAAGTGATATTTTAAATACCTTGCTTGGTATCACTCATCCAAGCAGGAAATTCTTTATGAGAGGGGTAGGGGAGTTTAAAGTTCCAATGGTTTGTATGTTTGCGGCAAGTAACGAATTACCAGCAGACGAATCTTTGGATGCTCTTGATGACAGGTTTTTAATAAGATATGAGGTTTTACCTATTCGTAAGATAGAAAATTATGATAGGTATTTAAAAGGTGATTATGATACTTCTCCAACTCTTTCTTTTACATTAACTCTTGATGATTTAAAATATGTGTATGATATCTCAAAAAAAATTGTAATGCCGCCAAATGTAAGAAAACTTTATTCTTATTTAAGAGAGAGAATGATAAGAAACAGGGTAAAGGTATCGGATAGGAAAATCAACCTTGCGTTAGATATATTTAAAGTTAGCGCATATTTAAACGGAAGAAATTATATAAATTTTTCAGATTTACTGATATTAAAACATATTTTATGGAAAAACTTCAATGAGAAATTAATAGTTGAAGAAACTTTACACGATACAATTTTCGGAGAACATAACGAGATTAAAAGAGTTATTCAGGAACTTAGAAAAGAGCTTGATAAGCTTGACAGTTATTTTAAATATGAAATAGGTAAATTTCTCTTTAAGAGAGACAATGTTGAATCAGCAAGAATTGAGGAGTATTTTAATTCAAACATGAATCTTGTAAATGAAGCGTATAAAGTCGCTTCTGTTTTACATTCCAAAGCCTCAGAACTTAACGAAAGGATTGAATTTAATAAGCAGGTTTTAAAAGAGTGTGAGGAGAATATGTTTATTTATGATGAGGAAAGACAGGATTTGGAAAATATTAAAAAATATATAAAACAAAACGAGCTTGAATATGTTTTCCCTTATAAAAAGACAATTTTAAATATTATAAGCAAATCAAGAGTTATAGACGATGAGAAAAAAAAATTAATAGAAGAAGTGTTGGTTTATGAAGCAGAAGAGTATTTCGGTCATATTAAAGATGATATATTAAAAGCGATTCGTAACTTTGAATTGAATCCTTTCAATTTCTCTTCCATACAGCATTCTATAACTCCGGAGATTGTTTCTGAGGTTGGGAAGCTCAGAGCTTCTATTTCCAAAATCAAAAATAAACTTGAAAAATTTAAAGAACTGTGTCCTGATAGTTACTCTTATTTAAGTTTTAATCCGGCACTTTTATCATAGGAGTTTCTTTTGCATGAGGTAACTCAGAATATCTATAACGCCTTGGATGAGTTAGCTTTACAGTATGGTATTTCAAGAGATGAAGCAGAAGAGGCACTTTTAAATGCGATTGAGAAGGTTTACAAAGGAGATGAGGTTTTTTTAAAAGGCGATGGAGTTGTTGTCGATGGAAAATACTATACATTTTCAAAAAAGAGATATTCTGAGTTGATTGATACATTAAAAAATGAAATTGTTGAGCTTTCATCTTTAAAAATTAAGTTTTTTATTTTAAATGTTTTAAAGGAGAGCGATTACATTTTATACTGTAAAGTTTCTTCTAAAGATAATCGCTTTTATTATTTAACTCCTTTTATTAAGAAAGACAAGCCTTTGAGTTTTTTAAGAATCAAAGTTCCTGTTGAAAATTTTGAACTAAATTCTGATATTCAGTTTTTCCCGGTTTTTATTAAAGAGTGGTTAAAAAGGGTTAAAATCAATCTTTATGAAGCTCAGGGGTGTGTAATTTGTAAAAAGAG
>CAYULY010000046.1:0-1573 GCA_964445785.1 uncultured Nautiliales bacterium
CTACATAGTTATGAATTTTACGCATACCTTTGAGTCCAACTAAACCGGGAATTAATGCTTTTATAAAAGATTCCGACGGCATCTCTTTATCTTTATAAACCATATTAACGGCAAGGTTCGTTATGTTTTCATAGCGATTAAACCATTCTCCCTCTTCATATTTAAAGATATTCCTTTAATTCTTCTTCCAGATTCTCGGTAAAATGAGGAAGGATTTTTTCAAAGTCCCTTCTTTTTAAATAGGCTTGCGAATGCGTAAAAATTCTAATTCTGTTTTCTTTTCTCCATCCATCCAGTGCGTACAAGTTGTTTTCGTCTTCATCAAGCAAAGTTTTTTGGAGATATTTTAAAAGGTAAGCACTTCCTTTTTCTGTGTCTTCCAACACTTCTATTTTATACTCTTTTCCCAGCCTGAAAAGCTTAATCTTACTTTTTATAATAGCTATAAAAGATTCCACCAACCATTCGGGAATCCAAGCCACAAAATGAACGTGCACTGTTCCATCTTTGTGTGCTTCGACGGCTTTAATATAAGGAATATTATAACCTTTTCTGTATTTTCCATAACTTTTGAAGTGTCTTAATATTTCTCTTGAAGCTTTTTGTAATAATTTATATCCATCTTTTATACTATACCCAGCGTATTTTGGATTATAAACATATTTGCCCGTTCTCATATTTTTTTTAAATTTATGGTACTCGGACGGAAGCGTAAGCGTTACAAAAATTGGAACTAACCCTTTCTGCGTAGCTTCTCTTCCAATATAATCCGCGACCCCTTTATAGTAACGATAGTCCAGTTCAAATTTTTTCTTTAAACTATATTTCATACCAACGAACTCGTCCAAGTGTAACAAATGAAGAATATGTTTATCTAAATAGTTTATCGTTTTATTCTCTTTTTCTTTGGCTATTTTTATCCATTCTTCTTTCATTTTCTCAATAACGTTATATGCAGACACTTTCTTATTAATAGTCAAGGTGTTTTGTAATTTCGCACTCATAATAGCTCCTTTTTGTTTTATTCTATTTATATCTTTTGTGATTAATTCTAATAAAAAATTCAAAAAAAAATCCGAAACAAAAAATTTTTCTCAAAATTCTATTGTGTTACCTCTTTTCTCCACCTTATTTTTAAACTTAACAAACTCTTCATAAACTTCTTTTAACGTATCTTTTTTTGCTTCCCTTTTCAGCTTGCTTAGATAATGGAAGTCTTCTTTATCATATAGTTTATCTTGCTCTTTCTCTTGAAGTTTTTTATTAATATCAATCATTTGTTTTCTTAGTGAACTTATTTCCGCTTGTAACTCTTTAATAGTCATTTTAAGTTCTCTGTTTTCATTGGCTAACTTCACGGAATCTAATTGTTTAACTTTTTTAATCGTTTCCCGAGCTTTTAAGTTTTCATCGATAAGTTGCTTATTCTCTTCTTTTGCTTTTTGAAGTTCCACTTTTAATTCCGAGTTCTCAAAATTCTTTTCCCCGACTTTTTGCTTCAGTTGTGAGTTCTCGACTCTCAATGCTTTGTTTTCTTTTTCTTGTGCTCTGATTTCAGTTTGCAAGTATTTTA